>DATNFA010000037.1:0-56177 GCA_035606615.1 Steroidobacteraceae bacterium
TGACCGAGATCGAGGCCGACCGCGGGCGCCTGCGGCAGATCATTCACAATCTGCTTGCCAACGCCATCGAGGCGTTGGAAGGTGCACGGGATCCGGAAATCCGCGTCGAGACGCGGTTGGTCGAGCGGGCCGAGGGCCGGCTGGCCGAGATCACCGTCGAGGACAACGGCCCGGGCTTCCGGCCCGACGTCATCGGCCAGGTGTTCGATCCGTACGTGACCACGAAATCGAAGGGCACCGGCCTGGGGCTGGCGATCGTGAAGAAGATTGTCGAAGAACATGGCGGCAGAATCGAGGCCGACAACGCGCGAACGGGTGGCGCGCGCGTGCGGATCGAGCTGCCGTTGACCGCTGGCGTGCGAACCGGACCGACTCGCGAGCGGCGCACGGGAGCGAGGAGGGAACGTGCATGAGCGCTGCGCGCATATTGGTCGTCGACGATGAATCCGAGATCCGCGGGCTCCTCAAGGAGATCCTGGCGGACGAAGGTTATGAAGTAGACGTCGCCGCGGACGCGTCCGAGGCGCGCGCCATCCGCACGCAGCACGATCCCGACCTCGTGCTGCTGGATATCTGGATGCCCGACACCGACGGCATCACGCTCCTGCGCGAATGGGCGCAGCCGAACGGCGCCTCCTGCCCGGTCGTGATGATGTCGGGCCACGGCACGGTCGAGACCGCCGTCGAAGCGACGCGGCTCGGCGCATTCGATTTCGTCGAGAAGCCTCTGTCGCTCGCCAAGCTCTTGCGCACCGTCGAGCGCGCGCTCGATTCCGGCCGCAATCGCCGCCAGTCGGGCCGCTCGCTCGTGCCGCCGCTGATCGCGCCGGTAGGCAAGAGCCGCGCGATGCACGCGGTGCGCGAGCAAGCTCAGCAGATCGCTCCGCACTCCACGCCGGTGTTAATCGTCGGTGAGCCGGGGTCCGGGCGCGAGTCGTTCGCGCGTTACATTCACTCGTTGAGCCCGCGTTCTGCCGGACCGTTCGTGCAACTGGTCGCGACGGGCGTGAGCGATGAAGGTGCTGCGGCTGCGTTGCACGGAACCGAAGATGTCGGCGGCGTCCACGCGGGAGTCTTCGAACAGGCTGGCGGCGGTGTGCTGTTCATCAACGGTATCGAAGATCTGTCGCAGAGGGCGCAGGGATTGCTGGTCGCCGCGCTCGAAGCGCAGACGTTCACTCGCGTCGGCGGCGCAACGCCGGTGAAGTCGAACGTTCGCATCATCGCGTCCGCGACTGCGCGCTTCCTCAACGCCGAGGACACCTCGGGTGTCCGGCTCGAGCTGTTGTCACGTTTGAACGTGATCACTTTGCAGGTGCCGCCGCTGCGCGACTATGCGCAGGACGTGCCGGATCTGCTGCGTTACTACGTCGAGCGGCTGGTCGACGAACAACATCTGCCGTTCCGTCGCTTCGGCGTGGCTGCACAGAACCGGCTGCGCAATTATCCGTGGCCCGGCAACGTGCGCGAGCTGCGCAATCTCGTGCAGCGGCTGCTGATCATGGGCGGCGAAGAAGAGATCAAGCTCGAAGAGATCGAGCGCGAGCTCGCCGCGCACACGCCGACCAACGAGCCGCTCGTGAAGCAGGACCTGCTGGCACTGCCGCTGCGCGAAGCACGCGAGCATTTCGAGCGCGCGTACCTGCAACAGCAGCTGATCCTGTGCAATGGCAAAGTCGGGCAGCTGGCGAAGCGTGTCGGCATGGAGCGCACGCATCTGTATCGCAAGCTGCGTTCGCTCGGCGTTGACTTCCGGCAGCTCGCTGAAGACTGATGCCGCGGTTCATCGAAGTCAGCCACGTCATCGAGCCGGGGATGGTGACGTATCCCGGGCTGCCCGTGCCCGAGGCGCACGTCATCATCGATCACGACACTTCGCGCGCTCGCTATCAGAACAAGTCGGAGTTCCTGATCGCTTCGCTGCACCTGTGCGGCAACACGGGTACGTACGTGGACTCGCCGCTGCACAGACATCGCGGCGCGACCGACCTCGCGGGCTTGCCGCTCGAACGCGTCGCGCACGTGCCGGTGCGAGTTTTCGATGCGCGCTCGCTCGGCCGCGCGGTGGGTCCGGAGCTGTTCAAAGGCACCGACGTGCGGGGCGCGGCCGTGCTGGTCTGGACCGACTTCAGTCAGCACTGGCGCACCGAGCGCTACGGACGCGACAACCCGTTTCTCAATGCCGCGGCGTGCGAGCATCTGGTGGCTGCGGGAGCCGCGTTCGTCGGCATCGATTCCGTGAACATCGATGACGTGACGGACATGGTGCGACCGGCGCACACGATCCTGCTCGGCGCGGGGATTCCGATCTGCGAGCACATGACGAACCTGGTTGCGCTGCCGGCGCAGGGCGGGCGATTGCATGCGGTGCCGATTGCGTGGAAGGGAGGCGCGACGTTTCCGGTGCGCGCGTACGTGCAATTCGGCGAGGAGTCGGGCTAAAGCCCGACTTCTTATTCCCCGACCCTGATCACCAGCGCATCGATCTGCGCATTCCTCAGCTTGCTGCGCGTGTCTTCCAGTTGCTGCAAATTCGTGATCGGGCCGACGCGGACGCGATGCCAGGTGTCGCGGTCGATCGTGACCTTCTGAATCTTCGACTCCACACCCTGCATCGCGATCAGCGCGCGCACGCGGTCTGCATCGGAATGGTTGCGGAACGAGCCTGCCTGCAGGATGTAGGCGCCGGGTTTCTGCACCGGGCCTGCGCCCGGGCCGGCTGCGGGCGGTGCCGTGCCGTCCTGCTCCGGAATCACGACTTCGAACTTCGGCAGCATGTCGTAGAACTCGAACTGCGTTTCCGCGTCCTGCGACGCCGGTGCGGGCTTGGCGGTCTTCGCGGCGGCCGGCGCTTCATCGCGCGTCATCGGCGGCGATTCCTGCGCGAGGCGTGCTGCCGGCCGGCGATCGAACAGGTACACGCCGACTGCGACCGCGAGGCCGAGCGCCAGTCCGACGACAAAGCCGGCGATGCCGGAAAGATTGCCGGAGCCTCCGGTGCGGCGCTTCGAGTTCTTGTAGTCGCGCGCCACTACAACTTCTCCATCTTCTCCGGAGCCGACACGCCGAGCAGCTTCAGGCCGTTCTCCAACACCTGCCGGGTCGCGGCCACGAGATTGAGCCGCGCATTGCGCAGGCCGACGTCGTCGACGATGAAGGTGTGCGCGTTGTAGTAAGTGTGGAAGTCGCCGGCGAGATCGCGCAGATAGTGCGCCAGCTGATGCGGCTCGAGCGCGCGCGCTGCGCTTTCCAGCAGCTCGGGATAATAAGTAACGCGCCGGATCAGCGCCTTCTCGTGCGGCTCGCTCAAGCGCGCGACATTGCGCTCGCCGAGCTCGCGGTCGTGAACGTGCCCCTTTTCCTGCAACTGGCGGAACACGCTGCACACGCGCGCGTGCGCGTACTGCACGTAGTAGACCGGATTCTCCTCGCTCTGCGACAGCGCCAGATCCACGTCGAACACGAACTCCGTATCCGCACGGCGCGAGATCAGGAAGAACCGCACGGCGTCGCGGCCGACCCACTCGGTCAGGTCGCGCAGCGTGACGTACTCGCCCGCGCGCTTGGAGATCTTCACTTCCTCGCCGCCGCGCATCACTCGCACCATCTTGTGCAGGATGTAATCGGGATAGCCCTGCGGGATGCCCATGTCGAGCGCTTGCAGGCCGGCGCGCACGCGCGCGATCGTGCCGTGATGATCGGTGCCCTGCACGTTGATGGCGACGCCGAAGCCGCGCTGCCACTTGGTCACGTGATACGCGACATCCGGCACGAAGTACGTGTACGTGCCGTCCGACTTGCGCATCACGCGATCCTTGTCGTCGCCGTACTCGGTTGTGTGCAGCCACAACGCCCCGTCCTTCTCGTACGTCTTGCCGCTCGCGACGAGTGCTTTGACGGTCGTGTCGACCTTGCTGTCGGTGTAGAGGCTCGACTCCAGGTAGTAGACCTCGAAGCGCACGCCGAACTTCTGCAGATCGACGTCCTGCTCGTGGCGCAGGTACGCCACCGCGAACCGCCGGACCGCCTCGAGATCGTCGACCTTGCCGGTCGCCTTGACCGCCGCGCCGTCCAGCGCGGTCACGGTTTTCTTCGCGACGAAATCGTCGGCGACGTCCTGGATGTACTCGCCGTTGTACGCAGCTTCGGGCCAGCCGGGCTCGCCAGGCTTGATGCCGCGCGCGCGCGCCTGCACCGACAGCGCGAGGTTCTGGATCTGCGCGCCAGCGTCGTTGTAATAGAACTCGCGGCTCACCTGATAGCCCTGCGATTGCAACAGCGAGGCAAGTGCATCGCCGAGTGCCGCTTGCCGGCCGTGGCCGACATGCAGCGGCCCGGTGGGATTGGCCGACACGAATTCGACTACCGTGCTCGTACCGGCGCCGCGCTTGCTGTAACCGTACGCGGGACCCAGCGCGAAGATGCGCGACAGCTCCTGCTGATACGCCTGCGCCGACAGATGGAAGTTGATGAACCCGGGTCCAGCGATCTCAGCCCGCTCGATCAGCTCGCTCGCCGGCAGCGCGGCGAGAATCGCCTGCGCCAGCTGGCGCGGATTGCGGCGTGCCGGTTTTGCCAGCTGCAACGCCACGTTCGTCGCGAAATCGCCGTGCGCGGCATCGCGCGTGCGCTCGATGTCGACGACAGGGCGGACGATGTCGGCGGGCAGAACGTCCGCCGGCAGAGTGGCGAGCGCGGCCTGGACGAGTTGTTCGACGCGAAATTTCACAGCAGGAGAACTTCAGTCAGTACTGACTGAACGTAGTCTAGCAGCTGTGGGTCGGGCTTCAGCTCAGGTCCAACGCATCCACGTCGATGGACCAGCGCACGCGGCGGGCTTCCGGCAGCGTTTCCAGCGCCGGCAGCCAGGTGCTCATGAACTTCTGTAACGGAGAATGCGTAGCCGAGTGCAGCAGCAGCTGCGCGCGATAACGGCCGGCGCGTCGTTCCATAGGCGCCGGCGCCGGGCCGAGGAGCTGTACGCCGCGCAGCGCTTCGACAGGCGCGGCGGCCTGCGCCGCACGCAAGAATTTCATGGGTGCGAGCGCGGTGGTCGCTTCGGCGCGCAGCAGTGCGATGCGCGCAAACGGCGGCCATTCGCTCTGCTCGCGCTCCTGCAGTGCTCCGGCGGCGAATGCCTCGTAGCCGCCTTCGAGCAGCAATTTCAGCAGCGGATGCTCGGGATATTCCGTCTGGATCAGCACCTCGCCCGGGCGCTCGGCACGGCCGGCGCGGCCCGCTACCTGCACAATCGTTTGCGCCAGCCGCTCGCCGGCGCGGAAGTCCGCGCTGAACAGGCCCTGGTCGGCGTTGAGCACTACGACCAGAGTGACGTTCGGGAAATCGTGGCCTTTGGTCAGCATCTGCGTGCCGACGAGGATGCGCACTTCCTTGCTGTCGACGCGCGCGAGCGTCGCCTCCAGCTCGCCGCGCCGGCGCACGGCGTCGCGGTCGATACGGGCGAGGGGCGCGTCCGGGAACAGCTGCTGGACCGTTTCCTCGATGCGTTCCGTACCCTGTCCGACAGGCTTCGCCGGCTGGCCGCAGTTCGCGCACGACTCGGGGATCGGTTGCTGCGCGCCGCAGTGATGGCAGATCAGGTGTCGCGCGCGGCCGTGAACCGTCAGATGAGCGTCGCATCGCCTGCAGTGTGCCGACCATCCACAGGCAGGACAGAACAGCACCGGCGCGTAGCCGCGGCGATTCAGGAACAGCATGACCTGACCGTCGGCATCGAGATGACGGCGGATCGCGAGGACAGCGGGCGTCGCGATGCCCTGCGTTTCACCATGCGCGCGCATGTCGATCAGTGCCATGCGCGGCGGCCGCGCGTTGGCCGCTCGCTGCGGCAGCCGCGATAGCCACTGCGGCTGACGCAAACCTCGCTGCAACGTCTCGAGCGACGGCGTGGCCGACCCGAGTACTGCCGGAATTCCGAGCCGCTGCGCGCGCACGATTGCCAGATCGCGCGCGGAGTAGCGAAAGCCTTCCTGCTGCTTGAACGAGCCGTCGTGCTCCTCGTCGACGACAATCAACCCCGGCCGAGCGAGCGGGCTGAACACCGCCGAGCGCGTGCCGATGATGATGCTGGCGCGGCCCTCGCGGGCGCTGCGCCACGCCGCCAGCCGTTCGCCGTCGCTCAGATTCGAGTGCACGACAGCCAGCGGCGCGTCGAAGCGTGCGCGAAAGCGCGCAATCAGCTGCGGCGTGAGCGCGATCTCGGGCACGAGCACCAGCGCCTGCTCCTTGCGCTCGATGACAGCCGCGATCGTGCGCAGATAGACCTCGGTCTTGCCGCTGCCAGTCACGCCATAGAGCAGATGCGAGGCGAAGGTGCCGAGCGTGCCGCTGATCCGCAGCACGGCCTCGCGCTGCGCATCGTTCAACAGCGGGCCGGCGCGCGGCGCCGGCGTCGCGGGCTCGGTGGCGCGCGCGCGTTTCGTCTGACTCACATAGCCGCGCGCTTCGAGCTTCCGCAAGAGTTCGGGGGTACTTTCCGCCGCGGCCACGAGATCGTCGGCTGTCATCTCGCCGCTGGCGCCAAGCGCTGCAACGATCGCGCGCAACCTGACTGCTCGCGCCGTGAGCTGCGTGAGCGCTTCGCGGCGACCCAGATCGGTGAGCGACCACACGATCGTATCTTCGCGCAGCGGCGCGCCAACGCGCAGCGGGGCGGGCATGGCCGCTGCGATGACCTCACCGACTGGATGCCGGTAGTAGTCCGCGGACCAGAGCAGCAGCTGCAGCAGCTTGGCGTCGAACGTCGGCTCCTCGTCGACGGCCGCGAAGGCTGACCGCAGTTTGGCGGCCGGCACGTCCGTGCGCTCGCGCCGCTCGACGACGACGCCCACGACACGGCGGCGCCCGAACGGCACCCACACGCGTTGGCCCGGAGCGATGTCCGGCTGTTGAGCCGGCGCCCGGTAGTCGAACGTCCGCCGCAGCGGCGTGTCGATGGCGACTGCGAGGATCACGTCGAGCCGCACTCTATGCACAAAAACTGTGGACAAGTCTGTGCATCAACTGGGGTGAACCGCGCCAAGTGCGCAATGAACGGACAGATTCCGGCTTTGGTCATAATTTGTTCGTCAACGGATCCTGGCCTGCCGCGTTGACCTGTCGAATGCCTGTTTCGAGGTCGGTTGCCGATGCCTGCTTCTGTTAGCCTCGCCCCGTTTGCCGGGCCCCTCGCCACCCTGCGGTGGGACGATGGGGCGCAGGCGTCCGTGGAGGAACCGATTCTGGAGCAGGCGCGGGCACTCGACCGGTTTCTCGCGAGCATCGAGAAGCGCGCATTCCGCATGGCCCGCATCGCTCTGCGGCACGACGAAGACGCCCTCGACAGCGTTCAGGACGCGATGCTCCAGCTCGCACGCCGCTACGGCCGCCGCCCGAGCGAGGAATGGCGCCCGCTCTTCTACCGCATTTTGCAGAACCGGATTCGCGATTGTCAGCGCCGGCGGCGCGTCCAGGCCCGGATCATGGCCTGGCTGCCCGGGTTGAAGTCGCAGGACGAAGCTGGCGAGGCAGCCGCGGATCAATACGCGGCGGTTCCGGACCGCGCGCCGCTCCCCGCGGAGCAGTTGGCGACAGACCAGGCCATGCAGGCTCTGGAACGGAGCCTGGCGGAGCTGCCGGGACGGCAGCAGGAAGCGTTCATGCTGCGGGTGTTCGAGGGACTGGACGTCGCGCAGACTGCAGCTGCAATGGGATGCAGCCAGGGCAGCGTCAAGACACACTATTCGCGGGCCGTGCATACGCTGCGCGAGCAGGTGGGAGTTGCGTGGTGAGCGAAGATTTCGAGAACAAGGCGCGGGAACTGTTCGAGGACAGCGTCGAGCGGCTGGACGCGCGCACGCGATCGAAGCTGACCCAGGCGCGCAATCGCGCGCTGGACGAAGTGAAGCAGGGCGCGGCCCGCCGCCGCTGGGTCTGGGCGCCCGCTGGTGGGTTCGCGCTCGCCGCGGTGGTCGCCGTGGGCATCGTGATGTGGTCGGGCCGGCCGTCGCCGCAGCCCGGTCCGGCAGCGCTCGAAGACCTGGAAATCGTCGCTGACTCGGAGGACCTCGAGCTGCTGCAGGACCAGGATGTGGAGTTCTACGCCTGGTTGGACGAGCAATGAGATTTGTCGCGGTCGTCCTGGCGCTCGGCATCGGCCTCGCTGCCTCACAAGGTGCGCGCGCTGCTGAGCCGGCGACCCCTTCGATTCCCAGCGGGGCCGCCCCGGCCGCCGGCGTGCCGTGGGCACAGTTGTCCGACGATCAGCGCAAGCTCCTCTCCGACTTCGAACCGCGCTGGGGCCACCTGCCGCCCGAGCGGCAAAGGCGGCTGGCGCGCAGCTCGCAGCGCTGGCTCAACCTGCCGCCGGAGCAACGCGACGAAGTGCGGGACGGCTTCCGCCGCTGGCAGCAGCTGAACCCCGAGCAGCGCCGGGAAATCCGTCGGCGCTTCCAGCAATTCAACGACCTGCCGGAGGACGAGCAGGCGCGCATCCGCGACAACTACCGGCGCTTCCGCGACCTCACCCCCGAGCAGCGCCAGGCACTGCGCAAGCGTTTCAAGGAGTTGACGCCGGAAGAGCGGCAACGCCTGCGGGAGCGCATGCGCCAGCGTCCAAACTGAACGCTGTAACTCTTATTCGGCTGTACGCTGTCGGCCGCGCCAACTAAACTGCCAGCCCGTTGAGTGCGCGTGGCATAAACCAAAAGCATGGTCGATAGCGTGTTCGCCGCGTGCGTCCTCATTCCCGTTTTCAATCACGAGCACGCCATCGCGTCGGTGGTGGACAGCGTCCGCGTCCACGGCCTGCCCGTCATTCTGGTCGACGACGGTTCCGATCCTTCCTGCGCTCATGAGCTGCAGCGTCTGGCCAAGCTGGCAGACGTAACGCTGCTGCGACACGAGTTCAATCGCGGCAAGGGCGCCGCGCTCGTCACCGGGCTGCGCGCTGCTCGTCAGTACGGCTTTACTCACGCTGTGCAGGTCGACGCCGACGGCCAGCACACGCTCGGCGATATCCGCCGCTTCGTCGACGAGGCTCGCAGCTACCCGGGCAGTCTCATCTGCGGCGCGCCGCAATTCGACTCGAGCATGCCGACCTCGCGTCGCTACGGACGTCCTCTCAATCACGCGATGGTCTGGCTCGAAACGCTGTCGTTCGACGTCGTCGACTCGATGTGCGGTTTCCGCGTTTATCCGCTCGCGCCGACGCTCGCGCTGCTGGACAGCCAACGGCTCGGGCTGCGCATGGAATTCGACACTGAGATCCTGGTGCGGCTGCACTGGCGCGACGTGCCCATGCGCTGGCTGCCGACGCGCGTCTCGTATCCGCACGACGGTGTTTCGCATTACCGCGTGTTCTTCGACAACGTGCACGCCGTCGCCCTGCATCTGCGGTTGTTGGCGGAAATGCTGGTGCGCCTGCCCGTGCTGTTGTGGAAGAAGTCGCTGCGTACCAGCGTGGCGCAGCAGCAGGAAGAGAACCGCAACGCGAATGCCTGAGCAACGCGATATCGTCGTGGTCGGCGCCGGACCGTCGGGCTCGATCGCCGCGGCGCTGCTCAAGCGTCGCGGCTGGGACGTGCTGGTACTCGAGGCGCAGCAGTTCCCGCGCTTCTCCATCGGCGAGAGCCTGCTGGCCCACTGCCTGGATTTCGTCGCCGAGGCCGGCATGATGGAAGCGGTGCAAGCCGCCGGTTTTCAGTACAAGAACGGCGCGGCTTTCGTTCGCGGCACCGACTACGGCGAGTTCGACTTCGCGGACAAGTTCACGCCGGGCCGGGATTCTACGTTCCAGGTGCAGCGCGCCGCGTTCGACAAGCTGCTCGCCGACGAGGCCGCGAAGCAGGGCGTCGAGATCCGCTACGAAGTGCGAGTGGCCGCAGTGGACGTCACTTCGACCCAGAGCGGACGGCCGCGACCGCGCGTGCGTGCACAAGATGCGGGACGCGAATACGAAGTCGAAGCGCGCTTCGTTCTCGATGCGAGCGGTTTCGGCCGCACGCTGCCGAAGCTGCTGCAGCTGGAAACACCTTCGGCGTTTCCTGTGCGCAATGCAGTGTTCACGCACGTCGCGGACCACGCGCCGGCGGACTCGTTCGATCGCAACAAGATCCAGGTCGTGATCCACCCGCGGCATCGCGACGTGTGGTACTGGCTGATCCCGTTCCCGCGCGGCCGTTGCTCGCTCGGCTGCGTCGCCCGCCGCGAGTTCTTCGACGCGTATCCGACCGACCTGGACGCGCGGCTGCGGCAGGTTGTTGCCGAGGAGCCGTTCCTCGCGCGCGTGCTGGCGAATGCGGAGTGGGACACGCCGGCGCGCGGCCTCTCCGGGTACGCGGCAAACGTCAAATCGATGTACGGCCCGGGATTCGCGCTGCTCGGCAATGCCGCGGAGTTCCTCGACCCCGTGTTCTCGTCCGGCGTGACGATTGCGATGCGCTCGGCCAGCATGGCGGCGCAGGTGCTCGACGCCCAGCTGCGCGGCGCAGCCGTCGACTGGCAGTCGCAGTTCGAAGTGCCGCTGCGTAAAGGCGTCGATACGTTTCGTGCCTATGTGCGCGCGTGGTACGACGGGCGCTTCCAGGACATCATGTTCGCGAAGACGCAGCCGCCGGAGATCCGGCGCATGATCTGCTCGATCCTCGCCGGCTATGCGTGGGACGAAACCAATCCGTTCGTCGCCGAGCCGGAGCGGCGGCTCGACATGGTCGCCAAGCTGTGCGCGGCGTGAGTCGGCAATGGCTGATACGGTTCTAGTCACAGGCTCCAGTCGCGGCATCGGCCGCGCGATCGCGCTGCGCGCAGCGGCCGACGGCTTCGACATCGTCGTCCACTGCCATTCGCATCGCGACGAAGGCGACGCGGTTGCGCGTGCCATCGAGGGAATGGGCCGCAAGGCGCGCGTGCTGCAATTCGACGTCGCGGATCGCGCCGCCTGCCGTGATGCGCTCGCGCGTGACATCGAAGCTCACGGCGCGTATTACGGCGTCGTGTGCAACGCAGGCACGTACGCGGACACAGCGTTCCCCGCGATGACAGATGAGCAGTGGGACGGCGTCATCCGTACCAATCTCGATGCGTTCTACAACGTGCTGCAGCCGTGCGTGATGCCGATGGTGCGACGGCATGCGCCGGGGCGCATCGTCACGATCTCTTCGGTGTCCGGCATGATGGGCAACCGCGGCCAGGTGAACTACAGCGCCGCGAAAGCCGGCATCATCGGCGCGACCAAGGCGCTCGCGGTGGAGCTCGCGAAGCGCAAGATCACGGTCAACTGCGTGGCGCCGGGCCTGATCGCGACCGACATGATCGACGAGCAAGTGCCTGCAGAGGACATCCGCGACGCGATTCCGGCGCAACGCGCGGGAACGCCCGAGGAAGTGGCTGCAGTCGTCGCCTTCCTGCTTTCTCCCGACGCTTCTTACGTCACGCGACAGGTCATCGCAGTCAACGGCGGCTTGTGTTGACACGGCTGCCGCTGTTCGCGCCGGCGCTGGCCGCGCGTCCGATTGCGTGGCGCGACGGTCGAGAGATCCAACTCGGCGAATTTGCGCTCGACGTCGCAGCCGTCGCGAGCACGCTGCCCGCTCGCTCCGCGATGCTCAATCTCTGTGAGGATCGCTATCGATTTCTCGCGGCCTATGCAGCCGCGCTGAGCGTCGGGCACGCAGCGCTGCTGCCGCCGACCCGGACCGAGCAGGTCCTGAAGGAGATCGAAGCCGCGCATCCGGGCAGCTATCGTTGGGATGACGCCGTCGTCGATGCCGCCTTGTCGGCGTCGCAGGCCGCTGCCGCGACCGACCTGGAAATTGCGGCCGAACAGATCGCGACCATCGGTTTCACCTCGGGCAGTACCGGGCGACCGCAGAGCTACTCCAAGGACTGGCGCAGCGTGAACGGCAGCAGTGCGTGCAATGCACGGGCGATTCGCGCTGCTCTGGATGTCGCCGATGACGCGGCAGTGTGGATTCTCGCGACCGTTCCTCCACAGCACACGTACGGAATGGAATTCAGCGTGCTGCTGCCGCTGATCGCCGGCATGGCGGTGCACGCCGCCCGGCCATTGTTTCCCGCGGATGTCGCGGGCGCGCTCAACGAGTTGCCGACGCCGCGCGTGCTCGTCAGCACGCCCGTGCATCTGCGCGCATTGGTCGAGTCGCCGCAGCCGTTTCCGCAAGTCGCGTTGACCGTTTCTGCAACCGCGCCGCTCGATCGGGCATTGGCCCGGGAGGTTGAGGCGAAGCTCGGTGGACGTCTGCTGGAGATCTTCGGCTCGACGGAGACTTGCGCCTTCGCGAGCCGTCGCACGGCGCAGGACGAGCTGTGGAAATTGCACGATGGCGTGCGACTCGAATCCACAGCCGAGGGCACGCTGGTCGCGGCGCCGTGGAACCGTCAACCGATCCTGCTGCAGGATCACGTCGAGCTGCACGGCACAGGCGAATTTCGCGTCCAAGGCCGCAACGCCGACCTGATCGAGGTGGCAGGCAAACGCGCATCGCTGGCCGATCTTACGCGGCGCGTGCTCGCTATCGACGGCGTTCAGGACGCAGTAGTGTTTCAGCCGGGCGCGGAAGCGGTCGCGACGATTCGCCGGCTGGCCGCGCTGGTCGTCGCGCCGGGCCGCAGCGTCGAGCAGATCCACGAGCAGCTCGCCGCGAGCGTCGACCCCGCATTCCTGCCGCGCCCGCTGCTGCTCGTCGACGCCTTGCCGCGCAATGAGCTCGGCAAACTGCCGCGCGCAGCGCTGCTGGCCGCACTAGTGAACCCGAATTTTCAGGGGTGATACACTTCGCCCGCGGCGCCACACCGTCGTCAAGAAAATTATTCATGTCAGCAATTCAGTCGGCCGGCGAGCGCGAGCTTGCCGAACTCATCGTGACCGCGCTCAATCTCGAAGGCGTCGCGCCCGCCGACATCGAGCCGGAGGCCGCGCTGTTCAAGACCGGCCTCGGCCTGGATTCGATCGACGCGCTGGAGCTGGCGCTCGAGATCTCCAAGCGTTACGGCTTCCAGCTGCGCTCGGACGACGAGAACAATCTGCGCATCTTCCGCTCGCTGCGCTCGCTCGCCGCCCACATCGAGCGTCATCGCACCACCTGACATGTCGACGCTGAAATTCCGGCCGTTGCGCGTCACCGCTTACACGGTGTGCTCGGCGGCGGGAACCGGCCGTGCTGCGACGCTGAGCGCGCTCGTCGAGCGGCGCAGCGGCCTCACGCCCAACGACTTCGGTGCGAGTCCGCTCGCGACCTGGATCGGCCGCGTGCCCGGGCTCGAGGAGCAAGCACTGCCAGCTGCGTGGGCGGAATGGGAATGCCGCAACAACCGCCTCGCGTGGCGCGGGCTCGTCACCGATGATTTCGTCGACGCCGTCGCGGCGGCGCGCGAGCGCTATGGTGCCGAGCGCATCGCAGTGCTGATCGGCACTTCCACGGCGAGCATCGGTGCGAGCGAAGATGCCTATCGTCGGCTCGAATCCGATGGGCGCTATCCCGCCGACTTGCGTCGGCCGATCGTTCACACGCCGCATTCGCTCGGTGATTTCGTGCAGCACGCACTCGCGCTGCGCGGCATCGCCGTGACGGTCGCGACCGCGTGCTCGTCGAGCGCGAAAGTTTTCGGCCAGGCCGAGCGGCTGATTCGTGCCGGGCTCGCCGATGCGGCGGTCGTCGGCGGTGTCGATACGCTCTGCGGCAGCACGCTGTTCGGCTTCAACTCGCTGGAGCTGATAGCGAGCGAGCGTTGCCGGCCGTTCGACGTGGCCCGCCACGGCATCAACATCGGCGAAGCCGCGGGTTTCGCGCTGCTGGAGCGCGAAGCGGGCAGCGGCGCGTGGCTGCTCGGGTACGGCGAGTCGAGCGATGCTCATCACATGTCGGCGCCGCATCCGGAAGGTGTCGGTGCGCGCCGCGCCTTGCAGGATGCACTGGAATCTTCGCAGCTGACGCCGGCGAGCATCGACTACATCAACCTGCACGGCACGGCCAGCTTGAAGAACGACGAAGTCGAGGCGCGGCTCGTTGCGGATCTGTTTCCGTCGCGCACGTTCGCGAGCTCGACCAAGGGTTGGACGGGTCATACGCTCGGTGCAGCCGGCATCGTCGAGGCTGCGATCAGTCTCATTGCATTGGAGAGCGGCTGGTTGCCGGGCACGCTCAACACCGGGCAACTGGATCCCGCGTGCGGGCCGCAGATTCGCCGCGAGAACGAGCAGCGGCGGGCGCAGCGCGCGCTGAGTTTCTCCTTCGGTTTCGGCGGCAGCAATTGCGTGCTGGCGCTCGGCCGCGGTGATCTCACGTGAGCGCGCTGCCGCCGATTGCGATCGAAGGCGTCGCGTTCTGGCACACGCGCATGCCCGGCTGGACGATCGCGCGTGCGGTGATTCGCGGCGAGCAGGACGCGTCTGCAACTCCCGCGCCCCGACCGACGCCGGGCCTGCTCGCGCCGACAGAACGGCGTCGTGCGCCGGACACAGTCGCGCTCGCGCTCGAAGTTGCAGCGCGCGCGTGCGAAGCGGCGGATCGCTCGCCCGCGCAATTGCGCTCGGTGTTCGCGTCCACGTACGGCGATCTCGGGATCAGCGACTACATGTGCGCGACGCTGGCGGGCACACCGACGCTCATCTCGCCGACGAAGTTCCACAACTCCGTCCACAACGCGGCCGCAGGTTACTGGAGTATCGGCACTGCCAGTCACGCGTCCTACACGGCGATCAGCGCGTATCGCTACACGTTCGCGAGCGCCGTGTTGGAAGCGGCGACGCAGGTCGTGTGCGACGAGCAACCAGTCGTGTGTGTCGCCTTCGACGTCGAAGCAAAAGGCCCGCTCGGCACTGTTGCGCCGAGCACCGGATTGCTCGGTGTCGCGTTGGTGCTCGCGCCGCCGCGCGGCGAATCCCAGCGCACGTTGGCGTTGCGTGTCGAGCAGGGCAGTGCGGCTGACATCACGCAGGCGCGCTCAGGCGCGGCAGCGCTCGTTGCGGAGAACGCTCTTGCACCTTGTCTGCCGTTCTTCGAAGCACTCGCGCATTCGACTCCGGCCAGCGTCGTCCTCGCGTTGAGCGATCACTGCCTGCTGCATGCGCAAGTGAGTGGATCGCAGTGACTCACGCTGTTCGCGGAGCCTGCAGCATCACCGCAGCCCGACCTTCCGCCAGCAACTCGCCGCGATGAGTGACACGGAAGGTGTATTGCAGGCTGGCTGCATCGTGCTGCAGACACTCCGCCTCGACGCGCAGACTCGACGGTAGATCGTGAATCCAGTCGCGCGTGAAGGTGACTGAGCGCATCGCCACTAACATACCGTCCGCCGCCGTGCGCGAACCGATCCGCAGCCCGCCGTGAACAGCCATTGCTTGTGCGCCGTATTCGCAGAGATGAATTGCGCGCAGCTTGTCGCCGACCCGTAGCGGGTTCGACGGCGCCCGATGCGTATCGGTCTCCAGCACCACGCGGCGCTCGTCCCAATCGACCAGGCGCTCGAGCAGGCACATCGAGCCCTGCTGCGGGATGAGGGAAGAAATCGAGACCGGCCGCATTTCTTTGGCAGCAGGGCGCGTCAGCAGCAACGCCAGCACGAAGTTGAACACCACGCCGAGTGTCACCGTCACGCCGATCGCGCGCAGGACCGGCACGTCCGAGATCATCAGCAGCGCAAAGACCATCAGCGTCGAAAGCGAGCAGACCAGCACGGCATGCAGCGTGCGGCGTTGCTCGGCACGATCCGCTGCGGCGTGCTCGAAGAACAACGCGTAATCCAGCCCCAGCCCGGCCGCGAGGACCAGCGCGATCAGGTGAAACAAGTTCAGCGACACGCCGCTCACGCGCAGCGCAGCGAGCACGATGAGCGTCGTCAGTGCCATCGGCGCCAGCACGCGATAGACGCGCGATCTCGAACGCAGCGCAATCGTGATTACGCTGATTAGCAGCAGCGCCGCGACCGCCAGCGTCCACAGCATGCGTGTGCGTTGTGCGGCCACGAGCGCTTCCGCCTCCCCTTTCGTATCCAGCAGGCGCACGTTGTTGCCAGCGGCAGCCGCGAAGGCTTGCAAGGCCGCGACGTCCTGCACGCCGCTGAATGTAACGAGCGCGCTGGTCCGCTCTCGCCGCTGCGAGATCAGCATGTCCATGCTCGCGCCGAGGCTGGTGTTGCGCATCTTCTCGATCGACAACGGCGGCAGCCGGCGCGCGCGCTGGACGTCCTGCGCGAACGGCGTGAACACATCCGGTCGGAACGGCGTGTCGGCCAGCGCGGCGCGCATGGCATCGCGCAGCGTGTCGTCATTCGGCAGACGATGTCGGCGACGCAACTGCGTCTCGGCGCTCGGGACGTAGCGCGCGGCGTGATCGTATCCGCCGATCGCGCGGCGCGCGACCAATGCTTGCAACGCCGGATCGAGAGTTTCCAGCTGGCGCAACGCGGCGTCGCTATCTGGCGCGTCCACGACGAGCAAGTAACGCACGTCCGGAGTGCCGAGCTCCGCGCGCAGCCGCTGGTCCTGAACCAACAGATCTTCTGGAACGGGCGTCAGCCGCGCGAGGTCGTTCTCCCAGAAGCGTTGCGGCGCCAGCACGATCGCTGCGAGCGCGACGACGGCGATGATCACCGCGATCCAGCGCATCCGCGGCAGCGCCTCGATGCGGTTCCACAGCCGGTCGAGAAACCGCGAGTCGCCGAAGTCCTGCGCGGCGCGATCCATCAGCGGCGGCAGGCCGAAGCGCGTCGTCAAGCCCGCGACTGCCAGTCCGGCAACGGTGAAGCATGCGAGCTGCGCGAGACCGATCACGCCCGAGAACAGGAACGTGAAGTACGCGATACACGTGCTCGCCACGCCAGTCGCGAGCGTGGGCCACAAGTGCCGTGCGATCTGCGCGGGCTCCTGATCGGGCCGCCGATGACTCAGCAAATGCAGCGGATAATCCTGCGCGACACCGATGAGCGTGAATCCGAATGCCAGCGTGATGCCATGCACTGTCCCGAACAACGCGCTCACGACGGCCAATCCGACCAGTCCCGCGCTCGCCAGCGGCAAGATACTCAGCACGATGCTGCCGATGCGGCGATACGCGATCAGCAGCAGCAAGATCATGCCGACGGTCGCCGCCGTGCCGAGAGCTTGCGCTTGGCCACGAGTGCGCGCTTCCATCAGCACCGAAAATTTTCCGGCGCCGCTCACCGCCATTTTCACGGGTGCGCCGCTCGCTGCGGCGGTCAACGCCCGTTGCAGCTCGCTCAGCGCCGCTCGCTGCCGATCCGGATCGAACGCCGGCGCCTGCGTTTCGGCAACCAACAGCGCGCGGCGGCCGCTGCGGTCGAACCAGACGTCGTACTCGCGACGCGGCTCCTGCATCGGTTGCCAGCGTTGCAGCAGCTTCAACATCTCCAGCGTCGGATCGCGCGGCAGCCAGGGCTCGAGAAAGCTGCCCGCGGGCGACGCTAGATCGCGCGCGCGGGCCAGCAGCTCGGCGTGCAGGAACTGCGCATCGAAGCGCTGGTGATCGAGCGTCGGCGACAGCAGGAAGCGATACGGCAGCAGCTCGTCCGGCACCGAATCGAGATTGAACTCGCCGTTCGTGACGAGACGGAACTCGCGGCTGCCTTGCAGCTTCGCGGTCAGCTCGCGCGAGATATCTGCGAGCTGCTCGGGCGGCGCGCCCTCCAGCTCGATCGCAAGCACGCGCGACGCCGGACCCTCGCCGACTTCTTCGAGCAGCAGCCGCTGCTCAGGCGTCGTCGGACTCGGCAGGAACAGGCGCAAGTCGGCGCCGACCACGAGCTGACGCTGCACGAACCAGCCGAGAATCGCCAGCGCCACGATCCACGCGGCGAGCAGCAGCAGAGCTTGCGGCGTGCGCTTCAAGCCCCGCGCCCTTGGCAGAGTTCCTTGAGCGATTCCAGCGACGCCTTCTTTGCAACGCGGCTGGCAGCGTCTCCCAACACCATCACACTCGCGCCACCGTCGGCATTGAGCAGCGAAAAGCAGCGCGGGGTCGACTCGTGCCCGGTGATCTCGATCTTCTGCAGGCGGCGGCGCGCTCGTGAGTCGAGCGGCACCAGCTGCAACGCCCATGACTCATCGCTTCCCTGCGCCTGCACGTCGAAGCTGCGCTTCAAGCCAGGCACGTCGCCGGTCAGCAGCGCCGAGAAGCCCGTGAGCAGGCCGCGCAGCTCGGGCGCGCGTTTCAGGGCGAAGCTGCGAGGCTGCTCGCCTTCGCGCTCGACCCGCACCGACTCGCCGCGGATCGAAGTGTCTTCGCGGTACGGCTCGCGGACGTGGCGATCGAGACGCGCCGGTCCCGAGAATTCCAGCTCGCCCGAGACGACCAGCGGCTCGCGCAGCAACGGCGACACGCGCACTTCGGCGAAGGCGATGCTGGCCGGCGCCGGCCGCGCGAGCTTGGCGATCAGCGCGTCAGCGTCGAGTGCCGCGGCTCCCGTCGCGAGCAGCAGCATCGGTGGCAGGAACAGGATTCTGCGAATCATCGGCGCGCCAGAAGTCATAGAAGTTGAACCAATTGTACGGCGCGCTGCGCGCGTAGTGAGCCACCCGGTCGGCGAAGCGCTGGATCGTCTGCTGCAGCTCGGCAGCGCGCTGCCCGCGCTCCAGCTTCAGCTGCTCGGCGAACGTCTCGAAATGCAGATCGTAGCGATTGCCGCCGCGATACAGGCCGAAGCACAGCACCACCGGCACCTTCAACGCCGCGGCCAATTGCCACGGCGCGGTGGGGAAGGGCGCGGAGCGGCCGAGGAAATCCGCCGTCATGACCTGGTTCCCTGGCCGCGCCCGATCCGCCAGCAGCGTGACCAGCGCCTTCTCGTCCAGCGCTTCCTTGATCGCGAGCGCGGTCGTGGTGCCTTCCTGTCGCGCGTTGATGATCGACTTCGCCAGCTGCGGGTTGAGCGCGTTCAGCAGCTGCGACAGCCTGCGGTTCTGCTCGACATCGATGACGACGCGCAGCGTGATGTCCGAGCGGAAGTCGGCGAGCACGCGCAACGCATCGAAACTGCCGAGATGCGAGCCGAGCAGCAGCACGCCGCGTCCCTGACCCCACGCCTGCCGCAGCTGCTCGAGCCCGAACGTCCGCACGTCGAAGCGCCTGAAGCTTTCCGACAGCAGATACGCGCGATCGAGCGTGACAGCCGCAAAACAGTGGATGTGCTTTGCCACTGCCCACAGCGACGCAGCGCGCCCGGTGATCTGCCGCAGATACTCGCGCGATGCGCGCCGTTCCGGGCCGCGCCGGATCAGGAAGTACGCAGTGATCGGATAGAGCGCGATGCGCGCCGCCGTGCGGCCGCAGGCCAGCGCGAAGCTGCTGATCAGCTTGTACCCGAACGTGGTGCCGCCTTCGGGTCGATCGAGCCACTCCTGCCTCACGCAGCAGGTCCCGCCAGCGCGAACATGCCTTGCGTCACGATCTGGTCAGCGCGAGTCACGCTGAAACGCAGCTCGCTCTTCGCCAACCGCAATTCCAGTTTGGCATCCTGCTCCGGCAGGAGCGGTGCCGAGAATTTCGCCTGCGGCAGCGAGCGCGCCGACAGCTCGCGTCCGAGCCAGCGCTCGGCCTCGTCGAGCACGGCTTGCAGCAATACGACGCCCGGCACGATCGGCCGGCCGGGAAAATGACCGGGCAACGCGGGATGGGTCGCGGGGATGCGCAGGGTCGTGCGATGGACGGCTGCCTTGCTCATCGCGGCGCGCGACCGACGAGGCCAGGCAGGCTCGCGAGCAGCCGTTGCACGAACTCGAGCATGTTGCGATAGGGCTGCTGCGGGAAGCGGCGGCGCCGGTAAGCGTACTCGACCGCGAAAAACGCCACGACGATCACGTAGGCGATCAGGTTTGCGAACAACGACCACTGCTCCGGCTCGGCGAACACCGCAAGCCCCAGGTTCGTCGCTGCGAGCCCGACGAACAGGACGGTCCATGCCAGGGTCAGGCGCCGCGCATACACGAGCGCGGCATCCTCCGGCACGGCATCCGGGGCGTGCAGCATATGAACCATCTGCTCGATCAGCGGCGTGCGTCCCGGCAGCAGCGTCTGCCCGAAGATCCAGGCGAGAAACGTCGGCACCAGCACCGGCGGCAGATACAAGGGCAGAACGTGCATGGAGCTGCGCGTGAGCCACCAGCAGGCGCCGATCAGCACCGGGATGGTCAACCAGGCTGCGAGCCGGCCCTCGACCAGGGAGCGCAGCAAGACCGACAGCGCCAGCAACGCGACGGCGGCGATGGTCAACGTGGCGCTGCTGCGGGCGACGGCCAGATGAGCGACCAGCGGGTAGGCGAACGCGCAGGCCGTCGTCACCTGCCGCGTGGGGGAAAATTGCATCGCCGGGAGCATGCGCGTGTTGCCCAGTCGGGACAAGGCATCCACAATTGCGCCCTTTGTTCGTCGGAGCGTGCATGCCAGTCAAGATTGCGGTGCTCAAAGAAACCCGGTCGCACGAGCGGCGGGTCGCGATGGTTCCCGCGGTCGCGGACAAGCTGGCGAAGCTCGGCGCGCAGATCCATCTGCAGGCCGGCGCCGGCGCCGCCGTCAAATTGGCGGACGCGGCGTACAAGAATGTTCAGCTGCATGCCGATCCGATCGCGATGGTGAGTGACGCCGATATCGTGCTGTCCGTTCAGCCGCCGGATCTGCCGATCGTGCAGGCAATGAGGGAAGGCGCGATCCTGATTTCCTTCGTGTACGCGCACAAGGAACCCGAGCTGACCCGTCTGGCGCGCGCCCGGAACATCACGACGTTCGCGATGGAGCTGGTTCCGCGCATCACGCGCGCGCAGGCGATGGACGCGCTGTCGAGCCAGGCGGCGCTCGCCGGGTACTACGCGGTCCTGCTCGGCGCGACCAGCATCGCGCGCATGTTGCCGATGATGACGACGGCAGTCGGCTCGCTCAAACCGGCGATGACGCTGGTGATGGGACTCGGCGTTGCAGGCCTGCAGGCACTCGCAACCGCGAGACGCCTCGGCTCGCGGACCGAAGGCTACGACGTGCGTCCGGAAACGAAGGAGCAGGCCGAATCGCTCGGCGCACGCTTCGTCGACACCGGCGTCGACGCACGCGGCGCGGGCGGTTACGCGCGCGAGCTGACGCAGGAAGAGAAAGACAAGGTTGCGGCTGTCATCACCAAGCACATCCAGCAGGCCGACCTCGTCATCACGACCGCCGCGATTCCCGGCCGGCCGTCGCCGAAGCTGATCAGCAAGGCGCAGGTCGAAGGCATGAAGGCGGGCAGCGTGATCGTCGATCTCGCCGCGGAGGGCGGCGGCAACTGCGAGCTGACCAAGCCGGGCGAGACCGTGCAGGTCGGCCAGGTGACCATCGTCGCGCCGCTGAACGTGCCCAGCCTGCTCGGCGAGCATGCCAGCGAGCTGTATGCGAAGAATCAACTCAATCTGCTGGAACTGTTCGTCAAGGACGGCGCGCTCAAGCTCGACTGGAGCGACGAAGTCCTCGCCAAGACCGTGCTGACGCACGGCGGCGAGATCAAGAACGAAGCTGCGAAAAAGGCCGTCGAAGGTTAATTCTCATGGATCTCGCTACCACGCTCACGGGCTTCGTGGCCCTGTACATCTTCATGCTCGCGGCCTTCACCGGCTACGAGATCATCGGCCGGGTGCCGGCGATCCTGCACACGCCGCTGATGTCCGGCTCGAACTTCGTGCACGGCATCGTCGTGGTCGGTGCGATGTACGCGCTGCTGAACGCGTCGTCGCTCACCGAGCAGGTCATCGGCACCGCCGGCGTGTTCCTCGGCGCGATGAACGCGGCGGGCGGCTACGTCGTCACCGAGCGCATGCTCGAGATGTTCAAGCCCAGCAATAAGAAGAAGGCGTGAGACGCGCATGAATCTGCATCCTCAGCTGATCATCGATACCAGCTATCTCGCGGCGGCGTTTCTCTTCATCTACGGCCTGAAGCGCATGTCCTCGCCGGTTACGGCGCGCTCGGGCATCGTCGTCGCCGGCGTCGGCATGCTGGTCGCGACGCTCGCGAGCTTCCTGTATTTCTTCGGCGTCGATGACGCGGCCCGGCCGCATCTCACCTCGAATCTCGCGCTGGCAGCGATCGCGCTCGGCCTCGGCACCGGCCTGTCCTGGTGGCAGGGCAAGCGCGTACCGGTCACAGCGATGCCGCAGATGGTCGCGCTCTACAACGGCATGGGCGGCGGTGCAGCGGCTGCAATCGCCGCCGTCGAATTGCTGCGCGCCACGGACCATGCGCTGGTGCCGCTGGTCGTGACAGTCATCGGCGCGCTCATCGGTTCGATCTCCCTGTCCGGCTCGTTGATCGCATGGGCGAAGCTCGACGGCAAGATCGACAAGACCTGGCGCATGCGCGGCCAGCAGGCCTTGAACGGTGCCTTTTTCTTCGCGACGCTCGCACTTGGTTTTTACATCGTGTTCTTCGCGCAGGGCCACGCCGATCCGCGGGTCGTTGCCGCGTTCTTCGTCGGCGCCCTGATCTTCGGCGTGCTGATGACGATGCCGATCGGCGGCGCGGACATGCCCGTCGTCATCTCGCTGTACAACGCCTTCACCGGCCTCGCGGTCGGCTTCGAAGGCTACGTGCTGCAGAACCCGGCGCTGATGATCGCCGGCATGGTCGTCGGCTCGGCCGGTACGCTGCTGACGCTGCTCATGGCGCGCGCCATGAATCGCAGCGTCGCCAACGTCATCTTCAGCAATTTCGGCGTCACCGGCGACGAGCAGCAGGGCGAGATCAAGGGCAGCATGAAGCCCGCGGACGCGTCCGATGCGGCCGTCAACATGCGCTACGCGTCGAAGGTGATCATCGCGCCGGGCTACGGCCTGGCGGTCGCCCAGGCGCAGCACAAGCTTTATGAGTTCGTGAAGCTGCTCGTGGATGCGGGCGTCGAAGTGAAGTTCGCGATCCACCCGGTCGCGGGCCGCATGCCCGGGCACATGAACGTGCTGCTGGCGGAAGCCGGCGTGCCCTACGACATGATCTACGACCTCGAGGACATCAACGACGAGTTCAAGGAGGCCGACGTCGCGATCGTGATCGGCGCGAACGACACCGTGAACCCGGCCGCCCGCACCAACAAGTCGAGCCCGATCTACGGCATGCCGATCCTGAACGTCGACCAGGCGAAGCAGGCGTACGTGATCAAGCGCGGCCAGGGCAAGGGCTACTCGGGCGTCGAGAACGAGCTGTTCTTCGCCGACAACTGCAACATGGTGTACGGCGACGCACAGAAGGTGATGGTCGAGATGATCCAGGCGGTGAAGTCCCTGGAAGGTGGCCATTAAGAGTCGGGCAAAAGCCCGACCTGCATCACATCGTTGCGTGCGCGCGACGTGGCACGTTGTATCTTGGTATGGCCCTCGCGTATCTTACGGTGCGTCGTGCAAGTGCCGTATACCCTCAATCAAGAGATCCTGAGGACGGACGTCTCGGGAATGCCCCTGGAGTGGATCGACTACCGGGACGCGGTGCGGCTTTATCACACGGAGCAGGTCGCCTACACCTGCGGCACGCGCCTGTACCGCCTGTTCGGCGGCACCAATGCCCGCTCGGGTCTGCAGACGGTCGTCGAGGTCAATTCGATCATCGCGACCACCGGTCACACGCACAATCCCGGGAACCTGCGCAACGATTACACCCCGCCGCTGAACAACCAGACGCTGTTCAAGCGCGACGCGCATCTTTGCCTGTACTGCGGCCAGCGTTTCCCGAGCAGCCAGCTGTCGCGCGATCACATCCGCCCGCTCAGCCAGGGCGGTCGCGATACGTGGATGAACGTCGTGACGGCCTGCCGCCGTTGCAACAACCTCAAAGCATCGAAGACGCCGGAACAGGCCGGGCTGCAGCTGCTCGCGGTGCCGTTCAAGCCGACCTACGCCGAGTACATCTATCTCAAGGGCCGGCGCGTGCTCGCCGACCAGATGGAGTATCTGCTGGCGCACTTCCCGCGCAGCAGCCCGCTGCACGCAAGGCTCAAGGCGCACGCCGTGCAATGACGCGGTACACTCCGCGTCCGTGCTCTACCTGATCGACGCTTCCGTTTTCGTCTGGCGCGCCTACCACTCGGTCCCGATCGCGCTGGTCGATCCCGACGGCCAGCCCGTCAACGCGCTGCATGGCTTCGCACGGTTCCTTGGCGACCTCATCGAGCGCGTGCGGCCCGCGCACATCGCCGTGGCCTTCGATGCCAGGCTCGCGGACTCGTTTCGCAGCCGGCTGTTTCCGGCCTATAAGGCCAACCGCGAGCCGGCGCCAGCCGAGCTGAAACGGCAGTTCGTTCTGTGCCGCTACATCTGCGAGGCCCTCGGCATCACCAGCTTCGCCAGCTGCGATTACGAGGCGGACGACGTCGTCGGCACGCTCGCGACGCGCATGCGGGCCGCGGGCCAGAACATCACTGTCGTGACGCGCGACAAGGATCTCGCGCAGCTGATTCGTCCGGGCGACGAGTACTGGGATTACATCGGCGAAATCCGCTTCCGCTACGACCAGATCGCCGAGCGCTTCGGCGTGCAGCCGGAGCGGATGGCCTGCTTCCTGGCTCTCACCGGCGACGCCGTCGACAACATTCCCGGCGTGCCCGGCGTCGGCCGCAAGACGGCGTCGATGCTGTTCCGTCACTTCGAATCGCTCGCGCATCTGTACGACGACCTGGATCGCGTGCTGAAACTGAAACAACTGCGGAATCCCGGCTTCGTCTGCGGCCAGCTGCGCGATTACCGCGAGTCCGCGTTTCTCGCGCGGCAGCTGACCGAGATCGCCTGCGACGTGCCGATCGATGCCGATCTCGAGCGGCTCACACGGCGACTGCCGGATCTCGATGCGCTCAACGACTTCTACGACACGGTCGGGTTCGGGCGCCTGCTGCGCAACCAGGCCGAGCGCATTTATGAGGCAAATTGCCCGGCATGAGCCGCACGCGCCGGCGCCGGCCGCGCTAGGCTGCAGCTCTTCGAGCTTCGCAAGGATGGGAGGTGCACATGGGACCGTGCTGCGCGCTGGCTCTACTGCTCGTCTACCGTTGCACGGCAGGCGGCGTCACCACTTACTCGGACCGGCCGTGTGGGCCGGAAGCCGTTCCGTATCAGCCGGACACAAGTCGGGTCAGTACGTACGATCCGCCGCCCGCGAGCCGGACGCCCGCGCCGGCCCAGCCGCCGCGAGTCGCGCCAGCCCGTCGACGTGGATCGAGCGGCGAAGACCAAGTCCGACACGCGGCTACGTGCGAGCGCCTTCACAACGCCCTCAAAGACGTCGCGGCGCGCATGCGTTCGGGCTACAACGCCAAGCAGGGCGAGCAGCTCCGGGAGCGCAAAGCCAAGCTGGAACAGCGGCGGCGCGCCGAGAAGTGCCGGTAGCGCGCGCTTCGGCGCATAATGTGCCGCGCCGCGTGCGCGGCGGATTCGAATACAGATACCGCTCAAGGGGGGTTGCCATGTCCGCCAACCAGATGCAGAGGGGTGCATTGGCGCTGCCACGCACCTTCGCGTGCGCCGTACTCGCCGCAGTCTTCGCAGTCGCCGCTCACGCCCAGGATACGAATAAGCAGGCGGAAGACCTCATGCGGCAGGGCCAGCAGCAGATGTCCAAGGGCCAGCCGCGCGATGCGGCTCGCACGCTCGGCAAGGCCATCGAGCTCGACCCGACCCGGCCCGAGTTGTACATGCTGCGCTCGCGGGCGCGCGACTCGTCCGGCAACTTCGATGCGGCGCTCGAAGATGCCACCAAGTACATCGAGCTCGAACCGAAAGACGAATACGGCTACCTGAATCGCGCGCGCATCTACCTGTCGCTGGAGAAGCCGGAGAAGGCGCTGGAAGATGCCAACAAAGCGATCGAGATCAAGCCGGACGAGCCGGACGGCTACTACCGCCGCGCCGATGTCTACAGCGCGATGAGCAAGGAAGCCGAGGCCAAGGCCGACGAAAAGAAAGCCGACGAGCTGGACGCCAAAGCACGTCGCTGATGCCGGCGTTCAACTTCTGCCCCAACTGCCAGGCACCGCTGGTCGACCGGGTCGTCGACGGCGAGCAGCGTCGCGCTTGCGGCGCCGGCTGCGGCTTCGTTCACTACGACAACCCGACACCCGTCGTCGCAGCGATCGTCGAGCACGAAGGACAAGTCGTGCTCGCCCGCAACCGTGCTTGGCCGCGCAGCTTCTACGGCCTGATCACCGGCTTCCTGGAGCGCGCGGAGACGCCGGAGGGCTGCGTCGTTCGCGAGGTGAAGGAAGAGCTGAATCTGGACTCAGGCACGCCGACGCTGGTCGGCGTGTACGCCTTCGAGCGCATGAACCAGGTGATCATCGCCTATCACGTCACGGCCACCGGCACGATCACGCTCAACGAAGAGCTCGACGACTACAAGCACGTGTCGTTCGAGCGTTGCCGCGTGTGGTCCGGTGGTACGGGCCTCGCGCTGCGTGACTGGCTGCGGACGAAAGGCTATGAGCCGGAGATGATTCAATTCCCGAAATGAGTCCCGCGCGTCATGGAGCTGCGTCCACGCGATAGACGGGATATAGGTTCAATCGCTCGTCCCACGAAGGGTGGCGGCGATAGAAGAAATCGAGCCGCGCGGCCGGGTCGCGCGCGAACTCGGGATCCGTGTCCAGCCGCTGCGCGAACTCCTTCTGCAGTGCCGGATCCTTCTTCAGCATCTCCTTCGCGACGTCTTCCGCGACGTACGCCTCCATGTATTCCTTGCGCTCGAACGCCGTGTTGAAGAAGCCCCAATCGACCAGCGAGTCCGGATTCTTCGGCTCCAACAGCGTCATGAGCAGCAGCGAGCGTGCCTGCGCGATCGGCACGAACAGCGAGCCCGCGGGCACGTCGCGCCGCTCTCGCGTCCATTCGCCGTCCACGGTCAGCATCGTGTGGCCTTCGAATGTCGCAGGCGACGCCGTGACCTTCGTGGCGCGGAACACTTCCGCGTCCGTGACCGCGCTGGCGCTCGTCAGCTTGCGAAACTCGATGCCGTGCAAGGCCAGCTTCTCGCCGACGATCTGCGCGTACGCGGCCGGCACGATGTAGCCGCCGCGCGGCGCGGTGGCGGTTGCTGCCGGGCGCAGCTCATCGAACAGGGGGATGCGCCAGATCTGCGGCTTTTTCGGGTTGTAACGCGTCAGCAGTGCACCCGAGACCGCCGACGGCTCGCGCGTGTATTCGTAACCGCGGTAGTCGATCGTCTTGGTGTGCGGCGTGTTCTCGTACGACAGCGCGACGCTCGTGCCGCCGACACTGGCCGAATGCTCGTCTGCTGTCTTCGCGGCCTGCAGCCATTTGCGGCCGTCGCGTGCTGCCATTTCGATCATCGCGACGATCGAGTTGCGCGTAATGCGCACACGCGTCGGATAGTCCTTCCAGGAATGCGTTTCGACGAGCACGCCGATGCGGTTGCGCGCCGCCCAGTATTCAGTGCCGAAGCGCTTCGCGCCAGCGGCGATGGCGAAGCCCGACGCAGGGTCGTCGTCGCGAACGAAGGCTGGATAGAAATCGAGCGGCAACGAGCCGGCGTCGCGCATGCGCTGCATGAGCTCGTCGCGCATCGCGACGGCGCTACGCCGCAAGTCATCGTCGCCGACGTAGGTCGGCGCGACGTTATACGCAACGTCGGGCTCGAACTGCGCGCCGTCGGTCACGTGCAGATCGACGAACAGGATCGGGTCCCATTCGTTCATCAGCCGCAGCACTGCCTGCATCTCCGGCGCGTCGGCTTTGACGTAGTCGCGGTTCAAGTTGAAGTTCTGCGCGGTCGTCCGCCAGCCCATCTCCTCGGGCCCGACCTGATTCGGCCGGTTCCAGCGGCCGAAGCGTTCGTGACCGTCGACGTTCAGCACCGGCACGAAGACGAACGTCACTGCAGAGAGCGCGCCGGCGGCCAAGTTGCCGTCGAGCATCTCGCGCAGTACGAACATGCCGGCATCCTTGCCGTCCGACTCGCCGGCGTGAATCCCGCCTTGCATGAACACAATCGGCCGTTGCGCACGATGCGCTGAAGCTGCATCGAGAACGCCGTCCGCAGCCGCGACCAGCGCGAGCATCGGCCGGCCCTCGGGCGTGCGGCCGAATTCGAAGCAGCGCACCTGGTTCGGCCAGGTCTGCTGATAAGCGGGACACAGCCGCTCGATTTCGTCGTAGCGACCGGTGCGCAGGTTGCCCGATTGCTCCGCGACGGTACGCAGCGTCGGATGCGCAGGCGCGCGCGATGCAGCCGCCGCCGGCTGGAGTGCGAGGATCGTGAGCGAGGCGAGAAGCAGCTTCGTTGGGGTTCGCGAGAACATGCCGCAGGGCTCCGTGATTTCGGAGCGCGACAGCCTACTGCATTAGCGTGCCAGGATGTGTCAGCGATCAGTCAGGCGCCTGCCTCGAGCTTCGCTATCTCGGCGCGCTGGCTTTGCAAGGTCACTTCGTCGCCGACACTGGTGCCAATCAACACCTGGGCGATCGGCGACATCCAGCTGATGAGGCCTTGCGCCGGATCCGCTTCGTCCTCGCCGACGAGCGTGAAGCGGCGCTGCGTGCCGTCCTCGTACTGCAAGCTCACGCGCACGCCGAAGCGAACCTTCACCGGCTCGGTGTCGGGCTCGACCAGTTTTGCCGTGGCCTTGCGCTGCTGCCAGTAGCGGAGGTCGCGATCGATGCGCGCCAGCGCGTCCTTGTCTTCGCTGCGCTTGGGAGCTTCGCGCGCCGCTTCGAGCTCGTGGATCCGGCTCTCGATCTGCTGCAAGCCGCGCGCGGTCACGAAATTGGGGTGCGAGCTGACGGGGCGCTCCGGCAGGTCCTGGGGGACCTCGGCGCCGTCGTCGTTCTCGCGGACGAATGCCCGACTCATGGACCGAGCATAGCTCCGCAACGGCGCCCCAGACATCGGCAGCTTTCCGCCAGTAAACTGACGACCAGCAAACTGACCACCACAAACCTATGTCCATCGTCAGCCTGGATCTCAATTCACCCAGCGTCGACGCGGCCCGCGCTCTACATGAATGCGGCTGCGCGTTGCTCACACCACAACAGCTGCAGAGCGCTTGTGCAGTACAGCTGTCCGAGCTCGACGCCTTACGAGCGAGCTGGGAGCGGCTGACGCGCGATGCCTATCTTCTCGACGGTGGCCGCTATCGGTTTCGTCGGCACAGTTGTTTCATTCATGAGCTGGCAGCCGATTCGCTGCAACTCGTTGCGCATCGCGCGCACTGGCAGCCGCGCGATTACAACGCCTTGCACGGCGGCTTGGAGCGCTGGTTCGACCCGATCGAGACTGCCGTGCTCCATAGCCCAGCGTGGGGAGGCCTGCTCCGCGCGTTGGGCAAGCTGTTTGCCACGGTGCGGGCTCAGCCTCGTTGGTACATCGAGGCACATCAGTTCCGTATCGACACTGCAGAAGGTATCGGGCGTCCCACCCCGGAAGGGGCACACCGCGACGGAGTCGACTTCGTTGCGGTCATTCTGGTCAATCGGAGCGACGTGAGCGGCGGCGAGACGCGCGTCTTCGACGCGCAGGGCCCGGCAGGTGTGCGCTTTACCATGGCCGAGCCTTGGACGGCGTTGCTGCTGAACGACGCGCAAGTCGTACACGAAACGACGCCGATCCAGAAAGCCGGGCCGCGCGGCCTGCGCGATACGCTGGTATTGACGTTTCGCGCCGACAGGTTTCAAGCGCCATAGCTCGCCTTACAATGGCGGCCATGCCGACGTTTGCCGACCGCCTGCAGCAAAAGATCCACGAGCACAGCCCGCTTTGTGTCGGCGTCGATCCGTCGGCCGCGTTGCTGAAAGCCTGCGGCTTGCCGGATGCGCCGGAAGGCGCCCTGGAATTCGGCAAGCGCGTGCTCGAGGCGGCCGACTTCCGCATCGCCTTGCTGAAACCGCAATCGGCATTCTTCGAGCGCTTCGGCAGCGCCGGCTTGCGCGCGCTCGAAGCACTGGTGCAGCTGGCGCGCGAGCGCGAAGTGCTGGTCCTGCTCGACGGCAAGCGCGGCGATATCGATACCACTGCCGCTGCTTACGCCGAAGGTTACTTCTCTGCGACCACGACGTTGCGGGTCGATGCGATAACGACGCATTGTTACCTGGGGCTCGCTGCGCTCGAACCGTTCTTCGCGGCCGCGATTGCCGCCGAGGGCGGAGTTTTCGTGGTCGTGCGCTCGTCCAATCCCGAAGGGCAGGGATTGCAGACGGCGCGCCTGGCGAACGGCGAGACGGTTGCCCAGAGCCTGTGTCGCGAGATCACCGCGCGCAATCTGCGCCAGCGCAAGGACGGCCTCGGGCCGATCGGCGCCGTCGTCGGCGCAACCTGCGAGGACGCGGACGAAACCGTCGCGGCCTTGCCGCATTCGTTCGTGCTGGCACCGGGCGTGGGCGCACAAGGCGCGACGATGCGCGATGTGCTCGCGCGCATGCCTGCCGGCCGGGGTCGCGTGCTGCCGAACGTCTCGCGGGCAATTGTCGCGAACGGCAGCCGGCGCGAAGACATCAGGACGACGATCGTGGTCCTGCAGGATCAGGCCCGCGAGCTACTCTAGCTTATGAAGGACAAGACCATCGCTGTCGCGCTGGCGCGGTCGGTCGGTGCACCGATCGACGAGCGTTCGAAGCGCGCCGTGTCAGGCGGCTCGATCAGCCAATGCTGGCGTTATGAGACGTCGCGCGATCCGTTGTTCGTCAAGACAGGCACTGCCGCGTCCGCAGACTCGTTCGCTTGCGAGGCGGCCGGGTTGCAAGCATTGGCGCGCACCAACGCCGTGCGAGTGCCGAGGGTCGTGGCCTGCGGCCAGTGCGACGAAGGCGCTTACCTCGCGCTGGAATGGATCACGCTCGGCGCGCCGAGCAAGGCGAGCGAAGCACTGCTCGGCGAACAGCTGGCCTGGCAGCATCGGCAGACGCACGCACGCTTCGGCTGGGATCGCGACAACACGATCGGCGCGACGCCTCAGCCGAACGCCTGGGCGGAGCAATGGGTCACGTTCCTGCGCGAGCGACGCCTGCTGCATCAGTTGGAGCTCGCTGCCGGCAAGGGCGCGGCTGCCAACGTCGTCGATCGCGGCCGGACGCTGTGCGAGCTGCTCGATGCGTTTTTCTCGAGCTATCGCCCGGTGCCTTCGCTCCTGCACGGCGATCTTTGGGGCGGCAACTGGGGCACCGACGAGGACGGCCTGCCGGTCATCTTCGATCCGGCGGTGTATTACGGCGATCGTGAGGCCGATATCGCGATGACGCGGCTGTTCGGCGGCTTCGGCCACGCCTTCTACACGACGTATCAATCGACGTGGCCGCTGGATCAGGCGGCCGGCACGCGCAGCACGCTCTACAACCTGTATCACGTGCTCAACCACTTCAATCTGTTCGGCGGCGACTATCAGCAGAAGGCCGGCACGATGATCGACCGCTTGCTGGCCGAGCTCGGTCACTGATCGGGAATATGCACCTCGCCAGTCACGCGGTCGAAGTGGATGCCGCCGCTGCCATCGCTGCCGACCGTGAAGTTGCCGCCGACGTCCTGCACGCGGATTCCGCCGGAGCTGTCGTCGTCGATGAGCACGTCGCGCTTGACGTCGTGGATCTCGATGTCGCCCGAGCTGTCGTTGCGCACGTGGACGCCGCCCGTCACGTGGCGGATATCCAGGTCGCCGGAGCTGTCGATCTCGACGACCACATCGCCTTGCACGCTGTCCACGTCGACGTCGCCCGAGCTGTCGCGCAGGCGCAGCTCGCCGCCGACCCTCGCGATCTTGATCTCGCCCGAGCTGTCGGAGACGTCGAGGTTGCCCGCGACATTCTCCAGGTGCTGGTCGCCCGAGCTGTCCGTGATGGTTGCGGCCTGCACGTCGGTTACTTCCATGTCGCCGCTCGAATCGTCGATCTTGAGCGTTGCGGTCTTCGGCACGACGATCTTCACGTCCATGTACGCGTAGCGATCCCAGCCTAACAAGGAATCCTGGATGTCGGGCAGAACCGTGCGCACGGAGACGGTGTTGCCGTCGCGGCGGATCTCCAGCTTGCTCTCTTCGAGCAGCTCCGCTGTCGAAGCGCACGCTCGGCCCTCGACAGTGACGTCCCGGCTCTCCGCGCCGCGCACCACGAGGTCGCCCGCCTTGGCCTCGATCACGACCCGCTCGATGTCCGGGCCGGCGGAGTTGGCCGTGCGATGAGCCGTGTGCTTGCAGTCGTCGGCGTGTGCCGGGACGGTCAGAGCGCAGGCGAGCAGGGCGGAGCCGAGAATGAGTTTCATGGGGAATCCTTCCGAGTGCAGGATGCCGGGTTGGACGCGAGGCCGAAGGGAAAGGTTGCGCAAGAGTGTCAGGCTTCAGCCTGACTCTTCGCTCAAACTCTTTTCGACTGCCACTGCCACCAGTCCGCGCTGCAGACGCTCGCCAAACGACTGCGGCGCGCTCAACCCCATCCGTGCCAGATACGGCTGGAGCCGCGGGGCATCCGCGTCCGCAAGCAACGCCCGCAACGCTGCACTCACCTTGCCCGGCCACGAATGCGTCGCGGCCTGCAACCCGCGGAGCGCCTTCGCGAGGACGACTTCTTCCGGCGTGATGTCGCTGCCGAACGGCAGGTCCTGGAACAGCTCCCGCGCCCGCCAGGGCGCAAAGCGTTCCCGCAGCCGCTCCGGCAGATTGCTGCGTGCAGCATCCGGGATGCGATAGTCGCGAGGCAGCTTGCAAGCGCGCTGTGCCTCGGCGACGAAGCGCGCCTGAAAGCGCGAATCCATGATCGCGAGCAGTGCCTCGACCACCTCGCGATCCGTGCGGCCGCGCAGGTCGGCGATCCCATACTCGGTGACGACGATGTCGCGGAGATGGCGTGGAATGGTCGCGTGTCCGTAGCTCCAAGGAATGCTGGACGTCACAGCGCCGCGCGATTCGCGCGTCGCGCGCACGCAGAGGATCGAGCGCGCTTCGGGCAGCGCATGCGCCATCGCGACGAAGTTGTACTGGCCGCCGACGCCGCTCACCACGCGACCGTCGGCGAGCGTGTCGGAGACGGCAGCGCCCAGACCCGTGACCATCATCGTCGTGTTGACGAAGCGGGCGTAGCGACGCTGCGCGACCTTCAGCTCCCACTCGTGACCGTACAGCTCGTTGACGAAACTGATCGCGCGCATCGCGAACAGCCGTCGCTGGGCGGCCGGCATGGTGCGCAGCTCTTCGTAGAAGCCTTTCGGACCGAAGAAGAAGCCGGCGTCGGCGACGATGCCGTTGCGCAGCCGCTCGCCCAGGCAGGTGCGGGCGATCTGCCGGCGCTGCTCCGGATCGTCGAAGTTGGCGCGCAACTGCGTGCCGTCCGGTGCGATCAGCATGCCGCGGTCGTACTCGACGTCTTCGCGGAACAGCCCGACGTCGCGAAACTCATGGAAATCGACGAACGACATGCGGCGCATGCCGCCTTCGTGCAGCGCCGCCAGCGTGCGCTCGCTGACGTGCTCGTCGATGCGGCCCTCATCGAGCAGTCGCTGCAGCTTGGCGCTCGCGTAGACGCAGCGCTTCAGCACTCCGCTGCGATACAGATCGAGGAAGCCGTCGGCGAGCATCTCGGAGCAGCCATACAGGCCGCGCTCGAACGGGGCGGTGCCGCCTTCGGTCTCGATCAGGCGGCGATGACGCGCCAGCAGGCCGAAGGACTCGACGACGTCGCGATAGATCGCCGGTTGCTGATGCCGCAATTGCAGCGCGTAGACGATGGCGTCGCCGAGCTCGCCGATGCCGAGCTGCAGCGTGCCGCCGTCGCGGATCAGCGTGCTGACGTTCAACGCAATGGAATACTCGGCGCGCGGAATCGGCGTGTTCGGCGGACAGAACAGCTGCGTGCCGGGGTCGTCGATCAGGAAGTCGAAGGTATCGGCGGCGACCAGCGCGTCGCCGTACATGAAAGGCAGCTCGGCGTGGATCTGACCGATCAACGCAAAGGGCTGGCCGCTGGCGCGCATCTGGGCGATCTGCGGCAGCAGGTCGGCCGTGAGATCGGGATTCGCGCCGAGGCTCAGCAGCCCGGCGGGTGCTTCACCGGCCGGCGGACGCGCGACCAGCTGCGCGATGACGTTCAGGCCGCGTTTCAGGGCGTCGCGCGCGACGTGCGTGTAGTTCGCGCTCAGGTAGTTCTGCTGGAGCGGCGCGCTGTTCAGCCACGCACCGGGCTCGAGAAAAAATTCGACGACCTCGATGTTATCGGGCAGTCGCCCCTGCTCGATCAGCCGCACGTATTCGAGCTCGGGGAAGGCGCCGAACACACGCTGCGCCAACGGTTCGACCAGGCGCCGCTCGAGATCGCTGTGCCAGCGCGGCTTGTGCAACGACAGCGCCGTCACGATCGTCAAGCGGATCGAAGGGTCGGCGAGCGCCCGCGCGACGAAGGAATTGACCAGGCCATTCGGCTTGCCGATGGCGACGGGCAGCCCCAGCACCACGTGTTTGCCGACGCGGCTCAGGGTTGCTTCGACGCATTCTTCGGGACTGGTGTAGCGAACCGGCGCCGGCTGATTCATGCCGCCATGGAATTTCCTGGGGAGCCGGAACGGAATGTAACCGCAATTGCCGCAGCGTGCTCGTCGTGCACGCGTCTTGTACGTTTTGCGTGTGAGCCTGACGCCTTACGGCTTCAGCAGGAGCACGAAGTTCACCTTCACGGCATTGGCGACCTGCTCGGTGTCCTTCCAGTCGCCCTGGCCGACGCCGAAGTCCAGGCGCTTCAGCTGCGCCGAGCCCTTGAGCCAGGCGCTGCCGTTCTTCTTCTCGAACGTGAACTCGATCGGTACGTCGCGCGTCACGTTGCGGATCGTCAGCTTGCCGGTGCCAGTGTAGGTGCTGCCCTTGACAGTGAAGCGATCTGCCACGTAGCGCGCGCTTGGATACAGCTTCGCTGCGAACAGGTCGTCGCTCTTGATCGTGTCGTCGCGCTCGCTGTCGTGCGTGTTGACCGAGGCCATGTCGATCTTCACGTCGAAGCGGCTGCCGGCCAGGTCCTGCGGGTCGAATTTGAGGTCCGCGGTGAAGCGCTCGAAGACGCCCTGGAACTCGGCGCCGGCCTGAGTCCCGACGAAAGTCAGTTTGCTTTCCTTCGGCTGCAGGGTCCACTGCGTGGCGGCGAGCGCGACGCTGCCGCAAACCAGGACCAGGACGAGCAGGTAACGAAGCTGTTGGTGAATTCGCATGGTGAGATCGATTATCCGTCAATGATGGCCGTAATCAGGATGGGAGCATCCGACGCAGCACGTCGTCGCGATCGAAGAAGTGATGCTTGAGCGCTGCCGCGATGTGGATCAGCGCGATCGCCGCCAGCGTGTACGCGATGGCCTCGTGCCAATCGCGCAGCCGCTCGAACGCAGCTTTGTTCGGTTCGATGAAGTCGGGCAACGTGACCAGACCCCACCAGCTCACACTGAAGGCGCGCGCCGAAGACATCAGCCAGCCGAGCACGGGCTGTATGAAAAGCAGCGCGTACAGCAGGAAATGCGAGACGTGCGCGGCAAGTTCCTGCCAGCGCGGCGTGCCGGCCGGCAGCTGCGGGGCAGGATTGAACAGCCGCCACGTGAGCCGCAGCACGGCTAGCAGCAGGATCGTGATGCCGACCGATTTGTGGGTGGCGAGGATGCCGATCTTCTTGACCGGCGATAAACCATCTGCCCACTTGGCGAGCACGAACTGCGTGATGATCAACGCCACGATGACCCAGTGAAACAGCTGCGCTACGACGCCGTATCGGGTCAAAGTGTTCTTGAGCTGCATGACAGACGGTAGTTTAAGCGACTAACCTGAACGGGATACATACGGGAGACAGCATGCGTGAGATACCCAGAGTAGGGGGCTTGGTTTTCTTGAGCCTGTTGTTGGCCGCATGCCCCCGCCCGGTGCGTCCGCCTGCGCCTGCACCCACGGTGCCGCCGACGCCAGCCGCAGATACTCGGGGCGCTACTGTGTATCAGGTCGACCCGGGAAGCTCGCAGCTCGCCATCCTCGTGTACCGCGGCGGCAAGTTCTCACGCCTGGGCCACAACCACGTGATGTCCTCGCAGGACGTGACGGGCCGCGTATGGGTGCATCCCGAATTTCCACGGTCGGGCTTTGAGCTGACGTTTCCCGTGGCCAAGCTCGTGGTCGACGACACCGAAGCCCGGCGCGCAGCTGGCGGCGATTTTCCGCCGGATATTCCGCAATCGGATAAGGACGGCACGCGCAAAAACATGCTGAAGCCGGAGGTGCTGGACGGCGAGCACTACGCTGAGGTGAAGCTGCGCTCGGCAAAAATCGGCGGCACGCTCGGAGCGCCGCAGGTTACAGCGCACATCACCATCAAGGACGCGAGCCGCGACGTCGAGGTGCCGGTGAAGATTGCCATAGCAGGCGCGAAGCTGAGCGCGAGCGGCGAGTTCGACGTGCTGCAGTCGGACTTCGGCATCAAGCCCTTCAGCGTCGCGCTCGGCGCGCTCGAAGTGCAGGACCGCCTGCACATCAAGTTCACGATCGTCGCGGAGAAGAAATGACGCGCGCTAGGTCCCGCCGCCGAGGATCTCGTTCGCGAGCGCCTCCGCGCCATACACCTGCCGCAACGCCGTCAGGATGATGCCCGGGTGCACGGCCACCGCGCGGTTCTTGCTCTCGTCGTACCAATACGAGCCCGCGATCGAGTGGATGTTGCCGTCGAAGGCGAGGCCGACCATGCGGCCTTGCGCGTCCACGAGCGGGCTGCCGGAGTTACCGCCGACTATGTCGTTGGTCGTCGCGTAGTCGAACGGCATGTTCAGGTCGAGCTTGCCGCGCGCGTCCAGCCAGCGCTGCGTCAGACGGAACGGATCCTTGCCGGTCGCGCGCTCGTAGAGACGTCCCAGCTTCGTGAAGGGCTCGACTTGCTGGCCCTTCTCGACCCAGCCGCGCACGTCGCCGTAGCTGAGCCGCAGCGTGAAGGTCGCGTCCGGATAGACCTTGGTGCCGAGCACCGCGAAGCGGGCTTTGGCGATTTTTTCCTGTCCCGCGGCCACGCGAGCCTGGACCTCGTCTTCGTACGTCTTGCGCAGCGCGCGTGCGTCCGGATCCACCGAGCGTGCCAGCGCGATCATCGGATCCTGCGAGGCGTCGACGGCGGCCGCGCCGCCGTCCCACAAGGCCTTGCGGACCGCCGGGTCGGCGAGCTTCGTGCCTTTCACCAGCAGGTCCGCGAGCGACGCGGGCGACTCCTTGCCCAACACGCGGCGCACGACGTCGTCGTCCGGGCCGAGGACCTCGCGCAGCTTCTCGAGCGAGAACGAAAGTTTCAGTGTTTCGAACTCCGGATGGATCGGCGTCGCCGCCAGCAGCCCGGCGCTGATCTTCGGCAGATTGGAATCGGCGTATTCGCGCAGCCGCTGCTCGTTCGGCTTGGCACGCTCGGCGGCACCGCGCACCAGCAAGCGTGCGTAGTTGAACAAGGCACTGTTCAAGCCCGCACTGTTTTCCACGAACAGATAGCGGTCGAAGATATCGCGGTAACGTGTCTGTGCCTTGGCAATGTCATCCCAGGCCGTACCGGCGAGCGATGCGAGCTTCGTATCTGCGCTCAGCCGCGCGCGCAGGTCGCGTTCGGCAGCGGTCTTGTCGTCCATCAATCGGTCGTCCAGCAGCGCGGATTGCAGGCCGCGGTAGACCTTCAGCGAGTTTTCGAGACCGCGCAGCGATTCGTCCACGATGCGATGCGGCTCGTCGCCGGTGGTGCTCCACAGGATCATCCGGCCGCGCAACTCGGAATTGCGCGCGATGTAAGACGGGAAGGTCACGCTGCGTTGAAACTTCAGCTGGTCGACGGTGAGCAGGCGGCTGGTGCTGCCCGGGTGGCCGGCGAGGAAGACCGGATCGCCGGCCTTCGGCCCTTCCGCGCGCCAGCGCAGGAAGTCCGGCGTGCGCGCCGGCTTGCCGTTCTCGTAGACGCGCATCAGGCTGAAATCCAGCGACCAGCGCGGGAAATTGAAGTTGTCGGGATCGCCGCCGAACTGCGCCATGGTGGCCTCGGGCGCGAACACGAGCCGCACGTCGTTGTAACGCTTGTACCTGTAGAGGAAATATTGGCCGCCCTGGTACAGCGTCACTGACTCGCACGCGGCAGCAGCGGCCTTGCCCTTGCCGGAGCGCGCCGTGCATTCGGATTCGAGGCGGCTGAGCGTCTGCTTGCGCACCGTGTTCGCCTGTGCGTCCGGCAGCCCGGCTGTCGCGCTGTTCACTTGCGCGGTGATGTCTTCGGTGCCGACCAGCACCGAGATGATTGCGCCCGGGCACTGGCGCTCGCCGGCGCGTCCGCCCGAATTGAAGCCTTTATCGACGAAGTTATCGCTCGCGGTGGACAGGTCGGCGATGCAGCCCATTGCGCAGTGATGATTGGTCAACACCAGGCCTTCAGGCGAGGCGAACGAACCGGTGCAGCCGCCTTCCAGGCGCGTGATCGAGCGCTGCAGGCGCGCGAGCCAGGCGTCGTCGATCGCGACGCCGTATTTCTGCTGCACCGTCGCCTTCGGGAAATTGTCGAAGGTCCACATGCCTTCGTCCGCGAGCGCGGCGGAGGCGAAGCCGATCAGCAGCAGCAGGCAGAAGCGCTTCATGGCCAGGTTCCTTTGTTTTATGGAACGAGAGTTGGAGCTTCAATGTACGGGGCCGCCGCGCGGAGGCGGAGACCTTACGTTGCTATTTTCGCCTCAGCCGGCCGCGGTCAGCAGCAGCAAGCGCGTGCCTTCGGGCGCGATCAGGACGCCATTGCCGGACTCGTCCAAAGTGTCCGGCATCTCATCGGACACTTTTATGTCCTGCTCGCGCAGCCGCGCGAGCCGCTGCGCCATTGCATTGTCCTCGAACGTGAGTACCGGGTGACGCAATGCACGCGTGCGATACAGCGCGAGGTCGACGCCATCGCTGACCAGCGGCGTCCGTGGAAACGGCTGCGACTCTTCTTCGAGCGCGACGAAGCCCAGCGATTCCCAGAACGCGCGCGCGGCATCGGTAGCACGCGTCGGGATACCGAGCTCGCTGAAGTAGCCGCACGCCGATTCCAGCGGCGCCTCGAGCTGCGGCGGCGAGAACGTGCGCGCTTCGAGCAGCAGGATGCTGAGCCCGCCGGGGTCGCGCAGCTGCGCCTGATTGAAGACGTCGTCGCCGAAACGCTCGTGTTCGAAGCTGACGCCGCGCTCCTTGAGCCGGCCGACGCCGAGCCGCAGCTCGGGCAGCACGAAAGTCAGCGACGGCGAGGGCATCTCGCGGCCGTGCAGGCCGATGAACAAGTGACCGTCGGTGACGACGGCATAAGGATGCGACCAGGTCTCGCCCGTGGCGGCCTGTACGAAGCCGAGGGACTCGTAGAACTCGAGCGATTCGCGGATGACGGGTGTCGCGATGCCGATCTCGAGAAACCGGCCGAGAGGTGCATCGGTCAAGTGTCGACCCGCGCTAGCGCGCGGCACCCTGGCGCAACGCGCGCCGCCGCGACTCGTCCAGTTCCGCATCGGCCGTCTCGGCAGCGGGCCAACCGCGCGCGTGCCGTGCGATGAGCCCAGCGAGCATCTCGGCGTGTGGGTCGCTGGCATTGAGAGCGGGAATGTAGTCGTAGAGCTCGCCGCCGTTCTGCATGAACGGCGCGCGATTGCGAATGGCAATTTCCTCCAGCGTCTCGAGGCAATCGGTCGCGAATCCCGGGCACACCACGCTGACGCGTCGTTGCCCCTCGCGTGCCATCTTCACCAGCGTCTCATCGGTGTAGGGCCGCAGCCATTCGTCGCGTCCGACCTGTGACTGAAAGCTCACGCTCCAGGCGCTCGCCTCGAGCCCGAGTTTTTCCGCGACCAGCCGCGCGGTCTTGAGGCACTGACAGTGATACGGGTCGCCGGCAAGCAGGTAACTGCGCGGCACGCCGTGAAAGGAGAACAGCAGATGCCCGCGCTCATGCGTGCGCCAGTGATCGCGAATGCTCGCGGCGATCGCATCGATGTACGCGAGCTCGTCGTGGTAGTTGCCGATGAAGCGCAACTCCGGCACCCAGCGCCAGCGTTGCAGCTGCGAGGTGACTTGGTCGAACACCGATGCCGTGGTCGTGCCGGAGTATTGCGGATACAGCGGCAACACGATCAATCGGCGCACCCGGGCGCTGCGCAACTGTTCGAGCGCGCCGGGGATGCCCGGCGAACCATAAGTCATACCGAGCGTGACCGTTGCCGGCAGATGCCGCTGAAGCGCGTCTCGGACTCGGTCTACCAGGGCGCGCGTGTACAGCAGGAGCGGCGAGCCCTGAGGTGTCCAGATCTGGCGATAAGCGTGGGCGCTGCGCGACGGGCGGATGCGGAGGATGACGCCGTGGAGCGCGAGCCACCACAGCCAGCGCGGGGCCTCGACGACGCGCGGATCCCAGAGAAATTGCGCCAGGAAGCGGCGGATCGCCGCCGGAGTCGGGGCGTCCGGCGTGCCGAGGTTCACCAGGAGCGCGCCGGTGGCCGCACCGGTGCCGTGCTCGAAAGCGGATTCGCCCTGGTAGGAGGTCATTGCGGCCGATAGTGTGGCTGAAAGGCTACGCGAACTGCATCTCATTCGTGGAGTTGCGGTAATTCCGCAGATCGCGTGGGCCTCCCCTTAAGTGGAATCCAGCGCACAAAAGTAGCGAAAGCCATTGGCTGTCGTGAGGGAAAACGCCGCGATTTGTCGCTTAACTACTATAGGAAGTGCGTGCGCGTGATCAGGGAGGCCTTCACACGGACCCGCACGATTTGGGGCACGCAACCCGGGCAAGGAAGCCCTTTCGTCAGCCTCTCAGTTCATCAAGCTGGGTTCGTCAGTCAGGTCTCGAGTCGAGTTGCCCGCTGTATCGGGGTTCGCGATCGTTACTGCCCCCTCCCCGGGATCGCGTTGCTTCGGACGGCGGCAGGCTGCAAGGCACTCCTACCTTTGCAGCCGCCTGGAGGCGGTCGGCAGTGTCAGGGCCGCAGTTCGCTGCGCCCCGGATGCTGCCGGCCGCTTTCCAACCTACCTTCTACCTTTCCAATATCGCGGTCACGCCCATCCCGCCGGCCGTGCAGATGGAGATCAGCCCTCGGCCGTTACCGCGGGTCGCGAGCAATTTGGCGAGCGTCGCGAGAATGCGCGCGCCAGTTGCGGCAAACGGGTGCCCGATCGCCACACTTCCGCCCTTCACGTTCATCTTGCTGCGATCGATCGTTCCGAGCGGCTGAGCGAGCCCGAGCCGCTCCCGGCAGAACTCCGGCGACTGCCACGCTTTGAGCGTGCACAGCACCTGTGCCTCGAACGCCTCGTGGATTTCGTAGAAGTCGAAGTCCTGCAGCTTCATGCCCGCGTCGGCGAGCATGCGCGGCACCGCGTAGGCGGGCGCCATCAGCAAGCCTTCCTTGTCGATGAAGTCGACCGCCGCGTACTTGCCGTATTTGAGATACGCGAGCACCGGCAGGCCGCGCGCCTTCGCCCACTCTTCGCTCGCAAGCAGCACAGCGGCTGAGCCGTCCGTCATCGGCGTCGAGTTGCCGGCGGTCAGCGTGCCTTGCCGATCGAACGAGGGCTTGAGTGCTGCGAGCTTCTCCAGCGACGTGTCGCGGCGGACGTTGTTGTCGCGCTTCAAGCCGCGAAACTCGACGACCAGATCGTCGAAGAATCCCTCTTCGTACGCTGCCGCCGCCTTGCGGTGACTCTCCAGCGCGAGTTGATCCTGTTCGGCGCGCGGGATCTGCCAGGTCTTGGCCATCTGCTCGCAGCTCTGCCCCATCGACAAGCCGGTGTGCGGCTCGGCCACCGCGGGCAGCTGCGGTTTGAAGTGACGCGGCCGCAAGCCGAACCACGGCGACAGGCGCTGGCCCAGCGATTTGCCCCGCGAGCTGCGCAGCAGGATGCGCCGATACGAGTCCGGATAGACCATCGGCACATCGCTTGCGGTGTCGACACCGGCTGCAATACCCGAATCGATTTGTCCCATCGCGATCTTCAGGCCGATCACGATCGCTGCGTCGAGGCTCGTGCCGCACGCGCGCTGCAGGTCGAATGCCGGCGTCTCGCGCGCCAGCCCGCAATCGAGCACGCATTCGCGCGTCAGGCCGAAGTCGCGCGAATGCTTGAGCACTGCGCCGGCTCCGACGTCGCCGAGCGTCGCCCCTTTCAGCCGATAGCGCTCGACCAGCGTCGTGAGCGTCGCCGTCAGCATCTCTTGATTGCTCGCTTCGGCGTACGCTCCCATCGAGCGTGCGAACGGAATACGCACGCCGCCGACGATGGCGACCCGGCGCACTGCAGATCCGACGAGCATGACGGCCTCGCTGTGAGAGAATGGCGACCTCCGGCCAGCATGCCAGCGCCCCCTCTGGCCGGTCAAAGCAGGCGCAGTCAATGCGATGACTATCTCTACTCACAGCCGCTTCGCAGCGGACGTCCGAGCCATTTGCGTGCTCGCCCTCCCGCTCATCGGCAACAACCTGTCCGTGATCGGCATGCAGTTCGCCGACACGGTGATGGCGGGCCAGCTCGGCCCGCGCGATCTGGCCGCGCTCGCGGTCGGCGTCGGCTTCTATCACCTGTTCCTGTTGATCGGCCTTGGCATGCTGATGGCTGTGTCGCCGAGTGTTGCGCATGCGTACGGTGCCAACGATACGCGCGACGTGACGCGCTACTGCCGTCAGGCCTGGTGGGTGGCGCTCGCGCTGGCCGTGGTGCTGGTCATCGGCCTCCTGCAGGTCGGCCGTGTGTTGCCGGCGCTGGGAATCTCGCCGGAGATTTTGCCGACCGCGGTCGGGTATGTGCACGCCATGACCTGGGGCATGCCGGCGCTGATGGCGTTCTTCGCGCTGCGCTTCACCAGCGAGGGCCTCGGGCGCACGCGGCCGATCATGTACTTCGGCTTTCTCGGCCTGACCGCCAACGTGATCGGCAACTGGATCTTCATGTACGGCAAGTTCGGCATGCCGCAGCTCGGCGCAGTCGGCTGCGGCGTCGCCACTTCGATCTCCGAGTGGCTGATGTTCTTCGCGATGTTTGCGTACATGCGGCGGCAGCGCGGCTATCGTGAGTTCGATTTCTTCGCGCGCATCGATCGTCCGGACCCGCGCGTACTGCGCGAACTGGTGCGTATCGGCGGGCCGATTGCCGGCAGCGTGCTCGCGGAGGGCGGCTTGTTCGTGTGCGCGGCGTTGATGATCGGTGGCATGGGCGCGACTTTGACGGCTGGTCACCAGATCGCGCTCAACTACGCGTCGTTCATGTTCATGGTGCCGCTCGCGATCAGCTCGGCGACGACGATCCACGTCGGCCACACGCTCGGCCGCGGCGATCAGGAGCGCGGGCGCTTCGCCGGTTTGCTCGGCATTGTCATGTGCGCGACGGTGATGGCGCTGTCGGCCATCGGCATCGTGGTGTTCAACGACGGGATCGCCAGTCTCTACACGCGCGATCCGGCAGTGCGTGAAATAGCGGCGGGCCTGCTGTTGATGGCCGCGATCTTCCAGCTCTCCGACGGCGTGCAGGTCGGCGCGTCCGGCGCGCTACGCGGCTTCAAGGACACCGCCGTCCCGATGACGATGTGCATCTTCTCGTATTGGGTCGTGGGCTTTCCGCTCGCCTATATATTCGGCGTGCGGCAGGGTGGCGGACCACTGTACGTGTGGATCGGCTTCATCGCGGGCCTCACGGTCAGCGCCGTGCTGCTCGTCAGCCGCTATTTGTATGTGTCGCGGCGCTCGCTGCCGGCGTCGGCAGTGGGACTCGGCGTCTCGTGATAGCCGTAGCCGAGCGATTCGATCTCGTCGACCACGCCATCGACGAAGCGGATCTGCCGCATCAGCTTGTAGGGGCCGAAGTTGTAGGTCCAGATTTCGACCGGAATTTCGACGTAGCCGTCGCCATACGAGTAGAAGCGCCCGCCGGCAGTGAAGGACGGACGGCGCTGGATATAGTGCGTCTGGACATCGGTCGGCTCGCCGCAGAAGTGGCGCACCTTGGAGCGCGGATCGCCCTGGGTTACGAGCCTGCTGCCGCAGCGCAGCCCGTCGGCAGTGGCCGGAATCGCGAGCGCCAGCAGCACAGCAGCGAGAGCGGAGGAGACGAGGGCGCGCATGACGTGACTATGCCTGCCGTGGACTGAATTGCCAATGAACGACAGTTAGAGCCCCCGCCCCTCAATGCAGTTCCTGTAGAGCTGCGCAAACTTGTCCGGCGTCATCGGCAAGGGATTACCGCCGGTCGAGGGGTCGTCGAACGCCTGCTGCGCGAAAGTGTCGGCGTGCGCGGCCTGCATGCCGAGATCGGCCAGCGTGGCGGGGATGCCGATCTGGCGGCGCAACTCCAGGATCCAACTCAACACTGCGTCGAACGACGGCTTGGGCAGATCCAGGTATGCCGCGAGCCGCGTCATCTTCTCCTGCAGCGCACTGCGGTTCCACGCCAGCACGTACGGCATGACGACACCGTTCGTGAGCCCGTGATGCGTATTGAGATTTGCCGAGCACGGGTGGCTGAGGCTGTGCATCGCGCCGAGCCCCTTCTGGAACGCCGTCGCGCCCATCGCGGAGGCGACCATCATCTGCGCGCGCGCTTCGATGTTGCCGCCGTCGGCAACCGCGACCGGCAGCCAGTGTTTGATCAGCCGCATGCCTTCGACGGCGATGCCGTCGGCCATCGGATGATGGAACGGCGCGCAATACGCTTCGAGATTGTGCGAGAGCGCGTCCATGCCGACCGCCGCAGTGACTTTCGGCGGTAGCCCGAGCGTCAGCTCCGGATCCGCGATCACCAGTGCCGGCTGCATGCGCGGATGAAAGATGATCTTCTTCGTGTGATCGCGCAGGTCGGTGATCACCGAGGCGCGTCCGACCTCCGAGCCGGTGCCTGACGTCGTGGGTACACCGATCGTCGGCGCCATGCCGGCGACGTTCACGCGCGTGTACCAGTCCTCGCGATCTTCGAAGTCCCAGATCGGGCGCGACTGGCCGACCATCAGTGCGATCGCCTTGCCGGTGTCGAGCGCGCTGCCGCCGCCGAACGCGATGACGCCGTCGTGCGCGCCGCGCCGGTACGCAGCGACACCGTTCGTCACGTTCGATTCCACGGGATTCGCTTGCAGATCGCAGAACACTTCGCAGCCGAGACCGGCGCTGCGGCACGACTCGACTGCCTTGGCGATCATCGGCAGCGCGGCGAGCGCAGGGTCGGTCACGAGCAACGGCCGGGTGATGCGCAACGTCTTGCACGCATCGGGCAACTCCGCGATGCGTCCAGCGCCGAAGCGAATCGAGGTCGGGTAGTTCCAATTGCCGCGTAGGGTGGTCATAGCTGCGTTCGCATGTGAAAGGATTTCGGCCGCGTCAGGTGCTCGTAGCCGACCACGGCCAGCGTGCAGCCGCGACCCGAATCCTTGACGCCCACCCAGGCGAGAGCAGGGTCGAGATAGTCGCAGCGGTTCATGAACCAGGTGCCGGTCTCGACGCGATCGCCGATCGAGAGCGCGGCGTCTGCGTCCGACGTCCAGATCGCGGCGGTCAGGCCGTAGGCGCTGTCGTTCATGAGCGTGATCGCCTGCTCGTCCGATTGCACTTTCATGATGCCCGCGACCGGGCCGAAGATTTCCTCGCGCATGACCGGCGTCGAGTTGTCGACGTCGAGCAGCACCTGCGGTGCGAGGTACGGCGTGCCGGCGCGGCTTGCCGTGAACTCCTCTTCGTCGATCACTGGTTTGCCGCCGGCCTCGATCGAAGCTGCGATCTGCGCGCGGATCGTGTCGGCGGCTGCTGTGCGCACGACTGGGCCGAGCGTCGTCGCTGCTTCGAGCGGATTGCCCAGCACGTACTTGCGCGTGAGATCGACGAAGCCGTCGACGAATGCGCCGTACAAACGCTCGTGCACGTAGATGCGCTGCAGCCCGCAACACGATTGCCCGCTATTGAAATACGCGCCGTCGACGATGTTCTCGACCGCGTGGGCGAGATTCGCGTCGTTGCGCACGTATACCGGATCGCAACCGCCGAGCTCGAGGCCGGTGCCGATGAAGCGCTCCGCGGCCGCACGTTGGACGGCGTGACCTCCTGCCACCGAGCCGGTGAACGCCACGAAGTCGACGCGCGGATCGCGAATCGCACGCTCCGTGTCCTCGTGGCTCATGTGCAGTGCCTGGAATACCCCGTGCGGCAGACCTGCCTCCAGCAAGGCAGTTGCGAAGCGCTCGGCGCACAGCGGTGTCTGCGCAGAATGTTTGAGAACGACGGCGTTGCCGGCCATCAATGCGGGCACGACGCTGTTCACTGCGATGAGGTACGGGTAATTCCAAGCGGCGATCGTCAGCACGACACCGAGCGGTTCGCGGCGAATGAAGCGCGTGAAGTGCTCCTTGGGCCCGGCGTCGATATCCGCGAGCGCCGTCGGCGCGATCGCGATCATGTGACGCGCGCGCTCGAGCGTGCCCCGCACTTCGTTCGGTGCGTAACGGCTCGGCCGGCCCATTTGCCAAGTCAGCTCGCGCGCGATCTCGTCGCGCTTCGCTTCGAATAAGTCGCAGAAGCGATCGAGGATGCGGGCGCGCTCTGCAAGGGCGACGTTGCGCCATGCGCGCTGCGCTCTTCGCGCGAGGTCGAGCGCGCGCTCGATGTCAGCCGGCCTGGCGAGCGGCCGCTCGGCGATGATGGAGTTGTCGATGGGGGAGATGACTTTGAGCATCTCTAAATAATCTCGAAATACCTCGACAGTTCCCAATCCGTGATGTGCTTGCGGAACTCGCGCTCTTCCCACTCGCGCGTCGCGGCGAAGTGCTGGACGAACGCGTCCCCGAACCACTCGCGCGCCATTCGCGACTGCCGCAGGCGCTGCGCGGCCTCCCACAACGTGCGCGGCAACGCGAGCGCCTCGGGAAACTTGTGGTCGTAGGCGTTGCCCTCCACGAGCGGCTCCGGCTCGATGCGTTGCTCGATGCCCGCCAGACCCGACGCGAGTGCCGCGGCGAGAATCACATACGGATTCGCATCAGCAGCCGCGACGCGATACTCGACCCGCTGCGACTTGGCACTGCCGGGGATGATGCGCAGCGCGCAGGTGCGATTCTCGACACCCACGGTCGCATCCGTCGGCGCCCAGAAGCCTGGAATCAAACGAGTGTAGGAGTTCACCGTCGGCGCGATCATCGCGAGCAGCTCCGGCATCAGCCTTTGCTGGCCGCCAACGAAGTGCCGCATCGTCGCACTCATCGAATGCGGTTGCGACGGATCGTGGAAGACGGGCTTGCCGCCCTCGCGCGAGCGCAACGAACAATGAATGTGCCCGCTCTGGCCGGGCCAGTCGCGCGACCACTTCGCCATGAACGTCGCCATCATCGAGTTGCGCTGCGCCAGCACCTTGATGAAGGTCTTGAACAGCGCCGCTTTGTCCGCGCTCGCCAGCGCGTCGTCGTAGCCGATCGCTGCTTCGATCACGCCAGGGCCCGTCTCTTCGTGCAGGCCTTCGATGCCGAAATCCATCGTCTCGCACATCGCGAGCATCTGGCGGTAGAACTCCGCGCCGACGCTGTTGCGGATCACCGAGTAACCGAACCAGCCCGGCGCCATCGGCTGCAGGTTGCGATAGCTCTTCTCCCTGATCGACTGCGGCGTCTCGTTGAAGAAAAACACTTCGTACTCGAAGCCCGCGTACGGCTCGAAGCCCAGGCTGCGCGCGCGCTCCAGCACCTTGCGCAGAATGCCGCGCGGGCACACCTGCTCGGCGGGCGGCGCGAACTCGCTGAGGAACAGCAGGTTGTCGTCTTCGAACGGCAGCGGCCGGCACGACTCGGGGAGGATGCGCACCGGCGCGTCGGGATAGCCCGTGTGCCAGCCCGTGAACTGCACGTTGTCGTACAACTGATCCTGGCAATCCCAGCCGAGCACGACGTCGCAGAAGCCGTAGCCGCTCTCCAGCGCCGACAGGAATTTCGCGCGCGACATGTATTTGCCGCGCATGATGCCGTCGACGTCGAACACGCCGACCTTGACGTGCGTGAGATTGCGCTGCTCGACGATCGCCTTCGCGTCGGCGATCGTCTTGACCTTACGAGGTTCAATCATTGATCAATACCTGGTGGTCACACCTTGGTCGTGCCGTAGCCTTCGCGCTCCGGATGGCCGTGGTGGCCGCCGGTGATCGCGAACTCTTCCTCGGGCGAGAGCACGAGCTTGTGCCGGCCGATGAAAGCGAAGTACAGGATGCCGAGCACATACCAGGCAAGCGCGGCATAGACGCCATTGCGGTACACCGGATCCTGCAATTGGTAGTAGAGCGTCACCAGTGCGATCAGCACCGTGGCGCTCGCGCCCGGAATGCCCAGCGGGCTGCGATACGGCCGCTCGATGTTCGGCATCTTCCGGCGCAACTGAATGAATGACAGTCCCTGGAACGCGTACGAGATCATTGCGCCGAACACCGCCATGTTGAGCAGCGTTGCGCCGATCAGTGCGCCGCCTTTCTCGGCGCCGAGTGCGAACCAGACAGCCATGATGATCGCGAGACCCATCGCGGTGCCCGTGATCAGCGCCAGGTGCGGCGTTTTGCGCGAGCCGTGCGTCACCGACAGAATCCCCGGGTAATAGCCGGCGCGCGACAGCGAGTAGATCTGCCGGCCGTACGCGAAGATGATTGTGTGGAAACTCGCGATCAAGCCGATCACCGCGAACAGCGACAACAACTTCGCGTACTGGTCGGGATAGATGACGCGGAAGCCGTCGAGCAGCGGCTCGGCCGAAGAGCCCAGCGAGAACGAGCCGTGCAAGCGGCCTTGCTCGGGCGCGCCGATCGAAGCGTTCAGCAGCATGATCATCAGCGCCGAGACGATCAGCGTGAACATGCCGAAGATCAGGCCCTTCGGCATGTCGCGCTTCGGATCGACCGACTCTTCGGCGGCGAGCGGCAGCTCTTCGATGGCCAGGAACAGCCACACGGCGAACGGCAACGCCGCCAGCACGCCGGTCCAGCCCATCGGCAGGAACGAGCCGCCGCCTTCCGGCAGCTCGACCGGCTTGCCGTCCGGGCCGATGGCGATGTTGAGCGCCCAGCGCGAGAAGTCGGCGTAGGGCACGGCGCTGATCCAGAACACGATCAGCACGCCGAGCGCGAGCAGCGTCACGATCACGGAGATCTTGAACGACAGCTCGACGCCCCAGTAGTTGAGCGCGACGAAGACCAGGTAAGCACCGATCCACCACAGCGGCTGATATGCCAGCGGTGTCTCGAAGATTTGCGTCAGATAAGAGCCGATGAAGAACACGATGACGGCCGGCGTCATGATGTACTCGATGCTCTCGGCGAGACCGGTGATGAAGCCGCCCCACGGTCCGAGCGCGCTGCGCGCGAACGAATACGCACCGCCGGTGTGCGGCAGCGCCGGCGACATTTCCGCCAGGCTGAAGATCAGTCCGAGATACATGATCGCGATGATGATCGCGGCGATGAACAGGCCGCCCCAGCCGCCGACGCCGATGCCGAAGTTCCAGCCGGAGAAGTGGCCGGAAATCACCGCGCCGACGCCGAGTGCCCACAGCGACCAGACCCGGGCGTGACGCCGCAGTCCGCGCTTCTCGAAGTAATCCTTGCCGGCATTCTGGTACGTGACGCTGCCGACGGTTTTCTTGTCAGTCATGCGACTCTCCCCTTTCTTGTTGCCGAGTAGAGCGTTCGAGGCTCGGCCACTATAGGGGAAAGGCCGCAGAAGCGGATAGGCGGGTCTATGCCGATTGGGCGGCGGCTTCGTTCGACTGCACTTCAGACGTGACGATGCGGTTGCGGCCCAGGCATTTGGCGCGGTACAGGGCCTTGTCGGCCGCGAATAACAGGTCGTCGGGTGTAACGATCGCGGGCGGGTATACAGTCGCGACGCCGCCGCTGATCGTGACCCGGTCCGTCAGCTGCGAGGCGTTGTACGCAATTGCCAGGCGCCAGATGCGCCGGCGCAGGCGTTCTGCATACAGGCCCGCGCGTCGTCCATCGACGCCCGGCAGCACGACCGCGAATTCCTCGCCGCCGTAGCGCGCGACCAGGTCGCCGCCGCGCCGGAAGGTCTCGTCGAGCGTCTGCGCGACCTTGCGCAGCACTTCATCGCCCTGCGTGTGGCCGTAGCTGTCGTTGAACAATTTGAATTCGTCGAGATCGAGGAAGACGAGCGACAGCGGCTGCCCGTCGCGGCGCGCGCGGCGCACTTCGCGTTCGAGCGCGCGGTCGAAATGACGACGGTTGGCGATGCCGGTGAGCGCGTCGACGCCGACGAGGTGTTTCAGCCGGCGGTTGGCGGTTTCCAGCGCGAAGCGCAGCCGCGTCAGCTCGTCGTTGCGCGCTTCCAGTGCGTGCGTGCGCGCGACGAAACGGCGTTGCAGATCCCGATGCGCGCCCTCGAGCTCGGCTTCGATGCTGCGTCGGTGCTCGAGCTCGCCTTCCAACTCGCGTGCGCGCTGCGCGATCCGCGCGTGCAACACCAGGATGCGCGCGACCGCGCCGGCGACTGCGGCGACGAGCAAAGCGAGGATCGAGAGTTCGAGGTCCGACATAGTTCCTCGCAATCAAAGCACACCCGCAGTGGCGGCAGGGGGTGACTTGACGGAACGCTCGCGCAAGGGTCACGACACAAATGCTGCAAACGTAGCAATCTCCCTCAGGGGATTGCTTGACGCCTTTGATGCCGCTGAGGAAACTGGGCCCCCACTCGATACAGACCGGCCCGCCATGACTCCCGCCGCGCCTTCCGCCTCGCAGGGCCGCTTCCGCAGCTTCGCGGACTTCTATCCGTTCTATCTGTCCGAGCACCGCGATCCCGTGTGTCGCAGGCTGCATTTCATCGGCACGGTGCTCGTGATTGCATCGCTGCTCGCAGCCGCGCTGACGGGTCGAACGGTCTGGTTGCTCGGTGTGCCGCTCGCCGGCTACGGGTTCGCATGGGTCGGTCACTTCTTCTTCGAGCACAACCGTCCCGCGACGTTCTCCCACCCCTGGTACAGCCTCGCGGGCGACTTCGTGATGTTCCGCGACATGCTGGTCGGGCGGATCCGGTTCTGAGCATGAGCAGCTCCGGCATAGATCGCCCCTTCGAGCGGCGGCTCGCATCCCTCGTCAACGCACGCGAACCTCGCGTCTTGCAGGGCGGGTTGAAAGGCGTCGAGAAGGAGTCGCTGCGCGTCTCGCCGGACGGTTACATCGAGCAGAGCGAGCATCCGCGCGAGCTGGGCTCCGCGCTCACGCACGAGCACATCACCACCGACTACTCCGAAGCGCTGATCGAGCTGGTGACGCCGGCATTCCGCGAATCGTGGGAGCTGCTGCAGTACCTGTGCGACCTGCATCAGTTCGTTTATCGCCATCTCGGCGATCAGCTGCTGTGGGCGACGAGCATGCCGTGCATCATCGACGGCGATCCGAGCATTCCGATCGCGCGCTTCGGTCGCTCGAATATCGGACGGATGAAAGAGGTCTATCGCCGCGGGCTCGGCTGGCGCTACGGCCGGATGATGCAGGCGATCTCCGGCGTGCATTACAACTATTCGTTTCCGGCGCACTTCTGGCCGGTGCTGGCGGCGAGCGTGCAGGCGCCACGCCACGATCAGGATTTCATTTCCGCGCAGTACTTCGGTCTGCTGCGCAACTATCGTCGCTACGGCTGGCTCGTGCTGTATCTGTTCGGCAATTCGCCGGCGGTGTGCGGCTCGTTCGTGCGCGGCCGCGAGCATTCGCTACAGCAGTTCGCGCCCGGCACGCTGTACGAGCCGCATGCAACGTCGCTGCGCATGAGCGATCTCGGTTATCGCAACAAGAGCCAGGCCGGCGTGCAGATCTCGGTGAACAGCCTAGAAGAGTACGTGCGCGACTTGTCGGCAGCGGTGAGCACGCCGAATCCCGAATACGAGCGCATCGGCGTCAAAGTCGATGGCGAGTATCGCCAGCTCAATGCCAACCTGCTGCAGATCGAGAACGAGTACTACAGCTACATTCGTCCGAAGCGCGTGGCGCGCTCCGGCGAGCGGCCGACCAACGCCCTGCGTCGCGGCGGCGTCGAGTACGTCGAGTTCCGTGCGCTCGATGTGAGCGCGTTCGACCCGGTCGGCGTGAATCAGAACAAGCTGCGCTTCCTCGAGGCCTTCGCGGCGCTCTGTGTCCTGAAGCCGAGCGACCCGATCGACGCGGCAGAGTGGCAACAGCTCGATGCCAATCACGCTCTCGTTGCGCATCGTGGCCGCGAGCCGGGATTGCAACTCAACCGCAACGCAAGCCCGATAGAGTTGCGCGCATGGGCTCTGGAGCTGATCGATTCGATGCGCGGCATCTGCGAGATGCTGGACTACGGCGACGCGCAGCGGCCGTACGCAGCAGCACTCGAACTGCAACAGGCCAAGATCGACGATCCGCGCCTCACGCCGTCGGCACGCACGCTCGAGGAGTTGCGTTCGACCGGCGAATCCTTCGCGGACATGGCGCTGCGCATGTCAGGGGTGCACAAGTCGTATTTCCTGGAGCTGTATCCGCCGAACGAGCAGCGCCTCGCCGAGTTCGCCGCCGAGGCGCGGGAGTCGCTGGAGCGCCAGGCCGCCGTGGAAGCTGCCGACCGCGTGACTTTCGACCAGTTTCTGGCGAATTACTTCAGAACGTAGAGTCGGCACTGGCGGACCGGCGCGCCGATGGCTACTCTTGCTCGCCTGGCCTCTGATGCTCACGCAATTGCTTGAACATAATGAGGTATTTGGGGCCAAGTTGGGGCACCAGACGCGCATCCGAAAGGCGAAAACCGCGTCAGCCTGCGACTGAAACTCTGCAAACTGAGAACTGCGCACGGGTGATGCTGTGCGGGTCGACTACGATGAGTACCGTCTTCACTCCCCCCGGACCTCCGGCTGACGTGTCCGGTAAGTATATGAACAGCGTTTCGACATCTTTGCCCGCTCACCTGATCGCCCCCGGCTCGGCCGCCAACGCCGACCACATGGGGGAGCGCGCCGTTGCACCCGCAGTGGCCCGCCCCGAGTCTCCTGCTGGCTGGGATGCCTATGAAGTCTGGCGCCGATTCATCAAGGACGCCCGCGACCGTCGCCAGCATCAGGAATGAGTTGAGCTCGGGTCTGAGTCCGGGTCAGAGGACTCGCGAGCCCCGCCTGTCGAATGGCATGCGCCCCGCCGACGAGAATAGTCCAGGCGCGAGCCGTCCCGCCGGTGCCCTTCCGCAGTCTCCGCATGCGCTGCAGCTGCAGCGCGGCTTTCCGCGCCTGAGATTCGCGCCGCCGCTCGAAGCCGAGTTCCGCGCAGTCCACCTCGCCGAGACGTTGCCGCAGGTCCGCCGCAATCTGTGGCTGGCGATCGCGTTCGTGATCGCGTTTTCCGGGCTCACGCATCTCGTGCTCGATGAGCCGGTCAACCGGCTGCTCGACCTGATCCGCCTGGTGCTGTTCACGCCGATCCTCCTGATCGGGCTGATCGTCGTGTACTCCCGCCTGTACCACCGGCTGTATCCGCTCGTGTGCCAGGTCGGCGCGCCGACCTTCGGCATCGGGGTCACCCTGCTCGCGGTGATCGCGGCTTCGCACGGCGTGAGCCTGATCTCCACCGTCGTGCTCGTGTCGATCTACATCTTCTTCATGCTCGGCATGACTTTCTATGCGGCGCTCGGCTCCTCGCTGCTGGTGTTCGCCTCATACTTCATCGGCGCCGCAGCGCTCGGCTTGCCGGCGTCGGTACAGGTGATCGACGGCGGCGTGCTGCTGTTCACCAACATCATCGGCGCAATGGTCTGCTACACGCTGGAGCGCGCGACACGTACCAACTATCTCGAGGAGCGTCTGCTCATCGAGACCGCGAGCCGCGACGGCCTGACGGGCATTCACAATCGCCGGCTGTTCGACGAGCACGTCGACCGCATCTGGTCGCAGGCGACCCGCGACCGCGCGTCGCTCGGCCTGCTGCTGATCGATATCGACCACTTCAAGGCATACAACGACTACTACGGGCACCAGGCTGGCGACGAGTGCCTGCGGCAAGTGGCGTGGTGCCTGAGCCGTTGCTCGCGGCGGCCGCTGGACATCACGGCGCGCTACGGCGGCGAGGAATTCGCGATCGTGCTGTACGAAGCCGACCGCAGCCACGTCGAAGACGCGGCGCGGCGCATGCAGGCGGAAATCGAGTCGCTGGCCATCGCGCACGCCGCCTCGCCGGCGTCGATCAAGCGTCTGACGGTCAGTATTGGTGCAGCGTGCATCATGCCGAAGGCCGGCCGCACGCATTACGGCTTCATCCAGCTCGCCGACGAAGCGCTCTACGACGCGAAAGAGCGCGGCCGCAACTGCGTCGTGATCATGGACAAGGAATACGAGCAGCTCAGCACCGGCTCCTTCCGCGGCGGCGCACAGCTGCCGCCGCCACTCGACGTAGTCAGCCGGGCAAAAAAAGTCACCGGCGGCTGACCGGGACATTCCTCATTTCGATCACTGCATCGCTATTTGCGATGGCAGCGGACGAAATGAGGAATGTCCCCTTTGTTATGCTCCGGCCATGCCCGAGCGCATCCGCAGTCTCCTGGTCGCCAACCGCGGCGAGATCGCCATTCGCGTGATGCGTGCTGCGACCGAGCTCGGCATTCGCACGATCGCCATCTATTCCCAGGAAGACCGCTTCTCGCTGCACCGGATGAAGGCGGACGAGAGCTATCTGGTCGGCGCCGGCCGTACGCCGGTCGACGCGTACCTTGATATAGCCGACATCGTCCGCATCGCGCAGGCCGCGCAGGCCGATGCGATTCATCCCGGCTACGGCTTTCTTTCCGAGAATCCCGCGTTCGCCGAAGCCTGTGCCGCTGCGGGCCTGATCTTCGTCGGGCCGACTCCGCAGATCATGCGTCGGCTCGGCAACAAGGTCAGCGCGCGCGAGCTCGCGGTTTCTGCCGGCGTGCCGGTCATGCCGGCGACGCCGCCCTTGCCGCGTGATGACGCCGAGGCTGCACGACTCGCAGCCGAGGTCGGTTATCCGGTGATGCTCAAAGCGAGCTGGGGCGGCGGCGGGCGCGGCATGCGCGTGATCGCCAGCGAGTCCGAGCTTGCCGAGACAGTCTCGATCGCGCGGCGCGAAGCCAAGGCGGCGTTCGGCAACGACGAGGTCTATCTCGAAAAGCTCGTCGTGCGCGCACGGCACATCGAGGTGCAGCTGCTGGGCGATGCGCACGGCAACCTCGTCCACCTGTTCGAGCGCGACTGCACCGTGCAGCGGCGCAATCAGAAGGTAGTCGAGCGTGCGCCGGCCACGTTCTTCGACGAACAGCAGCGGCGCGAGCTGTGCGAGCAGGCGTTGAAGATCGGCCGCGCCGTGCAATACCTGAACGCAGGCACAGTGGAGTTCCTGCAGGACGCCGATACCGGCAAGTTCTATTTCATCGAAGTGAATCCGCGCGTGCAGGTCGAGCACACGGTGACCGAGGCCGTTACCGGTATCGACATCGTGCGCGCGCAGATTCGTATCGCCGAAGGCGCGGCGATCGGCACGACCGAAAGCGGGGTGCCGCGCCAGGAAGATATACGTCTCAACGGCTACGCAATGCAATGCCGGGTGACTTCGGAAGATCCGGAAAACAATTTCATCCCCGACTACGGCCGCATCTCCGCGTACCGCAGCCCGGCCGGGTTCGGCATCCGGCTCGACGCGGGTACGGCGTACTCCGGCGCGATCATCACGCCTTCGTACGATTCGCTGCTCGTGAAGGTGACGGCCTGGGCGCAGACGCCGCAGGACACGATCATGCGCATGCATCGCGCGCTGTGGGAATTCCGCGTGCGCGGCGTCGCGACCAACCTGCGCTTCCTCGATCAGCTCATCATGCATCCGCGCTTCGCGGATGCCGACTACACGACCAAGTTCATCGACGAGACGCCCGAGCTGTTCCGCTTCCCGCGCCGGCGCGACCGCGCCACGCGGCTGCTGACCTTCATCGGCGAAGTGATCGTCAACGGCAACGACGAAGTGAAAGGCCGGACGCGTCCGCCGCGGCTGGTGAATCCGAAGCTGCCGAAACTCGATCTGCCGCCGCCGGCGCCCGGCACGAAGCAAAAGCTCGACGAGCTCGGGCCCGAGCGCTTCGCCGCGTGGATGCTCGACCAGCAACGCGTGCTGCTGACGGACACAACCATGCGCGACGCGCACCAGTCGCTGCTAGCGACGCGTTTCCGCACGCACGACCTCGCTGCGATCGCGCCGTATTACGCGAGCCTCGTGCCGAA
>DATNFA010000038.1:0-19162 GCA_035606615.1 Steroidobacteraceae bacterium
CCGCGCACGGCAGGCGTAACGTTCACCGGCTCGTACCAGACCGGCATGCACATCATTCGCACGCTCGCTAACGGCAAATATCCACGACCGTGCATCGGAGATGGGCGGCAAGAACGCCGGGATCGTGACTGCCAACGCAGACCTGGAGCGCGCGGCGCTGGGCATCGTGCGCAGCTCCTTCGGCATGTGCGGGCAGAAGTGATCGGCACTGTCGCGATTGTATGTCCAGTCTTCGGTAGCCGATGAGCTCATCGATCGCGTCGCCAAAAAGGTCGCGGCGCTCGGCGTCGGCGACCCGACTCGCGCGGAGAACTGGCTCGGGCCGGTAGTCAGCGAGAAGGCGCAGCGTGACTATCTGTCGTACATCGAGCGGCTGCGCAGCGCTGGAGCCAACATTCGCATCGGCGGGCGTGCTTTGCTGGAGGGAGATCTGTCGCGGGGGTTCTACGTGCAGCCGACGCTCGCCGAGGCGCCCGGTGACGCGGACTTGTGGCGCGAGGAGATGTTCCTGCCGATCGTCATGCTGCGGAGGATCCGCGACTTGAACGAAGGCATCGCGCTCGCGAACGATTCGGAGCTCGGGCTCACCGCGGGGATGTACGGCTCGCGAGCCGAGGTGGAGCAGTTCTTCAGGGAGATCGAAGCCGGCGTAACCTATGCGAACCGCGCGCAGGGCGCGACGACCGGCGCCTGGCCGGGTTATCAGCCGTTCGGCGGCTGGAAGGGCTCTGGCAACACGGGCAAAGCGATCGCGTCGTTCTACTATCTCGCGCAATACCTGCGCGAGCAGTCGCAGACATTCGTCGAGTGAGAAAGCCATGAAATCGCCACACATCAAGACAGCGCTGCCAGGCCCGAAGGCCGAGGCGATGCTCAAGCGCGACGCGCTGGTCGTGTCGCCATCCTATCCGCGCGATTATCCGTTCGTGATCTCGCACGCGAAGGGCGTGGAGGCGTGGGACGTCGATGGCAACCGCTTTCTCGATTTCATGGCGGGCATCGCCGTCTGCGGCACCGGGCACAGCCATCCCAAGGTCGTGCAGGCGATTACGGAAGCGGCGCAGAAGTTCGTGCACATCTCGAGCGACTACTGGCACGAGAATCAGATCGCGCTCGGCGAGAAGATCGCCGCGCTGAATCCGGTCGGCGGACCGGCGATGAGCTTCTTCTGCCAGAGCGGCACTGAGTCCGTCGAGGCCGCGCTCAAGCTCGCACGCAACGTCAGCGGGCGCGGGCGCTTCATCGGCTTTCTCGGCGGATTCCACGGGCGCACGATGGGCTCGCTGTCGTTCACGTCGAGCAAGTACACGCAGCAGAAAGGCTTCTTCCCGACGATGCCCGGCGTCACGCACGTGCCGTACCCGAATCCGTATCGACCGCTGCTCGCGGGCAGCGACCAGGGCGCGGCAGTGCTCAACTACATCGAGAACGTGCTGTTCAAGAGCAACGTGCCGTCGAATGAAGTCGCAGCGATCTTGATCGAGCCGATCCAGGGAGAGGGCGGCTACCTGGTACCGCCGGACGGCTTCCTGCAGGGACTGCGCGCACTGTGCGACCGGCACGGCATTCTGCTGATCTTCGACGAAGTGCAGTCGGGCATCGGCCGTACCGGCAAGATGTTCGCGGCGGAACACTTCGGCGTCACGCCGGACATCGTGACGCTCGCGAAGGGCCTGGGCTCCGGACTGCCGATCGGCATGATGGTCGCGAAGCGGGCGCTGATGGAAAAATGGCAGCGCGGCTCGCACGGCAATACCTACGGCGGCAATCCGGTGTGCTGCGCGGCTGCGCTGGCAACGCTCGACCTCGTGTCCTCGGAGTTCTGCGCGAACGCCGCGCGCATGGGCGAATACTTCATCGGCCGGCTGCGCGAGCTGCAGGGCAAGTACGCTTGCATCGGCGACGTGCGGGGCAAGGGTTTGATGCTCGGCATGGAGCTGGTCGAGGACCGCACCAGCAAAGTGCCGGCGATCAAGCTCACCGAGAAGTTCATCCGACAGGCCTACCTCAACGGGTTGCTGCTGCTGTCGTGCGGCCAGAGCACGATCCGCTTCATGCCGCCGCTGCTGGTCACGAAGGAGCACGTGGACGAAGCGATCACGATCCTCGACGCCACGTTCGGCGAAACGCAGAACGCGTGAGGCGCTTGACCCGACTTGCGACTTCGGGAGCCGCGCTCGCGCTGGCGGTTGTTACGACCGCCTTCGCCGAGCGCGAGCCGGTGCTGAAGCAGATCGATCTGCCGCACTCCTACTACTACCGCGAGATGTACCTGCCGCAGCTGACGAGCGGCCCATCGAGCGTCGCGTTCTCGCCGGACGGCGCATCGCTGGTGTACAGCATGGCCGGTTCGCTGTGGCGCCAGGAGATCGTCAGCGACCGCGCAACCGAGCTCACGCATGGACCGGGCTACGACTATCAGCCAGATTGGTCGCCGGACGGCAAGCACATCGTCTTCGCACGTCATCACGACAACGGGATCGAGTTGTGGCAGCTCGACTTGCCGTCAGGCGGTGCACAGCAGCTGACGACGACGGACGCAGTGAACGTCGAGCCACGCTACTCGCCGGATGGCAAGCGACTCGCGTATGTGTCGACGGCCGGCAGCGGTCATTTCAATCTGTTTGTCGCGCCGATCGAGACCAACAAGCTCGGAGCCGCGCGCGCAGTGGTTGCGCCGCACGAGAGCAAGATCGCACGCTACTACTATTCGAAGCACGACCACACGATCAATCCGTCGTGGACGCCGGACGGCAAGCGTCTCGTGTTCGTTTCCAATCGTGAGATTGCATACGGCAGCGGTGACGTGTGCAGTGCTGCGGTCGACGGTGCCAACGAGCTCGAGTGTTTCGTGCACGAGGAAACGAGCTGGCGCGCGCGACCGGAAGTCGCGCCCGACGGACGGCGCGTGCTCTACAGCAGCTATCAAGGCCGGCAATGGCATCAGCTGTGGCTGACGACGCTCGCCGGCGATGCGCAGTTGCCGCTGACGTTCGGCGAGTTCGATGCGACGCAAGCCCGCTGGTCACCCGACGGACGCCGCATCGCTTACATCAGCAACGAAGATGGCAACGTGGCGCTGTGGGTACTCGAAGTCGTCGGCGGGGAGCGTACGCGCATCATCGCTCGCGATCGTCAGTACGCGCGTCCGATGGCCACGCTGCGCGTTCGCTTGAGCTCCGGTGACAAGAGCGTTGCCGGCCGCATCAGCGTCGTCGGCCCCGACAATCGCTACTACGCCCCGGACGATCGCTGGGTCCACGCAGACGACGGCTTCGATCCGGTGCGAGTGCCAGCCGAGCTGCGCTATTTCCATTGTCCTGGCGAGTGCACGCTGACGTTGCCCGAGGGTGAAGCGTACGTGACGGCGTGGCGTGGCCAGGAATATGCACCGGTCCGTCAGAAGTTCGACGTGCGTGCGGATGCGCAGAACGCGGCGAATATTTCGCTCCAGCCGCTGCAACTTCCCGACTGGGCGCCGCGCAATGTCACGGCCGACCTGCACGTCCACATGAATTACGGCGGCCACTATCGCAATACCGAAGAGCGGCTCATCGAGCAGGCGCGCGCCGAAGACCTCGACGTGATCTACAACCTGATCGTCAACAAGGAGCAGCGCATTCCGGACATCGCGCTGTTCGATCCAAATGTGCGGCGCGACCCGGGCGGCGTCACGATCTTCCGCAATCAGGAATATCACACGAGCTACTGGGGCCACCTCGGCCTGCTGCATCTCAAGCGCTATCTCATGCCGGACTTCAGCGCGTACCAGCAGAGCGCGCTGACTTCGCCCTACCCGCACAACGGAGTGATCGCCGACCTCGTGCACAAGCAGGGCGGGCTCGTAGGTTACGTGCATCCGTTCGACACAGTGCCCGTGCCCGACAGCGAGTCGATCACGAACGCGATGCCTGTCGATGTCGCGCTCGGCAAGGCCGATTACATCGAAGTCGTGGGGTTTGCCGACCACAAGGCGACGGCGCAGGTCTGGTACAAATTGCTGAACCTCGGCTTCCACGTGCCCACCGGCTCCGGCACCGACGCGATGGCGAACTACGCAAGCCTGCGTGGACCGGTCGGCATGAATCGCGTTTATCTCAACACCGGCGGCAGCTCCGAGCCTGCCGCTCTGCACGCCGCGCTCAAGGAAGGGCGAACGTTCGCGAGCAACGGTCCGCAACTCGCCATCGAGGTGGAGGGCAAGTCGCCGGGCGATACGCTCACCTTGCCGGCGGGCGGGCAGACGGTCCGCTATCGCGCCGCACTGCGCTCGCCGGTCGCGATCGATCACTTCGAGGTCGTGCAGAACGGGCGCGTGGTCGCAAGCCATCGGCTCGCGAAGGCGCGCACGCAAGCCGATGTGTCCGGCAAGCTGAATTTGCGCGAGAGCGGCTGGGTTGTGCTGCGGGCCTGGAACGACGGCGCCGATCCGCTGATCCTCGATCTGTATCCGTACGCCACGACCAGCCCGGTGTACGTGAGCGTCGGCGGCGCGCCGACGAATTCGCCTGCGGACGCGAAATATTTCGTACACTGGCTGGACCGTGTGATCGCGGCGGCCGAAGGCCGTACGGACTACAACGACGATCGCGAGCGCGAGGCGACGCTCGACTACCTGCACGCGGCGCAGGCCGTGTACGTAAGCAAAGCGCAATAGCAGTGACCTCATGAGCGAGCCCGAAAAACCCGCAGCGCCGCCGCGCCAGCTGGGCTTCTGGATGTGCCTCGCGCTGGTCGTCGGCAACATGATCGGCTCGGGCGTTTTCCTGCTGCCGGCCTCGCTCGCGCCGTATGGGCTGAACAGCATCCTCGGCTGGATTTTCACCGCGAGCGGCGGCGTGCTGCTCGCGATCGTCTTTGCGGCGCTCGCTCGCGTCTATCCGCAGGCCGGCGGCCCTTATCTCTACCCGCGGCTCGCGTTCGGCGAGTGTTGCGGCTTCGTGATGGCGTGGGGCTACTGGATGTCAGTGTGGGTCGGCAACGCCGCGATTGCGATCGGCAGCGTCGCCTCGCTCTCGGAGCTCGTGCCTGCGCTGCGGACGACTCAGGGCGCGCCCGCGCTCACGGCAGTCGCGATGATCTGGATCCTGACGTACGTGAACTGGCGCGGCGTGAAGCAGGTCGGCGTGATCCAACTCGTGACGACGGTGCTCAAGCTCATGCCGCTGCTCGCGGTAATCATTCTTGCCATCGTGCTGCTCGGGCGCGCCGACGCGTCATCACTGATCAAGGTCGAGCCGCAACCGTTCACGGTCTCCGCGATAACGGCCGCCGCGATCCTGACTCTGTGGCCGCTGCTCGGGCTCGAGTCCGCGACGGTTCCGGCAGAGAACGTCATCGATCCGGAGCGCAACATTCCGCGCTCGACGCTGTGGGGCACGATCGTCACCGCCATCATCTACGTCATTGCGTGCTCGGCGGTGATCCTGCTCATCCCTGGCTCTGAGCTCAAGGATTCGAACGCGCCCTTCGCCGACGTGATGCGCCTGTTCTGGGGCGATTGGGCCGCGCGCGCGGTCGCGCTGTTCGTCTTCATCAGCGGCTTCGGCGCGCTCAACGGCTGGATTCTGATCCAGGGCGAAATGCCGCGCGTGCTGGCCAGGGAGAAGATCTTCCCGGAGCTGTTCGCGCACGAATCGCGCTATCGCACGCCGGACTATTCGCTGTTCATCACCAGCGCGCTGGTCACCATCGTGATGCTGACGAACTACAGCGGTTCGATGGTCAGCGTGTTCACCTTCATCATCCTGATCTCGACCTCCGCGTATCTCGTGATGTACCTGTTCTGCTCGCTCGCTGCGTTCAAGCTCGCGTTGCGCGGCGACATGGGCATGCAGGGACGCAAGCTCCTGTGGCTGCTTGCTGTTGCGATGCTGGGGGCACTGTATTCGGCGTGGACGCTATGGGGCGCCGGCAAGGAAGCGTTCTGGTGGGGCATGGGATTGTTCGCGCTCGGCCTGCCGTTCTATTTCCTGATGAAGTGGTGGCAGCGTCGCCGCGCCGCAGAAGCCGTCGTCGCGACTTCCTAGCTCTCCGGTCGATTCATGCAACGCGATCCGCGCTACGACATCCTGTTCGAGCCCGTCCGCATCGGTCCGGTCACGGCCAAGAACCGCTTCTTCCAGGTCCCGCACTGTAATGGCATGGGTCATGCGATGCCGGAAGCGCACGCAGCGATGCGCGCCGCGAAAGCCGAGGGCGGCTGGGCCGTCGTCAGCACCGAGGAATGCGAGATTCATCCGTCGGGCGACATCTCGCCGTACGTCGAAGCGCGTCTCTGGGACGATCAGGACATTCCCGCTCTCGCGCTGATGTGCGAGCAGGTGCACGCGCACGGCGCGCTGGCGGCGATCGAACTGACTCACAACGGGCCGACGTCGTCGAATTTGTATTCGCGCGAGGTCGCGATCGCTCCTTCGCATCAACCGCTGAAGTACGGCTATCCGCAACACGCGCGCGCGATGACATTGCGCGACATTCGCGACTATCGCCGCTGGCATCGCGACGCCGCGCTCCGCGCGAAGCGCGCGGGCTTCGACATCGTCTATATCTACGCCGCGCACGACCTGTCGCTCGCGATGCACTTCCTGCAGCAGCGGCGCAATCAGCGCACCGACGAATACGGCGGCTCGCTCGAAAACCGCGTGCGGATGCTGCGGGAGCTGATCTCCGACACCAAGGAGGCAGTCGGCGACAAATGCGCCGTCGCCGTCCGCTTCGCGACCGAGGAATTCCTCGGCGTCGACGGCGTGCGCGAGAGCGAGGCGCGCGAGATCGTGCATCTGCTCGCGGACCTGCCGGACCTCTGGGACGTCAACATCGCGGCATGGCACATGGATTCACAGACCTCGCGCTTCGCCGGCGAGGGCTATCAGGAGCCGTTCACCGGCTGGGTCAAGAGCATCACGCGCAAACCGGTGGTCGGCGTCGGGCGCTTCACTTCGCCGGACACGATGGTCGGGCAGATCCGCCGCGGCGTGCTCGACTTCATCGGCGCGGCGCGGCCGTCGATCGCCGATCCGTTCCTGCCGCGCAAGATCGAGGAAGGGCGCAGCGAAGACATTCGCGAGTGCATCGGCTGCAACATCTGCGTGACCGGCGACATGACCTCGACGCCGATCCGCTGCACGCAGAACCCGACGATGGGCGAGGAGTGGCGCAAGGGCTGGCATCCCGAGCGCATTGCGCCGAGCAAGAGCAGCAAGCGCGTGCTGGTCGTCGGCGCTGGGCCGGCCGGATTGGAAGCCGCGCGCGCGCTCGGTCAACGCGGTTACGAGGTGCATCTCGCCGAGGCCTCGCGCGAGCTCGGCGGACGCGTGAATTTCGAAGCACGTCTGCCCGGACTGGCGCAGTGGGCGCGGGTGCGCGATTGGCGGGTCACGCAGCTGCAGAAGATGGCGAACGTCGCGATCTATCGCGAAAACGACATCGGCGCGGCCGACGTGCTCGAATTCGGCGCCGAACGCGTCGTACTGGCGACCGGATGTCACTGGCGACGCGACGGCTACGGCCGCAGCAACGGCGGCGCGATTCCCGGCTTCGATGGCGCGCGCGTGTTCACGCCGGACGACCTGATGCGCGGCCGTATTCCCGATGGCCCGGTGCTGCTGTTCGACGACGATGCTTTCTATATCGGCAGCGTCATGGCCGAAGTCCTGCGTGCAGCCGGCCGTGAAGTCATCTACGTGACCCCCGACGACGTGGTCGCTTCATGGACAACTTACACGCAGGAATACCGGCACGTGCAGAAACGCCTGCGCTCGCTCGGGATGCAGATAGTCACGGGCCACAACATCCTGGCCGTCGACAGCGAAGGCGCGCAGCTCGCCTGCGTATACAGCGGCCGGGAATGTCACATCACCTGCGCAGCCATCGTCGCCATCACGGCCCGCCTGCCGAATGACAGCCTGCAAACGGCCCTGGAAGCGCTTTCAGCCGACTGGCAGACCGCCGGCATCGAAGCCGTCACGCCCGTCGGCGATTGCCACGCCCCTGGGCTGATCGTGCACGCCGTGTATGCAGGCCACCGCTACGCCCGCGAGCTGGACGAGCCGGTGGAAGGTGAAGTTTGTTTTCGACGGCGCGCATCGCGGCCACCAATGACGTAAAGTTGCGCTCAGGGGTACGGGGGCTACATGGCGAATGAACCTGGTTCCACTCAGAGCGCAACCCAAAACCATTCCTACGACGCAATCGTAATCGGCACCGGAATCACCGGCGGCTGGGCCGCCAAAGAGCTGACCGAGAAGGGTCTCAAGACGCTGGTGCTGGACCGCGGCCGCGACGTCAAGCACGGCGACTATCCGACTGCCACCAAGGACATCTGGGAGTTTCCCTATGGCGGCCGTGCCACCGACGAAGACCTGAAGCGCCAGGCCATCGCCGCGCGCAGCGGCTATGCGATCACGCAAGCGTCGAAGCACTGGTTCGTCGACGACACCGAGCATCCCTACACCGAGATCCAGCGCTTCGACTGGATCCGCGGCTACCACGTCGGCGGCCGCTCCATCATGTGGGGCCGGCAGAGCTATCGCTGGAGCGACATCGATTTCGGGGCGAACGCCAAAGACGGCATCGCGGTCGACTGGCCGGTGCGCTATGCCGAGATCGCGCCGTGGTACGACCACGTCGAGAGTTTCATTGGCGTGAGCGGCCGTGCGGAGGGCCTGGCGCAGTTGCCGGACGGCAAGTTCCTGCCGCCGATGGCTCTGAACTGCGTCGAGACTCATCTGCAGACCACGATGGCGGACAAGTTCAAGCGCAAGATGACGATCGGCCGCGTCGCGCACCTGACCGCGCCGCTCGCGCACAGTCCGCAGCGGGGCACTTGTCAGTACCGCAACCTCTGCATCCGCGGTTGCCCGTACGGCGCCTACTTCAGCAGCAACTCGAGCACGCTGCCCGCGGCAGAAGCGACGGGCAACATGACGCTGCGGCCGAACTCGATCGTCTACGAGCTGATCTATGACGACAAGCAGCGGCGCGCGACCGGTGTGCGCGTGATGGATACTGAGACGAAGGAACATCTCGAGTTCAACGCCAAGGTGATCTTTCTGTGCGCGTCCACGTTCGCGTCGACGCACATCATGTTGAACTCGGTGTCGCAGCGCTTTCCGAACGGCTTCGGCAACGACAGCGGCGAGCTCGGCTGCAACATCATGGATCACCATCTCGACGTCGGCGCGGGCGCGCTGGTCGAGGGTTACACCGACCAGTACTACACCGGCCGCCGGCCCAACGGGTTCTACATTCCTCGCTATCGCAACCTCGGCGGCGAGAAGCGCGAGTACATTCGCGGCTTCGGCTACCAGGGCGGCGCAGGGCGACTCGGCTGGACGCGCCTGATGCTCGACAAGGCGCTCGGTGCGGACCTGAAGGACCAGGCCGCGACTCCGGGGCCGTGGTACATCCGCATGGGCGGCTTCGGCGAGATCCTGCCGAATCACGCCAATCGCGTGACGCTCGACAAGACCCGCAAGGACAAGTGGGGGCTGCCGCTGCTCGCGTTCGATGCGCAGCTGCGCGACAACGAAGTGAAGATGCGCAAGGACATGGCGAGCGATGCGGCCGAGATGCTCGCCGCCGCCGGTTTCCGCGAAGTGAAGACGTACGATCGCGCGACCGGCGTCGGTCTCGGCATTCACGAGATGGGTACTGCGCGCATGGGCAAAGACCCGAAGACGTCGGTACTCAACAAGTGGAACCAGGTGCACGCCTGCCCGAACGTGTATGTCACCGACGGCTCGTTCATGGCTTCGAGCGCGTGCCAGAACCCGTCGCTCACTTACATGGCGTTCACCGCGCGCGCGGTCGACCATGCAGTCAGCGAGCTGAAGCGGGGGAACGTATGAGCGCCAACAATCTGCTGAATCGTCGCGAGCTCCTGCAGCGGGTCGCGGTGTTGATGGGCGGCGCGATTTCCGCGCCGGCGGTGCTCGGCATTCTCAATGGTTGTTCGGCCAAGCCGAGCGCGAGCTGGCAACCGCTGTTCCTCAGCAAGGAAGAGGGAGCGATGGTCGAGGACGTCGCCGAGTTGATCCTGCCGCGCACGGCCACGCCCGGTGCGCGCGATGTCGGCGTGCCCGCATTCATCGACGTGATCCTCAAGGACGCGTATCCGGCCGAGGATCAGGCGCGCTTCATCAGCGGCCTGAAGGATTTCGATGCCGAAGCGCAGCGTGCGCATGGCAAGCCGTTCCTCGAGCTGCAAACAGCGCAGCGCATGTCCCTCTTGCAGCAGGCTCACGATGCCGCGGCCGCGGCGGAGAAAGAGCAGGCGGACAACGAAGTTCCGGCAGCGGAGCGCAAGCGCCCGTTCGTGCTGATGATGAAAGAGCTGACGCTGCTGGGATTCTTCAGTTCGCAAGCCGGGGCGACGCAGGTGCTGCAGTACGAGGCGGTGCCCGGAGGGTTCCAGGCGTGCATTCCGATCGCGCAGGCGGGGAATGGCAAGCAGTGGGCGACGGAGACCAGTCTTAGATTTTGATGTCGCTGCAGAGTCGGGCTTCAGCCCGACTCTTTCTGCAGCCTTCTTCTCACAATCCCAGCTTTGTTCGTCGTCTCATAGATCAACAACAGCACCAACGCGACGCCCAGCGGCAGCAACTCGTACACCGCGCGATACGCCAACACCGCACCCACCAACTTCCCTGGCGGTACCTGCGGCAACAGCAGAAACAACGCCGCCTCCAGCACGCCCAGCCCGGCCGGTACGTTGCTAACCTGACCTGCCACGAATGAGAGGCAGTAGATCGCGACGAACGCAGGCCACGTCATGTTCAGCTCCGGCGGCATGAACAAATACAGGATCGTCGTCATCAGCGAGATCTGCACCAGCCCGAAAGCGATCTGCACCAGCGCATCGCGCAGCGAGGGCAGGCGGATCGATTGCCCGCGAATCGTGATCGGCTCGGTGCGCGAAGCGACGAACGCGAGCCAGCCGACATCCTTGGCGAGGCCGAGCACGCCGAATATTGCGACCACGGCGACCGGCAATTGGAACGCCCGGGCAGCATCCTGCAGATGCAGCAGCAGCGAAATGTCGATGAGCCAGCCGACGCCGAAGACGTACGGCATTGCGACCAGCAGGATGATCGCGCCGACCTCGCGGATCGACAGCCCTTCGGGCGCGTACATGCGATAGCGCAGCGCGCCGCCGCTGACCATCGCGACGCCGATGGCGCGGCCGACGGGATTGGCGATCACGGCCGTGCGGAACGCCTGGCGACGCAGGTTACGGCCGCTCGCGAGCCGGACGGCAATGCCCTCGTACAGGCCGACGGTTGTGTACACGCCGGCGGAACACAACAGCGCGGCGATCACGATCGGCATCGGCACCGCGGCGAGGTCGCGCATGACCTCATCGAAGTCGATCTCGCCAATGCGCTGGGCCACGACCCAGATAGCTACAGCCGCGATCGACAGCCATACCAGCGGCGTAAATCGGTTGAAACTTTTCCCCATCCGCTCGGGCCTACAATCCCCACATGAATCTGTTTGCCGATCTGGTTGCCGTCTCCCAGCGCGTCGGTGCAACCGCTGCGCGGCTGGCGAAGGTCCGGGAGCTGGCTGCCTGCCTGCGCGCGGTCGAGCCTAGCGAGATCGACACCGCCGTGCACTATCTGTCGGGCGAAATCCCCCAGGGGCGTTTCGGTATCGGTTACGCGACGTTGCGCAAGGCCAGCGAACGAGGCGGAGTTGCATCGACGGCGACGCTGACGATCACAGATGTCGACCGCAGTCTGGCGGATGTAGCCGCGCTGCGCGGCGCGGGGTCTGCGACCAGGCGTGCGGAGGCACTGCAGGGCTTGTTCGCGCGCGCCACGGGCGACGAGCAGGAATTCCTGATCCGACTGCTGGTCGGTGAGCTGCGGCAAGGGGCGCTCGAAGGCGTGATGGTCGATGCTGTCGCGGCAGCCGCTGTCGTACCGGTCGACCAAATCCGACGCGCGGCGATGTATGCGAAGAATCTCGGCGCGGTCGCGCGCGCGGCGCTCACTGAGGGCGTCGAAGCGCTGGCGCAATTTCAGCTCGAGCCGTTGTCGCCGATCGCCCCGATGCTGGCGCAGACCGCGACGGACGTCGGCGAAGCCCTTGAGCAGCTGGGCGGCGAAGTTGCCTTCGAGTGGAAGATGGACGGTGCGCGCATCCAGCTGCACAAGGTCGGCGACTCCGTGCGCATCTACACGCGCAGCTCCAACGAAGTGACCGCGGCGGTGCCGGAGATCGTCGAAACTGCGCAGGGTCTGCCGGCGCGCGAAATGATCCTCGACGGCGAAGCGATCGCCTTCACGCCGGCCGGCAGGCCGCAGCCGTTTCAAGTCACGATGCGCCGCTTCGGCCGCAAGCTCGATGTGGAAAAGCTACGCAGCACCCTGCCGATGCAGGCGTTCTTCTTCGACTGCCTGCATTTCGAGGGCGAGAGCCTGACTGGTCGGCCAGCGCGCGAGCGCTTCGCTGCGCTGGAGCGCGCGGTGCCGTCCGCATTGATCATCCCGCGGCTCATCACCAGCTCGGCGGACGCGGCGCAGGAGTTCTACCAGGCCGCACTTGCGGCGGGCCACGAAGGATTGATGGCGAAGTCGCTCGATGCGCCCTACGAAGCCGGCAATCGCGGCGCGAGCTGGCTCAAGATCAAGCGCGTGCACACGTTGGATCTCGTCGTGCTCGCAGCGGAATGGGGCCACGGGCGGCGCACCGGCAAGCTCTCGAACCTGCACCTCGGCGCGCTCGACCCGGCGACCGGCGAATACGTGATGCTGGGCAAGACGTTCAAGGGACTGACCGACGCGCTGCTCAAATGGCAGACGAAGGAGCTGCAGGCGCGCGAGATTCGCAACGACGGCTGGACGGTCTACGTGCGGCCCGAGCTGGTCGTCGAAATCGCTTTCAGCGATCTGCAAGCGAGCCCGCGCTATCCCGGCGGCCTCGCGCTGCGTCTCGCGCGCGTCAAGCGCTATCGCGACGACAAGCGCGTGGCAGAGGCCGACACGATGGAGACGGTCAGGAAGATATTTGCGGCGCAGACGGGCTGACGCTGGCCGCTTCGCTGCGCATCGGTTGCCGCTGCCAATACGTCAGCGAGCGCCACACCCATTCGGCCGGGCCGAAGCGGAACCGCCGCAACCACAGCGGGCTCCAGATCAGCTGCACTATCCAGATTGCGACCACGACGTAGTAGAGCTCGTAGCGCTGCAGATGTCCGTACAGCGCCAGACCCGCGCCGGTGAACAGAAGCATGCAGATCACGCTCTGCGTCAGGTAATTCGTCAGTGCCATCTGGCCGACCGCGCCGAAGTTGCGCATCGCCGCCGACTGCGGCCACATCTGGTACAGCAGGCCGATGAGTCCCACGTGACCGAGCGTCATCGGAATCCGGCCGAGGTCGTACGTGAGATACGACTGGATGAGCGCCGCGACGCTGAACTCGTCGCGGGCCAGGTTGGAAGTCTCGAACAGGTTCACCGCGAGGCCGATCGCGTAACCGACGAGCAGCATGGTCACGTACACGCGCCGCGATGCTGCGCCGGTCAGCACGCCGTACTTCAGCAGCGCCATGCCGAGCAGCATCATGCCCAGGCACTCGAGCAGGCCATGCTGCATGAAGAACGTCGTTTCGTAGTGCCAGCTCTCCGGGGCGACCACGCCGAGCGCGCTCAGGTAGCTCTTGCGCACGCGGCTCACTTCCCTCTCCAGCTCGTCGCGCGAGGGTTTGAACTCCTCGTTGGTCCTCGCGAGGGTGTCGAGCGCCTGGCTCTGGTCCTCTGTCAGGACCTTGCCGGAGCTACGCGCTTCCTGCGCCGCTGCTGCTGCGGCACTGACCTCGTGATAGCCATACCACTCCGTGACCGTCACGGCGGTCTGCAGGATCATGATGACCGTCGCTGCGACGATGAGCTTGCGCGGCGCGACGTTGCGGAACACGAACAGCAGCAGGCCGACGACGCCGTAGTAGTACAGGATGTCGCCAGGCCACAGCAGCAGATAAGCATTCACCAGGCCGAAGACGATCAGCCACAGCGTCCGGCGGAAATACAGATCGGCCGGCAGCAGGCCGGAATGGCGCGCGGCGTGACGTTGCAGGAACAGCAGCGCGCCGGCGCCGAACAGCAGTGTAAACAGGCCGCGCATCGTGCCTTCGAAGAACAGCGAGACGATGCGCCAGGTCGTCAGGTTGATCCCCTCATAGCCGCCCCAGTTGGTCGGATCGTCGTACGAGCGTGGCAGGCCGAATCCCGTCACGTTCATGATCAGGATGCCTAGCACCGCGATGCCGCGAGTGGCGTCCAGCATCCCGATGCGCTCATCGCGGTCGGTGGGGTGAAGGGTGGTACTCATTGCGAGCTGTACTTCTGTTGACGCACCGCTACGGACGGCAGTGTGCGCGCAGATGCAGGGGAAGTCATCTCGGCGCGAAACGAGGTTCGTTCGTCGCGAATCTTTGACCTGTCGTCGCTGCTGGGCTTGACTTTCGGCCAACGAATTTCGCCGGAGAAGACCATGCGTCGCACGCTGCCCCGCTCGATTCTGGTTGGGCTCGCCTTCGTTGTCGCGACAACTGCGAGTGTCGCGCGCGCCGAAACTTTCCAGTTCGCTGACGTCGTCGGCTGGTGGTCGGCCGAGCCTGAGTACGGCGGCGAGAGCTCGCGCGTCGTGCTGCATTTCCTCGAAGACAACAGCAAGCAAGCGGTTCGCATATCGCTGCTGGCGATCGGCGGCTACGAAGTGCCGATCGGTACGGTCACGATCGACGGCATGACGCTCGACATGAAGCCGTATCCGTTTCCGCTGCGCTTCGATCCCAAGGCCGGCACGCTGAGCGGCTACCTGGCCGAGGAGGCGGTGCCGGTCTACAAGATCCCGGTGGAATTCCATCGCATCGAGCCGTTGGCCAAGCCTGCGCCGCGGACCTGGGAATTCCCGCGCCCGCAGGTGCGCTGGACGTTCGACACCGGCGCCGCTGTGTGGGCCGGTCTCGAGCACGATGCAGCGAGTGGGCTGGTGTTCGTCGCCAACGATGCCGGCACGCTGTACGCGCTCGATACCAAAGGCGCGCAACGCTGGACGTTCGCCACGGGCAAGTCGATCAAGGCACGCCCGACCGTGATCGGCGATTCCGTCTACCTCGCATCCGACAGCGGCTTTCTCTACAAGCTCGACAAGCGCAGCGGCGCGGAGCGCTGGCGCGCGAAAATCGATACCGGCAGCCCGGAGCGAATTCCGGCGTACACGGAAAACACTCGCTGGGACCGCTATGGCTCGAGCGTCGTCGCCGACAGCAAGCGCGTCTACGTCGCGAGCCGCGACAAGACCCTCTACGCGTTGGATCTTGCGACCGGCAAGGAGCAGTGGCGTGTGCAGACCCAGGACCTCATGACCGCCACACCCGCGCTGTATCGCGATCTGGTGCTGTTCGCCGACTACAAAGGCATCGTGCAGGCGGTCGGCGCGAGCGATGGCAAGCAGCGCTGGAGTTACGACGCGCGTCTACCCGTCGCCGGCGATCTCGTCGTCGATGCGGACCGCGTGTTCGTCGGCAGCCGCACCTACGATTTGATCGCATTGGATGCAGCGAGCGGCAAAGAGCTGTGGAAGCACTACTACTGGTTCTCGTGGATCGAGTCGCCGCCAGTCGTGCGCGACGGCGTCGTCTACACAGGCTCTTCGGACGGCGTCGGCGTATTCGCAATCGATGCACGAGACGGCAAATTGCGCTGGAAAGCCGCGGTGCCCGGCTGGGCCTGGCCGCGGACAGCAGTCAGTAAGCAGTTGGTCGTCGCAGCGACTGTCGGAGCGGGCGCTTACCCCGGCGCGCGCGCGGGCTCCGTCGTCGCGATCGATCGCGCAAGCGGTGCGATCCGCTGGATGTATCTCGATCCGCCGAGCAAAGAGACGGTGGAGAAGAAGGCCGAGTGGGGCTTCGGGGCCGCGCCCGCGATGAGCGATGGCGTGGTCTATGCAGCCGATCTGCAGGGCCGCGTCCATGCGATCGAGTGCGGGCAGCAAGCCTGCAGCAGTTGAAATCCGGCACAATGCCCCCGGCCTGCTGTCGGGTCGGGTTTCGGGGGCATTCGCATCGTGGGTTCGCAAGTATCGGCCGCGCTGGTCCTGTTCGTCGCCACGATCGCCATCAGTCTCATCGGACTGTTCGGCGCGCCGAAGCTGATCGAGCGCAGCCTGTTCCGGCCGTACTGGTTCCTGCGTCGCAAGGAATACGACACCGTCATCATGAGCGGCTTCGTGCATGCGGACCTCATGCACCTGATCTTCAACATGATGACGTTCTACTTCTTCGCGTTTCCGCTCGAGCGCTACATGGGCACGACGTCGTTCGTGATCCTGTATCTGGCGGGCCTGCTGATCAGTCATGCCGGGACCTACTACAAGCAACGCCGTAATCCGGACTACGCGTGCCTGGGCGCATCGGGCGCGATCTCGGCGGTGCTGTTCGCCGCAATCGTTTATTTCCCCGAGCAGTCGCTGATCATCCTGCCGATTCCGATCCCGATTCCCGCGCCGCTGTTCGCGGTGCTCTACCTCGTCTACACGTACTACGCGTCGCGGCATCCGCACGGCCGCATCAATCACGATGCGCACCTGGGCGGCGCCATCACGGGGCTGCTGTTCGTCGCGGTGACCGAGCCGGGCGCGTACGGAAATCTGCTGCAGTCGATTTTGTAGGCCCAAAAAAAAGTGAAGCCCCGTCGCAGAAGGCGGGGCTTCGTGCCATACGCCGGACTCGGTGAAGAGATAGCGGCCTACAGCGCTGGAAGCGCTTGGTTTTCGTCTTGCGACGATAACTTTGCGACTTCCGTGGACATGACGCGCGGGCCGCGCCCAAGGTTCCAGCCGCCGAATACGCCCTCGAATGCGTCGGGCGGCGTTGCGCAAGGCAGTGGATTTCCCGTTGCGTCCATGCATCAAAAGTGCGAATGAGCTTGAGCAGACGGCGTATCCCGCTTGCGTATTTACAATATCGAGTGCTAGCGTCTGCGCCCTCTCTCGGGAGGTCGTCATGGACATAAGAACGTTTCGTACCCTGGCCGGTAAGAATCGCTACGCCTTGTTTGCGTCGGCGTGTTTGATCCCAGCCACATGTATACAGCCTGCCTTCGGTGCTGAGCAGCAGCCGGAAGAGGTGATTGTCACCGGCTCGCGCATTCGCCAGAGCCCGGTCGAGGCAACTGCGCCCGTGCAAACCACGACGGCTGCGGACATCGATCGCAGCGGCGAAGTCTCCATCGCGGACTACCTGCAGCGCTTGCCGATCTCCGGCTCCGCCATCAACCGCGCGAACAACGCGAGCGGCAACCTCGGCTTTCCGCCGGACGGCGGCGGCATCGGCGCCGGGGCGAGCGAAATCGATCTGCGCTACCTCTCGTCGAAGCGCGTGCTGGTGCTGGTGGACGGCCGGCGCTGGGTGCGCGGCTCGTCCGCGAGCGGCGTGTCCGGTGCGGTCGATCTCAACACCATTCCAACCGCAGCGATCGAGCGCATCGAAGTGCTGCAGGACGGCGCTTCGCCGATCTACGGCTCCGACGCCATCGCCGGCGTGGTCAACGTGATCACCAAGTCGAACGTCGACGGCTTCGAATTCGAGACGAACCAGGCCGCCTACGATGAGGGCGACGGCTACACGCAGGACTACAACCTGTCGTGGGGCTCGCGCGGCGACAAGAGCCACACGTTCCTCAGCCTCGGCTACTCGCGCCAGGACCCGGTGTTCTCGGGCGACCGTGAGCTGTCGGAGTGCGTGGTGTTCGGCGCGACGCCATGCAACTTCAACGGCAGCTCCGGCACGCCGCAGGGCCGCGTGATCTTCCTCGATCCGCGCGGCGACGGTCCGGACGCGGGCACTGACCCCGACGTCATCGACATCACGCTGAACACCGGCGCGCCTGCGACGGGCTACAACCCGAACAATCCGGCGAGCGGCAACTGGCACGGGTTCGCCGCCGCCGACCGCTTCAATTTCCGGCCGTTCAACTATCTGCAGACGCCGAACCGGCGTGTGAACGTGTTCGGCAAGGCTGCCTACGACGTCGCTGAGAACACTGAGCTGACGTTCACGGCATCGTTCACGAATCGTCAGTCGCACAACCAGGCCGCGCCGAATCCGCTGTTCATGGGCTTCGACGCGGGCGCCGGCTTCTACCTGGACAACGTGTCCATCCCGGCGAACCATCCGTTCAACCCGTTCGGCATCGCGCTGAACAACACGAACCTGATCACTGCGACACGCCGCCCGCTCGAAGCCGGCCCGCGTATCTTCGATCAGAATGTCGATAGCTGGATGCTGTCGGGTGCGCTCAACGGCAATCTGGAGCTCGGCAGCCGCACGCACTACTGGGACGTGAGCCTGAACTGGGGGCGCAACAACGCTTCGCAGACGGGCCACAACATCTTCAACGCACGCAAGCTCGCGCTGGCGCTCGGTCCCACGGACGTCTGCGCGGCGACTCCGGGCTGCACGCCGTTCAACATGTTCGGCGGCCAGGGCACGATCACGCCGGAGATGCTGGCGTTCGTGACGTACACGCAGAACGACACCAGCAACCAGGAGCTGAACGACGTCGCGTTCAACTTGAGCGGCGACGTATTCGATCTGCCCGCCGGCGCGTTCGCTTACGCGTTCGGACTGGAGTACCGCAAGGAAACCGGCGAGTTCAACCCGGACTCGATCGCGCAATCGGGTGAGACGGCGGACGTGCCGGCTTCGCCGACTGCCGGTGAGGTGAAGGTCAAGGAAGCGTATCTCGAGCTGCGCGCGCCGCTGCTGGCGAACCTGCCCGCGATTCAGCGTCTGGAGCTGTCCGGGGCAGTGCGCTCGTCGGACTACGACACCTTCGGTCGCGACGAGGTCTACAAGCTCGGCCTGTACTGGCGCGTGTTCAACGATCTGGCATTCCGTGCGAACTGGGCCGAAGGCTTCCGCGCGCCGAACATCGGCGAGCTGTTCAATACCGGCTCACGCTTCGACAGTGCGATCGACGATCCATGCAACAACTACCAGGCCAGCGGTAACGCGGCACTGATCGCGAACTGCCAGGCGCTCGGCGTGCCGGGCACCTTCAGGCAGCTCAATCAGCAGATCAGCGTGCAGACGGGCGGCAATCCGACCCTGGTGCCGGAGACCTCCGACACGTACACGATCGGCCTCGGT
>DATNFA010000039.1:0-28474 GCA_035606615.1 Steroidobacteraceae bacterium
ACTCATCTACATGAAGGCGCCGGCGAGCGGACGCTTCAACTACTACAAGGACGATTCGAAGACGGACCGCGCCTATCGCGGCGGTTACTACACGCTCGGCGACATCGGTTACCTGGACGCCGAGGGCTATCTGTATCTCACGGACCGCAGCGCGCACCTCATCATCTCGGGCGGCGTGAACATCTATCCCGCGGAGGCAGAAGGCGTGCTGTTCGCGCACCCGGCGGTTGCCGACGTGGGTGTGATCGGCGTGCCGGACTCGGAGTGGGGCGAGGCGGTCAAGGCAGTGGTGATCGCGCAGCCCGGCTACACGGCCTCGCCGCAACTCGCTGCGGAGCTGATCGAGTACTGCCGCCAGCACCTGGCTCATTTCAAATGTCCGCGCAGCGTGGACTTCGTCGGCGAGCTGCCACGGCTCGACAACGGCAAGCTGTACAAGCACAAGCTGCGCGAGCTGTATCGCTCGAAAGCATCATCCCAATGAGGACACCGAGGAGAGGTTCATGAAGATTCTGCGCAGACTGTTCATCACGATGCTCGCGTCCGCCGCGCTCGCCGGCGCAGCGCTCGCTGCCGACGCGAACGTCGCGGGCGAGTGGGATTTCACGGTGGAGACGCAGGCGGGCACCGGCACGCCGCACTTCAGCCTCAAACAGGACGGCTCGAACGTCACGGGCACCTACAAGGGCCAGCTCGGCGAGGCGCCGGTGACCGGCACCGTGAAAGGCAACGAGCTGACGATCAATTTCAAAGTGAACGCGCAGGGCACGGACCTGGCGATCACCTATTCCGGTACGGTCGAAGGTGACGCGATCAAGGGGAAGGTGTCGTTGGGCGAGCTGGGCGAAGGAACGTTCACGGGCAAGAAGGCAAGTTGAGATCAAGAGTCGGGCTGAAGCCCGACCTGCAGGTAGTAACTTGTAGGTCGGGCTTTAGCCCAACACTCCCTGCCTGACCTACTCCAACCCCTTCCAGCAATGCGTCTGCACCAGCTCGATCGTCGAGCGCCTGCGCAGACGCCAATACTTCTCGCGCTGCTCGCGCTCCCGCCGCAGCTCCGGCCAACGCTCCAGATACGCTGACAGCACCTTGCGATCGACCGAATAGCGGCCGAACGCTTCGGCGTTTGCGGCCCGAAGAGCGATTGCTCCGTTGTAGCCGCCGAATCCTTGCGTCGCGCAGACCGCGCCGCCGTCGGCATTGCCAGGGACGGGCGGCGCTTCCAGCACGAACGACTCGGCGGCGGCGCCGAGATCGGGATCGAGATTGCGCAGGGTCGGGATACCCACCGCAGTTTTTCCGAGCAGGTACTGCAGCGCTTGCGACAGCGCTTTCAATCCGGTCTCGCCCATCGTGTGTCCGTCGCCGACAGCTTTCGGCGTGCCGACAGTCATCGCGGGCAACGCCCCCTTGCGTCCTTGCCGCTCGGCAGCGCTCGTGCGGGCGTTCGCTGCGGTCGTGAGATCTGTCTTGGAGTTGGTGCGGGTGCCCGTGGCGTGCGCCACCAGGTATTGGAAGTCCGCAATCCCGTACCCATGGCCGCGATGCGCGAGATCGAACGCGTGGATCAGCGCGTTCTCGCCGCCGAAGCCGACGCCTGCGAAGTGCGCCTTGCCGCCCGCTTCGCCGCTCTGGCCCCAACCGACGATGATCGATGTGACGTCGAGGAAGTTGCGCAACGCGAAGTCGAGCGTGGTGACCAGCACGCCCGAACCGCCTTCGCCGACGACCGTGCCGTTGGCGTCGATGTCGAACGGCGCGAGGCAATCCGCCACTGTGCGCTGCTCGGCTGGGGCGCGGCTGGCATTCATCGCGGCAAGCTTGGTGCGTGTCATCAGCGCGCCGGGCCCGAACGCGTCGAGAATCTGCCAGCTTGGCCGCGTCGCGGCGTCCGCTGCAGTCCACAGCGTCATCGTCGGCCGCTGATAGCCGGGATAGTCGAGCACCATCTGCGGCGCGAATTCGCAGAACACTATCGAGCTCGACGCGCACGCGCCGACGGCATTCAGCGGTGTCTGCGGCACGCGCATGTAGCCGCTTGCGGTGCGCAGGCTGTCCAGCAGCGCCGGGTTCTTCAGAGATTTGCTCAACGAATACGAAGGCGCCAGCATCGTCGACAACAACGCCGGCCCGTGCGAGGACAGCGAGTTCGCGAGGCGCATCGCGAACTTGTCGCGCAGCTTGTCGTTCTCGATCCCGTCGGTTCCCGCCCCGCGCAACTCGGCAAGCGAATCCATGCCCATGAAGGCAGTCGCACCGGCGACGCGGAACTCGTAGGGATTCGGCAGCAGCTCCGCCAGCGACACCGGCAGGGCCGCGAGCGCACCGAGACCGCTGTACGCGAACAGCTGAGCCTGCAGCGACGGCCCGAGACGCGGGTCGTCGTCGAACAAGCCGTACATATCTTTCAAGACGGACTCGCGCACGTCGCGATACATGAGGCCGGCGAGCCTGCGCAGGCCGCCGCTTTCGAAATCGTGCGGCAGCGGCGCTGCGATATCGGTCACAACGGTCGCACCGGCCGCGGTCAGCTCCGGAACGTGGCGGATGCCGAGATTCGCGCGCAGCTGTGCGCCGTGGCGTTGCTCGATCTCATCGATGGTGGTCGGCGTGCCGTCGAGCCAGCGCAATGCCAGCGCGCCGCTGGTGCTCGGCTCGATATCGATCAGACCTGCATCGAATGCTGCGTAGGCAATGAACTCCGGCGCCTTGGTGACGCGCGCCTGGTAGGTCTCGGTGCTGCCGACCGCGGAGATCGAGCAGGGAGTTCCAACCGTGACGAGTACTTTGTCAGCCGTGAGCACGTGCTATCCGACCTCCGAACGAAGGCCGAAGGATAGCACTGCAGGCAGGGACTGGTGGCTCGGGAGGCGTGACTACGCCGCTTCGCCGCGGGCGCGCGGGACCCGGAATGCACCGGTAGTGAGCGTTTCGTATTCCCGATCCATGATCACCGTGCGGTTGCGGCCGCGCTCCTTCGCCGCGTACAGCGCCTCGTCGGCGAGCTGGATGAAGCCTTCGGGATGGCGCCCGAGGTTCGGCTCGACGCAGGCCGCGCCGATGCTGAAAGTCACGTGCTGGCTGACTGGCGAGGCCGGGTGCTCCAGCGCCGCCTTTTGCAGGGTCGCGTGCAGTTGCCGGCAGATCTCCTCCACGCGATCGCGGGGAGCGTCGTACAGCAGGACTGCAAACTCTTCACCGCCGTAGCGGGCCGCAAGGTCGAAGGGCCGTCGCGCCGCGACCGGCAGCACGCTCGCGACCTTGGCGAGACATGCGTCGCCGGCCTGGTGGCCGCGCCGGTCGTTGAACGCCTTGAAGTGATCGAGATCGACGAGCAGCAGCGCCAGCGGCACGCGCTCGCGCATGGCCTGCTGCCACAGCCGCTGCATGTGATCGTCGAACATGCGGCGATTGTGGATGCCCGTCAGGCTGTCGCGGTTGGCGGATTCGCTCAGCACCTGCTTCGAGACATAGTTGCGGCGGATGCCGCGCTGGAACGAGAAGTGGATCGCGCCGCCGATGGCGCACGCGAATGCGATGACGAACGTGTCGAATACGCGCTGCGGTCCTGTGATGCCGGCCAGCGCGCCGCCCACCGCGTACGCGAGCACGACGAGCAATGAAGTACGCACGGCTTGCGCGTGCAGCATGCCGAACAGGAAATACGGTGCGAGCACGACGAGCGGCAGCCACGAGCTCAGCGAATAGCCGCGCGGCTGCATCAGGATGTCCATCACGACGAACGACAGCGCATGCACCGGCGCGACGATCTGCGCGGTGAGGCTGGACCAGCGGCGATACAGGTTCGTGTACGAGACGAGCAGCATCGCGATGCAGCTCGGCACGATGAAGCCGAAGCGCAGCACGTCGACGATCAGCTGGTTCTCCGGCCCGAAGATCGCGTCGCGCATCTCGCGGAACGGGCCGCCCGCGAGCATCACGACCAGCATGTTGCCCATCGCGAGCCACATCGCGTTGCGCACGCGCGAGCGCGTGTGCTCGGCGTGCCAGCGGCGGAATTCCGTTTCGAGCGGCTCGTCGAAGCTCAGGCGCGGCACGAGGCGCGCGACGAGGTCGCTGAAGCGGGCGGCGAAAGGCCGGGTCATGCGGCGGTCAGGCTCTCTGGTCGGAAGGGGTAGGCTTCCGTCGTACATAAAACTACGCGCCGGACCCCCATGCGGACGCGGATCACCATCACAGGACCGCGCGATGTGCGTCACACATCGCCATAAAGAATCCGCGGCGCGGATTCGGCCGGCTGCGGAATGTGACCGCCGTCACAGGGCCGCGCAAGGCGCTGCCGGGCCCTTGACCGGCAATGGCCGGCGACTTACCGGCATTCGCTTCAGGAAGCCCCAGGAACCGCGCACTATATGGGCGCCCTTACGGCAGGCACTGCCCGCGAGCGGCTAATCATTCGTTCCAGAGGGTGTCGTAAATGAAAGCGGAAAGAGCTGCCGGACTGTTGCTGATGGTCGCCAGCGCCTCGCTGCTGAGCGCCTGCAACGACGGCGCCGACGACAACCGCAGCCGGGGCCCGAGCCGCTCCGAGACCCGCGACATCGGCTCCTTCGACTCGATCGACATGAAGGGCGCCGCCCGTCTGGAAATCACCGTCGGCAAGCCCGAATCGCTGGTCATCGAAGGCCGCGCCTCCTCGATCGAGCGCGTCGAGACCGACGTTCGCCACAACACCCTGTTCATCGAAAGCAAGCCGCGCGACTGGTTCATGTCCAACAACCGCCGGCGCATCACGCTGAAAATCACCGTGCCGCGCCTGGAGTCGCTGGAGGTCGAGGGCGGCAACGACGTCCGCCTGACCGGCTTCGACGGCGGCGAAACGCACATCCGCGCGGCGGGTGCTGCGCACATCCTGGCGGAGGGTCGTCTCGACGAGCTCACCGTGCGGATGTCGGGCGCCGGCCACGGCGATTTCAGCCGGCTGGTCGCTGACGATGCCAAGGTGATCGTCGAAGGGGTCGGCAGCGTGATCGTGCATCCGAAGGACACGCTGGACGCGACCATGAACGGCGTCGGCGCGATCCTCTACACGGGCAACCCGCGCGAGGTGAACACCCGCATGAACGGCCTCGGCACGATCGCGCACCGCGATCCGAAGGACGAGGACCACGAGGAGCACGAGGACGCCCCGGCCGATCCGGACACGCTGCAGCCCGAGTACGAAAAGCCCAAGCAGAAGCCCGCTAGCGCGAGCGAGAGCGGTTCCACCGAGGTCATCTAGGCCAGATCGGCCAACACTCCCGGCACCTGCCGCCGCAGCAGCGCATTGCGCGCCTGCCACTGTTCCTTCTCGTCCAGCAGCTCCAGGAACGAAACTTCGCCGCCCGCGTACACCGCGACCGGCACGCCATCCTTGTAGAGCACACGATTGCCGGTCAGCGAAGGCAGCCTCGCACCGGGGGTCATGACACCGACCAGGTTCAGCGGGTCGGCAGCCGACAGCGACAAGAACTCACCATCGTTCGGCTTGCGTCGCGCATCGCGCAGCGCGCCAACCGCATCGGGCAACGCAAACTGCTCGCCCGAGAACCCGGCCACGAAGCGACCGCCGCGGATCTCGCCGCGCGCCTCCAGCCGCCGGAAGCACATCAGCATCTGGCGCCAGGGTGGCAGCCAATCCGCCTCACGCTCGAGCAGCTTCCAGAAAACGACGCCCCAACGCCGCAGCAGCGTGCGGCAGACGTGCTCGATGTCTTCTCCAGCTTCGGGCTCGACGCCTTTTCTCACCAGCGCCCAGCGTCCGGCATCCTGCATGCCGAAGATCGCGATGCGGCGCTTGCGCCGCGCGTCGCGGGCATTCGGTCGACGGCGATCCGCCGGCACCAGCAAAGCACGCAGACCGCCGAAGCTGTCGGAGTTTACGATGCCGAGCGCGACCAGCTCCGCCAGCGCCTCTTCGACCTGGGTCGGCAGCAGCTTTGCGGCTTCCACGATCTCGTCGAAGAACGAGGCGCCGTGGGTTTGGATGAACGCTGCAACTTCCTGCGCCTTCGCTGTGAGCTGCGGAGTTTCAGGGCGCGCCGCGAACGATGACCACAATCGCACGTTGCGTCGCGCCAGCAGCGCGATCGGCGTCGAGCGAACTGGAGCGGCACCGCGTTCGGCGTCGCCTGCGCGCGTCGCGAGTCGTGTCCACACGATGCGGCCGGCAAGACATTGCTCGTCGAGCCACGCCGGGTCGTATTCGGCAATGCGCGCGGGCAGCACCTCGGTTTCCCAGGCACTGGCGGGTGCATCGAAGCCTTCGAGCTGTCCGAGCACGGCAGGCACCGCATCCGGACCCTGCATGCGTGTCTTCGGCGTGACTCGCTGCCAGTCGAATAGGAAACGCAGGAAGTCACGCGCCAGGACGGGCTCGATCTCGGCGCGCAGGCGCTTGACTGTATAGCGGTGGACGCGAGCGAGGAGCCGCCGATCGCACCACTGCACGGGAATGCCAAGATCGGGTTCGAAGTTGCCGCGCATCGCGGAGCCTTCGGCCTCCAGTGCAACCAGGGCGGCATCGACGTCAGCCAGGTCCACACCGAGCGCGGTCGCGATCGCGCTGGCGTTGGTCGGACCGAGACCTTCCAGCCGACCGCGCACGATCTCGCGCATCGCCTCATCGCGCGCCCACTCCTTCGAGTTGCTGGCCGGGACGGTGATGTCGGGATCGAACGTCGCACCAGGGAAAACAGCCTTCAGCATCGGGATGCGCTCGGCAGCCACGATCAGCTTTCCGATGCGTGCGACGCGACGCTGCGTAGTCAGCTCATGGATGAGCGCAGGCCACGCTGACTGGTGCTGCACCTCTTCCTCCGTCAGGAACGTCATCCAGCACAGCGCGTCGTGCAACTCATCGGGGCTCGCCGCTTCGGGCCACGCTTCGCTGCGCACACGCGCGATCGCTTCCGGATCGAGCTTGCCGATGTCGGCGGCCGATTCCGGGTCCATCCAGCGCCGGCTCATCACCGCCTGCGTGCGGCGTTCCTCCAGCGGTGCATCATCGAGATACGCATACGGCCGCGCCGACAGCACTTCCAGCGCGAGCGGCGAGGGCTCGGTCAGATCGCGGGCCGCGACGCGGATGCGATTCTCGACCAGCGCGTGCAGCAGCCGTTCGAAACCCTCCACGTCCATCGCCTCTTCGAGGCAGTCGCGCACCGTCTGGCGCACCAGCGGGTGATCGGGCACAACGATGTCGCCCACGATGTTCTCGCCGCACGCGACCTGATCGGGAAATACCGAGGCGAGCAGGTCCTCGGCATTCATGCGTGCGAGCGCCGGCGGAACCTTCTTGCCACCGCGGAATCTCGGCAGCGCCAGCGCGATCGACGCATCCCAGCGCCAGCGCGTGGTGAACATCGGTGCGGCGAGCAGCGCCTGCACGAGGATTTCGCGTGCCGTGTTCGGATGGAGATAGCGCGCGACGTCGGATAGCTCGAAGCTGTGTGCTGTCGTCAGCGACAGGATGATCGTGTCTTCGGTCGCCGCCGCCTGCAGCTCGAAGTTGAACGTGCGGCAGAAGCGCTTGCGCAGCGCGAGACCCCACGCGCGATTGATGCGGCTGCCGAACGGCGAATGGATCACCAGCTGCATGCCGCCTGCTTCGTCGAAAAAGCGCTCGAAGACGATCGTTTGGTGAGTCGGCAGGCTGCCGAGCGCTGCGTGCGCAGCGGCGAGATACGCGACGACCTGTGCCGCAGCTGCTTCGCCAATACCGACTTCGTGCATCAGCCACACGAGCGCAGATTCAGCGCCGCTCTCCAGCCGCTCTTCGATCTCGGTGCGCAGCCGCGAGACGGCGACTGACAGTTGATCTGTGCGCCCCGGTGCCTCGCCGAGCCAGAACGGAATCGTCGGAGCTTCGCCGCGTGCATCCTCGACGCGCACGACACTGCGCTCGACGCGCAGAATCCGGTACGACGTATTGCCGAGCTGGAACACATCGCCGGACAGGCTCTCGACTGCGAAGTCTTCGTTCACGGTGCCGACCAGGTAACCTTCAGGCTCGAGCATCACCTGGTAGTCGGCGGTGTCGGGAATAGCGCCGCCCGAGGTGATCGCAGTCAGCCGCGCGCCTTTGCGCGCACGAATCATGCGATTCACTGCATCGTGATAGAGCAGCGCTCCGTGCCGGCCGCGGCGCGTCGTGAACCCTTCGGCCAGCATGCGCACCAGATCGTCGAACGACTCGCGCGTCAGTGCGCGATATGGATAAGCGCTACGGCACAGCTCGAACAGCTCACTCTCGCTGCAGTCGCGCGTCGCGACTTCGGCAACGATCTGTTGCGACAGCACGTCCAGGGACAGCTGCGGAACCAGCAGATGATCGAGCTCGCCGCGACGGACGCTGTCGAGCAAGGCAGTGCACTCGACCAGATCGTCGCGCGAAAGCGGGAACAAACGACCCTTCGGTGTTCCGCCGACGGCGTGGCCCGAACGCCCGACTCGCTGCAGGAATGCATTGATCGAGCGCGGCGAGCTGAGCTGACACACCAGATCGACGTCACCGATGTCGATGCCGAGCTCGAGCGATGCAGTCGCAACCAGCACCTTCAACTCGCCGCGCTTCAAGCGCTGCTCCGCATTGAAGCGGTGCTCACGCGCGAGACTCCCGTGATGTGCGGCGACTGACTGCGTATCGAGTCGCTCTGACAAGTGGCGCGCCACGCGTTCCGACAAGCGCCGTGTGTTCACGAACACCAGCGTGGTGCGGTGCCCGCGAACCAGCTGCGCCAGCTTGTCGTAGATCTGCGTCCAGACCTCGTTCGACATCACCGCTTCGAGAGGCCCGTCCGGCAGCTCGATCGCCAGATCACGATGACGCTGGTGGCCGCTATCGACTATGCGACAGCGCGCGTTGCCCTCGGCATCGATGCCGTTCACTCCGACCAGAAGCCGCGCAACTTCGGCGATCGGCTCCTGCGTCGCGGACAGACCGATACGCGTCAGCCGGCGGCCCGCCAGCGCGTCGAGGCGTTCGAGCGACAGTGTGAGGTGTGCGCCCCGCTTGGTGCCCGCAACAGCGTGGATTTCGTCGACGATCACCGTCCGCGTGGTCGCGAGCATCTCGCGTCCGGACTGCGAGCCGAGCAGGATGTAGAGAGATTCCGGAGTGGTGACGACGATGTGCGGGGGTTTGCGTCGCATCTGTGCCCGCTGGGATTGCGGCGTGTCGCCGGTGCGAACCCAGGTGCGGATCTCGACGTCGCGGACGGTGTGATTGCGCAGCTCCTCGCGAATGCCGTTCAGGGGCGCTTCGAGGTTGCGATTGATGTCGTTCGACAGCGCCTTGAGCGGCGAGACGTAAAGAACGCGAGTCTCGTCAGGCAAACCCCACTGCTCGCCCTCGCGCACCAGCTCGTCGATTGCGGCGAGGAAGGCCGCCAGCGTCTTGCCGGAACCGGTCGGCGCGGCGATGAGCACGTCCTGCCGCGATTGGATCGCCGGCCAGGCCTGCGCCTGCGCGCGAGTGGGCGCCGGGAAAGTCCGGCCGAACCACGCCGACACGGCGTCGTGAAAGTAGGGAAGGGCGCTCATAGGGGAGTGTGGAGGAGGATACTCCCTGGAAGCAGACAGTGTGTGTCATGTTTGAAGAACGGAGTCGGGCTAAAGCCCGACAATCCGTCGATCAACGGGCCGCCGTGGTCAGCGGCCTGAATCCTCCGCCCAACGCCTTATACGTCGCCAGCAGCGCCGTCGCAGTCTGCGTCTCGCTCCTCGCCAGCTGATCCTCTGCCGCCAGCACCGTGCGTTCCGCATCCAGCACCTGCAGGAAATCCGCAACTCCGTTCTCATAGCGCGCTCGTGCCAGCTTCGCAGCTTCCTGCGAAGCGCTCGCGCTTGCTTGCAGATGCTGCTGCTTCACGATCGCCTTCGAATACGCCGTCAGGCTCGCATCGGTCTCTTCGAGAGCCTGTAACACCGTCTGCTCGTACTTCGCGAGCGCGCCGTCCGCCGCGGCTTCGCGCTGCTGGATCTTCTGCCGGACGCGTCCCAGGTCGAACGCGGCCCAGCTAATGCTCGGTCCGAACGAGAATGACTCCGTGCCTGTGTTGCCGAGGTCACTGCTGTTCACGGCATCGAAACCCCAGCGGCCGAGGAACGTGATACGCGGGAACAGATCGCCGACTGCGATGCCGATCTGCGCGGTCGACGCGGCGAGATTGCGCTCGGCGACGCGAATATCCGGGCGGCGACGCAGCAGCAATTCAGGTGTGCCGATGTCGTGGGCGACGGGCAGCGTTGGCAGCGGACGCGCCGCAGACAGCTGCGGCAACACAGCTTCCGGCTGCTGACCGGTCAACACTCCGAGCCGCAGCATGCTGCGCGTCACGGCGGATTCGAGATCCGGGATCGTCGCGAGTGTCGCTGACAGCTGTGCTTGCGCACGCGAGCTGTCGAGCTGCGTACCGCGGCCGGCATCCTGACGGGCAGTCGTGATGCGCACGGTCTCGCTCTGGTTGTCGGCGTTGCGACGTGCAACAGCGAGCTGCTGCTGCGCGCCGCGCAACTCGAAGTAATTGCGCGCCACTTCGGCGGTCACGCTGACCTGGGTCGCGTACACGCTCGCTTCGGCGGACTGCATTTGAGCAGTGCTCGCCTCCACTCCGCGCCGCACTCGGCCGAAGAAGTCCAATTCCCAGAATGCATCGAAGCCGGAGTCGTAGAAGTCCTGCTCGCGATCCACATTCTGCAGCGGCCCGAGCTGTCGGTCGCTCACCCGCGTCTTCGTGTAACCGCTAGAGGCAGTTACGGTCGGCGCCAGATCCAGCCGCGACTGGCCGCGCAGTGCGCGTGCCTCACGCAGCCGCGACGTCGCGATGCGAATGTCGTGATTCGCGACGAGAGCACGCTCGATCAGCTCGTTGAGCTGCTCGTCGTTGAACTGCTTCCAGAAGTCCCGCTCGACGTCCTGCGTCGAAACCTGGGTCGCATCGACGCCGACGAACTGATCGGGCGTCGCGACTTGGGGACGGTGATAGTCCGGCCCGACCGCGCACGCGGCAAGCAGCACCGCCGACACCATCGCCACTAGTTGATTACGCATGACTTGCACCTTCCGCATTCTCGATGGCCGCCGTCCGCGCGCGGCGGCTCTTGACCACCGCGGCGCGCAGCAACACGTAAAAGAGGGGTGTCAGGAACAGGCCGAAGAACGTCACGCCGATCATTCCGGAGAACACGGCGATACCGATGGCGTGGCGCATTTCCGCACCTGCCCCCGACGAAAACACCAGCGGCACCACGCCCATGATGAACGCGATCGACGTCATCAGGATCGGCCGCAATCGCAGTCGCGCCGCTTCCAGCGCCGCGGCGACCGGATCGACACCGGTCTGCTCGCGGTCCTTGGCGAACTCGACGATCAGAATCGCGTTCTTGCTCGCGAGGCCGACCAGCACGAACAGCGCGATCTGCGTGAAGATGTTGTTGTCGCCGCCGGTCAGCCACAGGCCGACGATCGCGGACAACAATGCCATCGGCACGATCGCGACGATCGCGAGCGGCAGCGTCCAGCTCTCGTACAGAGCAGCGAGCACCAGCACGACGAGCAGCACGCACAGCGGGAACACGAACACGGAGCTGTTGCCCGCGATGAATTCCTGGTACGTGAGGTCGGTCCACTCGGCCTTCACGCCGTTCGGCAGCGTCTCGGCGAGGATGCGCTCCATCACCGCCTGCGCCTGGCCGCTCGAATAGCCGGGCGCGGGCCCGCCGTTCACGTCGGCCGTGAGATAGCCGTTGTAGCGGAACACGCGGTCGGGACCGTAGCTCTGCGAGACCTGCACGACCGAGCCGAGCGGCACCATCTCGCCGGCTTCGTTGCGCGTCTTGAGGCGCAGGATGTCCTCCGCCTTCGCGCGGTACGGATAATCCGCCTGCGCGATCACCTGGTAGGTGCGGCCGAAGCGGTTGAAGTCGTTGACGTAGATCGAGCCGAGATAGACCTGCAGCGTCTCGAACACGTCCGTGAGCGCGATGCCGTGCTCCTTGGCCTTGACGCGATTCACGTCGGCGCTGATCTGCGGCACGCTCACTTCATAGTTCGAGAACACGCCCGTCAGCTCCGGCGCCTGCCGCGCCTTGGCGAGCACTGCCTGCGTGGTCTTGTACAGTTCGTCGTAGCCGATATCCGCCCGGTCCTCCAGCTGCAGCTTGAAGCCGCCGATCGTCCCGAGGCCTTGCACGGGCGGCGGTGGGAACACCACGACCTGCGCGTCCTGAATCGAGCTCAGCTTCATGTTCAGTTGCTTCGCGATGTTCAGGCCGTAGAGCTCGGAGGATTTGCGATCCTCGAAGTTGTCGAGACCGAAGAACACGAGCGCGGAGTTCGGGCTGTTGGTGAAGCCCGCGATCGACAGGCCGGGGAATTGCACGGCGTCACGCACGCCCGGAACGGTGTGCGCGATGTCGGCGACGCGGCGCACGACTTCATCCGTGCGATTCAGCGATGCAGCGTTCGGCAGCTGCACCATGCCGACGAGGTACTGCTTGTCCTGCACCGGAATGAAGCCCTTCGGCACGATCTGGAACACTCCCCAGGTCAGCGCGAGGAGGCCGACGAATGCACCCATCACCACGCTCTTGTGCGCAAGCACGCCGCGGACACCGCGCACGTAGCCATCGCCGGAGCGGCTGAACAGCTTGTTGAAGGCGCGGAAGAACCCGCCTAACACGCGATCCATCCCGCGCGTCAGCGCATCGGGCCGCGCACCATGGCGCTTGAGCAGCAGCGCCGACAGCGCGGGACTGAGCGTGAGCGAGTTGATCGCCGAGATCACCGTGGAGATGGCGATCGTCAGCGCAAACTGCTTGTAGAACTCGCCGGTCAGGCCGGTGATGAATGCGATCGGTACGAACACGGCGACCAGCACCAGCGCGATCGCGATGATCGGGCCGCTGACTTCTTCCATCGCCTTGTACGTCGCGTCGCGCGGCGACAGGCCATTCTCGATGTTGCGCTCGACGTTCTCGACGACCACGATCGCGTCGTCGACGACGATGCCGATCGCGAGCACCAGGCCGAACAGCGACAGAGCGTTGATCGAGAAGCCGAACGCGAGCATCAGTCCGAAGGTGCCGACGATCGACACCGGCACGGCGATCAGCGGGATGATCGAGGCGCGCCAGGTCTGCAGGAACACGATCACGACGATGACGACCAGCGCCAGCGCCTCGAGCAGTGTTTCGACCACGGCCTTGATCGAGTCGCGCACGAAGACCGTCGGGTCATAGACGATCTCGTACTTGATTCCTTCCGGGAAATTCTTGCTCAGCTCCTTCATCGTCGCGCGGACTTCGTCCGACAGCTCCAGCGCATTCGCGCCCGGCGCCTGCGCAATCGGGATCGCGACCGCCGACTCATTGTTCAGCAGGCTGCGCAGGGAGTACTGGCCCGCGCCGAGCTCGACGCGCGCCACGTCCTTCAAATAGGTCACACCGCCGTCGGGCATCGTCTTGATGACGATGTCGCCGAACTCCTGTTCGTTGACGAGGCGGCCGGACGCCGTGACGTTGAGCTGATACTCGGTGCCCAGAGGCGCCGGATCTGCACCGATCACGCCGGCCGCAACCTGCACGTTCTGTTCGCGGATCGCGCGCACGACGTCGCCTGCGGTCAGCCCGCGGCTCGAGATGCGCTCCGGGTCCAGCCACACGCGCATCGAATAGTCGCCAGCGCCGAACAAGCGCACCTCACCCATGCCCGGCAAGCGCGCGAGCACATCGCGCACCTGGAGCGTGGCGTAGTTGCGCAGATATACGGTGTCGTAGCGGTTATCGGGCGAAGTCAGGTGCACGACCATGAGCAGGTCGGGCGACGCCTTCTTCGTCGTGACGCCGACGCGGCGCACGTCCTCAGGCAAGCGCGGCAGCGCCTGCGCGACGCGGTTCTGAACCTGCACCTGCGCGTTGTCGACGTCGGTGCCGAGCCGGAACGTGATCGTCAGCAGCATCGTGCCGTCGCTGGTCGCCTGCGAAGACATGTAGAGCATGTCTTCAACGCCGTTTATCTCCTGTTCCAGCGGCGCCGCGACTGTCTCGGCGATCACCTTGGGATTCGCGCCGGGATACTGCGCGCGCACCTGCACCGAAGGCGGCACGACCTCGGGGTACTGGCTGATGGGCAGCTGCCACACGGCGATGGCGCCGACCAGGAACACGATGATCGACAGCACCGCTGCGAAGATCGGTCGATCGATAAAGAAGCGCGCGAATTTCATGTGCGTGACTCCGTGACCTTCGTGACTTCTGTCACTTGCCCGCCGCCATCGCGAGCTTCGCTTCCGCGATCTCGCGGGCGTCCATCGCTACGCGCTCGGGCGCAACGACGACACCGGGGCGAACACGCTGCAGGCCGTTGACGACGACTGTCTCGCCCGGCTGCAGGCCCTTTTGCACGATGCGCAGGCCATCATCGAGGCGGCCGACTGTCACCGGCCGATATGTGACCTTGTTCTCCGCATCGATGACGTACACGAACTTCTGGCTCTGATCCGTACCGATCGCGCGGTCATCGACGAGCACGGCCCGGTACGAGTTGTGGCCGAGCAGCTTGACGCGCGCGAACAGGCCAGGCGTCAGGTAGCCGTCCTTGTTCTCGAACGAAGCGCGGGCGCGGATCGTGCCGGTGCGCGTATCGACCTGGTTGTCGACGAACACCATCGCGCCGTGATGCGGATAGCCGTTCTCGTTCGCCAGGCCCATCAACACCGGATTCGCCGCGTCGCGCGAGCTGCTGCGCTCGCCGCGGCGGGAAAGCTCGTTGTACTTGAGGTAGATCTGCTCATCGCCCTCGAAAGTCACATACATCGGATCGAGCGAGACGACAGTCGTGAGCAGCGCCGCTGTGTTCGATCCACCGGTCACCAGATTGCCTGCGGTTACGGCAGCCTTGCTGACGCGGCCGCTGATCGGCGCGGTAATGCGCGTGAACTCGAGATTGAGCTTCGCGGAATCGACCGCAGCGCGCGCAGCGGCGACGTCCGCCTTGGCTTCGCGCGAGGCGTTGATGCGTGTGTCGTACTCTTCGCGCGAGACCGCCTTGATATCGAGGAGCTTGGCGCTGCGTGCTTCATCGGAAGCGGCCAGCTCGGAACGTGCGACTGCGCGCGCCAGCTCCGCCTCGGCCTTCGACAGCTCGGCGCGATATGGACGCGGGTCGATGACGAACAGCAGGTCGCCTTTTTGCACCGTGCTGCCTTCGCTGAAATTCACGCTCTCGATGTAGCCGGTGACGCGCGGACGCACTTCAACGGACTCGACGGCTTCGAGCCGCCCGGTAAATTCGTCCCACTCAGTGACGTCTCGCTCGAGCGCAGACGCAACGGAAACTTGCGGCGCGGGCGCTTGCTGCGCCTCGGTCGCTTCGCTCTTGCAGCCGCTCAATCCAACCAGCGCAGCAAGCAGCGCGCCGGATGCGGCGAGGGCGGACAGAGCACGAACGTTAAATCGGGTCATACCAGTTCTCCATTCCGTCTAAAGCAGAGACGCGCCAGCGGTGCGTCATTCGACATCGAGATGATCTTGCAGGGCTGCTGACAACGGTCTGTCAGGAGCCTGACGTCACGGCGACGGATCGCGACGAGGGCGCAACTGTAGAGATCGAAGCGCCTGCGACCAATCGGGTTGGCCGCACGACATTCATGAAGGCGGAGCAGCAATCGAGAGAGTTATGACGATATGCCGCAGTCGCAATTACCGCGGTGTATCTGTGACAAGAGTCAGGCTTTAGCCTGACTGCTTTACGCGACGCGTGAGGATTGCGTGGGCGCTTGAACAGCAGCGGCTTGCGGGAACAGGCCGGCGACGAAATCGATGAACGCTTTCACTTTTGCAGTCGCCTGCCGATGCTGCGGATACACGACGGACACCGGGCGATACGACTCCGCATTCCAGTCTTGCAACACCGGCTGTAACAATCCCGACGCGATTTGCGCTTCGACAGTGAAATCGAGCGAGTGCACGAATCCCGCGCCGCTCACCGCCGCGGTCACGGCGGACTGCGGATCGCTGAACGACAGCGCGGCGCGCGGAAAGATCGTGTGCTCGACGCCGTTCTTCGCATACATCCACTCGCGAATCTGATTCGTGCCGAGACGGAACATCGCGATGCACTGCTCCGGCTGCAGATCTTCCGGCGTGCTCGGCGCGCCGTTGCGCTCGATGAATTCCGGCGACGCGCAGGTTACGACGCGGAAGCTGCCGACGCGGCGCGCGATCAGGCTCGAATCGCTAAGCTCACCGACGCGCAGCGCCATGTCGATGCCTTCCTGGACCAGATCGACGACCCGGTCATTCATACTCATCTGCACGGTCACTTCCGGGTGCTGCGCGATGAAGCGCGGCAGCGCCGGCACGATCAACAGGCGGCCGAGCGATACCGGCACGTCGACCCGCAGTTTGCCCCGTGGAATCCCGCGCGCCTCGGTGACCTCGCTCTCCGCCTGGTCGAGCTGGCTCAACGCCTCGCGGCAGCGGTCGTAGAAGCTGGTGCCGAGGTCGGTCAAGCTCAGCGAGCGCGTGGTACGGTTCAGCAGGCGCGCGCCCAGCCGTTCTTCCAGTCGGCTTACAGCCTTGCTGATCGCCGAGGGGGACATCCCCAGGGTTTGTGCGGCCGCGACGAAGCTGTGGGCTTCGACCACGCGTACGAAAGCCACGATGTCGCTGAAACTATTCAAACGATCCCCACATTACCTAAAGCAGCGTCCAAGCCCCAGCGCCTGGCCTGCAGACTTTCCTGTCGGCGGCTATTGTAGGCGTGCCATTGGTGACTGTGACGCACGAGGAAGTTGCTCCGGAAGGCGTTTACCCCGACCTCGGGGCCGCTTAATGTATCGCTCCAAGATTTGTCAGGTTTTACGGGTGACGGTGCAACCATGCTGCTTGTGACTGATGTGACGGGTCCTGTGGGCAAGGCGGTCCTCGCCGAGTTCGCCAATGATTCCGTTGCAGTCCGAGCGCTGCTGCAGCCTGGCGCGGACCTGCCGGTGCAGGCACCGAACATCCAGGGCGTCCACGTCGATCCGACGGACTCCGTCAGTTTGCAGCGTGCAGTGCAAGGTGTCGAGGCGATCTTCCTCTCGTGGCCGTTCTCGCCGCAACTCGCCGAATCCCATATGCGAATCGTCTCCGCCGCGAAGGCCGCTGGCGTGCGACGTCTCGTGCAACAGTCGGGCGTCGGTGCCGATCCGAACATGTGTTGTGCGCGCATGCTGCGCTGGTACGGCCAGGCCGAAGTGAGCGTCGCCGCGACGGGCCTGGAGGTCACGCGGTTGCGGCCGAGCATGTTCATGCAGAATCTCTTCGAGTTCTCGGCGTCGATCGCCCAGCAGGGCGTGATCGCCGGACCGTTCCGTTCGACCAAGTGGACCTGGGTAGACGCGCGCGATGTCGGCGCGGTCGCAGCTGTGGCGCTGCGCGATCCATCGCACAGCGGCCGTACGTACACTGTGACCGGCGCGGAAACGATGAGCTATCCGCAAATTGCGGAACGAATGAGCCGCATCCTCGACAAGCCCGTGCGCTACACGGATATCACGGCGAACGAAGCACGCGGCTGGCTGCAAGGCAAAGGCCTGTCGCCGGTGATGATCGAAGCGAAGCTCGAGCTGTGGGATGCCTGTGCATCGAACCTGATCAATGCACCGCCGACGCAGGTGGTGAAGGAATTGACCGGGCGCGAGCCGCGCACCGTCGATGATTTCCTGCGCGACCACAAGAAACAATTCCTGACCGCCCAGGCAGCGTAGTCGGAATCGGGCTGAAGCCCGACCTACAGGTTACTTCTCAGCCGTCGGTGTTACGGCGATCTCGACCGCTCGGTTGTCGTTATCTACGGTCGCGATCGTGACCGGTCTGCGCCACACGCGCGCCACGTACTCGAGCACCTTGCGCGCACGTTCCGGATCCAGCCCACGGCCATCCGTCGTGTGATCGTGCACCAGCTCCAGTTTTCCATCGACATGCACGCGCGTGGCGTTCACCGTCGGCGCGCCAAAGGCGTACTTCGGCGCGAGCAGCGCTTCGTGCAACGCCGGCAGATCCAGCTCCTGCACGGTCAGCGTGCCGGTCGCCGGGCCTTTGAAGCGGAACAGTTTCAGCTCCTGCGCAAGCTCCATCGTCAGGTGGTTGCGCACGAACGCGAAGTCGTCGTCCTCGCACATGATCTTGCGCGCGGCCTCGAGCCCTTGCGCTTCGACGATCTTTTCCCAGATCGAGAAGCCCAGGTGATACGGATTGGTCGAGAGCGCCACGCTTTCGCCGCTCGCGCTCGGGCGCACTACGTCCGAGTGACACTTGATCGCGTCGACATACGCTGACTGCGGCAGGAAATCCGCTTCACGCAGCAGCCGCGCATGCCAGTAGGAGGCCCAGCCTTCGTTCATGATCTGGCACGCGAACACCGGGTAGAAGTAGAACGACTCTTCGCGCACCGCGAGGAAAATGTCGCGCTCCCACGGCTCCAGTTCCGGCGCGTATTGCGCGATGAACCACAGCAGGTCGCGCTCGGGATGCGCCGGTATCGGCGCGCGCTTCGCGGGCCCGGTCGGCTGCGGCCGTGCAGTATCGGGACCGAGTGCCGCAAACCGCCGCGAGAACTCGTCGTTCGGCGGCGCGGCCGGTTGTGCCACCAGCTCCGGATAACGCGCGCGGCGCAGGCCTTTGTCGACGTCGATGTGCTGCTCGAGCGCCAGCGCGGCGTCGAGCACGGACTCCACGCGCTCCATGCCGTGCTCTTCGATCGCCATGCCGATCTGACGCGCGTGTGCCGCGGCCTGCTCGACGATGTGCTCGCCGACCTGCTCCTGGCTGCGCCGGAACAGCATGTTGTTCCTGGAGAAGTCCGCGTGGCCAAGCACGTGTGCCGTAACCAGCACGTTCTCCGCTGCGCTGTTGCTCTTCGCGAGATACGCGCGGCCCGGGTTGCCGGGGAACACGACCTCGAACAGCCGCGACAGCCCCATGCGGTGCTGGATCAGCTGGTAGATGTAGCGCACGCCGAACGACCAGTGCGGCATGCGCACCGGCAGACCGTAGATCGCGATCTCGGTCATGAAGCTTTCCGGCACGACCTCGAACTCGACGCGATGGTAGTTGAGCCCCTTCTCGCGCGCGAGCTGCTCGATGCGGGAAATGTGCAGTTGCCAGTCTTCGGCCATGTATTACTCGAAAGGTTACTCGGAGGCTCGGCCGAAGAAGTGCCGCACGGCATTCCAGATGTCGTCAGTGCCGCTGACGCGATACGCGCCGACGTTGTCCTCGTCGCGCGCCATCTCCACGAACAGTCGGCCGATCTCGCTGTCCGGCGCGGCGCCGGCGAGCGGCGCGACTTCCAGGAAGCCGGCAAAGTTGCAATCGCCGACCAGCTCTTCCAGCGCGGTCTGCGCCTGCGGCTGGTCGGAGGGGAAGTTCTCGCCGTCGGAGGCGTAGAACAGATAAACGTTGAACTGGCTCGGGCTGAAGCGCGCGTCGATCACCTCGCGCACCTTCTTCAAACCCGCCGAGGCGACCGTACCGCCGGTGCCGGTGACGCGGAAGAATTCCTCTTCCTGGAATTCCCAGGCCTCGGAGGTGTGCGCGACGAACACCAGCTCCAGGTGGCGGTACTGGCGGCGCAAACCCTGGATCGCCCAGAAGAAGAACGTCTTGGAAATCTGCCGCTCGCGCTCGCCCATGCTGCCTGAGACGTCGAGCAGCAGGATCACAACTGCCTGCATCGCCGGCTGCTCGCGTTTGGTGAGCTGGCGGTAACGCAGATCGTCGTCGGTGAAGGAGGGCGAGTCCTGGCCGCTGGCGCTCTGCATCCCGCGCCGCTTGATGGATTCTTTCATCGAGCGCCGCCGATCCAGGCGCGAGCGCGCGCCGCGGCGGTCCCAGCCTTCGCGCGTCCACTCGTCTTCCTTGGCGCGGCCGGCCTTCGCTTCGAGATTCGGCAGCTGCATCTCCTCCCACAGCCAGTCGACGATGTCGTCGATGCGGAATTCGAGCGTGTACTGGATGCTGCCGTCTTCGTTGCCGCCCTGACCGCGCTGGTTGTCGCTGTCCTGTTGCGGGCGGCCGATGCGATCGCCGGGCTTGGCCTGGCCCTGCCCAACGCCTTGCTGTTCGTTGGAGTTGCGGAGCTTGAAGCGGTAGTGCTCGAGCATCTTGACGGGCACGCGCACTGTTGTGGCACCGCCGTTGAGAACATCCGCGCCCGCAACGATCTGCGGCAAGTGCTGCCTCACCGCGTCGCGGACCTTGTCGTTGTGACGCAGCCAGTCGCGTGCACCGCGCGAGAACAGATCGTACCAGCCCGCCTCGTCCGGGCTACCACCGCCACCGCCGGAGCCGCCTCCGCCCGACGTGTTTTCGCTCATGTGCCCCTTCGCAACCTCGCTAGTGCCGCCGCTACTCCTGCGCCAACAATGTCGTGACGTAGCTGAGCGCTTCCTTCGCGCTGTGCTCGTCGTAACCATACTCCGACGTCATGCGATCTTGCACTGCCGAGATTTTCTTACGCGCCTCGTCGTCCGGGCGCGCCGCAGAAGTCACCAACCGCAGCACGTCCCGACGCTCTTCGAACAGGTACTGCTCGATGGCCTCGCGCATGCGCGAATGGCTGTTGAGGGTGAACTTCTCGCCGGTCTTGTACGCAACCATGGCCTTGCGCACGACCTCCTGGCGGAAAGTCATCTTGCCCGACTCCGACACCTTGATCTTGTCCTCGACCGAGCGCAGGAAGCGCTCGTCCGCCGGACGCGACTCGCCGGTGATCGGGTCGGTGACCTCGCGATGGTCGAGCGAGGCCTCCACTTCGTCCAGATACTTGTCCAGCAGCTGCTGCGCCTCGTCCTCGAACGATGCGAACAGCGCGCGATGCACGTCTTCCTTGACCCAGCGGTTGTAGAAGTCCTTGCGCGCCAGCACCAGGTAGTCGATCCACAGCTTCTTCGCCTTCGCGTCCATGCGGGCGTCATTCTCGATCGAGTCCTTGAGCGCGAGCAGCACTTCCATGCTGGTCAGGCTCTTCTTGTCGCTGCGCGTGATCGCGTTCGAGATGGAGTTGACGACGAAACGCGGGCTCACGCCGGTCAGGCCCTCTTCGGGCGACTCGGACCGCAGGCGCGTGATCTCGTTCTCCGGGAAGCCTTCCACGCTCTCGCCCGCGTACAGGCGCAGCTTCTTCGTCAGGTCGAGGCCTTCGCGCTCCGGCTTGAGCAGGCGTGTCAGCACTGCGAACACGGAGGCGAGGCGCAACGCGTGCGGATCGAGGTGCACATCGCGGAACGCCGGGGCTGCGGACACCAGCTTGTTGTAGATGCGCGACTCTTCGATGTACGACAGCGTGTACGGCACCTTGACGATGACCATGCGGTCGAGCAGCGCCTCGTTTTCCTTTTCCTGCAGGAACTTGTGGAACTCGGCGAGGTTCGTGTGCGCGAGGATCGTCTCGTCCAGGTAGATCAGCGGGAAGCGCGACACTTTGACGTTCTTCTCCTGGGTCAGCGTCAGGAGCAGATACAGGAACTCGCGCTTGACCTTCAGGATCTCGATCATCTCCAGCATGCCGCGGCTTGCGGCATAGACCGCGCCAGACCACGACCAGGCGCGCGGGTCGCCTTCGTCGCCGTACTGCGCGACCTTCGACAGATCGACGGAGCCGACGAGGTCTGCGAGGTCCGCGGTCGTCGGATCGTGCGGCGCGTAAGTGCCGACGCCCATGCGCGTAGCTTCCGAGAGGAAGATGCGCTCTACCGGCATCCGCAGGAAGTCGCCCTCGAACTCGCGCTCCAGGCGGTCGCGTGCCCATGGGCTGAGCTCGCCGCGGATTTCCACGCCGTAGGTGTCGCGGAATTCGGCGCGCAGGCTGGCGGGCACGAGATTGAGCGGGGACTCATGCATCGGCGAGCCCTGCAATGCGTAGATCGCACCCTCGTCGGTGTGGCTGTACTCCTCGAGGCCGCGCTTGAGCAGGATCGCCATCGTCGATTTGCCGCCGGACGGCGGACCGAGCAGCAGCAGCAGTCGCCGCCCGACGTCCGAGCCCGCAGCGGCCGCTTTGAAGTAGTCGACTACGCGGCCGAGCGGCTCGTCGATGCCGAACAGCTCGCGCTTGAAAAGTTCCTTCGGGCCCGCGGACTCGGCAGTGCCGTTGGTCGTCGCAGTGCTGCCGTTGGTCGCGGCGGGATTGTTCTTGCCGAACCAGCAGAGCATGTCCCACAAGTATTCATGGCTGGCGCGTGCCAATTGCCGACCGTTGCCCGGCAGGACGGTGCGCAGGAACTCGCCGAACGTGCCGGACCAGTGCTGCGCGCGGTGGAATCTGCTGTACGCGCTCAAGGCCTCGACGAAGCTCTCGCCGCCGCGTTGCGAGCTTCCTCTGGGGCTGTCTGACTGCATCGAACCGCCCTCCATAAATTTTCTCTTGCGCTATACGCTCGTTAGTGTGTGCACTCTTGCACGCAGTTCACAGTGTTCGCAGTCCAGCATTGCTCATCACCGTAAGACAAAGACTGATCCACAACGTCACATGTTCCATCGACCATTGGGGTCATGGGCACTGCAACGGTGCGAAATCGGGAGTGATGCAAGACCGTCAGCTCGGTGAGGTGAGCTGGACTGCGCGTGGGATCGCGCATCTCACACGCTGGAGTGCGGACCATGACTCCTTGATTACTCCCTTCGAGCAGATCTTGCAATGCGATTCATTCCTAAGACTGCACGGGGCAAACGCGCACGACGAGTCCACAGCCCTTTCGGGCTGTGGAAAACTCGCAATCCTTGATTCAGGGGGGGTTCAGGCCGCCGCTGTGACGGGCTTCACGTGGTCGATGCCGAGCGCTTCGCGCACGACTTCGTCGACGCGTTCGCAGAACACGAACTCCACTTCGTCGCGCACTACCTTGGGTACGTCTTCCAGGTCCTTCCGGTTGCGCGCCGGCAGCAGAATCTTGCGAATGCCGGCACGATGCGCCGCTATGGTCTTCTCCTTGATGCCGCCGACCGGCAGCACCAGGCCGCGCAGGCTCACCTCGCCCGTCATCGCCAGGTTGTGGGCGACCGTGCGATTGGTGAACAGCGACACCAGTGCCGTGTACATGGCCACGCCCGCGCTCGGGCCGTCCTTCGGAATTGCGCCCGCGGGCACGTGGATGTGCACGTCGCTCTTATCGAACAGACCGGACTCGATGCCCAGCCGCGAGGCTTGCGATTTCACCAGCGACAGCGCGGCCTGCGCACTTTCCTTCATGACATCGCCCAGCTGACCGGTGAGGATCAGCTTGCTGTTGCCCGGCACGCGCGTTGCCTCGATGAACAGGATGTCGCCGCCGACCGGCGTCCAGGCGAGCCCCGTGGCCACGCCGGGCACGCTGGTGCGCATCGCGACTTCGTTCTCGAAGCGCGCGGCGCCGAGGATCGGCGGCAGATCAGCCACGTCGACGGTCTGCTGCTGGATCGAGCCTTCGGCGATGCGCACCGCGACGTTGCGCAGGACTGCACCGATCATGCGCTCGAGGTTGCGCACGCCCGCCTCGCGCGTGTGATCGCGCGCAATCTGTCGCAATGCTGCGTCAGTTATCGATGCCTGCTCCGCCTTCAAGCCGTTCGCTTCGAGCTGACGGCGCACCAGATAGCGCTTGGCGATCTCGACCTTCTCTTCCTCCGTGTAGCCGGTGAGCTCGATCACTTCCATGCGGTCGCGCAGCGGCCCGGGGATCGTGTCGAGCTGGTTCGCCGTGGCGATGAAGATCACCTTCGACAGGTCGAAGGGCAGGCCAAGGTAGTTGTCGCGGAACGTGTTGTTCTGTTCCGGATCGAGCACCTCGAGCAGCGCCGAGGACGGATCGCCCTGGATGCCGGCGCCGAGCTTGTCGATCTCGTCGAGCATCAGCACCGGGTTGCGCGTACCGGCCTTGCGAATGGACTGCACGATGTTGCCCGGCAATGCACCTATATAGGTGCGCCGATGGCCGCGGATCTCCGCTTCGTCGTGCACGCCGCCAAGGCTCACACGGGCGAACTTGGTGCCGAGCGCGCGAGCGATGCTCTGGCCGAGCGAGGTCTTGCCGACGCCCGGCGGGCCGACGAACAGCAGGATCGGGCTGCGACCCTGTGGATTGAGCTTGCGCACGGCGAGGTACTCGACGATGCGCCGCTTGATCTTGTCGAGGCCGTAGTGATCCTCGTCGAGGACACGCCGCGCCTTCTGGATGTCGATGGATTCGTTGTCGAGCTTCGACCACGGCAGCTGCAGCATCCAGTCGAGCCAGGTGCGCAGCATCGAGTGTTCGGCGCTGGCGTCGGACATGCGCTCCAGGCGCTTGAGCTCCTTGCGTGACTGTTCGAGCGCTTCTTCCGGCATGCCGGCCGCTTCGACCGCCTTGCGCAGCTCGGCGACTTCCTCGCCAGCCTCGCCTTCCTCGCCCAGCTCCTTGCGGATCTGGTGCAGCTGCTCGCGCAGCAGCGCCTCCTTGTGGCGCTCGTCGATCGCATCTCGCGTCTGCTCCTCCAGCTTGCGCTGGATCCGCAGCACTTCGATGCGCTTGGTCAGGAACTCGGCGACGCTGTCGAGGCGCGCCCGCAGATCCGTGTTTTCCAACAGCGTCTGTTTCTCGCTCGCCTTGATGTCCATGAAGCTGGAAATCAGGTCGGCAAGCGTCGAGGGCGACTCCACTGCCTGGATCGCATTCGCGAGCTCGGCCGGCGCCTGCGGCAACAGCGAAACCGCTTCGGCCGCGAGACGCTTCAAGTTGAGCGCGCGCGCCTCGATCTCGGGAGTCGTGGGGCTTTCGGTCAGGTACTCGACGCGCGCAACCATGTACGGCAGACCGTTCTGCCAGTCCAGGACACGGAAGCGACGCTCGCCCTGCACGACGAGGTGATGAGTGCCGTCCTGGCCCGTGACATAGCGCACGATGCTCGCCACCGTACCGACCTTGTAAAGATCGCTCCCGGTCGGCGATGTCAGGTCCGGATCGTGCTGTAACACGAAACCGACCTTGCGCTCAGCGCGCACGGCTTCCTGCGCCGCAGCCAGCGAGCGCTCGCGATTGATCGCGACCGGCACGACGGTGCCCGGGAACAGCACCAGATTGCGCACCGGCACGATGATGAGCATGTCGTCCGAGATGGTCTTCTCGGGCGCGGGGGTGGTGTCGTTGTTGCGTTCCGAATCGTTCATTGCAGCTCCGCTGGTTCTCTTACCGCGCTAGCGCTGGATGAAGCGCAGCACCAGGCATCCGTTCGTGTAACTTCGTTCCGTCAACTCGTAGTGCCCGACAGGCAGCGCAAAGCGCCGCTCGAAGCTCCCATAAGGAATCTCCAACTTATGCAGAGCGGTCGCCTGCCGGCGCACCGGCAGGGCGCGCACGGCTGCCACCACGACCAGGCCGTCCCCGGCACGAACCTCGATGTGCTCCGGCGCCACGCCCGGCAATGCCACGGTCACCTGAACCTCATCCCCATAAGCGACGATGTCTACGGGGGGTTCCCAGCGCGGCTGAGCCTCGCCAGCGCGGCCGAAGCGGAAGAACTGCCGTTGCAGCCGTTGCGCCTGCTCCAGCATTTCGCATGCTTCGGCCCACATCCACGCGGGCGGGTTACGGATGGCCATGAAAGAGATCCCTGGGGGACATGGCGGGTTAGGTGGGGACTGCGCGGGCAGAGTCAAGCAGCGCGGCAACCGCTAATCTGGCGCCATGCCACGCAACGCCTTCGATGCCGCCTTCTACCGCCGCTTCTATTTCGACCCGCGCACCAAGGTGACGACTCGCGCCGAGACGGCCCAGCGCGCCCGCACCGTAGCGGCGCTGGTCGAGCACCTCGAGCTGCCGGTGCGCACCATCCTGGACGCGGGGTGTGGCCTGGGCTGGATGCGTCGCCCATTGCTGCGCGCGTTTCCGGGTGCGAGGTACACGGGCATCGAGGTCAGCAGCCACATCTGCGAGCGCCTCGGCTGGACGCACGCCTCCATCGCTTCGTATCGCACGCGCGCGCGCTTCGATCTCGTGATTTGTTACGACGTGCTGCAGTACCTGACTGACTCCGAAGCGGCGCGCGCTGTTGCGAACCTGGGTCGGCTGTGTCGTGGCGCGCTGTTCCTGCACGTGCCGACGCGCGAAGACTGGCAGCGCAATGCCGACCATTCCTGCAGCGACGCGGACATTCACCTGCGCTCAACGGACTGGTATCGCAGGCGGCTCGCGCGCCGGTTCCGACATGCTGGCTTCGGACTGTACGTCCGGCGTGGCCTACCGCTGGTGCAATGGGAGCTGGCCAAGTCTGATCACGGAAGGGTCGCTCAATAGAACAAAAGGGCAGGTCGTCATGCCCTCACGCTGAAACCCTGTCACTTTCTGGTTCGTTGCCGCGTCATCAGGATGCAGGCAGCGCTTTTTTTCACGCCGCCTTCACGCCTCGCGCGACTGTTCTCTCACGCGACGGTCTTAATCTGCGTCACATGGTTCGATGTGAGGCGTATTCACCGGTTGGATGCTTGCATTCACCGGTAATCGCATCCGGCGGAACAGGTCCTGCGTAAGCACGACAACTGATTCCACACGCGGCGGTCATGAATGTCATTCCCGTCGCCGCGTTTATCCGGTCGAGCGCATCGAGGAAAGTAACGACCAACGAAGAGTGATCTGGCAGTAAGTTTGGAAGAGTACTTAGTCATGGAGTCCGCGAAAAACATAACACTCGTTGCCCTCGCCGTGCTCGCTGCGGCGCTGGTCCTCCCCGTCTCGCGCGCGAGTGCGCAGGACGATGCCTGGCGCCCATGGGCGCCGGAGCGCGAGGTCAGCGGCGTGCGCCTGCACATCGACAACGACCTGTTCGCGGTCCGCAACCTCGATCGAGACTACACGGGCGGCGTGGCACTCACGCTGTCGGGCACCGCGGCACGCGACGGTCTGCTGTCGCTGGACCCGGTGCTGACTCGCATCGACGAGCTGTTCGAAGGTTCACCCGCCGCGAGTGTGCGTCACGCGCGGCAGATCGGCCTGATCGCATTCACGCCGGCCGACATAGTTACCGCCGAGGCACAGCAGGCCGATCGGCCTTACGCGAGCCTGCTGTTTGCCTCGAATGGACGAGTGCGCATCGATGCGGATGACCGCGGTGCGTGGTCGAGCAGCCTGACGGTGGGTGTGCTCGGTCTGCAGCTCTCGAAGAGCGCGACGGACCTCATTCACAGCGCCGTGGGCTCTGAAGCGCCAAAAGGCTACGACCATCAGATTTCGAACGGCGGCGAGCCGACAGCGCGCTACATGCTCGCGCGACACAATCTGGTGTACGCGGATCCGACCGGTCGCATCGACGTGAAGACGACGATCGAAGGCAGCGTGGGCTACCTGACGCAGACCAGCGCCGCCGTATCACTGCGCATTGGCCGCTTCGACACGCCGTGGTGGAGCTTTACGCCGGAGCTGGACGACTACATCGCCGCGCCGACGCCGACCGAATCGCTCGGCCAGCAGCGCGAGGTTTATTTCTTCGCCGGCGCTCGGGTGAAAGCAGTTGCGTACAACGCCTTCCTGCAAGGCCAGTTCCGCGACAGCGACGTGCGCTATTCGTACGATGAACTCGAGCCGATTGTCGTCCAGGCCTGGATTGGCGTGATGACGCAGCTGTTCCCGAATACCGAGCTGAGCTATGCGTTGCATTACCAGACCGCCGAGTTGAGCGAGGGCGATGCCGCTCGCGAGGTGTTCTGGGGAGGCGTGCAGTTGGCCCACTCGTTCTGATTTTCTCCGCTGTTTCCCCTGACCCCCTGACTGGCCCGCTTCGGCGGGCCTTTTTTTGCGCGTTACTTTTTCTTCTTCGTATTCTTCATTCCGCTTTTCTTCGGCGGGAGCTTCACGCCTTTCAGGCCAGTGTGCTGCGTGCGGAACGGCTGCGCTTTCCGCTTGCCTTCCGGCGCAGCGCCGGTACCGGCCGGTTGCCACGCGGGGATCAATTGATGCTTGCCGGCGCCGATCAGATCCGCGCGACCCATGCGGCGCAACGCTTCTCTGATCAGTGGCCAGTTGTTCGCGTCGTGCCAGCGCAGGAATGCCTTGTGCAGCCGGCGCACTTTGAGGCCTTTCGGAATATGCACGCCATCGCTGGTGTGCGTGACCTTGCGCAGCGGGTTCTTGCCCGAGTGCCACATCGCCGTCGCAGTCGCCATCGGCGAGGGCAGGAACGCCTGCACCTGATCGGCGCGGTAACCGTTCTTCTTCAGCCACAGCGCCAGCTCGAGCATGTCCTCGTCGGTCGTGCCCGGATGCGCGGCGATGAAGTACGGGATCAGGTACTGCTCCTTGCCGGCTTCCTTCGAGTACTTCTCGAACAGCTCCTTGAAGCGGTAGTACGTGCCGACGCCAGGCTTCATCATCTTCGACAGCGGCCCTTCGCCGATCGCCTCGGGCGCGATCTTGAGATAGCCGCCGACGTGATGCTGGACCAGCTCCTTCACGTACTCCGGCGATTCCACCGCGAGGTC
>DATNFA010000040.1:0-35036 GCA_035606615.1 Steroidobacteraceae bacterium
CAGCCGGTGATTGCGCGGATGCTGGCGGAATTCTTCGTCGATCAGCCACAGGTGACGCGTCAGCTGGCGGATCGTCGAGGCCCGCACGCCGCGGATCGCCGGATTCTGCTCGATGACGACGAACAGCTCGAGCAGCGCCGACGGGTAGCGGTCGAAGACGTCGTCGTGCGTGATCTCGAGATAGTCGTTGCGGATCTGGAAGCGCGGATTCACCGGCACCGGCGGCGTGTTCGGGCTGGTGAGGATCGCTTCGCGAAACAGCTGCAGCAGCATCTCGTTCAGGAGGCTCACGTCCATCGCCGTGCGGTAGTAGCGCTGCATGAACTGCTCGACGGCGAGCGTGTAGGTCGCGTCTTCGTAGCCGAACATCTTCGCGAGCCGGATCTGGTGATCGAACAGCAGCCGATCCTCGCGGCGGTTGGTCAGCACGTGCAGCGCGAAGCGGATCTTCCACAGGAATGCCTGCGCGGTCTTCAGCTTGCGCAGCTCGCTCTTCGCCAGGAAGCCGTGCTCGACCAGTTCCTCGAGCGAGTCGCCGCCGAAGTGACGCTTCGCGACCCAGCCGATCGTCTGGATGTCGCGCAACCCGCCGGGGCTCGACTTCACGTTCGGCTCGAGGTTGTAGGCCGTGTCGTGATAGCGGTGATGGCGCGCAGTCTGCTCGGCGACCTTGGCCTCGAAGAAATCGCGCGTCGGCCACACGCGCTCCGGCGCGAGCGCGCGCCGCATGGCCTCGAACAGCGACTCCGGGCCAACCAGCAGCCGCGCTTCGATCATCGTGGTCGCGACGCTCACGTCCGCGGCGCTTTCGCGCTGACAGTCGTCGATCGTGCGCACGCTGTGGCCGACTTCCAGGCCGATGTCCCACATGAACGTCAGGAAGCGCTCGAGATCCGGCTGCCACGGCGCGGTCTCGCTCTTCGGGAGCAGCACCATGATGTCGATGTCGGAGCACAGGTTCAGCTCGCCGCGGCCGTAGCCGCCGACCGCGATCAGCGCGAGCTCGCGCACGTGATCGCCGAGGTGCTGAGTCCAGGCTGTCTTGAGCAGCGTGTCGACGAGGCGTGCGCGGTCGCGCACCAGTCGCTCGACCGGCTCATCGTCGTGGAAGCGTTGCTTGAGGCGGTTGTCGCCTTCGGTGAGCGCGCCGCGGAACACGGCGATGTCGGGCTTGTTGCCGCTCGGACTGTCGCGCAGGGCAGCCGGAAGGACGGTCAGGTAATCCCAGCCGGGATCGCTCACTGCAGTCGTGAGCTCGTCGAAGTCCTCGTGGGTGAGTACAGGCATGGCCGCAGCGCGAGAGGCCGCGGCTTCAGCGCTCCGCCGCGCCCAGTGTGAGCACTTCGTAGCCTGTATCGGTGACGAGCACGGTGTGCTCCCACTGCGCCGACAGCGAGTGATCCTTCGTGATGACCGTCCAACCGTCCGGCAGCAGGCGTACGTGGCGCTTGCCCGCGTTGACCATCGGCTCGACCGTGAACGTCATACCGGGCACCAGTTGCAGACCCTGGCCGCGCTCGCCGTAGTGGAGCACCTGCGGATCCTCGTGAAAGATCTGGCCGATACCATGCCCGCAATATTCCCGCACGATGGACAGGTGCTGCGGCTCGACGAAGGTCTGGATCGAGGCGCCGATGTCGCCGAGATGCGCGCCGGGGCGCACCTGGCGGATGCCGATCCACATCGCCTCGTGCGTGATGTCGATCAGGCGCTGCGCGGCTGGCGCGATCTTGCCGACGGCGTACATCCGGCTGGTGTCGCCGTGCCAGCCATCCTTGATGACCGTGACGTCGACGTTGACGATGTCGCCCTGCTTCAATCGCTTGTCGGGGCTCGGAATCCCGTGACAGACGACGTGATTCACGGACGTGCAGATCGACTTCGGAAACCCGCGGTAGTTGAGCGGGGCGGGTACTGCGTGCTGCACGTTGACGATGTACTCGTGGCAACGCGCGTTCAGCTCGTCAGTCGTGACGCCCGGGACCACATAGGGTCCGATCATGTCCAGGACCTCGGCCGCCAGGCGGCCGGCCGTGCGCATCTGGTCCTGCTGGGCCGGCGTCTTGATCGTCACCTGGCTGCCTCTCATGGTGGTTGCAGCCGCGCTCTCGGACTGCGAGGTCGGCCAGCGGGGCAGGGATTGCAGCAGGCCACGCATCTAGCACGCTCCCAGTAGAAAAATCGGCAAAAACTTTTGGACGATCATGGAGTTTATGGTATAAAGCGCGCGTTTTTTTCGCAATGAATCTTGGTCAGAAAGGGCTCGGCCCTCAACGACCCTAACTCTCACACCTTGCCGACACATGTGACGGGGTGCTTGCAGCTTCGCAAGAATCTGCAGGTCGTCGCATGGGGCGGGTGGAGGCTCAACCCCTACAGGAGACTCGATCATGGCCAGCATGTCCATGCGGCAGATGCTGGAAGCGGGCGTCCACTTCGGACATCAGACCCGTTTCTGGAACCCCAAGATGGCACCTTTCATCTTCGGGGAGCGCAACCGGATTCACATCATCAACCTGGAAAAGACGCTGCCGCTCTATAACGAGGCGGCCGGCTTCATTCGCCAGGTCGTCGCCGACGGCGGCCGCGTGCTGTTCGTCGGCACCAAGCGCTCGGCGCGCGAAGCCATCAAGCAGGCGGCCGGACGCTGCGGCATGCCTTATGTCAGCCATCGCTGGCTTGGCGGCATGCTCACGAATTTCAAGACCGTGCGCGGCTCGATCAAGCGCCTGCTCACGCTCGATGAGATGACAGCGAACGGCACCCTCGAGCAGCACAGCAAGCGTGAGGCGCAAGGTCTGCGTCGCGAGCGCGACAAGCTGGAGCGGAGCCTCGGCGGTATCAAGGAAATGGATTCGCTGCCGGACGTGCTGTTCGTGATCGACGTCGGTCACGAAAAGATCGCGATCCACGAGGCGAAGAAGCTCGGCATCCCGGTCGTCGCGATCGTCGACACCAATTGCGCGCCGGACGACGTGGACTACGTCGTGCCGGGTAATGACGACGCCATGCGCGCCATCGCGCTGTACGCCGAGGGTGTTGCCGATGCAGCGCTCGACGGCAAGTCGGCGCTGCCGGAAGTGCCTGCTGGCGAAGACGAATTCGTCGAGCTCGACGAGGAAGGCAAGCCGAAGCCGAAGACCGGCGCACCCGCGCCGCGCCGCGGCCGTGCCGCCGCCGTGCGCAAGAAACAGGCGCCGCGCCGGCGCATGCCGGAAAAGATGCCGGAGGTCGAGCCGGTCGAGGAGGTCGTCGCTGCCGAAGTCGACGACGTCGAGGCGGACGTGTCGCCCGAAGAGTTCATGGCGCGCCGTAAGGCCGCGCTCGCCAAGCGCAAGCCCACTGCAGCCGGCGGTACGCCCGGCGGCACACCACCCGCACCTGCCACACCCGCCACGCCCGGCGCGACGGAGTGATCATGGCTGTCACCGCTGAAGCAGTGAAGGTGCTCCGCGAACGGACCGGCGCGGGGATGATGGAGTGCAAGAAGGCGCTCGTCGAAACGAACGGCGATCTGGACGCCGCCGCCGAGCTGATGCGCAAGGCTGGCCTGGCGAAGGCCGACAAGAAGGCCGCACGCATCGCGGCGGAAGGCGTCATCGCGATCGAGCGCTCCGGTGACGGTCGCCGCGCGGCGGTCGTCGAGGTGAACTGCGAGACCGATTTCGTGGCGCGCGAGCGCGACTTCCAGCAGTTGGCTGCCGGCGTCGCGAAGGCCGCGCTGGCGAAGCGTCCGGCGAATGTCGAAGCCTTGCTCGCAGCGCCGCTCGACAGCGGCCAGTCGATCGATGAGACGCGGCGCGCGCTGATTGCGAAGATCGGCGAGAACATCGGCGTGCGTCGCTTCAACCTGGTCGAGGCGCCGGCCGTGGTCGGCACCTACCTGCACGGCACGCGCATCGGCTCGCTGGTGGCGATGAAGAGCGGCGACGAGGCGGTCGCCAAAGACATCGCCATGCACGTCGCCGCCATCAACCCGGCTTTCATTTCGTCCGCGGACGTACCCGCCGACGAGGTGGCGCGCGAGCGCGCGATGTTCGTCGAGCAGGCGAAGAGCGATCCGAAGACCGCGGGCAAGCCGCAGGAGATCGTCGCCAAGATCATCGAGGGCAAGGTCCGCAAGTGGCTCGGCGAGATCACGCTGCTCGGCCAGCCGTTCGTCAAGGACGACAAGCAGACGGTGGAGCAGTACCTGAAGAACGCCGGCGGCGAGGTGGCCGCGATCGTGCGTTACGAGGTCGGCGCCGGCATCGAGAAGAAGCAGGAAGATTTTGCAGCCGAGGTGGCCAAACAGGTCGAAATCGCCAAATCCAAGCACTGAGGCACCGACCAAAGAACCCCGCCCCGGCGGGGTTCTTTATAATGAGCCCAGGTGACGAGGGTCACGAAGTCACGAGGTCACGCCGTTCATGGCAGCTACTGGTAAGCCTGTTAGCGAATCCCCAGCCCCGACACCTGCCACGGCGGGCTTGCGGCGCATCCTGGTCAAGCTGTCGGGCGAGGCGCTGATGGGCCAGGAGGATTACGGCGTCGACCCGAAGATGCTCAAGCGCGTCGCGCTCGAGATCCGCGAGGTCATGAGCCTGGGCATGCAGGTGGCGGTCGTGATCGGCGGCGGCAACATCTTCCGCGGCGCCGGGCTGGCGCGTGCGGGCATGGACCGCGTCACCGGCGATCACATGGGCATGCTCGCCACCGTCATGAATTCGCTGGCGATGCAGGACGCCGTCGAGGCGCTCGGGCTGCACGCGCGCGTGATGTCCGCGATTCGCATCAACGAGGTGTGCGAGGAGTACATCCGCCGCCGCGCCGTACGCCACCTCGAGAAGGGACGCGTCTGTATTCTCGCCGCGGGCACCGGCAATCCATTCTTTACCACCGATACCGCTGCGAGCCTGCGCGCGATCGAGATCAATGCCGATGTGCTGCTGAAGGCCACCAAGGTCAACGGCATCTACTCCGACGATCCCATGAAGAATCCGCAGGCGACGCGCTATGCGCGCCTGACCTTCGACAAAGTGCTGACGGACCGCCTCAACGTGATGGATGCGACGGCGATCGTCATGTGCCGCGACAACAACCTGCCGTTGCGCGTGTTCGACCTGACCAAGCCGGGCGAGTTGCTGCGCATCGTGCGCGGCGAGGACGTCGGGACGCTGGTCACCAATTCGTAGCTGGGAGAACGCCCATGCTGGAAGACGTCAAGAAAGACGCCAACGAGCGCATGAACAAGTGCGTGACGGCGCTGAAGAACGAGCTGAAGAAGGTGCGCACCGGCCGTGCGCACACCAGCCTGCTGGAGCACATTCGCGTCGAGTACTACGGTAACCTGGTGCCGCTCAATCAGGTTGCCAACCTGGGCGTCGAGGATGCGCGCACGCTGACTGTGACCCCCTGGGAGAAGACCATGGTGCAGGTGGTCGAGAAGGCGATCATGACATCCGACCTCGGACTGATGCCGAACACCGCCGGCACCGTGATCCGCGTGCCGATGCCGCCGTTGACCGAGGAGCGCCGCCGCGACCTCACCAAGGTCGTGCGTCACGAGGCGGAGAACGCCCGCGTCGCCGTGCGCAACGTCCGCCGCGACGTCATGAACGAGCTCAAGGAAATGCTCAAGGAAAAGATGATCTCGCAGGACGACGATCGGCGCGCGCACGACGAGGTGCAGAAGCTGACCGACCGGCACGTCGCCGAGATCGACCAGTTGCTCGCGGAAAAAGAAAAAGAGCTGATGCAGGTCTGAATGGGAAAGACCGCAGAGCACAGCGGCGTGCCGCGGCACATTGCAGTCATCATGGACGGCAATGGCCGGTGGGCTGCTGCGCGCGCGCTGCCGCGTCCCGCGGGTCATCGGATGGGCGTGAAGGCCGTCAAGCAGATCGTCGAGAACTGCGCGCAGCGCCGCGTGCAGGTGCTGACGCTGTTCGCGTTTTCGAGCGAGAACTGGCAGCGGCCGAAGGAAGAAGTCTCGATGCTGATGAGCCGCTTCCTGCAGGCGCTCGACGATGAAGTCGCTGACCTGCACGAGAACGGCATTCGCCTGACGTTCGTCGGTAATTTGCAGCAGCTGTCGCCAGCGCTGCGCGAGCGCATGGCCGCGGCGGTTGCGCTCACGGCGGGCAATGGCGCCATGACGCTCGTCATCGCCATCGCTTATGGCGGGCGCTGGGACATTGCTTGCGCCGCACGCCGGCTCGCCGAGCGCTGCGTCGCCGGCGAGCTGCGGGCCGATGACATCGATGCAGCGCTGCTCGGCGAGCAACTGTCGCTGGCCGGCTTGCCCGATCCCGATCTGTTGATCCGCACCGGCGGCGAGCAGCGCATCAGCAATTTTCTGCTCTGGAATCTCGCGTACACGGAGCTGTACTTCTGCGACGCGCTGTGGCCCGATTTCGGCGAGCGCGAGCTCGACGCTGCGATCGCGCATTTCGGCAGACGCCAGCGTCGCTTCGGGCTCGCGCCCGAGCAGGCCGGGACGCGCTGATGCTGCGCGAGCGCGTCATTACGGCGTTGATCCTCGCCGCGCTAGTGCTGCTGGTCATCTTCTTGCTGCCGCACGCCGGGACGATGGCGGCGCTCGCGTTGCTGGTCGTTGCAGCGGCGTGGGAGTGGTCGGCGTTCCCGCGCTTCACCCAGCATTCAGCGAGAATCTCCTATGTAGCGTTCGTGGCCGTCTGCGTCGCGGCCTCGTGGTGGTATGGCGTCGAACGCGAGGAGATGGACCGCCTGATCCAGGCGGCGCTGGCGTGGTGGGTATTCGCACTGGTCTGGGTCGCGATCGCACCTGCACGGGTCAATCGCGTCACCGCCGCTGGCGCTGGCCTGCTGGTGCTCGTGCCGGCGTGGCTTGCGCTGGCGCGCCTGCACGCGGCTCAGCCTCAGCTGCTGTTGTTCCTGATCCTGCTGGTCGTCGCCGCGGATGTCGGCGCGTATTTCGCCGGTCGCCGCTTCGGCCACAACAAGCTCGCGCCGCGCGTCAGTCCAGGCAAGACCTGGGAAGGCGTGCTGGGCGGCTTCGTTGCCGCAGCGCTGATGGCCGCTCTCGGTGTGTGGTGGTTCAAATTAGATGCGCCGCGGTTTCTCGCGCTGTGCCTCGTCGTCGTCGTCGCTTCGATCATCGGCGATCTCACCGAGAGCTTGTTCAAGCGCCACGCCGGGTTGAAGGACAGCGGCCGGCTGTTGCCGGGGCATGGCGGTCTGCTGGACCGCGTCGACAGCGTGACGGCGGCGGCGCCGGTCTTCCTGATCGGTCTCGAACGCCTGGGGTTGCTCAGATGAGCGCGCCGCTGCGCGTCGCGGTGCTGGGCTCGACAGGCAGCATCGGGCTGAACACGCTGGACGTGCTCGAGCGTCATCGTGACCGCTATGAAGTTTTCGCGCTCGCCGCGCGCAGCAACGTCGCGCGTTTGCGGGAGCAATGTCTGCAACATCGGCCGCGATTTGCGGTCGTCGTTGACAACTCAGCAGCCACGCTCCTGGCAGCGCAGCTGCGCAGCGCAGGATCGCCGACCGAAGTGCTCACGGGCGAGCAGGCGTTGAGCGACATTGCCGCGCATGCCGAGGTCGACACGATCATGGCGGCCATCGTCGGCGCTGCCGGCCTCGCTTCCAGTCTCGCTGCCGCTCGCGCGGGCAAGCGCATCTTGCTGGCAAACAAAGAAGCGCTGGTCATGTCTGGACCGCTGTTCGTGGAAGCCGTGCGCGAGGGCGGAGCGACGCTGATCCCAGTCGACAGCGAGCACAACGCCATCTTTCAGTGCATGGGCGGCAGTCGCGCGTCCGGAGTGCGCCGCGTGCTGCTCACGGCCTCGGGCGGGCCGTTCCTGCGCACGCCCGCGGCGGATTTACGTAATGTCACGCCCGATCAGGCTTGCGCTCATCCCCGCTGGGTCATGGGACGCAAGATTTCCGTCGACTCGGCAACGCTCATGAACAAGGGGCTGGAGCTGATCGAAGCGTGCCTGTTGTTCAGCTTGCCGGCCCGCCACGTCGATGTGGTCGTCCACCCGCAGAGCATCGTGCATTCGCTGGTTGAATACGTGGACGGCTCGATGCTGGCGCAACTGGGCAATCCCGACATGCGTACGCCAATTGCGCACGCGCTGGGCTGGCCGGAGCGGCTGAGCTCGGGTGTAGAATCGCTCGACATTCTGCGCGCCGCCCGCCTCGATTTCGAAGCGCCCGACCTCGAGCGTTTCCCCGCCCTGGCCCTGGCGCGCAGCGCTGCGGAAGCGGGCGGCACGGCGCCGGCGGTGCTCAACGCTGCGAACGAAGTTGCGGTTGGCGCGTTCCTCGAAGGGCGCTGCCGGTTTACGGACATCGTCGCGTTGATCGAGCGAGTGCTGGCGCGGCGGCCCGCGATGCCGGCGGACTGCGTAGCAGACATTCTGGCTGCAGACGGTTGGGCACGCCGCGAGGCGCAGACTGCAATCGCCGGCCCTGCAGGAGTTCATGCATGATTTCGACCGATAGCCCGCTGCAATTCGTCATCAACGTCGCAGCGTTCATCGTGGCGATCGGCGTGCTGGTCGCGGTGCACGAGTTCGGGCATTTCTGGGTCGCGCGCAAGCTCGGCATCCGCGTTCTGCGCTTCTCCATCGGTTTCGGCAAGCCGCTGTATCGCCGGGTCATCGGCAAGGATCCGGTCGAGTTCGTGGTCGCTGCGGTGCCGCTCGGCGGCTACGTGAAGCTGCTCGACGAGCGCGAAGGCAACGTCGCGGAGCGCGATCTGCCGCGCGCTTTCAATCGCCAGCCCGTGTGGAAGCGCATCGCGACGCTGCTCGCCGGCCCGGGCATGAACCTGATTTTCGCAATCGCGCTTTACTGGGTGTTGTTTACCGCCGGCGTGCCGGCCATCAAGCCCATCATCGGCGAGATCACGCCGGACTCGATCGCCGCCCGCGCCGGGCTGCGCTACGAGGACCAGATCCTGCAGATCGGCGGTCGACCGACGCCGACGCTCGAGGCCGCAACGCTGGCGATCATCGAAGACCTCACCGACGACGGCACCATCGACATGACTGTGCGCGGCGTCGACGGCGCAGAGCGCGATCTGTCGCTGCCGGTCGGCGAGCGTAGTCGCGCGCTCACGCAGCCCGAGGCGCTGCTGCCTGGGCTGGGCTTCGAGATCTGGCGGCCGCGGGTCAAAGCGATTATCGGCCTCGTCAACAAAGGCACTGCCGGCGAGCGGGCGGGGTTGAAGGTCGGCGATGAGATCCTGGCGATCGACGGCGAGCAGATCGCGCACTTTCAGCAGCTGGTGAACCGCGTGAAGCCCAACCCGGGACGCACAGTCACCCTGCAGGTGCGCCGCGACGGCGCGGTCCGCGACATGAAAGTCACCATCGGCGAGGATTCGAAAGGCGGGCGCAAGACCGGGCTGATCGGTATCGCGCCGAAGGATCAGCGGATTCCTACCGGCCGCACGCTGGAGGACATGCTGACCCTGCAGAAGTACGGCCCGGTCGCGGCCGTCGGGCAGGCAGCGGCCAAGACCTGGGACACTTCGGTGTTCACGTTGCGAATCGTGGGCCGCATCATCACCGGCGACGTTTCGCTGCAGGCCATCTCCGGGCCGATCAGTATCGCGGAAACAACAGGTTTCGCTGCGCGGCAGGGCTGGCGAACCTTCCTCGGCACGCTGGCGCTGATCAGCATCAGCCTGGGCGTGCTGAACCTGCTGCCGATCCCGATTCTCGACGGCGGACAAGTGGTTTATCAGCTTGCGGAACTGGTGAAGGGCGGACCGGTCTCAGAGCGTGCACAGCTGCTCGGCCAGCAGATCGGCATAGCGATGCTGATCCTGATGATGACGCTGGCGTTTTATAACGACATCGCACGACACTTGAACTGAGTCAGAAGGGGTCCCGGCCGATGCGTTTGAAGTCGATTATTCACGCGACCCTCGCGTTGGCCGCCGCGGGTGCGCTGTGCGAGCCCGCTGCAGCACAGCTCCTGCCGGGAGCCGCGCCGGCCCGCGCCGATGACGGACAATTCACCGTCGGCGACATCCGCATCGAGGGCCTGCAGCGCATCTCCGAAGGCACGGTCTACAACTACCTGCCGATCAACATCGGCGACCGCCTCGATCAGCGCCGCGTCGCCGAGGCGCTGCGCGCCCTCTACGACACCAAGTTCTTCCGCGACGTCGAGATCCGCCGCGAGGGCGGCACGCTGGTCGTCGCTGTCCTCGAGCGTCCTTCGATCGAGAGCTTCGAGATCAAGGGCAACAAGGACATCAAGACCGAGGATCTGCAGAAGTCGCTGCGCAACGTCGGCCTCGCGACCGGCAAGACCTTCGACCAGTCGGTGCTCGACGAGGTCAAGCAATACCTCACCGACCAGTACTTCTCGCGCGGCAAGTACGCCGTGCGGGTCGACGCCAAGGTCGAGGAGGTGCCGGGCAACAAGGTCAAGCTGACGATCGACGTCACCGAGGGCAAGCGTGCCCGCATCCGCCAGATCAACATCGCCGGCAACACGGCGTTCGACGACGCGACGCTGCTCGATCAGTTCGAGCTGAAGACGCCGAACTGGCTGTCGTGGTATCGCTCCGACGACCGCTACGCGCGCGAAGCGCTGTCGGGCGACCTCGAGAAGCTGCGCTCCTACTACATGGACCGCGGCTACGCGAATTTCGCCGTGACCTCGACGCAGGTGGCGATCGCGCCGGAGAAGGACGACATCTTCATCACGGTCAACGTGCACGAAGGCGACGTCTTCAAGGTCTCGGACGTGAAGCTGGCCGGCAACATGGTCGTGCCGGAGTCGGAGCTGAAGCGGCTGATCTTCATGCGGCCCGGCTACCAGTACTCGCTGCGCGCCGTGACTGCGACCACCGAAGCCATGAAGGCGCGGCTCGGCGTCGACGGCTACGCGTTCGCCACCATCGATCCGGTGCCGCAGGTGAATCCGGACACCAAGGAAATCACGCTGACGTTCGTGGTCGACCCGAAGAACCGCGTGTACGTGCGGCGCGTGAACTTCAACGGCACCTCGGGCGTGAACGACGAAGTGTTCCGGCGCGAGATGCGCCAGCTCGAAGGCGCGTACCTGTCGAACAACGCGGTCGAGCGCTCCAAGCAGCGCATCCAGCGCCTGCCGTTCATCGAGAAGGTCGAGGTCGAAACCAACCAGGTGCCGGGCGCGGCCGACCTGGTCGATGTCGATTTCCAGATCGAAGAGGGCCTGCCGGGCCAGTTCGGCGGCGGCGTCGGTTACTCCGAGTCGCAGTCGGTGATCCTGCAGGGCAACTTCGTGCACTCGAACTTCATGGGCACCGGCAACCGCATCGCGGCCGAGATCAACTCCGGCCGTTACGCGAAGTCCTTCAGCTTCTCGCACACCGACCGCTACACGACGATCGACGAAGTGCAGCGCACGATCTCGCTCGGCTACCGCGACGTCACGCAGTTCACCTCGGCGGCTTCGGACTTCGACACCGAGACCGTGACGCTCGGTCTCAACTACGACTGGCCGATCACGGAATTCCAGTACGTCGGCGTCGGTGTCACGGCGCAGCGCTCCGAGCTGGTCACCACCGAAGGCGGCAGCGCCGACCAGGCCGTCGACTGGGTGCGCAACAACGGCAACCCGCGCGTCACCTGCCGGCAGGTGATTCTCGACGACGACTGCAACGACATCGCCGAGTTCGAGGTCGTGAGCAGCAAGTTCGACGCGTACGAGCTCAACCTCGGCTGGCGCTACGATTCCCGCAACCGCGCGATCTTCGCCGACCGCGGCATGCGCCATCGCTTCAACGTCGGCTACACGCTGCCGGGGAGCGAAGTCGAGTACTGGAGCGCCTCGTACGACTACCTGCAGTTCGTACCGATCTGGCGCCAGTTCACGATCATGTTCAATGCGGAGCTGGCTTACGGCCGTGCGCTCGGCGATACGACGGCGCTGCCGCCGTACCGTCAGTACTTCGCCGGCGGGCCGGATTCGGTCCGCGGCTTCCGCGAGTCGCGGCTCGGTCCGAAAGACAACTTCGGCCGGCCGTACGGCGGCAACATCAAGACGGTGGCGCAGACCGAATTGCTGCTGCCGATCCCGGAAAAGTGGCGCAACAGCGCGCGCTTCAGCCTGTTCTACGACATCGGCAACGTGTTCTCGGACCAGAACATCGTGTTCCGGGCGAACCCGCAGATACGTCCTCCCGGCCCCCTCGACCCGAACTTCGTTCCCGCGGAAATCGACTATGGCTTCAAGTATAGTGAGCTGAAGCAGGCGGTCGGCGTGGCCGTGCAATGGCTGGCCCCGTTGGGCGTGTTCCGGTTCAGCTACGCGATGCCTTTGAACGACAAGCGCGGCGACACCCTGACGCGTTGGGGCGACGAGGTCGAGGGGTTCCAGTTCTCGATCGGCCAGGCGTTCTGACAAGCATTACTCAAGTATCGAGGTCAATCCTACATGGCACGTTTGAGTCCCAGTTCGATTATTGCGGGTCCGATTCTGGCGGGCATGACTCTGCTCGCGCCGCTGGGTGTTGCGCACGCGGAGATGAAGATCGCGGTGGTGAACGTGCCGCGGCTGCTCGACGAGGCGCCGCAGGCGAAGTCGGCGATGCAGGCGCTGCAGGACGAGTTCGCGCCGCGCCAGAAAGAGATCATGTCGACGCAGAAGGAACTGAAGGCGAAGGAAGAGAAGCTGAATCGCGACGGCGCGGTGATGGCCGAGAACGAGCGGCGCAACGCCGAGAAGGATCTGCGCGACGGTCAGCGCGAGCTGGCACGCAAGCAGAACGAGTACGTCGAGGATCTGAACCTGCGTCGCAACGAAGAGATCGGCAAGCTGCAGCGCTCGCTGCTGCAGGAAGTGCAGGCGTTCGCGCGCACCTCGAGCTACGACCTGATCGTGGGCGAGGGCGTCCTCTACGTGAACGAGTCGATGGACATCACTGCTCAGGTGCTGAGCGCTCTGCAGGCTCGATACAAGGCGACCGGCGGCGCTGCCCCGAAGCCTGCCACGCCGAAGCCGGCGACGCCGCCGCCGCCTCAGAGCAAGCCACAACAGTAAGGCCAACCGCAGCGGACAGCGCTCGTGAGCACCGCTACCCTAGGTGAGCTCGCGGTCCGCTTCGGCTGTACCCTCCAGGGCGATCCCGATGTGCGCATCGCGCACGTCGCGACGCTGGAGCGCGCGGACCCGCAGGCGCTGACCTTTCTCGCGAATCCCCGTTACCGGCGTTACCTGCCGCAGACGAAGGCCGGTGCGGTCGTGCTGGAGGCGCAGTTCGCCGCGGAGTGCCCGGTCCCCGCTCTCATCGCGAAGAATCCGTACGCCACCTACGCGCGGATTGCGGCGCTGCTGCATCCCGCGCCGTCGGTCATTCCCGGCCGGCACCCGACGGCAGTCATCGATTCGAGCGCTGTGATCGATCCGTCTGCCGCTATCGGGCCGCTGGCGGTGATCGGCGCGCGAGCGCGCATCGGCGCGCGCTGCACGATCGGTCCCGGTTGTGTGCTCCTCGATGACGTGACGACCGGCGCGGATACACGCCTCGTCGCAAGCGTCACGCTGTGCAGCTCGGTCGCGATCGGCGAGCGCTGCACGCTGCACCCCGGCGTCACCATCGGAGCGGATGGCTTCGGCTTCGCGCCCGATGCAGACGGGCTGGTGAAGGTGCCGCAGATCGGCGGCGTACGCATCGGCAACGACGTCGAAATCGGCGCCAACACCACCATCGACCGCGGCACGATCGAGGACACGGTGATCGAGGACGGCGTCAAGCTCGACAATCAGATCCAGATCGGCCACAACGTGCGCATCGGCGCTCACACCGTGATCGCGGGTTGCACCGGGATCTCGGGCAGCACGACCATCGGCGCGCGCTGCATGATCGCCGGGCAGGTCGGCATGGCCGGCCACCTGAGCATCTGCGACGACGTGGTCGTGACCGGCCGTTCGTTTGTGAACAGCAGCATCCGCAAGCCGGGTTACTATTCCGGCGGCCTCACGGTCGACGAGGCGGCGCGATTCCGCAAGAATGCCGCGCGCTTCCACCGGCTGGACGAGCTCGCGCGCCAGGTGCGCCGGCTGACCGGCGGGGCGCCGGAGCCGGACGAGAGCGCAGACGAATAAAAGGGGTGGGGATGACTGAAGTCTTGACGATGGACATCCAGGAAGTGATGCGCCGGTTGCCGCATCGCTATCCCTTCCTGCTGGTGGATCGCGTGCTCGAGTGCGTGGCCGGGCAGTCGATCCGCGCGCTCAAGAACGTCACGGTCAACGAGCAGTTCTTCCCCGGGCACTTTCCGCATCGGCCGGTGCTGCCGGGCGTCATCATCCTGGAAGCGCTGGCGCAGACCGCAGGCATCCTCGCGTTCGTGACCGCGGGCGTATATCCGGACGAGAGCCGTCCGATGTACTTCGTCGGCATCGACAAGGCGCGCTTTCGCCGCCCGGTCGTCCCTGGCGATCAGCTGGTTCTGAAAGCAACGCTGGAACGCTCGATGCGCGGCATCTGGAAGTTCTCGACAGTCGCCGAAGTGGACGGCGAGGAGGCGACCAGCGCCGAGATGATGGTGGCGCCCGGAACGAAATGACCCGAGTATGGCCATCCACCCCACCGCACTCATTGCCGCCGATGCCTCGCTGGCGCCGGACGTCGAAGTCGGCGCCTACAGCGTGATCGGCCCCGGCGTCACGATCGGCGCCGGCACCTGGGTCGGGCCGCACGTCGTGATCGAAGGCCCGACCGCGATCGGCCGCGAGAACCGCATCTTCCAGTTCGCCTCGATCGGCGCGGCGCCGCAGGATTTGAAGTACAACGGCGAGCCGACGCGTTTGGAGATCGGCGACCGCAACACGTTCCGCGAGAACTGCACGATCAACCGCGGTACGACCAAGGACCAGCTGGTCACGCGCATCGCCGACGACAACTTGTTCATGGCCGGCTCGCACGTCGGGCACGACAGCGTGATCGGCTCGCATTGCGTGTTCGCGAACTACGCGACGCTCGGCGGCCACGTCGAGATGGGCGACTGGGTGCACATGGGCGGCTTCTCCGGCGTGCACCAGTTCTGCGTGGTCGGCGCGCATGCCTTCATCGCCAACAACACGGCGGTGACGCGCGACGTGCCGCCGTTCGTGATGGCCGTCGGCCGGCCGGCGGAGCCGCACAGCGTGAACTCAGAGGGTCTGAAACGGCGCGGCTACACCGCCGAGCAGATCCGCAATATCCGCGATGCTTACCGCATCCTGTATCGCTCGCAGCTGAAGCTGCACGAGGCAACCGAGCAGCTCAATCAGCGCGCGGCCGAGCAGCCGGAGCTGGCGCCGCTGGTCGCGTTCCTCAACGATTCCACGCCGCGCCGCGAGCGGGTCGGCATCGTGAGGTAAGCGGTGGGTCAGGCGACCGGTGCCGGTCCTCGCATCGTCCTCGTCGCCGGCGAAACCTCGGGCGATAATCTCGGCGCACATCTGATCGAAGCGCTGCGCGCTCGCTTGCCGGGCGCGCGGTTCGCCGGCATCGCGGGCCCGCGCATGATCGCGGCCGGCTGCGAGCCTTGGGAGCGCGCCGAAGATCTCGCAGTGATGGGGCTGTTCGAGATCCTGCCGCATTTGCCGCGGCTGCTGCGCATCCGCCGCAAGCTGCTCGCGCGCGTGCTCGCGGAGCGGCCGGATGTCTACATCGGCGTCGATGCCAAGGAGTTCAACCTGCGGGTCGCGCCACGCTTGAAGGAGCGCGGCATCCGCACCGTGCAGTACGTGAGCCCGCAGATCTGGGCCTGGCGCCAGGGGCGGGTGCGGACGATCGGGCGGGCGGTCGATCTGGTCCTGTGCCTGCTGCCGTTCGAGAAGCGCTTCTACGACGAGCACGGCGTGCACGCCGTGTTTGTCGGTCATCCGCTGGCCGACCAGATTCCGCTGCACCTGGATCCGCGCGCGGCGCGCGCTGCGCTCGGGCTCGACCCGGAGGGCACCTACGTCGCGTTGCTGCCCGGCAGCCGGCACGGCGAGGTCGCGCGACTGAGCCCGGACTTCGCCGCGACGGTCGCCTGGCTGAGCCAGCAGCGCCCCGGACTGAAATTCGTCGCTGCGCTCGCCAACGAAGGGGCCCACCGCACGTTCGCTGCCGCGCTCGCCGCGGCCGATGTGCGCGATCGCGTGACTCTGGTCGACGGCAACGCGCAGCAGGTGATGGCAGCAAGCGACGTCGTGCTGCTCGCGTCCGGCACCGCGACGCTCGAAGCGACGCTCGTCAAGCGTCCGATGGTGGTCGCCTACCGCTTGAGCCTGCTGACAACTTTTCTGCTTAAGACTTTGAAACTCTTCAAGGCGCCGTACTTCGCGCAGCCCAACCTGCTCGCCGGCCGTCAGGTAGTCCCTGAATATTTCAACGCCGAGGTGCGCGCCGCCGTGCTCGGCCCCGCCGTGCTGACGCAATTGGAGCGTGCCGATCGCGATCAGCTCGTGCAAACTTTCGCCTCGATCCACGAGACGCTGCGCCGGGACGCCAGCGCGCGTGCGGCGGAGGCCATCGTTGCATTGTTGAGTTGACGGGGAGCGATGAGTTCGGCACAGCTGGCGTTCAATCTGGTTCGCGACGGTTTGCGCGCCGGCGTCGATGAGGCGGGGCGCGGACCGCTGGCGGGACCCGTCGTCGCGTCCGCGGTGATCCTCGATCCGCGGCGGCGCATCCGCGGCATCCGCGACTCCAAGCTGATCGAGCCGGAGGAGCGTACCGAGCTCGCAATCAAGATCCGCGCCAGCGCGATCGCGTGGTCGGTCGCGTGGGCCGACGTCGAAGAGATCGATAACCTGAACATCCTGCAGGCGACCTATCTGGCGATGCGGCGCGCGCTGCTCGGGCTGCGCGTGCGGCCCGCGCACGTGCAGGTAGACGGCGACCGCTGTCCGTCGTTCATCGGTCTGTCGCTGGAATGCAGCTTCGAGGCGATCGTCGACGGCGACGCGCGGCGCATCTGCATCGGCGCCGCGTCGATCCTCGCGAAAACGACCCGCGACGCGATGATGGTCGGCCTCGACGCGATCTATCCGCAATACGGCTTCGCCTCGCACAAGGGCTACAGCACGCCGGAGCATTTCGAGGCGCTCGGCAAGTACGGCCCTTCGCCGATCCATCGTCGCAGCTTCGAGCCGGTGCGCGTCGCGGCCGCGGGCATTCACATCTAGCCCATGTTCGTCCACCTCCACCTGCACACCGAGTATTCGCTCGTCGACAGCGTCGTGCGGATCACGAGCGAGGGCGGCGATGCGCCCGGACTGATGGACGCCGTCGCCGCCGCGGGCATGCCCTCGGTCGCGCTCACCGATCAGAGCAACCTGTTCGCGATGGTGAAGTTCTATCGCGCGGCGCAGGCGGCCGGCGTGAAGCCGATCATCGGCGTCGATCTGCGCGTGCGCGAGCCGGGCGAGCGCGCCGAGGCCTCGACGCTGGTGCTGCTGTGTCAGAACGACGCCGGCTATCGCAATCTCACGCGGCTCGTCAGCAGGTCATACCTCGAAGGCCAGCATCGCGGCTTGGCAACGATCGACCGCGCGTGGCTCGACGCCAGCAACCTGGGCGGCTTGATTGCGCTCTCCGGTGCGCGCGACAGCGATCTGGGTCGTGCGTTCGTGCACGGCCGTGAAGCGGAGGCGCGCAAGGCGCTCGAGAGCTGGCTCGCGCTGTTCGGAGATCGCTACTACATCGAGCTGCAAAGGACGGGACGCGAAGGCGAGGAGCGCTACATCCACGGCGCGCTGAACCTGGCGGCCGAATACGGCGTGCCGGTGGTGGCGACGAACGACGTGCGCTTCATCCGCGCCGAGGACTTCGACTCGCACGAGGCGCGCGTGTGCATTCACGACGGCGCGCTGGTCGGCGATGCCAAGCGGCGCAGCCGCTACAGCAAGGAGCAGTATCTGAAGTCGCCGCGCCAGATGGCGCAGCTGTTCGATGACATTCCCGAAGCCATTTCCAACTCATTCGAGATCGCACGCCGCTGCAATCTGGAGCTGAAGCTCGGCAAGTCGGTGCTGCCGGCGTATCCCGTGCCGGGAAATCTCAGCACCGAGGACTTCCTGCGGGAAGAGGCGAAGCGCGGTCTGGAGCAGCGCCTGCAGCGGCTGGGCACCAGCGTCGTGCAAGGTCGCGCGATCGCGCGGGACGAGTACGAGCAGCGCCTGGCAAGCGAGCTCGGCGTGATCTGCCAGATGGGCTTCGCCGGCTACTTCCTCATCGTCGCCGACTTCATCCGCTGGGCGCGCGAGAACGACGTGCCGGTCGGTCCGGGACGCGGCTCGGGCGCCGGCTCGCTGGTCGCGTATTCGATCGGCATCACCGACCTCGATCCGTTGCGCTACGACCTGCTGTTCGAGCGCTTCCTGAATCCCGAGCGCGTCTCGATGCCGGACTTCGACGTCGACTTCTGCATGGACGGCCGCGACCGCGTCATCGATTACGTCGCCGACCGCTACGGCCGCGAGCGCGTCTCGCAGATCATCACGTACGGCACGATGGCGGCGAAGGCCGTGGTGCGCGACGTCGCGCGCGTGTTCGGGCAGAGCTACGGGTTCGCCGATTCGATCGCCAAGCTGATCCCGTTCGAGCTCGGCATCACGCTCAAGGACGCGATGGCCAAGGAGCCGGAGCTGCAGCGGCGCTACAAGACCGAAGAGGACACGCGCGCGATCCTCGACATGTCGATGTCGCTGGAAGGCCTGGTGCGCAATGCGGGTATGCACGCCGGCGGCGTGGTCATCGCGCCCTCGGTGCTCACCGACTTCGCGCCGCTGTTCTGCGACGACACCGGCCGCAACGTCGTGACGCAGTTCGACAAGGACGACGTCGAAGCCGCCGGCCTGGTGAAATTCGACTTCCTCGGGCTGCGCACGCTGACGATCATCGACTGGGCGGTCAAGATCATCAACGTGCAGCGCGAGCGCAAGGGCGAGCCGCCGCTCGACGTCAATGCGCTGCCGATGGACGACGCGCCGACCTACGAGCTGCTCAAGCGCTGCGAAACCACTGCCGTGTTCCAGCTGGAATCGCGCGGCATGAAGGACCTGATCCGCCGCCTGCAGCCGGACTGCTTCGAGGACATCATCGCGTTGGTGGCGCTGTTCCGTCCGGGCCCGCTGCAGTCGGGCATGGTCGACGACTTCATCGCGCGCAAGCACGGCAAGACCACTGGCCCGATCGACTATCTGCATCCCGACCTGAAGCCGGTGCTCGCGCCGACCTACGGCGTGATCCTGTACCAGGAGCAGGTGATGCAGATCGCGCAGGTGCTCGCGGGCTACACGCTCGGCGGCGCCGACCTGCTGCGCCGGGCGATGGGCAAGAAGAAGGCGGAGGAGATGGCGCAGCAGCGCTCGATCTTCGTCGGCGGCGCTACCGCTCGCGGCGTTCAGCAGCGCACCGCCGAGCACATCTTCGACTTGATGGAGAAGTTCGCGGGCTACGGCTTCAACAAGTCGCACTCCGCCGCCTACGCGCTGCTTTCGTACCAGACCGCGTGGCTCAAGACGCACTATCCGGCGGCGTTCATGTCGGCGGTGCTGTCGTCCGACATGGATAAGACTGACAAGGTCGTGACGCTGATCGACGAAGCGCGCCGCATGCAGCTCAAGGTCGAGCCGCCCGACGTCAACAGCTCGCACTACATGTTCACGGTCAGCGGTGAGCGTGCCATTCGGTACGGGCTCGGCGCGATCAAAGGCGTCGGGCAATCGGTCGTCGAGATGCTCGCCACCGAGCGCGAGGCGCACGGCGCGTTCCCCGATCTCGCGGAGTTGTGCCGGCGCAGCGACCAGAACCGCATGAACCGCCGCGTGCTGGAAGCGCTGATCCGCTCCGGCGCGCTCGACCTGATCGGCGCCAACCGCGCCACCCTGATGCACGCGCTGCCCGCGGCGATGCAGCTGGCGGACCAGACGATTCGTGCGCGCGTCGTCGGTCAGGACGACATGTTCGGCCTGATGGACCATGCAGGTGCGGCGCCAACGGTCACGCTCAGCAATGAAGTGCTGCCGGACTGGAGTCGCCGCGTGCGCCTCGACGGCGAGCGCGACACGCTCGGCCTGTATCTCACCGGGCATCCGTTCGAGGAGTTCGAGCACGAGGTGCGGCCGATCATCAGCGGCCGCATCGCGGACATCACCGGCGATCGCCCGCCGCCGAGCAGCAACAACGAAGGGGGCTTCCAGCAGTTTCGCGGCAAGCCGGCCACGATCGCCGGCATGGTGTTCGATCTCGGCAAGCGCGGCGGCCGCGTGATCTTCACGATGGACGACCGCAGCGGGCGCATCGAAGCGTCGATGTTCGAAGACGTCTGGCAGCAGTACCGCAGCTTGATCGCCAAGAGCGCGATCCTGGTCGTGGAAGGCTCGCTGCGCTTCGACGAGTACATCGAAGGCTGGCGGCTCACTGCCAAGCGCGCGTTCGACATCGATCACGCTCGCGAGCAGCACGCGCGCCGCTTGGTGTTGCGCTGGCCGGAGAAGGCCGACGGCAACTTCATCAAGACGCTGGAGCAGACGCTGAAGCCGTTCCGCGGCGGCCGCTGTGCCGTTGCCGTGCGCTACCAGAGTTCTGCAGCGCGAGCAGAGCTGGTGCTCTCGGAAGAGTGGTCAGTCAAACCGACGCGCGAGCTCACCGAGCGCATCGCGCAGCTGTGCGGCAACGATGGGTGGAGATTGATCTACGCGCCGGCGGGAAGCGGATAACATCCGCTTCCAGATGCCGCTGCCTCGCCTCATCGTTCTCATCGCCGGTAACTTCTTCGTCGCCACGAGCTTTCTCAGCGTCGGCGGCCTGCTCAACGACATCTCGACTTCGCTCGCGATTCCGATCGAAAAGGCCGGATTGTTGATCGCTGCGTTCGGTATCTCGGCTGCGATTTGCGCGCCGACGCTCGCGACGCTCGGCTCGCGCATCGATCGGCGCCTGCTGCTGACTCTGTCGATGGCGATCTGTGCGCTCGCTAATGTGCTTGCGTCCCTCAGCCGCAACTACGATCAGCTCATGCTCGCGCGCGTGCTCGCGGCGGTGACCTCGGCTGTCTACACGCCGCAGGTTGCCGCGACGGTGAGCATGCTGGTCCCGGAGAGCGAGCGCGGACCGACCCTCGTGAAGCTGATGATCGGCTGGGCGGTCGGCTCGGTGCTCGGCAATCCGTTGTCGGTACTGGTCGCTTCGATATTCGATTGGCGCGCGTCGTTCGCATTCATCGGTCTGTCCAGCGGTATCGTCTCGCTGTTGGTGTGGCGCTCGGTGCCCGCGAACGTGCACGTGCCGCCGTTGAACTGGTATCGCTGGTTCGAAGTGCTGCGCTCACCAGCGCTGCGCTGGCTGACGGCCGCGACTGCTCTCACGAACGTCGGCGGCAACGTGATGCTCAGCTACATCGCGCCGATCGTGAAAGCAGTGCAGGGCATTACCGGCCCCGCGCTCGCCGCGCTGCTGTTCACCTCAGGCGTCGGCGGGCTGTTGGGCAATCTGCTCAGCGTGCGCTTGATCCGCCGCATCGGCGCGACCGGCGTGGCCTACAAATGCAACGGCACTTCAGCAGTCGTGCTGTTGCTTTGGCCCTTCGTCGCGAGCTGGGCCGCAGCGATCTTCGTTGCGCAGTTCGTGTGGAGCCTCGGCAATGCGGGGTTCCCAGCCGTGCAGCAGGCGCGGCTGGTAGCAGTCGCGCCGCTGCTCGCGGCGGCGACGATCGCGATGAACTCCTCGATGACCTATCTCGGCGGCGCCATCGGTGCCACGATCGGCGCGAGCGCGTGGACGGTGGTCGCGCCGCGCTTCATGCCGTGGGTGGGATTCGTGTTCGTGCTGGGAGCGCTCGCGTGCTCGATGATGGGCGAGAGGGCGGCCAGGGAGAGTCAGGCTAAAGCCTGACAGCTTCACTCGTTGATCGCCTCGACCTGAATCGCGAGCTTCGTATCCATCTTGAAGCCGTAATTCTTGCCCCAGTCGACACCGAAGGCTGCGCGGTCGATCGTGCCACTGGCGTTCGCGCCGCAGACTTCCTTGCCTTTTTTCATCGGGTGCGGCCGGCAGCCGAAATGATCGATCTTCAGCGTCACGGGCTTGGTCACGCCGTGCAGCGTCAGGGTGCCGTCCACCTCGGTCGGCGCGCCATCGACGAACTTCGTGAGCTTGCCGGTGTAGGTCGCGGTCGGGTACTTGCCCGCGTCGAGCATGTCGCCACCGGTGCGGACGTGATCGTTGAGCTTGTCGTGGCCCATGTCGATCGACGCCGTGTCGACGGTCACGTCGACTGTGCCGCTGCCCGCTTGCGCATCGAGCACGATCGAGCCGGAGGTCTTCTTGAACTTGCCCCGCCAGGTCGACAGGCCGCCGAAGTGATCGGCCTCCAGGCTCGGGTAGGTGTGGTCCGAGTCGATCGTGTACTTGACCGGCGCCGCGACGACGGGCCCTGCAATCAGGACTGCTGCGGCAACGACGAACATCATCTTCATGAGTGGCTCCTTGCAAATCGGACCGACATATTAGCCGCCGGCGCGCTTGGCCTGCCAGCCGCGGCGAATCAGCTCTTCGACCAGGCGATCGCGGTGATCGCCCTGGATCTCGATGCGGCCGTTCTCGGCGGATCCGCCGGAGCCGCAGCGTTTCTTGAGTTCCGTCGCGAGCGCAACGAGTTCATCCGGCGGTAAACCGAGCCCGGTGATGACGGTGACGCCTTTGCCGTTGCGTCCCTGGGTCTCGCGGCTGACGCGCACGTTGCCGCTGCCGGCCGCCTTGCCGGTCGGCTTGCCGGGAGTGCCGCGCCGGCAAATGCATTCGCGCACGGGCCGCAGACAGTTAGGGCACCGCTCGCCGACGTCGGTGGAATAGACGATGCCGCCGCCATCCCGCGGCGTTTTGGGTGTGTTCACCAGAGCGAGCGTACGCGGTCACGATAGCGAATGCACTGCTCGATCACGCGGCGGTATTCGGCTACGTCGACGTCGCGCTCGGAGCAGGGCAGGAGCAGATCGCCGTCGCTCTTGAAATTGCCGTCCCATGCTATCAGCTGCGCGTCGTTCCACGAGCGCGAGTATTCGCGCAGCTTGTCGTCCGCCATGCGATCGAAATACGCGCGCAGGTTGTAGCCGGTCTCGTCCATGCGCTCATCGGTCGGGTCCTGCTCGAAGTTCCAGGAGGGCTGCTGCACGCTCATTCCTCCACGATCGCAGCGGGCCGGGGCGTGGCGTCCTGCAGCAACTCGATCGCCACCTGGTCCGGGCCTTCGATGAATGCGAATTTGATGCGACCGTCTGCGATGCTGCGCGGCTCTGCCGTCACCTTTACGCCGTCGTTGCGCAGGCGCGCGAGCGTCGCGTCGAGGTCGTCGATGCTGAAACCGAGGTGATCGATGACGCGGCCGCGCGTCGAGACAATCGTGCCGCCACGGTATTCCACCGGATAGATGATCATGCTGACGTGATCCGCGGTCACGAAGGCGGCCGGCGCGATCTGCACGTCACGGTAGATGCGTTTCTCGTTCTGCGGGAAGCTGCGGAAGCCGAACTGCCTGGCGTACCAGGCACCGGCGGCCGGCGGATCGGCGCTGAACATGTGGACGTGCCCGAAGTTGTGATGGCGCGCGGTGTTCAGTTCGATCAGCACGTGGTCCGGGCCGTCGACGTACGCGTAGAAGAACGAGCGATTGCCGCCGACCATGTCGCTGATGTCGGTGAGCGGCGTGGCGAAGCGCGTGCCTTGGGCGAGTTGCTGCTGATACGTCGACTGCATGTCCTCCGCGCCCCAGCCGATGTGCCAGATACCGGACAGCAATTCGCTCGGCGGCGGCGAGTCGACCTTGGTGAACAGCAACCACGAGTCGCCGGTCCAGATGGCGTCGCCGAGGCCGGCGAACGACTCTTTGCGCGCCTTGAACTTGCTGGTGTAGAACTCGATCGCCGTTGCGGGATTGGTGGCGTTGAGATGCACGTGATGGAAGTGCGCCTGCGCGCTCGCCGCGAGCGGCATTGCAAGCAAGACCAGGGCCGCGAACCCGCGCATCAGTCGTTCGCGCGAACCCATCCGTACGCGGCGTTCTGCCGCGCGCCGCCGGCATCAAGATAGGCGAGCTTCGCCTTCTCCAGACTGTCGCCCGGAATCGCGTTGCGCTTGGCGTTGACGTCGATGTTGTAGAGCTTCGCCGCGTTCAAGCCGAGGATCTTCGCCTTGTCGGCCTTGCTGATCTTCGCATAGCCGAACTTCTCGACGAATTCGTCGGAGATGTCGAAGCGCTTGAACGCTTCGATCGCCCACTGCGGCGAGCCCCACCACAGGCAGTCGGTGCCCCAGACGACGTGGTCGGCGCCGTAGTGCTTGATGTTCTTGCCCATGCCGTGCATGCACAGCACCGGATCCGCGACCACCAGCGCATTGAAGAAGCTGCCGACCTCGGGATAGACGTTGTTGATCTTCGGATTGCGCTTCCTGATGTCCATCAGCACCGAGTGCCACTCGAAGTCGCCGGTCTTCGGGTCGAACTTGTTGCTGTCGAGATAGTTCGGCTCGTTCGGGCCGTGCTTGATCGCCGAGTGGTAGATCACGAAGTTGAAATCGGGATTCGCGAGCGCCGCCTTCTCGACGTCCTTCGGGTTCGCCAGATGACCCAGCGTGCGCGACTGATAGGAGTAGCCCTTGTGCACGCTGACCAGCTTCATGCCGCGCTTGCGCGACTCCTCGTAGAACCACATCGCGTTGTCGTCGTCGAGCTGGAAGCCGTTGCCGGTGCGGGCCGGGTCCGTGTGGCAGTACCACTTCCAGGAATCGATCTTGTACAGCTGCAGCTCGCGCTCCATCTGCTCGATGATCGCGGCCTTGTCGATGCTGTTGGTAGCCTTGTCCCAATAGTGATTCGGCGCGAGGTTGCCCTGGCACAGCGCGCGCTGCGAGCCGGCCATGGCGTTGATCTCCTTCTTCTTCTCGCCCATCAGCCAGCTCGGCAGGATCGCGAACGGCGGATTGCGCTGCGCGCCTTCCGCGACCTTGCCGTCCGGCGTGCGCTGGATCTCGCGCGTCGGCACGCCGGAGATCACCACCATGTTCGTCTCGGAATCGAAGAACAGCTCCTTGACGAAATTCTTGAAGCTGTACGATTCGACGTCGTCCTTCAAGTCGAAGCCCATGTTGCGCGCGGTCTCGCTGTTGCGGAAATTCAGCGCGATGCCGTTGGTGAAGTGCGCCTGCACGTCGATGACGAAGAACTGGCTTTTCGGATACTTCTCGTCGATCGCAGCGAGCTCGTAGGTCTCCGCTTCGTCGACGTCGAAGACTTTGCCGTACACGCGGTTGGAGGCGGCGAAGCAGGTGGCGAGGCCCATCGAGCTGGCCATGAACGCGCGGCGATCCATGTTGAGCTTGCGCGCACGCGTGTCGCCCATTTCGCGGATCAGCGCTTCGAGCTGCTGCTGGCGCTGCGTCTGCGGGCGCGGCAGGAATTCTTCGTTCGAGACGGCTTGCGTCGGCAGCGGCGAGTCGACGCCTTTGCGCAGGTCGCGCTCGATTTTACGGATCCACATGGCGCTGAGCCCCCCGAAAAATTTCGGGAGTATTCTAGGATCAGCTTCGCGCCACTTCGGGTGAGCTTTGCGTTTATTTGCATACGCGTTGCTGGTTGCGCTCCGCGCTGTGCGATTCCGTGTCGTGCCTCGAGCATTGCTGAATCAACTGACAGATCTTCATAGTCTGCAGGGCGATGTCGCCACTACGAGCGCGTGATCGCGAGCGAGCTCGGCAGATCGGCAGCCGATCAAGTAAATGCCGAGTACACCAGCGTGCGCAGCTCGCGGCGGATCGGATACGTCGCCGACGGCGTGAGCTGCGTCATGAAGATCACAATCAGCTGCTCGCGCGGATCGACCCAGAAATAAGTGCTGGCGAGCCCGCCCCACGAAATGTCCCCGGGCGATCCCGGCAACAGTCCGCGCGCGGGGCTCACGGAAACTGCGAAGCCGAGGCCGAAGCCGACACCTGCGTAGGTCACTTCGGAGAACAGCGAGACGGCGAGATCCGGCAGGTCCTTGCCGCCGGGCAGATGGTTCTGCGACATCAGCTCCAGCGTCTTCGGGCTGACCAGCCGCACGCCATCGTGCGCGCCGCCGTTGAGCAGCATCCTGCAGAAGCGCAGATAGTCCGCGGCGGTGGACACGAGTCCGCCGCCGCCGGACACGAAGCTCGGCGGCTTCAAGAAGAAGCTCGTTTGCGGATCATCCTGCAACGCCATGCGTCCGTCCGGAGTCGCTGCGTAGCACGCGGCGAAGCGCGAGGCCTTCGCGGCCGGGACCATGAAGTCCGTGTCGGTCATGCCGAGCGGATCGAGGATGCGCGAGCGCAGGAACTGCTCGAACGGCTGGCTCGAAATCTTGCCGACGAGGTAGCCGACCACGTCGGTCGAGACGCCGTAGTTCCAGGCGCTGCCCGGCGAGAACTCGAGCGGCACCTTCGCCAGCCCTTCGACCATCTGGTCGAGCGACACCGCCGTCGGAATTTCGCCCAGGTGGAGCTTGCGATAGGCGGCATCGACGTTGGTGCGCTGCTGGAAACCGTACGTCAGCCCCGACGTGTGTCGCATCAGGTCGATGACGCGCATCGGCGCGCTCGTGCGCCGCGTGCGGAACGAGCCGATGAAGCCGCCTTCGTAAACGCCGAGGTCGCGCCACTGCGGAATGTAGCGATGCACGGGATCGTCGAGCGACACGCGGCCTTCTTCGACCAGCATCATCAGCGCCAGGCTGGTGAGCGGCTTGGTCATCGAATAAATGCGGAAGATCGTGTCTTCCTGCAACGGACGGTTACGCTCGACATCCATCCGGCCGAGCGCGCTCAGGTGCGCGACCTGGCCATTGCGCTCGACCAAGGTCAGCGCGCACGGCAGCTTGCCGGTATCCAGATACTTCTGCTGCACAAACCGGTCGATGTGTTGCAGGCGCGGGCCGGAGAGGCCGGCGGACTCGGGTCGGAGCATTGAGATTTCCTGGGAGGGTTTCCTGTCAGATGCGCGAGGTGCGTTGCGGCTCGCGCATGAAAATGTACACCAGGAGCGAGCCGAACACGCACACAGTGACGTACCAGTAGAACCACGACTCGCGCCCGATCGACTTGAACCACAGTCCGATGAGCGGTGCGCTGCCCCCGAACAAGGAGACGGCCACGGCGTAGGGCAAGCCGACGCCCAGCGCGCGGATCTCGACCGGGAACAGCTCGGCTTTCACGACGGCACTGATCGAGCTGTAAAAGGACGAGATGAGCAGCGCGACGCTCACGAGCGCGAAAGCGAGCCAGGCGCTGTGTGCCTGCGCGAGGGTCGACAGCAGCGGCACGGTTGTGAACAGCGCGAGCACGCCGAACGTGATGAGCATCGGCCGGCGTCCGATCCGGTCGGACAGCGCGCCCATCAGCGGCTGCATCAGCATGAACAGAAACAGCGACGCCGACGAGACGATCGTTGCGTCGGTCTTCGACAGGCCCACCGTGTTCGCGAGGAACTGCTGGATGTAGGTCGTGAAGATGTAGAAGTAGAGCGTGCCGCCAGCGGTCAGGCCGATCACGATCAGCACCTCGCGCGGGTGCTGCAGCAGCTGATCGACGTCGCCCGCGCGTCCGCCGCTGGCGCGGTGCTTCTCGAATTTTTCCGTCTCGGGCAGATTGCGCCGCAGATACAGGCCGCCGAGCGCGGCTGCCGCGCCGACCGCGAATGGAATGCGCCAGCCCCAGGATTCCAGCTGGTCGTGACTGAGAAAGACCCACTGCAACAGCAGCAACACTGCGAGGGACAGGAGCTGACCCATGACGAGCGTGACGTACAGAACGCCCGAGTAGAAACCGCGTTGCTCGGCAGGCGTGACCTCGCTCATGTACGTGGCGCTGGTGCCGTACTCGCCGCCGACGCTGAATCCTTGCAGGAGCCGCGCCAGCATGAGGATCACGGGCGCCGCCGGACCGACGGTCGCGTAACCCGGGGCGAAGGCGATGAGGAGCGATCCGAGGCACATCAACATCACGGATAGCGTCAGCGCGGCCTTGCGCCCGCGCCGATCCGCATAGCGGCCCAGCACCCAGCCGCCGAGCGGCCGGATCAGGAAGCTGCCGGCGAAGATCGCCGCGCTGTTCAACAGCTGCGTGGTCGGATCGTCGTCGGGAAAGAACAGCGGCGCGAAGTAGATGGCGCACGCCGAGTACGTGTACCAGTCGTACCACTCGATGAGATTGCCCACCGAGCCGCCGAACACGGCTCGCAGACGCTGGCGGGTGGAGTCGATGGCAGCCGCGGCGGAGGTCACTTGGAATTATTCGTTGTGAGTAGACCTCCGATGATACAGAAGCTGAGGGCCGCTTCTATTCCTTCGCGTGACGCTTCGCCTCTTCCTCGGCACGCTCGATGTCGCGCTGTTCGTCGGCGTCGACGTCGCCGGCCTTCTCGATCTGCTCGCGACCGCGCGCGGATTCGACGAACTTCTTCGTCGCTTCGCGATAGTTGCGATCGGCGCTCTTGTTGCCTTCGCCTTCGTTGTCCTGTCCGTCGTTACGTGGTGTCGTGCCCATCGCGCTTTGCTCCTCGTCGTCAGCGGTGAATCGTGACCATGAAGAAAAACGCCTCGCTGCCGATGAGGTTCCGACGCGGTGCGGTTATGCTTGCGCGGTGTACTGGATCCTCGCTGCGATTTTCATCCTCATTGCGCTCTCACAGCCGCGCTTGCGGCCGTTCGGAGTCGTCGGCTGCGTCGTGCTCGGTGCGATGCTCGCGTGGGGTATCGTGCAGCGATTGCGCAGCGAGGACCCGAGTCAGGCACCTATCGGTCAGCAGCGCGGCAAGTCTGCTTCGCCTGCGGCAGAGCTACAGTCCGTTCCGCTGAAGATGGTGGCAGCAGAGAATTTGCATTTGTCGGGCGGCGGGGCACCGTTCGAGCTGCGCGGACGTATCGCGAACAACAGCAGCGACACCACTCTGCGGTCGGTCACGATCCGCTTGACTCGCCGTGATTGTTACGAAGGCGCGGTCGACCCGAGCGGCTGTGTGACGCTATGGCAGGACGATCACTGGATCGCCGTCAGCGTGCCCGCCGGACAGGCTCGCGACTTCGTCGAGGCGATCTGGATGCACGGCAATGCGCCGCGCGCACGCGGCAGCGTGCACGACACGTTCGAGCTGACCGCGGCAGCGGGCGAGGGTGGGGTCGAGATCGAAAAGCCGCGACAATGATGAGCGTGGATAATGCGCGTATGCGCGCGACCGCGGCCCGCGAATGGCCGCGGCGTGGATCGGATCGGCGTGCGTGGCCGATCAGATTCCGGCTTGCCAGGTGCTCGGCAGGCCGGTGCGCTCGAGGACGTCTTCGATGCGCAGGCAAGCCTCGCGGGCTTCCGGCGCGGCACGAAGACTGCGCGCAATGGAATTCAGGAACGTGTCGATGATCTGAATGTTCGGATGGGAAGCGGACAGTTCCGTTTCCACCCGATCAATCAGTTCGAGCACATCCTCTTGATCACAGCGCGGGAAGGTGAGCGTACCGACCGTGTCGTGCACGGCTAGCAGAGCCTGGTGTATTTCAGTCAGCTCCTGGGTATTCACGGTAAGTACTCTGGACCCAAGAATTCGAACGCGCAAGCGTTCCGTGCGAAGCTGCCGCAACGCAGCGGGAGCGGGGTAGCGAGGGCGGATGGTGCGAACGGTTTTGGCTTACTTGATCGCGGGTTGGTCGGGATTTTTTGTCATGGCCGTGGAGCTGCTCGGCGGCCGGCTGCTCGCGCCGACCTTCGGCAGCAGCATCTATGTCTGGGGTGCGATCATCACCATTTTCATGCTGGCGCTGTCGCTCGGCTATCTGGCGGGCGGCCGCTACTCGATGGTGACACCGAGCGTGCGCCGGCTCGGCGCGATCCTGGCGATCGCGGCGCTGACAGTCGTGCCGCTGTTGTTGTTCGCCGAGCCGATGCTCGACGCGTTGTCGGTTGCCGTGCCGGATCCGCGCTTCGGCTCGCTGTTGAGCGCGTTCACGCTGTTCTTCGTGCCGACGTTCTTTTCTGGAATGGTTTCGCCCTACGCGGTGCGCCTGCTGGTGGAGGACCGCAATAGCTCGGGGCGCCACGCCGGCCAGCTGTACTTCGTCTCGACGTTTGGCAGCGCCGCGGGCACGCTGCTGACTTCGTTCTACCTGGTGCTGCTCCTGGAAGTGAACCAGATCCTGCTCGGACTGCTGCTGATCTCCCTGGTCATCGGTCTGGGCGCCTGGTTCGTGCGCGCCCCTCGCAACGAGATTCATTGATGAAGCGATCGCTCCGCTTGCCGGTCCTTGTGGCTGTTTTCACGGCTGTTTTGTCGATGGGCGCGGCGAGCGCGGCCCGCGCAGACCAGCGCCTGGTGCACGCGGAACGCTCGCTGTATCGCGAGGTGCTCGTCTACGACAACGGCGACGTGCGGTGCATGTGTTTCACGCGTAATTGCCGGGTCGGCCGCCAGTCGTGCATGGACATGCGGCACCCGGATCGGCTCGTGATGAACTATCCGAAGATGATGCTGGGCGCGCTGTTCGTGAATCCGCGGCCGCAGTCGGTGCTGATCATCGGCTTGGGCGGAGGCACGCTGCCCCGCGTGCTACGACAGTTGCTGCCCGACACGCGCATCGACGTCGTCGAGATCGACCCGGCGGTCGAGCGCGTGGCCAGCCGCTATTTCGGATTTGCAACGAGCGACAAGACGCACGTCATCGAGAGCGACGGGCGCGTCTACGTCAAGCGCGCACTGCGCGGCACGCAACGCTACGACCTGATCATGCTCGATGCGTTCGATCACGAATACATTCCCGAGCACCTGCTCACTCAAGAATTCTTAGAGGAAGTGAAGTCGCTGCTCGCGCCGGGCGGCGTGCTGGCGGCCAACACGTTCTCTTCCAGCGGGCTCTACGAGCACGAGTCGGTGACCTACGAGAAGGTGTTCGAGAAATTTTTCAATCTGAAGCGCGAGAACCGAGTAATCCTGACGCGGCTCGGCCCGTTGCCGGACCGTGAGCAGCTGCGCACGACTGCGCAACAATTCGCCGCCGCGTTCCGCGTCTACGGCTTCGATGCCGCAGACGTCCTGCCGCTCTTCACGCAAGAGCGGGATTGGAATCCGAATGCGCGAGTCCTGACGGATCAGTACTCGCCGGCGAACCTGCTCAACCTCGAGCGTTGACGTCAGTCACGGTCGAGCTCGGTCAGCGCGAGGCTCACGTCCTGGAGCTGCGGGCGCTCGCCGCCGCCCATGTTCTCGTCCTGGGCGGTCGAGAGCAGCTCCGCGTCCTTTTTCCAGGACTCGAGGATCTTGCGCTTCTCCGCAATGTCGAGTGACTCGTCCTGCACGACGTCCATGGGACGGGCGTAGTGCCGCGTGGGATCGGAGATTGCGCTTTCGACCTGTTCCTGGTGCGTAGACATGATGGTCAGTCGCGCCGGAGCAGCAGGCCGATCAACAGGCCGACGCCGGCAGCCGCGCCGATCATCGCCCAAGGCCGCTCGCGCACGTATTCGTCGGTGCTCTCAGCGACGCGGCGCACCTGACTGCGCAGCCGATCGTTGGAAAGCGTGTCCATCGCGGCGCGCACTGTCTTTTCGGTGCGCTCGCGCACTTCCTGCACGCGCTCGTTGGTCACTTCCGCGGTCGCCTTGAGCAGCGCCTCGGCGTCACGCGCAACTGCGTACAGATCCTTGCGCAGGTTCTTGAGTGGGGAATGCAATGCTCCATTGTTTCTCATGCGGATCTCCTGCCACGAAGGGACTGGATGTGCGAATTCGATGCACGCGGCTCGACCACCCGCATCGCAGATGCAACGCCTCGCGCATGAGGGCAGTTCCGGTTACTCTGCGGTGCAATACACTGATTGCTGCGGGCAATTTGCCGGCGGCATGGAGGATCCCGCGTGGCAACGAAAGCTAAATCGACGACTGCGAAACGCAAACGGGCGCCGGTGCGCCGCCGGACGCCCAAGAAAGCTGCGCCGCGCACGCGTGGCGTGCTGCCGGCCGAGTGCAAGCTCGACGAGCTGCCGCCGGATGCGGCAGAAGTCGCGGCGCGCGTCGAGAGTGAGGGCGGACTGCTGATCGGCAGTTACGCCGAGCCGCTCGGTCGCACTCCGCTGCTGCTGGCGGCGTTGCCGATCGATCGCATCGAGCCGACGCCGTTCCAGCGCGACTTGTCCGACGCGCATCACAAGAAGCTTTCCGGCGTGATCGACAAGACCGGCCTGTTCCTCGATCCGATCATCGCGATCACGGCGCCGAAGGAAGGCTTCTGGACTCCGAACGGTCTGCATCGGCTCGAGGCGATGCGGCGGCTCGGCGCCAAGTCGATCATCGCGTTGATCGTGCCGAAGCGCGAGATCGCCTGGCAGATCCTCGCGCTCAACACCGAGAAGGCGCACAACCTGCGCGAGCGCGCACTCGAAGTCATCCGGATCTACAAGGGCCTCATCGAGGAGGATGCAAAGCGGCCGGAAAACGACTTCTCGTTCTACCTCGAGGAAGCGTCGCTGGTGACGCTCGGCTTGTGCTACGAGCGCAAGGGCAATTTCCCCGGCGGCGCTTATCACTCGATCCTGCGCCGGCTCGAAGAATTCTCATCCGACTCGCTGCAGAAGGCGCTCGCCGTGCACGAGCGCTACGCGGAGCAGGTGTTCGAGCTCGATGAGCTCGTGACCAGCATCGTGGCCAAGCTCAAAGACCGCGGGCTGGTGAGCCCGTACCTGCGCAACTTCGTGATCGCGCGCGTCAATCCGTTGCGCTGGATCAAGGACGAGCCGCCGCCGCTCCCCGAAGTGCTGAAGACCATGCGCGAGCGCCTGTCGCGCTTCAATACCGAGAAGGTCAATCAGCAGGACCTGGCGAAGATGGGCGGCGGCGCGGCGTCGGAAGAATAGAAATCACGGATCCGGCACGAACCCGTTCGGGAACGGCTGCGGACGACGATCGGCGTACCACGGCCGCTCCGGCTGCGGCAGCACGCCCTGCGCGACCAGGTTCCGGCGCGAGTCGTAGTAGATGACGATCGTCTCGTCCGGCGTCGACGACGCGCGGCGGAAGTTCACGTACTGCGCGGGCGACGCTTCGCGATGCCCGTGACCCGTGCCGAGCTGGGCTTCACTTTTGGACTGGCTGCGTCGCTCGGCCCGCGCGCCCGACGCGTCGCGCTCGCGCCCGGGTTCATCGGCGGCGGCTTGGGCGTTCGATTCCGGTGCTGAAGCCGCCGGAGCCTGCGCCTTGTCCTCCAGCCGCGCGCAGCACGGTTCGTAGTACGGCTGCTGCTCGCGGAACAGCGCGACGCCGATCACGCCGACGTCGTGCGGCCTGCCGGTGCGAGCGGCGTAGGAGTCGGCGAGCTGCGTGAAGTAGAACGTCGCGACCTCGTCGAGACTCTTGCGCCAGCCCTCGATTCGCACCGAGTCCCAGCCGCTGAGAACGTAGCCGCTCTGCTCCTGCGCGGCAGTCTGACCAGTGATCACGTTGACGCCGTCGACACTGGTCACCGCCAGCACCCGCGCGCCAGACGAATTGCGGACGCGCAGCTCGTACTGATGCCGCGGCTCGCCTGCGACATAAAGCCGGCCCTCATGCTCATAGATCGGCAGCGAGCGGCCGGTGGTGCGGTCGTAGACCTCCACGTCGGCGAGCGAGCCCGCCTGTACGGCCGAGCACGCGAAGGCAGCGGCAAGAGTGACCAAGACGAATAGCGGACGAGCGGCGCGCATCGAAGCTCCTGGGGCTGGCGGATTGCCTACCAGCTACTAACGGAGCCTCGCCCTCAACGGGTTAACGGACGCGCCGGTAGGGCAGGTACTCGGGCGTCCACATCGTCGCGTCGATCCTGCGCGTGAGCTCATCGTCAGGGAGCGGGTCTGCGACGCCATCACGCTGCGCCTGGACCGCAACGGACACGGCGACTCGCTTCGCCACCTCGCGCACTTCGCGAAGCGGCGGTACCAGCGCCAGCGACGGATCACGGCGCACTGGAGCCAGATCGCTCAGCGTGCGCGCCGCCGCGATGAACATCGCATCGGTTACGCGTCGTGCCTGGGCAGCGATCACGCCGAGGCCGACGCCGGGAAAGATATAGGCGTTGTTGCATTGGCCGATGCTGATGCTGCGCCCCCGATACACGACGTCGTCGAACGGGCTGCCGGTCGCGACCAGGGCGCGACCCTCGGTCCAGTCGATCAGATCGACGGGCAGCGCCTCGGCCTTCGAGGTCGGGTTGGAAAGCGGAAAGATCATCGGCCGCGTCACGTGCCGCGCCATCTCGCGCACGATTTCTTCGGTGAACGCCTGCGGCTGCGCGGCTGCGCCTATCAGGATCGTCGGATGCACGCGCTTCACCACTTCGAGAAGCGGGATGCGGCCAGGTGCGCCCGCCCATTCGGCCACTGCCTCGAACGGCCGCGCGTATTCGCTTTTGAAGGCATCGAGATCCTGCTGTCGCGAATGGACCAGGCCGGGAGCGTCGACGAGCCAGATGCGGCTGCGTGCCTCCTCCGCAGACAGTCCGTCACTGCGCATTCCGGTCACGAGCTGACGCGTGATACCTGCTGCCGCCGAGCCGGCGCCGAGCAGCACGACTCGCTGGTCGGCGAACCGTGTGCCGCCAGCCGCAGCGCCCGCCATCGCTACCGCCAAGGCCACTGCGCCAGTGCCCTGGATGTCATCGTTGAACGAGCACAGGCGGTCGCGATAGCGCTCCAGCAGCCGCGCGGCGTTGTGTCTCGCGAAGTCTTCCCATTGCAGCAGCACGCGCGGGAAGCGCTTGCCGAGCGAGACCACGAAGGCCTCAACGAAGGCGTCGTACTCGGCGCCGCGGATGCGCTCATGCCGCCAGCCGACGTACAGCGGATCGTTCAGCAGCTCCTGGTTGTTCGTGCCGACATCGAGAATGACCGGCAGCGTCCGCGCCGGATGAATGCCCGCGCACAGCGTGTACAGCGACAGCTTGCCGATCGGGATGCCCATGCCGCCGATACCGAGATCGCCCAGCCCGAGGATGCGCTCGCCGTCGGTGACGACCACGATGCCGATGTCCTGCGGCCCGAGATTCGCGAGC
>DATNFA010000041.1:0-10535 GCA_035606615.1 Steroidobacteraceae bacterium
CCCGAATTCGTAACGCGGCTTGCTCGCGGCACGCACGCGCTTCAACACGTCCTCGATCATCGGCAGCAGACCCATGCGTCGGCCGTCCTCGGGCGTGTAGATCTTCTCGACGCCGTACTTTTCCAGCATCTCGATCTCGTCCGGAGAAATCGTGCCGCCGCCGCCGACGACTACGCGGATGTGCTCGCAGCCCTGCTCCTTGAGCATGTCGACCATGTACTGGAAGTACTCGTTGTGGCCACCCTGGTAGGAGCTGACTGCGATGCCGTCGGCATCCTCCTGGATGGCTGCGCGCACGATGTCGGACACGCTGCGGTTGTGACCGAGGTGGACGACTTCCGCGCCGCTCGATTGCAGCAGCCGGCGGATCATGTTGATGGCCGCGTCGTGGCCATCGAACAGCGATGCCGCGGACACGAAACGCAGCACGCCGCGCCCTGCGGGGGCGGGCTGCTGGCGAACGGAGGAAGCCTGCTCAGCCATGGGTCTGCTCATCCACTGTCACTAGCGGGGCGGTAGACTCGTCTTGCCTACCGGAAAGACGCATCTTCCTTACTTTGACGGCAGCGCGCCAGCATCCAATGGGAGACATCGCAATGCGACGCATATTCACGGCTTTGGTAGCACTCGCCGGCCTCGCGGCCAGCGCCCTGGCGGCAGATCGAGCCGGCACCGTGCCCCTGCGCAGCCAACCGCTGCCAGACCTCAACAAGGTCGCCGACATGATTACGGTCGAATATGCCCCCGGCCAATCGACGCCGGCCCATCGGCACAATGCGCACGTCTTTGTATACGTTCTGGAGGGCTCGCTGCTGATGGGGGTCAAAGGCAAGGAGCCGGTGACCGTGTCCGCAGGCCAGACCTTCTACGAGTCGCCGACCGACGTGCACGAGATTTCGCGCAACGCGAGCGATTCGAAGCCGGCGAAATTCCTGGTACTGCTGCTCCACGATCCAGGCGCTTCGACGATGCTGCCTGCGGACAAGTAAGATACGGAGCCTAATGGCTCCACGTCCCCACAGATCCGTCACCCACAAGTTCCACCAGCGGCGGGACACGATCGTCCGCGCCGCCGTCGAAGTGCTCAACTACAAGGGCGTGCGCGGCATGACGCTCGCCGACGTCGCGGCGCGGATCGATCTCGTGCCGACGGCGGTGATGTATTACTTCCGTAAGAAGGAAGAGCTCGCCGCAGCCTGTTTCCACAAAGCGATCGAGCAGTACGAAGGCATGATCGCGCAGGCGCAACGCGGCCAGTCGGCGCGCGAGGCGCTCGAGCTCTTCGTCCGTGGCTACTTCGAGTTCCGCCGGCAGGTGGTGGCCGGCGAGGCGGACCAGATCGCGGTGTACAACGACGTGCGCGCCGTGCAGGACCCGGGCGTCGGTGTCGCGTACACGCAGATGTTCCGCAATGCTCGCAGTCTGCTGCTGAAGTCGCCGGAGATTGCCGCCCTGCCGCGCATGGACTGCAATGCGCGCACGCACCTGCTGCTCGCGCAGCTGTTCTGGTCAGACGTGTGGGTGCCGCGCTATTACGTCGAGGACTATCCGCGACTCGCCGATCACATGCTCGACATCTTCGAGAACGGCCTGCTGCGCGGCGAAGGCGCGTGGCAGCCGCGAGCGCTGCACGATCTCGAGCCGCCGCCCGCCGACGGATCGAGCGAAGCGCGGGAGACGTTCCTGCAGGCAGCGACCAGCCTGATGAACGACCATGGCTATCGCGGCGCGTCGGTGCAGAAGATTTCCGAGCGGCTCAACGTCACCAAGGGCGCGTTCTATCACCACCTCGCCACCAAGGATGACCTGATCCTCGCGTGCTTCGAACGCACGCTGGCGATCGTGCGTCGCGCTCAGGACGAAGGCGCGCGCGGAGCCGGCAACGGCGCGGAGACTCTGGTCGCCGTGGCCGCGGCGCTCGTGGAGCATCAGCTGTCCGGCAAAGCGCCGCTACTGCGCACGTCGGCGCTGACTTCAGTGCCGCAGGAGATTCGCGCCGACCTGGTCAAGGAATTCGACCGCGCCTCCGGCCGCTTCTCGCTGGTGTTCAGCGAAGGGATCGCGGATGGCTCGCTCCGCCCGGTCGACGCTCCGATTGCCGCGCAGATGATTACCGCGTTGATCAATGCGGCGGCGGAAGTGCACAACTTCGCGCAGGGCATCTCGCAGCAGAACATCGCGCGCGCGCACGCTCGACCGTTGTTTCAGGGATTGTTGAGCAGCTAGCAACGAGACCCCATGGCCCCACCCGCACCGCATCTGCCACTCGCCGCGTTACTCGGCATTGGCGCGCTCGTCGCCTGGCGTCTGTACCGTCGAGCACACAAGCTCATCATGCGACAGCACTTCAGTCTGCGGCGCTCGCGCATGTCGCTGATCTTCTTTCCGTTGCTGCTGCTCCTCTTCCTGTACAGCTCTTACACCCATCCGGTCGCGGTCGCGGCGGAGCTCGGTGGGGTTCTGATTGGCGTCGTGCTGGCGATCTACGGCCTGCGCCACACGAAATACGAGAACACGGCGGAGGGTCTCTACTACACCCCGAACGCTCACATCGGCATCGCCCTGTCGCTTCTTCTGGCCGCTCGCGTCGCCTATCGATTCTTCCAGATGTACGTCTCCACCGCCGCGTTTGCACAGCCGCCGCAGGACTTCGCGCGCAGTCCGCTGACCTTGCTGATTTTCGGCACGACTGCTGGCTACTACGCGTGGTACGCGCTCGGCCTCATCCGCTGGCAACGCTCGGTTGCGGCATCACCAAGCGTCGATCGCTGAACGCCGCTTGCCGGGTCCGCGCGGCGTCGGCTGCAGCGAGCGCAGCAGATTCGCCAGCCACGATCGCGTGTCCGCCGGGTCGATCGTGTCGTCGACGCCGAAGATCGTCGCGATGCCGAGTGCTTTGCCGCGCTCGTACATCTGCGCGACCATCTCCTGGTACTTGCGGCGCCGCTCACCGGCATCCTCGATCTTCGCGAGTTCGTTGCGATATGCGAGCTTGACCGCGCCTTCCAATCCCATGCCGCCGAACTCACCCGTCGGCCACGCGACTGTCGCCACCGAGCGCTTGAACGAGCCCGCGCTCATCGCGATCGCACCGAGACCGTAGGCCTTGCGCAGCACGACTGTGAAGAACGGCACGGTCAGGTTCGCGCCGATTACGAACATGCGACTGGAGTGACGCACCAGAGCGGTCTTCTCGATCTCCGGCCCGACCATGATGCCCGGCGTATCGCACAGGAATAACAGCGGGATGTCGTGCGCGTCGCACAGCTGCATGAAGCGCGCTGCCTTGTCGGCGCCGTCGGAATCGATCGCGCCGCCGAGGAAACGCGGATCGTTGGCGATCACGCCGACTGTGCGGCCTTCGACGCGGATCAGCGACGTGACCATGCCTCGCGCAAACTCGCGTCGCAGTTCCAACACCCAATCCGTGTCGGACAGCGTTTCGATGATCGTACGCACGTCGTACACGCGCAGGCGGTTTTCCGGAATGATCTGCCGCATGGCGCGCTGATCGGCTGCTTCATAGCGCGCAAGTGCGCCGAGCGGACCCTGGAAATACGAGAGGTAGCGCTTCGCGACGCGCACGGCTTCGGCTTCGTCCAGGACGCCGATGTCGACTACGCCGTTCGCCAGCTGCACCGGCAGAGGACCGATTTCTTCCGGCGCAAACACACCCAGACCGCCGCCCTCGACCATCGCCGGGCCGCCCATGCCGATGTTCGCATTCGCCGTCGCGATCACCACATCGCAACAGCCGAGCAGCGATGCGTTGCCGGCGAAACAGCGGCCCGAGGTGATGCCCACCATCGGCACGAGCCCGCTCAGCTCAGCGAAGCGGCCGAACGTCGGCACGCCACCGGAATCACCGCTGCTTTCGGTATCGCCCGGCCGTCCGCCGCCGCCTTCGGCGAACAGCACCACCGGCATGCGGCCGGATTGCGCGACGCCGATCATGCGATCGGTCTTCGCGTGGTTACGCGTGCCTTGCGTGCCAGCCAGGACGGTGTAGTCGTACGCCATGACCACTGCAGAGGATTGCGGCTCGGGAAAGAGGTCGCCGTTGATGCGGCCGACGCCCGTCACCATGCCGTCGCCGGGAGTCTTCTCGATCAACTCCTCCAGGCTGCGCCGCGCGCGTTGTGCTGCAAGCGCGAGCGCTCCGTACTCGACGAACGTACCTGGATCGCAGAGATCTTCGACGTTCTCGCGCGCCGTGCGCTGCTGGGTGGCCCGACGACGCGCAACTGCCTCCGGCCGCTCGGCGTCCAGCGTACGTCGCTTGCGTGCCTTCACTTCGGCGAGGTCGCGGCGGATGTGATCGAGATCGACGCTCTGCGCGACCTCCTGGTCGTCATGCTCGACGTCCGCTGCACGCACAGCCAGAAGTGGCGCGCCTTCGAGCACTGCGTCGCCAACCGTCACCATGATGTCGATGACGTGCCCGCCTTCGACGGCTTCGATGACGTGCTCCATCTTCATGGATTCCATCACCATGACTTGCCGGCCGCGGCGCACGAGATCGCCCGGGCGCACGTCGATGCTCACGATCGTGCCCTGCATCGGCGCTCTGAGCACGGCGGCGTCCGTCGAAGCGCCCGTCGTCACATCAGCCCTGTTTGCAGCACTGCGCGCTTGCTTGCCGTGGTGCAGGACTGCGAGCGGGTCGCTCGTGTCGATGCGCGCACCGGCCAACGCGGTCTTCGCGGCCGGACTCGCCGCAGGTTGTGCGAACAGGCGCGGATGCCCGCTGTCGCCGGCGGTCAGCTCGTTCGCGTGCCGCTCGATGAACGTGGTATCGACATCGTTCGATTCCACCGCCGGATTGCACAGCAGGTTTTGCAGGAAGCCGATGTTCGTCGCGACGCCTTCGATGCGGAACTCGCACAGCGCGCGATACGCGCGTTGCACGACGTCGGTGAAGTTGTCCGACGACGAATGCGCTATCACCTTGGCGAGCAGCGAGTCGAAGGCGGGCGAAGTGCGATAGCCCGTGTAGCCGAAGCTGTCGACGCGAACGCCGGGCCCCGCGGGCGGCTCGAATGCGCTCAGCGTGCCGCTGGCCGGATGGGTCGAGCCGTCGCGCTGCATGGACTCCATGTTGACCCGCAGCTGCATCGCGTAACCGCGCGGACGCAGTAACGCATTCTCCTGCAGACCGATCTCGACCAGCGTCGCACCAGCAGCGATGCGCAGCTGTGCCTTGACGAGATCTATGCCGAGGACTTCCTCCGTCACCGTATGCTCGACCTGCAGCCGGGCGTTCGCTTCGATGAACACGAAGCGCTCGCCGCCGCGCGCATCGACCAGGAACTCGAAGGTGCCCGCGTTCTCGTAACGGACCTCCTGCGCCATCTTCAGGGCCGCCGCGATCAGCTGCTGCCGAGTCGAGTCCCGCAACGTCGGGCTCGGCGCGACCTCGACGACTTTCTGATGACGCCGTTGCAGGCTGCACTCGCGGTCCCACAAGTGCGTGACCGTGCGGCCGTCGCCGATGACCTGGATCTCGATGTGGCGCGCACGCGGGAAGAATTCTTCGACGTAGACGTCGCCCGAACCGAACGCGGCCGTCGCTTCCGACTGGCAGCGTGCGTAGGCTTCCGCGAGATCGGCATCGTCGGCGACGAAGCGCATGCCGCGTCCGCCGCCGCCTGCGCACGCCTTGATGATCATCTGGCCGCGCGAGCCGAGCGAAGCCAGAAAGAAACGCGCGTCTTCGAGTGTCGTCGCGCTGAACGTACCGCGCAGCACTGGAACCTCGAGCCGTTGCGCGAGCGCGCGTGCCTGGCCCTTGTCGCCGAACAACTCGAGGTGCTCGACGCCCGGCCCGACGAAGCGCAGCCCGGCCTCGGCGCAGTCGCGCGCGAACGCCGCGCTCTCGCTCAGAAAACCGTAGCCCGGATGAATGGCGTCGCAGCCGGTCTGGAGCGCGGCGGCGATGATCGCTGCGCCATCGAGATAGGCTCGCGGCCCGCTGCCCGGCAGCGCGACAGTGTGCTCGGCCTTGCGAATGTGCAGCGACTCCGCGTCGTCCGGCGAATAGACGGCCACGGTTCTGGCACCCAGCTCCGCAGCAGCACGCGCGATGCGGACCGCGATTTCGCCGCGATTGGCGATCAACAGATTCATCCGTTCACCTCTTCCGCGCGCAGCGTGCGCGCAGCGATGAAATAGTGTGCCGCAGACCAGAGGTTGATCCCGACGATGATCCGCAGCGACCAGCGCAGCCCTGCGCCAAGCGCCTGCGCCTCGGTCAAGCCGCGCTCCAGAAACATCTGGCGCAGCTGATCGCTGGCGATGCCCGCGAGCAGCGGACCGAGCCCGAGGCCGATCAGATTGATGATGAACAACAGCACCGCGCTTGCCAGCGCGCGCTCACGGATCCCCACCAGGCCGTAGGTCGCGGTGATGCTCGGGGCGAGGTAGGCAGCGCTGCACATGACGACGGGCGACAGCAGCGCGATGACGATTCTCGTGTCATCGAAGAACAGCACGCCCTGGCTGAGCGGAAAGCCGATGAGCAGCGACAGTGCGGGCACCCACAGGTAGTAGCGGCTGTCATGCCGGCGCGTTGCCAGCCGATCGCTGAGCATCCCGCCGATATAGGTACCCGCAGCCCCGCCGATCACCGTGCAGATCGCGAGGATCGTGCCCGCCTTGGCAACGTTCATGCCGTGCGAGCGCATGAGGAATGCCGCGTACCAGTTGCCGACGCCATAGACCGCGAAGTTGTGCAGGGCTGCGGCGAACGCCAGGTGCACGAACGAGGTCTTCGCCAGCAGGTCGCGCACTACTTTCCCCACCGGCGGTGGCTCGACTACGGCACGGACCGGATCGGAAAAGCCGCGTGGCAGTTCGCGCAGCGTGAGCTTCATCAGCAACGCCACGCCAATGCCCGGCAGTCCGACGAGCAGAAACGCCGCGCGCCAGCCGTAGGTGTGTCCCACCCAGCCGCCGAGCAGCAGGCCGAGGAATGACCCGATGTAGCCGCCCATCTGGAAGATCGACAACGCGGTGGCACGACGGCGCGCTTCGAAGTAGTCGCCGATGAGCGAGTAGGCTGCCGGATTGCAGCCCGCCTCGCCGACCGCGACGCCGACGCGCGCGATCAGCAGGTGCACGAAGGTCTTGGCAATACCCGTCAGGCCGGTGAATGCGCTCCAGACGAGGAGCGACACGGCCATGATCTTGACGCGGTTGTTCCGATCTGCGAGCCGCGCCAGCGGCACACCGAGCGTCGTATAGAAGAGCGCGAACGCGAGGCCGCTGAGCAGCCCCATGTGCCAGTCCTGAAGCGCAAACTCTGTGCGAATCGGCTCGACCAGGATCGCGACCAGCTGGCGATCCATGATGCTGATGGTGTAGACGCCGCACAGCAGCCAGGCGACGTAGTACCGATAGGCGTCGGTGACGCGGATGGCCTGCAAGATTCGCCCGCCCCCGTCGTTTTCGTTGTGACGGGAGCGTATGCCAACAGCGCGGCCCGTGACTAGCCGTGCGCTAGCTGGGCAGCACCGCGGCGGGCAGCGTGAAGCGGAACGTCGTGCCTTTGCCTTCCGCGCTTTCGACCGTGATTCTGCCGGCGTAGCGCTGCACGATGCGCGCCACCGTCGCCAGTCCGATGCCGATGCCGGGGAACTCGCTGGCGGCGTGCAGCCGATGGAACGGCTCGAAGATGTGCTCGGCGCCCGACATGTCGAAGCCGGCGCCGTTGTCGCGCACCGAGAAGACCATGCTGTCGCGGGCCTCGGCATGACCGAGCTCGACGCGCGGCTGCTCGGTGCGCGAGGTGTATTTCCAGGCGTTGCCGAGCAGGTTGTACAGCAGGCTCTTCATCAGGCGCGGATCGGCGTTGACCGCGAGCTTCGGCTCGATCCGGCAGTCGACGCGGTGACGCGGATACTGCTGGTTGAGATCTTCGACGATCGACTGCGCCAGCGCCGACAGGTCGACGCGCTCGTTGAGCAGCTCCTGCCGCGAAATGCGGGCGAGCGACAACAGGCCGTCGATGATGTCGGACGAGCGCCGCACGCAGGACTGGATGCGGTCGATGCGGCAGCGGATCGTCTCGCTCATCGATGACTGCAGCTCGTCGCGCAGCAGGCCGGCCTGCCCGGCGATCGCACCGAGCGGCGAGCGCAGATCGTGCGAAGCCGAAGCAGTGAATGCTTCGAGCTCCTGGTTGGTGAGCGCGAGCTGCTGATTCGCGCTCTGCAGCTCGGCGGTGCGCATGGCGACGCGGCTCTCCAGCTCGCTGTTCAACTGCGCGAGGTTGGTGTTCGCGCGCTCGACCCGCAGCATGAAGTTCTTGAGCAGCGCGGTCAGCGCCAGGAACAGGACGGAGACGCCGGCGAGCACGTAGACGAGACTGCGCGTGCGATCGCGCCACGGCTGCATGATCGCGTGTTTGTCGCGCGCCGCGGCGACTATCAAGCGATAGCCGTTGAGACTCCGGTACGCGTACAGCCACGTCCCTTCGACGATCGGGCTCGGTCCCTCGATGAAGCCGCCCTCGCGCGACAGATCGCCGGCCTTGCGGAACAGCAGCGTCTTGCCGACGTTGATCGTGCGCGCGTCGTCGGGGGCATGCGGCACGCGCAGCAAAAGATCGCCGTGCGTCGAGATCAGGCTGAGCGAGCCGTCGCGGATCGCCATGCTCGCGTACAACTGATCGAGCGCTTCGACGCCGAGCAACGCGCCGGCCCACACGGTTTCGCCGCCAGGCTGCGCAATGCGCATGGCGATCGGAATCGCATGTTGCGAGCTTTCGATCGGATCCGCGATGCGCGGCCCGATGTAGACGTTGCGCTGGCGTTGTGCGCTCAGGTCGAACCACTGCGGCCAGCTATTCAGCGATTGGACCTGATCATCGCGTGCCACGCTGAGATAGTGGCCGTCGCTGGCGAAGAACAGTGCCCGCACATAGTCGCCGCTGCTCAGCTCGCGCGACAACAAGTCGGTAGCTTGAGCGGGCGTAATTGCGTCGAGGCCGCCGCGGCTGATGATGGAATTGGCGGCGGCGCGGGACGCGCCGAGACTGTCGTTGAGAACCGCCTGCATGTGTACATACATGCCGGCGGCGACTGCGCCGAGCTCGTGGCGCGCATTGTCGAGGACTTCGGCCTCATCCGTGCGGATGCGCCAGGTCGCGTAACCCCAGACCAGGACGATGATGACAATAGCCTGTGCGACCACCGCTCGCTTGACGAACGATGGCAACGTCGTATCCGGATGCTTGTCTCCATCGTGCATCGTCGGCCCGCGAAAGTCCCGATTCGCGGGCGTGAGTCTCGCGCGCCGGTGCGGGCCGCGAGCTAGAGGTCCGTCACAAAATCGCGTTCAATTCCTGGAATACAGCACCGGCGGACGGACCGAGTACAAAGTGCAGGCTGTCGGGCGCGGGCCTGGCGACGCCGCGCACGCTCAACGCGGCGATTCGTGAGTTGACGACTGCGTCCGCATTCTTCACCGCGATGCAAAGTCGGCTGGCGGCGAGCGTCACTTCGCGCACGTTGGCGCGGCCACCCAATGCTTCCAGGAGAGTGCCCACGGAAAGTGCCGGCAGCGTCTGCGCGGTCGGTGCCTTCAGCTCGCTGCGGATGTCGGACGCGAGCTGATCGGCGATCGGCCCGACTACGACCTGCAACGCCTCGGCGGAAGGCCGCACCACTCCCCGCGCACCGAGCTTCTTCAATGCCGCTTCGTCCACCGACGATTGATTCGCAACGATCAGTCGCAGCCGCGTCGTGCACGCGTCGACTGTCACGAGGTTGCGAGCTCCGCCGAGCGCGTGGACCCAAGCCGCGCCGGAGCTGTCCGATGCAACTTCTGTCGCTGGAGCGCTTCCGACCTCGTCCGGCTCCCGGCCCGGCGTCTTGAGGTCGAGCCGGACGATGAAGAAGCGGAACAGGCCGTAGTACAGCGCGAAGTAGACGAGGCCCACCGGCAGCAACAGCAACGGCCGCGTCGCCTTGCTGAAGCTCAGCACGTAGTCGAACAGGCCGGCCGAGAAACCAAAACCGAGGTGCACGTCGATCGCATCCATCAGCGCCATCGCCGCGCCGGTCAGCGCGGCGTGAATCGCGTACAGCACTGGCGCCAGGAACATGAACGTGAACTCGATCGGCTCGGTCACGCCAGTAAGGAATGAGGTGAGCGCCATCGAGAACAGCATGCCGCCGACGGCGGCGCGCTTTTCGATCGGCGCCGAGCGATACATCGCCAGACACGCCGCCGGCAGGCCGAACATCATCACGGGGAAAAAGCCCGACATGAATTTGCCGGCCGTCGGATCGCCGGCGACGAAGCGGTTCAGATCGCCGGTGACGCCGTTGTAGTCGCCGAGCAGGAACCACACGAAGTTGTTGATGATGTGATGCAGCCCGGTCACGATCAGCACGCGGTTGAGCGTGCCGTAGACGAACAGTCCGAACCCGCCCGCCGCAAGCACCGCCTGGCTCGCCGCATCCAGGCCGCGCTCCAGGAACGGAAATCCGTAACCGAAGCAAAATGCGAGCGCAATGCCGGCGAGACCACTG
>DATNFA010000042.1:0-10804 GCA_035606615.1 Steroidobacteraceae bacterium
CCTCGCGAAGCTGCCGCCATCGCCCAACGACAAGAACAACACGCTGCGCTTCGCGGTGATGCCGCTGTCACGCCAGGCGATCGAGGTCGCGCAGCGCCATGATTTTCACTATTGCTCCGGCTTCAACATGACGGAGCTGTCAGTGCCGCTGGTGACCGATGTCGACGTAACCGAGCCAGGCAGCTGTGGACGACCGCGCACCGGCTGCGAGTGCCGCATCGTCGATGCGAACGACATCGAATGTGCGCCTGGCGTGACCGGGGAACTGGTCGTGCGCAACGACCTGCCGTGGACCACGTCGCAGGGCTACATCAATCAGCCGGAAGCGAATGCGCGGGCGTGGCGCAACGGCTGGTTTCACACCGGCGACCTGCTCTATCGCAACGAGCAGGGCGACTTCTTCTTCGTCGATCGGCTGAAGGACGCGATCCGCCGCCGCGGCGAGAACATCTCCTCGATGGAAGTCGAGTCCGATGTGCTGGCATTTCCGGGCGTCGGCGAGGTGGCCGCCGTCGGTGTGCCGAGCCCCGACGGCGAGGAGGAGGTGCTGGTCGCCGTTGCGCCGACGCCGGGCGCGGCGCTCGATCCTGCGGCGCTCGTACGCTTCCTCGTGCCGCGCATGCCGCACTACATGGTGCCGCGCTACGTGCGCGTGATGGACTCGCTGCCGAAGACGCCGACGAACAAGGTGCGCAAGGTCGAGATCCGCCAGCAGGGCGTCACGGCCGAGTGCTGGGACCGTGTCGCTGCCGGCATCGAAGTGCGGCGGACGAAGCTGTAACCGTTACTCCGCTTTCTTCTTCTGATTCATCTCAAAATAGTCGCGCCACTTCGTGATCTTGCCGTCGGCGCGGAATTCCAGGATGCCCATGTACGGATGCGCGATGCGCTCGCCGGTGCGCTTGTCCGTGTATTCCTCGTAGCCTTCGACGAACAGGCAGTTGCCGGCCTCGGCGGTGCGGTCGACGCGCCACAGCGGATCGCCGGCGATCGTGCCGTACTTGGCCATGAAGCGGCGCACGCCGTCCTTGCCGCGCACCGGCGGCGTGCTGACGTGGAAGTGATACTCGACGTCGTCGGCCAGGAAGTCGACGAAGCGCTCGACGTCCGGCTTGAGGGCCGCCGCCATGATCGACTTCAGAGTCTCTGCGTAATGACTCATCGCGAATCCTCTCTTACGGAAGGTCAGAAGATGCCGAGCTGGCGCGCGGCCAGGTCGTCCAGAATTTCCTCGGTGCCGCCGCCGATCGCAAAGATGCGCGCCTCACGATAGATGCGCTCGACCCGGTTGGAGCCGTCGTAGGCGTGCTGGCCGAGCACGTGCATGGCCTCGCGGCCGACGCGCTCGAGCGTGCGTGTCGCCTGTACTTTGAGCATGGCGATGTCGGCTACGACGTTTTCGCCCCGTTGCAGGCGCCAGATGCACTGGTCGAGATAGGCGTAGGCAGCGCGGATGCTGCGCACCGCGTCCACGAGCTTGTGACGCAACGCCTGGTGCTCCACGAGTTTCTTGCCGAACGCCTCGCGCTGCTGCGCCCAGGCAATTGCCTCCGCCAGCGCGGTGCGCGACATCGCGAGCGTCGCGGCAATGCCGCTCAAACGCTCGATGTTGAATTGCTTCGCGAGGCCGGCGAAGCCCTTGTTCTCCGGTCCGATCAGGCGATTGCCCGGCACGCGCACGTCGCGGAACTCGATGGTGCCGATGCTGGCGTTGTACCAGCGCAGGCCGGGAACGACGCGCCGCTCGATGCCCGCGCTCGCCGCATCGATCAGCAACAGGGAAATGCCGCCGGCGCCGGCCGCGCCGGTCCGCACCGCAGTGAGAATGTAGTCTGCGCGCAGCGCGCCGGAAATGAGCGTCTTCGAGCCGTTTACCAGCCAGTGATGGTCGCGTCGTTCCGCGGTCGTGCGCAGTGCTCCGGCATCCGAACCCCCGCTTGGCTCGGTGACGGCGAACGCGATGCGACGCTTGCCGGCCAGCACGGGCCGCGCGACCGACTCGAGCAGGTCCGGCCCGCCGAACTGCACGACGGGCGGCAAGCCGATCCAGTGCGTCGCCAGGTCCGCGAACACGACGCCGGCGCCGGGCCGGTGCATTTCTTCGGAGAAGATCACGCGGTAGTAGGGGTCCGCGTTCTCGGTGTTACCGCCCACTGCCTCCGGGAACCCCACACCCAGCAATCCCGCCCGCGCAGCGGACTCGTAGAGTGCGTCCGGAAAGGTCCCGGACGCCTCCCACGCGGACAGGTTGGGTTCAATTTCGCGAGTGACGAAGTCGCGGACGCGGGCGCACCAAAGGGCGTGCTGTGCGGAAATGAACGGCGACGGCGGGCGTAAACCGTCGAAATCCAGAGGCGGCAGGGCTCGCGCGGACTGTTGCATGGGACGGGTCCGATTGACTCGCACGTCAGAGTCAGTACAGTTTAGCAAGTGACTACGAACTTGAACATCGGCGCGCTCGCGCCGGCCCTCACGGCGGGCGGCCGATTGCGTCTGCCGGTCGTGGCCGCACCCATGTTTCTCATATCCGGGCCCGACCTGGTCATCGCGGCATGCCGCAGCGGCATCATCGGTGCATTCCCGACGACCAACGCGCGCACGACGCAGGAACTGGACGCGTGGATGAGCCGCATCGCCACGTCGCTCGGCGACAGCGCCCCGTCGCCGACCGGCAAACCGGTTGCGCCGTGGGCGACGAACGTCATCACGCATTCGACCAATCAGCGCCTGTCACAGGACCTCGAGCTGGTCGCGCGCTATCGGCCGCCGATCGTGATCACGGCGCTCGGCAGCCCCAAACCGGCGATCGAGCTGGTGCATTCTTACAGCGGCATCGTGATCGCGGACGTCGTCAACCTGACGCTGGCCAGGAAGGCGGTCGATGCCGGCGCCGACGGACTGGCGTGCGTATCGGCGGGCGCCGGCGGACACACCGGATTCATCTCGCCGTTCGCTTTCATCTCAGCCGCGCGCGAGCTGACCGACGGCTTGCTGATCGTCGGCGGCGGCATCGCAGACGGCTACGGCGTGGCCGGCGCGATCGCAGCCGGCGCGGATCTCGTCTACATGGGAACGCGCTTCATCGCGACAGATGAGAGCCTCGCAACGGATGACTACAAGCGCATGGTCGTGGAATCGACGCTCGACGACCTGCTCGTCAGCGCTTCGATCACCGGAACGCCCGCGACTTGGCTGAAGCCGAGTCTGCGCCGCGTCGGCTACGATCCCGAGCACATGCCCGAAAAGCCGCAGCGCAATTACGACAGCAGTCAGCAGCAGCAGGTCGAGGCCAAGCGCTGGAAGGACTTGTGGTCGGCGGGGCAGGGCATCGGCGCAGTTCGCGCCATCGAGCCGATGAGCGCGGTCGTCGACCGTCTCGCGAGCGAGTACGACGCCGGACTTTCCCGAGTTGCCGCGCTGATCGCAGGACGCTGACCTTGCGATGAGAATGTGATCAAGCGATGCAGCTCACGTCGCCGCGGGCGGCTCGTACTCGCGATGGTACCGGTGGATCGTCCAGAGATAGCTCTCCATCAGCGCCTCCTTGCCGACCTGGGCGAGGATTTCCTGCGAGCGATCCGCGGTCGTAATCCGCGACAGCTGCAGCTCGGCGATCGTGAAATGACCGAGCTGGTTGCGGTACTGCCAGAGCAGCTCGCGCATCGCCATCTTGTTCTGGTACAGCTCCCAGATGCCCAGCCAGACCGGCAACAGGCCCATCAGGAACAGGACTCCGTCCTTCCAGGTGACGACACCGAGCAGCCGCTCGTGCAGCGGGACGGCGAACACCAGCAGGATCAGCGCGAACACCGCGATCGCATACAGCAGTACGCTCTTCACCACTTCCAGCCGTCGATGATCGCGCTCCAGCCTGCGAACGTGCCTGCGGAAGTATTCCTGCTGTCCGACGATCCAGTGACGATGCACGCTCTCCAGGCGCACGCGATCCGCCGCTCGCCCATCGATGTCGCGTTTGTCGAGCGGCTCGACATTCTTCAGCACGTTGGCGATCCAGCTGAACCCGGAGAACTGGTCGATGCCGGTGAGATTGATCAACTCCGTTGCACTGACCAGCCGGTCGGCGCCGGCCGCACGCAGAAAGAACTTGATGCGCATCGTCTCGGCCAGCACGCGATACACGAGGTGCTTGGAGAACCACTGATGCGTGCGCAGCCGATGGAACACCGCGACACTGAGCAACAGGATCGTCAGATAGACCGACAGCAGCACGCCATTGGCCCACAGCTTCGCGTAGATCAGGAACAGCAGCGCCATGCAGGAGGCGGTGAAGCTGAAGCCGCGGAACAACCGGTCGGAATGCCGCTGATAGTAGACCGCGAGCGCGTCCGCCTTGCCGTATTCGGCGTCGATCCGTTGCAGACGTTCGAGATCGGTATGCGAGTCGATCGGGCCCAACGTCGCCAGCAGACTGTCGATTCGCGCGAAGGCGTGCTTGCCGCGCAGCCGCTCGTATTCGCGGTTGTAGGTATTCAGCTCGGCGAGTTGTTGTGCCAGCGGGTGAGGCATTGCGGTGCCGTGCGCCGCCAGCAGGTTCTCGCCGATGCCGGTCAGATACCCGGGCTCGGGCGGCGCGGCCGCCGGCCCGTCGCCGCGCGGCGCTGGCACCCAGTAGACAAAGTGGGGCCCCCACGCCGCCTCGGCCGCCGCGTTGGCGGCCTGGAACTCGACGCTGGAGTCACCGTGACTGGCATGAGTGCGAGCACCGAGATAACGCAGCACCGTGTCCGCGGTCCCGCCTTCGAGGCGTGACGTCCTGCCATCCCAAAGCGCGAGCAGCAGATTGCACTTCGCTGTGAGCGTTTGCGTGAGGTTCGCGTAGAAGACAGATCGACCGGCGCCGTGCGGCGCGTTCTGGTCGGACCCGGGCGGCGGTGATAGCACGATGCAGGTGACCGCCGGATCCGCGAGCAGGGCGCGCAGCGACGCTGCAGATTCGCCCTTGAAATCCTCGATGTATTGCTCCAGCGGCATGGGCAGCACGGCATCGACCTTACAGCCGGCCTGCGCCGCGGCCCGGGCTACCAGGAGATCCGCGCCCTGCGCCATGCCCGTCATGATCCGCAGCTCGGTATCGGGCAGGCGCCGCTTCAGGTCCGCCAGGAATTCATCGACATGTCGGCTCAGCTGCTCGAGCGCCGCGGGGTACAGATCCCGATGGCCGGACACGCCGATGACGAAGGGTGAGCTCATAGGTCAGGAACCGACACACTTGGAAGTCGCGCATTCTGAATTCACAACGCAAGGCCCGACAAGTATTTACGGCTTTCACAGCGAGACCTTTGAGAGTACAGTCGGGCGCTGATCAATCCTGCGTCGTCCGCCATGCTGCGCAGGGAGCAGCACGCCCGGCGGACCTTGATTCGCGCGTCATCGACGACTACTAGGCGAAACGTGAGGAAGCTGCAGTTCTTCATCTCTTCGCCCGCCGACGTGTGCGAGGAACGTGCTCTTGCCAGCCGCGTCATCGAACGGCTGCAAAGCGAGTACATGGGCCGCGTCGCGCTCGACACCGTGCTGTGGGAGCACGAGCCGCTGGTCGCAACGGCCACGTTCCAGGTCCAGCTCGCCAAGCCGTCCGAAGCGGACGTCGTCATTTGCATCCTGTGGTCGCGCCTGGGCACCCGGCTGCCCGCACAGTTCACGCGCGCGGACGGCTCGCGCTACGAGTCCGGCACCGAGTACGAGTTCGAGGAAGCGCTCGAAGGTTTCCGCAAGACCGGCAAACCGGACCTGCTCGTGTATCGGCGCACTGCGCCCCCTTCGGTGCGTCTCGACGACGAGCGCGACCTGATGGAGCGGCTGTCGCAGAAGAAGAAACTTGACGAGTTCATCGACAAGTGGTTCCACGACCGCTCCGAGGGCACGCTGGTCGCAGCCTTTCACCCGTTCGAGTCGCCGAGCGACTTCGAGATCCTGCTGGAAAATCATCTGCGCCGGCTGATCGAACGACAGCTGCCGCGCAGTACTGCCGGTGCAGCCGAGTCGCGCGCTGTCTGGAAGAAGGGCTCGCCGTTCCGCGGCCTCGAGGCATTCGAGTTCGAGCACGCCCCGGTCTTCTTCGGCCGCACGCGCGCGGTCTCCGGCATCCTGCAGGCGCTGCGCGCGCAGGCGGCCGACGGTCGTTCGTTCGTGCTGATTCTCGGCATGAGCGGCGGCGGCAAATCCTCGGTCGTGCGCGCGGGCGTGCTGCCGATGTTGACGAAGGCCGGCGTCATCGAAGGCATCGGCTTCTGGCGTCGTGCCGTGTTCCGGCCAACGGACGTCCGCGGCGACATCTTCGCCGGTCTCGCCAGGGCGCTCTTGAAGGAAGACGCGCTGCCCTCGCTGGATGCCGGCGGCGCCAGCGCCGAAGAGCTCGCGCAGGTCCTGCGCGAGTCGCCGCAAGCGGCCACTGCGCTGGTACGCAACGCACTCGGGCGCGAGACGACCGGCGGGAAGGCGAACGGCCGGCTGGCGCTGGTCATCGACCAGATGGAAGAGATGTTCACGCACGAGGGCATCCTGCCGGAGCACCGCGAGGCATTCATCGAGGTCATCGATGCGTTTGCACGCAGCGGACGAGTGTGGGTAATCGGTACGCTGCGCAGCGATTTCTATCCGCGACTCGCCGCCTTGCCGAAGCTCACCGCGCTGAAGGAAGGGGCCGGTCAGTACGACCTGATGCCGCCGAACGCGAGCGAGATCGGGCAGATGATCAGGCTGCCGACGCGCGCAGCCGGATTGCGCTTCGAGGAAGACCCGGGCACCAACGAGTCCCTTGACGACATGCTGCGCGATGCGGCGGTCGCACGACCGGAAATCCTGCCGCTGCTGCAGTTCACCCTCGAAGAGCTGTATCAGCGCCGCACCGAAGACGGACTGCTCACGCTCGCTGCATATCGCGAGCTCGGTGGCGTCGAAGGCTCGCTGGCGCAGCGCGCGGAAACGTTGTTCAAGCAATTGCCCGCCGAGGTCGAGGCCGAGCTGCCGAAAGTCCTGAATGCGCTCGTGAGCATCGAGCAGGACGGTCACGAAACCGTCGGCCGCAAGCGCGTGCCCTGGCCGGGTCGGTTCGCCGGCAAGAGTCGTGCGCTCATCGATACGTTCGTCGAGAACCGGCTGTTCGTCACCGAGCTGGCCGATGACGGCGGCGCTGTCGTGACGGTGGCGCACGAGGCGCTGCTCTGGCACTGGCCGCGAGTGATGGATTGGGTTGCGCAGAACCGCGAGAACCTCCGTGTCCGCGCCCGAATCGCCGCTGCAGCCGAGCGCTGGGCTTCCGAGAGCAAGAGCAACGACCTTCTGCTGCCGCACGGCAAGCCGCTCGTAGAAGCGGAGTCGCTGCTGGAGCAGGGCATCGAACTGCAGGGCGAGGAAGCCAGTTTCATCCAGGCTTCGATGGCGCGCCAGCGGCGCGTCCAGCGCATCCGGACCGGTGCGGTGATCGGCGTCGCGACGCTGGCGATCCTGGCCGCGTTCTTCGCCTACTTCGCCGATCATCAGCGCGGCCTTGCCAACCAGGCGCGGCGCAGTGCCGAGATCGAAGCGGAGACGGCGAAGCAGACGACGAACTTCATGGTGGGTCTCTTCAACGTCGCGGACCCGAGCGAAGCGCGCGGCAATACGATCACTGCGCGCGAGATCATGGACAAGGGCGCCGCGCGCATCGACCAGGAGCTCACCGCCCAACCGGCTATCCAGGCGACGCTGATGGAGACGATGGGCAGCGTCTACACCAGCCTCGGACTCTACGATCAGGCGGTCGGGCTGCTGCGCAGCGCGCTCGAAAAGCGGCGGGCGTTGTACGGCGACAAGCATCTGGAGGTCGCGCGTTCGCTGGATCGTCTCGGCGAAGTCCTCAAACTGAAAGCGGAGTACGAGCCCGCGCAGAAGATGTATCGCGATGCGCTCGCGATGCGCCGCGAGATGCTCGGCAACGAGAACGTAGACACCGCGCGCAGCGTGTACGAGCTTGCCGATCTGCTCGGCCGCATGGGCGAGTTCACCCAGGCCGAACCGCTGTTTCGCGAGGCACTCGAGCTGCGCAAGAAGCTGTTCCGCGCGCGCAGCCCCGAAGTCGCGCAGAGCCTGGAGGGCCTCGCGCTGAACCTCTATGACCAGGGCTCGTACCAGGATGCATCCAAGCTGCTGCGCGAGGCGGTCGCGATGCGCCGCGAGATTCACGACGGGCCGCACCCGGCGCTCGCCGAAGCGCTCAACAATCTCGGCTTCGTGATCGACGAGACCGGCCAGACTCGCGAGGCCGAGCAGCTGTTTCGCGAGGCACTCGAGATGAAGCGGGTGCTGCTCGGCAGCTCGCATCCGGAGATCGCGATCGGGCTCAACAACGTTGCGGGCGCGCTTTACGAGCAGCGCAAGTACGACCAGGCGCAGGTTTTTTACGAGAGCGCGCTGGAAATGCAACGCAGGCTCCTCGGCGCGGATCATCCCGACGTCGCGATGACGCTCAATAACCTGGCGTTTGTCGTGCACGACAAGGGTGATGTGAAGACGGCGATCCAGCTGTCGCGTGCGGCCTTGGACACTTATACGCGCGCCCTTGGTGCTGACCATCCGTCCGTCGCGCGCGGCATGAGCAACCTTGCGATGTGGACGATGGAGGTCAACGAGTTCGGGGCGGCGGAGAAGTTGCTGCGCGGAGCGCTCGAAGTTCGCACGAGGCGCCTCGGTCCGGAGCACGCCGACACGGCCGCTACCATGACACTGCTTGCCGGCGTGCTGATCGAGACCGGGCGCTACGACGAGGCGTTGCGGCTGGCGGCCGACGCGCACGTCCTGTATCTGAAGTCACTGGGCAGCAAGCATTGGAAAACTGCAAGTGCGGCAAGCGCCGAGGGCGCGGCCCGCGCAGGGCTGAAACAATTCGAGCAAGCCGAGCCGCTGCTCGTCGACAGCCGTACCGTGCTTCACAGCGGTACTGGGGCGGCGACGTACTATCTGAGGAGCTCGGATCGCTGGCTCGCCCGCCTCTATCAGAGCACGGGTCGGCCGGAAAAAGCGGCGAAGTATCTGGCACAGGCAGTGCGCAGCAATTGAGCAAAAAACAGCGTTTACCGGGGAGAGCGCACATGTCTTCGAGCAGAGCAATTCGATCGTTGGTCGCCGCGGCCATGGGGCTGGCCGCCGGCCTGCTGACGAGCCACGCGGGCGCAACGACCTTCACGCCGCCCGCGCCAGTGCAGTTCGACGGCCGCTTCTACCAGGTCGTGATCGCCAACCGGATCAGTTGGGAAGCGGCCAAAGCGGCGGCCGGGCAGCGTACGTTCGAGGGCGTGCAAGGTCATCTCGCGACGATCGGCTCACCCGAAGAAGACATGTTCCTGCAGCAGCTGCGCCAGCAGGTGCTGAGCAAGCCGCATCCCTCGCTCAGTGGCACAGAGTTGTGGGTCGGCGGATTCCAGGTTCCGTGCGCCACGACGACGCCCGAGCCCGCTTGCGGCTGGATGTGGCTGAACGGCGAGTCGATCGCGCCGACGAATGGCGCCTCGCCCTATACCAACTGGTTGAACGGCGAGCCGAACAATCAGCTGCGGGCACCTGATCCGTTGCAGCGCGCGACCGAGGACCACCTGGCCATCGGCCTCAATGGCGCGTTCGGCTGGAATGACGAAGGCAACTTGCGCAACGTGTGGGGCTACATCGTCGAGTACGGCGACGGCGCGATCACCGTGCCCGCTGACACATGCACGGCCGACGGCCCGGGCTGCAACCCGACGGGCGCGCAGGTTCTGCAGTTCCCACCGACCGCGGAGCTCGCCCCGGGCGCGACGCTGTCGGCGCGCGCCACGACCATTCACGACGATCCGAACCGCTGCGGCAAGCAACCGCTGACGTTGTTCGGCGGTGCCGTGGTCATCCCGCCGTACCTGTGCGGGCATCCGGACTTCATCGTGATCGAAACCCACACGGAAGGCGTCGAAGTGCTCAGCGGCGCGGTCGAGGTCGAGAACCTGACCGAGGAAGCGCTGCCGGGCAATCTCTACGGCTGCGGTCCGGTGCGCCAGAACCCGGCAGGACAGTTCGATCCCGACCCCTCGCATCGCGATGTGGTGGCGTGGCAGGCGCAGGATCCGCAGCGGATGCTCGAGACTTCGCGCGGCACGGGCCGCTTCTTCGGCACGGTGACCGAAGTGACGTACGACTGCGGCAGCTCGCGCGGCAAAGTGCTCTCCGGCTCGTATCACTTTGTCGGTCTACGCATTCATCCGGGACCGGGCAATGAGATCGCAGACGGTAACCCGGCGGGCAACCACCAGAGCTTCGTCGAGCTGGTACGGTACAAACTGGAGCTACTGCGCGCTTCCGTCGACAATGCGAAGGTAGCGCTGCCGAAGTTGGATCACCTCGCGCTGCGCGTGCTGCTGGATATCGCCATCAAAGCCCACGATCGCGGGCAATACAAGTTGGCCGCGCTGCACATCGAGCTGTTCCTCAAGGCAATCGAACACGTGCGCTACCGTGAAGTCCCCGGCGAGAACTTCAACGGCGACCACCTGATGCGCGGCTCGAACATCCAGTTCATGTACGCGCAGAAGATTCTGTCGTTCGATTAGGGCATGCATCAGCGCGTAACGGCTAAGGACGTATCGCGCGGAAATTGTCGAAGTCGGCCGACGCGTTGAACGTGATGAGCCCATAGCGGCCGGTGGGCAGCGTGTCGTCCTGGCCCTCGGCCATCAATGTGTCGTTGACGTAGAACCGCAGCGAGGAGCCGAAGGCTTCGAGGCGCAGTCGATAGGGAGCACCCAGCGTGACCGTGAACGGGACTTCCTTGATCGTGGAG
>DATNFA010000043.1:0-44479 GCA_035606615.1 Steroidobacteraceae bacterium
CGGCGCGACTCGTTACATACGTACAGGAGATTAGAAATGGCGAAAAAGAACGCAGCGCCGACCAAGTCGGAAATCCTCGCTCAGATTTCCAAAGACACTGGCCTTGCTAAAAAGCAGGTCTCGGATGTGTTCGAAGCCCTCGGCGGAGTGGTCAAGAAGAGCCTGAAGGGCTCGGGCCTGTTCACGTTGCCGGGCCTTCTGAAGATGAAAGTGGTCAAGAAGCCGGCGACCAAGGCTCGCGAAGGCGTCAACCCCTTCACCGGCGAGAAGATGATGTTCAAGGCCAAGCCGGCCAGCAAGAAAGTGCGCATCGCGGCGCTGAAGAACCTCAAGGAAATGGTGAACTGATCCAGTTCATCGGTGTGGCGCGCGTTCCCACGGGACGCGCGCCGAGTCCCGTCCCGCCTCGGCAAGTCCCTTTCAGTCCTTTCAGTCGTCCAGCCGGTCGGCGACGACGACTTTCAACTTCAAGCGCACGCGATCGCGGTCGGAGATGTGCAGCAATCCGGCAATACGCTGGATCAGCTGCTCTTCGTGCTTGTCGATGTGCCCGTCGGCGTGACTGACGCGCCAGAGCATCTCCACGATCCCCAGCTTCTCGCTCTCCGGCAGCTCGCGATTCAGGCGATGCGTGAATTCATGCAGCGACACGGCGTCATCGGCGCGTCGGCTCGCCTCCGTCAGCAGCTTTTCTACGGCGTCCGCATCCAGGGCAAAGCGCTTCTGCAGCAGCTGGCGGATGGCGTCGAGCTCGGCCGTCGATTCGGCAAAATCCGAGCGCGCCAGCTCGATCAGCAGCGCGGCGGTCGCGAGCTCGTGCGGCTCGCGCTGCTCCAGAAGCCCTTGCGCCGCGGGTTGACCCGCGAAGATTCGCTTCAAGTGCTCGATCATTCGTCCACCTGTATCGAGTCCAGCCACTCCAGCACTACGCTGCGCAGCTCGTTGAGCCGGCCGTGAAAGAAGTGTTCGACGCCCGGCAGCAGCGCAAGTTGCGGCGGGTGCTCGAGCGTCGCCACCCAGCGTTGGATCTCGGCGGCGTCGACCAGTTCATCCCGATCCCCTTGCACGAGCAGCCACGGACAACGCGGCAGCTGCGCTCCTCCGACAGCGAAACGATGCACTGCCGGGGCAACTGTGACCAGGCGCTTCGCATCGCGGGCGATGGCGGCGCGCACGGCGATGGCGCCACCGAAGGAAAACCCCGCGGCCCACAGCGCCGCGCCGGGGAAGCGCTGCATTGCCCAGTCAATCACCGCGAGCGCGTCCTGCGTCTCGCCTGTGCCTTCGTCGTACGCGCCGACGCTTGCGCCCACGCCGCGGAAATTGAAGCGCACGGCGGGCACGCCGCGCTCGTTGAAAGACTTCGCCAGGACATGCACGACTTTGTTCGTCATCGTGCCGCCGTAGACCGGGTGCGGATGACAGATCACGGCCACGCGCGTGCCGTCAGCACCGGCGGGTGTTTCCAGGAGCGCTTCCAGATCTCCGGCAGGGCCGGCAATCGTGAGACGCTCGGTGGTGGGACGAAAATCGGCAGACATTTTGCGCGATACTACACGAGGGAACATCGCGCCACGCCCGGTGTTGATGCAGAGATTCAGCCGATGCGGAGACCCCGTCATGAAGCTCACGTCCGCCAGCTTCCTTGCAGATCAGCCTATTCCTGAGCAGTTTGCGTTCGGCGCGCCCGACCCGGTCCTGCACGTACGCCTCGCCGCGAACCACAATCCGCACCTGAAATGGAGCGGCGCGCCGGCAGCCACGCGCTCGTACGCGCTGATCTGCGTGGACGGCGACGTGCCGACGAAACCCGACGACGTGAACAAGGAAGGACGCGTCGTGCCGGCGAGCCTGCCGCGCGGCAAGTTCTATCACTGGTCGATGGTGGACATTGCTGCGAGCGTGACCGAGATCGCCGCGGGCGAATGCTCGAACGGCGTGGTCGCCGGCGGCAAGCAAGAGATACGCGGACCGCGCGGCTCGCGTCAGGGCGTCAACGACTACACGGGCTGGTTCGCGAACGATGCGGACATGGCCGGCACGTATCGCGGCTACGATGGCCCTTGTCCGCCCTGGAACGACATGATCGTGCATCGCTACCACTTCACGCTGTATGCACTGAGCGTCGAGCGCGTGGGCGTCGAAGGAGATTTCACGGCACCGCAGGTGCTGGAAGCGATCAAGCGTCACGTGCTCGCCGAGGCGAGTCTCGTCGGCACCTACTCGCTCAACCCAGGCGCGCCATAAAAATCTGACTGGGGGCTACTTCGGCTCGTCGATCCGCAGCAGCTCGATGTCGAAGACCAGCGTGGCGTTCGGCGGGATCACGTTCTGCGCTCCGACCTCTCCGTACCCTAGCGCCGGCGGAATGACCAGCCGTCGCTGACCGCCGGGCTGCATGCCCTGCACGCCTTCGTCCCAGCCGCGGATCACGTTGCCTGCGCCAACCGAGAACGAGAACGGCTGGCCGCGATCGCGCGAGCTGTCGAACTTCGCGCCCTTCTGCTCTGCCGCGCTCGGATCGTAGAGCCAGCCGATGTAGTGCACGACTGCAACCTGGCCCTGCGAGATGCCTTCGCCGGTGCCCTTCACGATGTCGACCTTCTGCAGCTCCGCAGGCGGCGGTACCGGCGTCGTCGATTTGGGCGCCTGCTCTTTGCTGCCGCATGCAGCCAAGAGCAGCGCCATCGCGAACATCGCCACGGCCGGTAACGCTCTCATCGTTCGCTCCTCGGAGTCCCCGGTGCGGGGCGCGGACGGCGCAGATTACCTCAATGCATCGTGAGCAGCAGCCGATTCAGGCGCTGCACGAACGCAGCGGGCTCGGCGAGTTGGCCGCCATCCGCGAGCGTCGCTTGCTCGAACAGCAGCACCGACAGATCGTCGAACGCTGCATCTTCCGAGGTCGATTCGATCCGCTGCAGCAGCGGATGCTGGACGTTGATCTCCAGCACCGGCTTGCTCGTCGGGACCTTCTGGCCGGCAGCTTCCAGGATGCGACGCATCTGCGCACCGAGATCGTGCGCGCCGAGCACCAGCACTGCCGGCGAATCGGCGAGGCGATTCGTTACCCGCACGTCGCTGACGCGCTCCTGCAGCGACTTCTTCATGCGCTCGACCAGCGAGGCATGCTCCTTGGAGAGCGTCTCGCGCTGTTGCTTTTCCTCTTCGGTCTGGATCGCGTCGATGTCCAGCTCGCCGCGCGCCACGTTGCGCAGCTGCTTGCCGTCGAACTCGCGCAGGTGATCCACCAGCCACTCGTCGACGCGATCCGACAGCAGCAGCACCTCCAGGCCCTTGCTGCGCAGGATTTCCAGGTGCGGGCTGGATTTCGCGGCCGCGAAATTGTCGGCGATCACGAAGTAGATTTCCTTCTGCTCCGGCTTCATGCGCGCGACGTATTCCTCGAGCGACACGTCCTGCTCCGCCTTGTCGGCATGCGTGCTCGAAAACCGCAGGAGCTTCGCGATGCGCTCGCGATTGGCGTGATCCTCGCCGGGACCTTCCTTCAGCGCCGTGCCGAATTCTTTCCAGAACGACGCATACTTCTCCGGCTCTTCCTTCGCCACCTTCGCCAGCAGGTCGAGCACGCGCCGCGCCAGGCCGGTGCGCATGCCGTCGATCGCTGCATCCTGTTGCAGCATCTCGCGCGAGATATTCAGCGGCAGGTCGGCCGAATCGACCACGCCTTTCACGAAGCGCAGGTAAAGCGGCAGGAACTGCTCGGCGTCGTCCATGATGAACACGCGGCGGACGTACAGCTTCAAACCGCGGGCTGCCTCGCGATGCCAGAGATCGAAAGGCGCGCGTGCCGGCACGTACAGCAGGCTGGTGTATTCCTTCGTGCCTTCGACCTTGCCGTGCGACCAGGCGAGCGGATCGGTGAAGTCGTGCGTGATGTGGCGGTAGAACTCCTTGTATTCCTCGTCCTTCACTTCGGTACGCGGCCTCGTCCACAGCGCCTGCGCGTGGTTGACGGTTTCGTACTCCGGCGCCGCGTCCTTGTCGTTGTCCTTGTCTGCCTTCTGGGCCGGCATGCGCACCGGGAACGCGATGTGGTCGGAGTACCTTCGCACCAGCGAGCGGACGCGATAGCCATCGGCGAAGTCCTGCTCGCCCTCCTTCAGATGCAGCACGATGCGCGTGCCGCGCTCCGCGAGCTCGACGGTCGCGACGCTGAACTCGCCGTCGCCGCTGGATTGCCAATGCACGCCCGCCGCAGCATCGAGGCCGGCGCGGCGCGAATAGACATCGACGCGGTCCGCGACGATGAACGAGGAATAGAAGCCGACGCCGAACTGACCGATCAATTGCGCGTCCTGCTTCTGGTCGCCGGTCATGCGCGCGAGAAACTCCGCAGTGCCAGACTTGGCAATCGTGCCGAGGTGCTCGATCGCTTCCTCGCGGCTCATGCCGATGCCGTTGTCGGCGACGGTGATGGTCCGCGCCTGCGGGTCGACATCGATGGTGATGACGAGCTCGCCGCCGCCCTGGAGCAGCTCAGGCCGCGCCAGCGCCTCGAAACGCAGCTTGTCGAGCGCGTCCGAAGCGTTGGAAATCAGCTCGCGCAGGAAGATTTCCTTGTGGCTGTACAGCGAGTGGATCATCAGCTTGAGCAGCTGCTTGACCTCCGCCTGAAAGCCCATTGTTTGCGCCTGGTTCGGCGCCTGCGCCACGTCGCTCATCTCGATCCCTCCCTGTGGGGCCGCGAATAATAGGGGACGCGGGCGCTTATGGGGACCCGAGGACGGGATTCAAGGCGGGAAGAAGGCAGTCAGGCTGAAGCCTGACCCCACAAGGGAGGTCTATTGGTCCTGGTCGGAGGCGCTGCGGGCCCGGCGGCGGCGCAGGGACTCGAGCAGCGTGGCGGACAGGATCACGCCGAACGCGCCGAGCGTGACGTGTGGTGCATACACCAGCGCGAAGCCGGTGGCGGCGAACAGGGCGAGCGCAACGATCAGGCCCAGGATCCGCGGTGCGTAGTGACGCAGCACTGCCAGCGCGTCGTCCAGCTCGTCGGCCCACAGCAACAGAAATTCCATGCACGCTTCCCCGTAAAGTCCGCAACGACTCTACGCACTACATTCCGGGCGGGATGTGAGACGACTCACAGCGTCCGCCACTGTAAAGAGTGAACATCGTCACACTGAGGGCGATGTGCACTTTCGCCTTAAGCGCCGTGGAGTGGTTCGGCTCATTGCGACCCGACTCTGTGCGCACACACTGCCGGGGGACAATGTTCATTCGTCACGGTTGACCTTCGCTTGCAGCGGTTCGTACCGCTGCGTAGGCTTCCACTGTCAAATCGGATCGTGCAGCCCGCATGCAGAAGATCGTTCTCCTCAACCCAAAGGGTGGTTCGGGCAAAACCACGATCGCAGTCAATCTCGTCAGCTATTTCGCCGTCTGCGGGCTCAAGCCCACGCTGCTGGACCTCGACGCGCAGGGCTCCAGCACGCGCTGGCTCAGCAAGCGCGCCAAGGGTCAGCCGCCAATCCACGGTATCGCAGCGTACGAGCGGAACTCGCGCGTAACGCGCAGCTTCGCCACTCGGGTCCCGCTCGATACCGAGCGCCTGGTCGTCGACACCGCCGCGGCCATCGAATCGCAATCGCTTCCCGACATCACGCGCAACGCGACGGCAGTGCTCGTGCCGGTGCTGCCCTCGGACATCGACATCCACGCGGCAGCGAAATGTATTTCCAACCTGCTGCTGGTCGCGAAGATCCGCCGCGAGGAACAACGCATCGCCGTGATCGCCAACCGCGTGAAGAAGAACACGCTGGTTTACAAGTCGCTGATGAGATTCCTGGAAACGCTCAACATCCCGGTCGTGGCGACGCTGCGCGATTCCCAGAATTACATCCGCGTCGCCGAATCGGGCCAGGGCCTGTTCGAGATGAAGCCGAACCAGGTGCGGGAAGACATGGAGCAGTGGCTGCCGCTGATCGGCTGGCTGGCACAGCGCAAGCCGCTGCACATCCCGCCGGGCACGCCCGGGATCACGTCCGGGACGACTTTCAGTGCGCAGCCGGCTGCGGCGCCTGATCCAGCCATTCCCGTCGTAACTGCCGTGATGAGTCCGATCGCAGCGCCGATTGCTGCTTCGATCGCGGTGCCAGCTGCCAGCGAAACCGATCCGGCAACGCTGCCGGCTGGCGGCATCGACGATCCGTTGAACGCCGCCGATTGAACGGCTTACTTGCCGCCTTTGTCCTTGTCCCAGTTGCTGCGGACCTTGTCGGTCCAGCTCTTGTAATTCGACCAGCTGTTCAGCGAGCGCGTGATCGCGGCGTGGCGCGAGTTCGCCGGCTGACTGGCAGGCACGCTCCCCGCGCGGTCGAGCCAGTTGCGCTGCGTATCGCGCGGCGCGCCGGCACGCACGACCGAACCAGCGGTCTCGCCAGTCCAGACGCGATGCGATCCAGTCGCGCTGAGCTCATCGCCTTTGTGCTCTGACATCGGTGCTGCCCTCTCCTGTGACGAGCACCGTATCGACTCGCTGCCGGATTAAGTGAGGAACTGCTTCACAGCGATTTGCCGCGGTCGCGTTAGTGCGACAAGCATCTCGCTCGCGCGCTGCAAGTGCGGAATCTCGCAGGCCTATTTAACAGGCCGTTATCTATTATTGGTTTGCTCGGAGCGTTGCGTGCGCAACACGCCGTGCACGCGTCACGCGCTCGGCGTCTCGTTCAGCAGCGCCGCGAACGCGGGTTTGATCTCCGCGAGAATGTCGTGGATCGCCGCGGGCACGAGACTGCTGTACACGTCGAGCAGCACGATCGCATTCACGATCGCATCCTGACGAGTTGCCGCGCGCAGGCGCTGCGCCATGCCGCGATTGACGGCGTGCACGCCGCGATACACGCGGCCGAGATCGTCCAGCGCGAAATCCGCCTTTCCGCCCTCACGCGCGGCGAAGTGCTGCGCCACCAGGTACATCGCCGCCACGCGATACGCGGTCTCGGATTCGTTGGAGAACGGCAGGTGGAAGCGTGCCATCGGGCGGAACACCGCTGTGCGCGGGCAGCCGCTCGAGGCCATGATCAACCCCATCAGCGACGCAAGCGCCTGCTGCGCAGACAGCGTCGCGACGACGGCGCGCTCGTCGGTCTCGACCTCCACGCGGACCTTGTCGTACGAGACCAGGTCGGTGAAACCATCGATGACCGTCGACAGATGCAAGGCTGCTGGGCAGTGAGAAACCTTGTTCTTCTCGAGCGGGCAGCCGGTGCACTGGTGGAAGCCCAGCTCGGTCCAGGCCGGTGGATCCGGATTCGTCGGCGAGGTCAGCTCGGCGGTGTCGCGATCGAGCTCCAGCTCGAAAGTGCGCTCGCGCGAATCGGGGAACGTGAAGTGATACTTGAGCGCGACCTTCGTCATGCGACCAGCCGATAGCACGGCCGGTACTCGCCGGCGAGCTTCATGCGCTTCTGCGCTACGAACCCGGACAGCAGCTCGTCCAGGAGTCGCATCAGCTCCTTCTCGCCGTGCAGCTCGAACGGCCCGCGCTCCTCGATCGCCTTGATGCCGTGCTCTTTGACGTTGCCGGCGACGATGCCGGAGAACGCGCGGCGCAGATTGGCCGCGAGCACGTTCGGCGGGAGATTGCGGTGCAGGTCGAGTTGCGCCATCGCTTCGTGCGTCGGCTCGAACGGCCGCTGGAAATCCGGCGGGATGCGCAGCAGCCAGTTGTAGTTGTACGCGTCGCTCTTGGTGCGGCGGTAGTCGCGCACCGTCTCCACGCCGCGCAGCACCTCGCGGGCGGCCTGGGCAGGATCGCCGATGACGATCTTGTAGCGCTTCTGCGCGGCCGCGCCGAGCGTGGCAGCGATGAAGCGGTCGATGTGGCCGAAGTACTCGGCAGCCGAAGGCGGTCCGGTGAAGACGATCGGCAACGGCTGATCCGCATTCGCCGGATCCGTCAGGATGCCGAGCAGGTAGAGGATTTCCTCCGCAGTGCCGGCGCCGCCCGGGAACACGACGATCGCGTGCGCGCAGCGGACGAACGCCTCCAGGCGCTTCTCGATGTCCGGCATGATCACGAGCTGATTGACGATCGGGTTCGGCGGCTCGGCCGCGATGATGCCGGGCTCGGTCATGCCGATGTAACGCCCGTCGCGGATGCGCTGCTTCGCGTGGCCGATCGTCGCGCCCTTCATCGGGCCCTTCATCGCACCCGGTCCGCACCCTGTGCAGACGCTGAGCGCACGCAGGCCGATCTCATAGCCGACGCGCTTGGTGTAGTCGTACTCGGTCGAGCCGATCGAGTGACCGCCCCAGCACACCACCAGGTCCGGCTTGCCGCGGTAATCGAGGATCCGCGCGTTGCGCAGGATGTGATAGACCGCGTTGGTGATGCTCGCCGAATCGGTCAGATCGAAGCGGCTGGTGCCGAGAATCGCATCGTGGATGTAGACGATGTCGCGAAGGACCGCGAACAGATGCTCCTTGATGCCGCGGATCATCGAGCCGTCGACGAAGGCGCTGGCCGGCGCGTTCTTCATCTCCAGCTTCACGCCCCACGCCTGGCGGCCGAGGCGGATCTCGAAATCCTTGTAGCGCTCGAAGATCGCGCGCACGTCGTCGGATTCGAGGCCCGAGGCGAGCACGGCCAGCGCGCAGCGCCGGAACATCTCGTAGACGCCGCCGTGCCCGGAGCTGAGCAGTTGCTGGACTTCGCGCTGGGAGAGGTTCTCGAGGCTGCCTAGCGGGGAGACCCGCGCATCGACCAATCCTTCCGCTTCGAGCTGCGTGACCGACGCGGAGGCCCGTGCGTCGTTCGAATGCGCGCTCACGGCCTGATCTCGATCGGCGTATCCGGTGGGGTCATGAGCCAGATTTCGACCATGTCGGAGTTCGACACGGCGATGCAGCCCTCGGTCCAGTCGACGTTGCTGTAGTAGTCGCGCGGCTTGCGCGGCACGTTCGGCTGGCCATGGATCATGATCGCGCCGCCCGGCCGCTGGCCGAGCTTGCGCGCGCGCTTCACGTCGCGCTCGTTCGGGTAGTCGATCTGGATCGACAGGAAGTATTCGCTGTTCGGGTTGCGCCGGCTGAGCCGGTACTGGCCCTCGGGCGTGCGGAAGTCGCCCTCGTATTCCTTGTGTCCCTCGGGACGCAGGCCGAGCGCGACCTTGTAGGTTCGGAGCACTTCCCCGTTACGCAGCAGCTGGAGCTTGCGTTCCGACTTCTGTACGACGACGCGGTCCGCCATCGGCAGCGCGGGCTCGACACTCGGCGTCAACAGCGCGGAAGTCGGCAACGGGCCCTCGGCTCGGGCAGCGAGCGGTGCAGCAGCAGTCGCGAGTGCTAGCAATACGGCGTTGACGCCGGCGGCTGAAAACATGCGGCGAGTATAGCTTGGCGCGGTCTGGAGCCTGAGTCGCGTCAGAAATCCACCGTCTGAAGTGTGACCTGAGTGCATTCTCGTAACCCGGGACCCGTCTCCGCAACGAACCGGTAGTGTCGCCCGGCGGAGACTTCCTCCTCGATGGAGTGTCGCGAGGTCTTCTCGGTTTCGGCAATCCGACAGTCGACCAGGAAGCGATGCTTGCCCGGCAGCACTTCGACTGCGTTCTGTCCGACATTGAGCGGCGTATTGTCGACCTCGCGCAGGATCAGCGTCAGCGGCGAGCCGGCGTTGATGCGCATGTCGCCAGTGATGCGAGCGACCTCGTCGGACGTGCGGCGCGGCCCGTCGTAGAGCTGCGCGGTGGCGCAGGCACTGCAAACGGCGGCGAGGGCCAGTACGACGAGGCGAGCGTTCATGCCGCCGGCACGGCCTCGGGCGCGGTCGGCTCGACGATCGGAATCACCAGCTTCGTGCCCGGACGGATGTCGCCGAGATCCAGATCGGGGTTGTACTGGCGCAGCAGCCAGATCGGAATGTTGTAACGCTGCTGCGCGATGACCCAGATCGACTCACCCGCGCGCACCACATGCGTGGTGGTGTCCTTGATGCGGAACTGCGTGAAGAACACTTCCTGCAGCTGGCGGTGGTATTCCATGCGCCGCGCTTCGAACTGATCCTGCGTGACCTTGGCGAACGACAGCTTCAACTTGCGGCCGACGACGACCGGCGTGGCGAACGACATCTTGTTCAAGCGACGCAGATCGCTCGCACGCACATCGAGCCATTCGGCGTAGTGACCGAGCGTCTCGGCCGCCTGGACCAGCACGGTATCGCCGTCGCCGACTGAGTAGTCGGCCGGATCCGCCGAGTCGGCTGCTTGCGTGCCCGCCACCAGTGCCGGACCGATCTCTTCGGCTTCGCGCTCGGAGGTCGGCTCGGCCGCTTCGGTTTCCTCGGCGGGCTCCGGCACCGGCGCGGATGCGACGACTTCCACCGGAACCTCTGCCTCGACCGGCGGCGCTGCGCGAGCCGAGCTTGCCAGTGCGAGCACCTGCCCTTCGTAGAGGAAGTTGCGGTTGCGAATGTTGTTGAGCTCCATCAAGGACTCTTGGCTCAGGCCATGCTTCGCAGCGATCTTCTCGAGCGTATCGCCGCGCTTCACGACGTAGCGATTCTCTTCAGAGCCCACGACGCCAGTCGGCGGCGTCGGCGCCTTCGGCGGCGGCGACGCGGCTTCCGGCCGACCTGCCGACGCGACGACTGCAACGGGCGCCTGCTGGCGACTGCCGGGCAACGCCAGCACCTGGCCGGCCCGAATGCGATAAGGACGATCGAGATTGTTGAGTTCCGCGATCGCGGCAATGCTCGTGCTGTACCGGGTCGCGATGGCTGACAGCGACTCGCCGCTCCGGACGCGATGCTGCGTCTCGGCTACCTGGGCGTCGTAGTGCTCGCCGCCGGACAGCTGACTGACCACGGCGGTGAGATCGATCGTGTTCGGCACACGCAACTCGAAGCCGCGCGGCACATGCCGGGCTCCGCGCCACACTGACGGCAGCAGCGAAGGATTCAATCGGCGCAGCTCCTCGCGATCCAGCTCGAGCACAGTCGCCAGGCGACTCGCCGGTACGAACGCCGGCACTTCGAGCACGAGGCTGGTGTCGTTTGGGTTGCGGCGGATCGGGCCGAAGAATTTGTCCGGATCGCTGTCGATCTCCAGCGCAGCGAGGAACGCGACGTAGAAGTTGCGCGAGGCGAAGCCGAACGAGCGGCTGTTGTACTTGCGCACGACCGTGACGATGTCGCTGGTGCCGAGCTGCTCCTGCGCCCGCTTCATGCCACCGGGGCCGTGGTTGTACGCAGTCACCGCGAGCGGCCAGCTGCCGAGCACGATGTAGTTCTGCTCCAGGAAGCTCGCCGCAGCTTCGGTCGCGCGATACGGATCGAGCCGTTCGTCGACGGCCGCATCGATGCGCATGAAGCGCCGGCCCGTGCCGCGCATGAACTGCCACATGCCGGCGGCGCCGACTTTGGAATAGGCATACGTGTTGAAGGACGACTCGACGTGCGGAAGCGCCGCGAGCTCGGTCGGCAGGCCCATCTTCTTGAACGTCGCCGCGATGTGCTCGCGCCACGCGCCGGAACGCACGATGCCTTCGCGGAAGCGATCCGATTGACCCAACTGGAACCGCACGCCTTCGGCGGCTGCCTCGAAGCGCGAACGGTGCGTGCCCTTCGGCCAGAGATCGAAAACGCGCTGCTCTTCCTCGCTGAGGTCGGTCGCGCCGGCGGCGAGACGATCCAGAATGCGCGAGTACTTCTTCTTCGCTTCCTCGATGCGCTTCTGGCGCTGCTTCTGCGAAAGATCCGAGGGCAGCTTCATCACTTCGTAGATGACGCCGAGGTCGTCCTGATCGTGCAGCAGGCCGCCTTCGGTCGTGACCTGGGTGTAGACCTTGCGCCAGAACGCGATGTCCGGCTCGAGCTCTGCGGGACGCACGAACGGGCTTTCGTCCGCGACGGCGGTCAGCGGCGGAAGGGAAGAGGCGAAAACGACTATTAGAAGAGCGAGGCAGCGACGAAGCTTGTTCATTGACTGCAAAAGACCATCGGCCGGACCGGGAGTGCCGTCAAGACTATGTAAAACAAGCCGGGGGCGACCATGCTCCAGTTCGCATTTGCGCGTTTGCAGAGAAGGCCTTATGCCGGGGCGCGCCCCGGCGCAGCCGGGCCTCTATTAGTGAATCCGGCTGGAGGGTCGCGAACGGTGGCAGTGAGCCCGCACAATCGCTCGAACGCCGGCGTCAGCCGGCGCGGTACGAACGGCCCCCTGCCCTGCGACCGAGCAAGATCGCGGCCGCGGCGACGATGCCTTCCGGGCGGTGCGACCCACCCGGGAAGCTCGGGCCGGAGGCAGCGTCACCCGCACTTGCTGTCTCCGCAGTTCAGGCACGTCATGCAGCCGTCCATCAGCACGACTGCGGCGGTGCTGCACTTGCCGCACAGCTGCGCGCCTTCGGGGAAATGACCCTTGGCGAACGCGTCGGTCTGCTTGCTGCGCGCTTCGAACTCGGCCTTCTTCTCTTCGATGAGCTTCTTGCGCTCGTCGTCGAGCTCCGGCGCCTTGAGCAGGCCGATCATCTGCAGGTGCTTCTCGACCACGTAGCCGAGCTCGGCAATGATCGACGGCATGAACTTGCCGCCCGTCTGCCAATAGCCGCCGCGCGGGTCGAACACCGCCTTCATCTCCTCCACCAGGAACGTCACGTCGCCGCCCTTGCGGAACACGGCGGAAATGATGCGCGTGAGCGCGACGATCCACTGGAAGTGATCGAGGTTCTTCGAGTTGATGAAGATCTCGAACGGCCGACGCTGCTCGTGCGGCGTGCCCTCGTTCAGCACGATGTCGTTGATGGTCACGTACATCGCGTGATCGGAGACCGGCGTCTTGATCTTGTACGTCGAGCCCAGCAGCATCTCCGGCCGCTCGACCTTCTCGTGCATCCAGACGACGTTGGATTCTTTGGAGACCGCCGCTGCCGGCTTCTGAGTGTCAGCTTGCGGCGTTTTATCGCCGGGCTTTTCGACTCGGTACTTGACGATTTTCTTGTCGATCTTCGTGGTGCTCATAGCGCGATACTCAGAATTTTCCGTAGTAGCCTTCTTTCAGCGCGTCGAAGAGGTTCGCGGCAGTGTGCATCTCGCCGTCGTACTCGATTTCCTCGTCGCCCTTCACCTTCATCTCCGTGCCGTCTTCGAGCGTGAACACATACGTTGTGTTCTTCAGGTCCTCTTCTTTGACCAGCACGCCCTGGAAAGCTTCCGGATTGAAGCGGAACGTCGTGCAGCCCTTCAGGCCCTGCTCGTAGGCATACAGATAGATGTCCTTGAAGTCCTCGTACTTGTAGTCGGTCGGCACGTTCGCGGTCTTGGAGATCGAGGAGTCGATCCACAACTGCGAGGCGGCCTGGATGTCCACGTGCTCGCGCGGCGAGATGTCGTCCGCGGTCGTGAAGTAGTCCGGGAGCTTCTCGGCTGCATTGGTCGAGTTGGGCATCGCGCGCGGGTTTACCAGCTCGCGATAGGCGAGCAGCTCGAAAGAGAACACGTCGATCTTCTCTTTCGACTTCTTGCCCTCGCGGATGACGTTGCGGAAGTAGTGATGCGCGAACGACGGCTCGATGCCGTTCGAGGCATTGTTCGCCAGCGACAGCGAGATCGTGCCGGTCGGCGCTATCGAGCTGTGATGCGTGAAGCGGCCGCCGACTTCGGCGAGCTCGTCGACCAGCTCCGGCGCCGCCTCGGCGACGCGCTGCATGTAGCGGCTGTACTTCGCGTGCAGGATGCGGCCCGGGACCTTCTGCCCGATGCGCCAGCCATCGCCCGCCATTTCCGGCCGCTTGCGCAGCATCTCGGCGGTGACCGGGAATTCCTCGAGCATGATCGGCGCCGGACCTTTTTCCTTCGCGAGATCGAGCGCCGCTTCCCAGCCGGCGATCGCCATCTCGCGCGAGACGTTCTGCGTGAACGCCACGGACTTGCGCGAGCCGTACTTCATGCACTGCATGGTGATGGCCGAGCCGAGGCCGAGGAAGCCCATGCCATGACGGCGCTTGCGCAGGATCTCGTCGCGCTGTTCGCCGAGCGGCAGGCCGTTGATCTCGACGACGTTGTCGAGCATCCGCGTGAACACCTTCACGACCTTGCGGAACTCTTCCCAATCGAAGCGCGCGTGGTCGGTGAACGGATCGACGACGAAGCGCGTGAGGTTGATCGAGCCGAGCAGGCACGAGCCGTACGGCGGCAGCGGCTGCTCGCCGCAGGGATTGGTAGCGCGGATGTTCTCGCACCACCAGTTGTTGTTCATCTCGTTGACGCGATCGATGAGCACGAAGCCGGGCTCGGCGAAGTCGTACGTGGAGGACATGATCACGTCCCACACGCGGCGCGCCGGCAGCGTCTTATAGATCTTGCAGCAGACGAGGCCCGTCTCGTTCGCCACGTAGCCGCGCGTGGTCGGCCACTCGCGCCAGATGTACTTGGCGGCGTCGTGCAGATTCTCGCCCTCCGCCTCGCGCTTGGTGACCGGGAACGCGAGCGTCCAGTCGCCGTTGGCCTTCACGGCCTGCATGAACTCGTCGGTGACGAGCAGCGAAAGGTTGAACTGCCGCAGCCGCCCCGCTTCGCGCTTGGCGCGGATGAAATCCATCGCGTCCGGATGACCGATGTCGAACGTGCCCATCTGCGCGCCGCGGCGACCGCCCGCCGACGACACGGTGAAGCACATCTTGTCGTAGATATCCATGAACGACAGCGGGCCGGAGGTGTACGCGCCGGCGCCGGAGACGTACGCGCCGCGCGGGCGCATCGTCGAGAATTCATAGCCGATGCCGCAGCCCGCCTTCAGCGTGAGGCCGGCCTCGTGCACCTTCGCGAGGATGTCGTCCATCGAATCGTGGATCGTGCCGGAGACCGTGCAGTTGATCGTCGAGGTGGCCGGCTTGTGCTCCTGCGCGCCCGCGTTCGAGATGATGCGGCCCGCCGGAATCGTGCCCTTGCGCAGGGCCCATAGAAATTGCTCGTACCACTGCTCGCGCACGTCCTCGCGCTCCACGTCCGCGAGCGCACGCGCCACGCGTTTGTAGGTCTCATCCATCGAGCGGTCGATCGCCGTGCCGTCTTTGGCGCTCAGCCGGTACTTCTTGTCCCAGATATCGAGCGAGGCCTCCTGGAAGGGAATGCTGTTGACGTCCATGGGCTCAAATTGAACTGGAATAGCAGTCTTCATGCCGGATTGACTCTCTGCGATTTCGATCGGGCGGTCCCCATTCGACTCCTGCCAGACGGCGACGGGTCTTTGAGCCCGGGCGCTGCCGTGACAGCCCACCTGACCACTCAGCGGCTGCGCTTCTGCGATGAAGGTCTGCGGTGGGGCCGCAGCCGTTCTTATGCATCTCGTGCATCGCGAAACACAACATATTGTGTCAGGGCTGCAAGCCTATGCCCGGCGCGCGCGGGCCGTCAAGAAATTGTAAGACGAAAAACGGTCTCATTATTTTATTTAATATCAATTGTTTATGAGATTGTGCTGACGATTTTCCACTGCGATTTTTTCGCCAGCGAAAATCGTCCTTGTAGGGACTACACACAAGATCTTGTGTCCCCTGCAATCCCACAGGTTATGCACATCATGCTCACTTTCCTACCCACAGGTTGTCCCTCGCGGCCTTCTTACGCGCCCGGTACGGGGCGCACTTGCGGCTAAAATTCGCATTACTCCACGACAGGATATGTGCATGAGAAAGCAGGCGATCAAGGTGTTGGTTCTGGCCGCGAGTGGCGTGCTCTTCAGCGTCGGCGCCGGCGCGCAGTTGCCCGAGAAAGTGGGCGACGCGCCAGTGCCTTCGCTTGCGCCGATCGTGAAGAAGGCTTCGCCCGCGGTGGTCAACATCGCGACGCGCGGCACGCTGCGCGAGTCGCGGCGCAATCCGCTGCTCGAGGATCCGTTCTTCCGCCGCTTCTTCGACGCGCCGGACCTCGCGCCGCGCGAGCGGCAATTCCAGAGCGCCGGCTCGGGGGTGATCGTCGATGCGCGCAACGGCTACATCATCACCAATGCTCACGTCGTCGAGAACGCCGACGAGATCACCGTCACGCTGCTCGACGACCGCCAGATCAAGGCGAAGGTTCTCGGCGCCGACAAGCCTTCGGACGTGGCGCTGCTGAAGATCACTGCGAACAATCTCGTGGAGATGCCGCTCGCCGACTCGAGCAAGGCGGAGGTCGGCGATTTCGTGCTCGCGATCGGCAATCCGTTCGCGCTGAGCCACACGGTGACCTCCGGCATCATCAGCGCGCTCGGCCGCTCGGACGGCAGCGCCGATTCCTACCAGGACTTCATCCAGACCGACGCTCCGATCAATCCGGGCAATTCCGGCGGTGCGCTCGTCGACCTGAAGGGCCAGCTCGTCGGCGTGAACACCGCGATCTTCTCCGGCAGCGGCGGCAACATCGGCATCGGCTTCGCCATTCCGTCGAACATGGTCAAGGCGGTGATGACGCAGCTCGTCCAGTACGGGGAAGTGAAGCGCGGCATGCTCGGCGTGCAGCTGTCGAACCAGTTCACGCCCGAGATCGCGCAGAGCCTCGGCCTGGATACCAACCGCGGCGCGTGGGTTTCGGAAGTCGTCGAGGGCGGCGCTGCGGACAAGGCCGGCATCAAGGCGGGCGACGTGATCACGTCGATCAACGGCCGCGCCGTCGCCAATGCCTCGGAGCTGCGCAACAACATCGGCCTGCTGCGGATCGGCGACAAAGTCGATCTCGGCCTGCTACGCGATGGCAAACCGCGCCGTGTGACTGCCGTCATCGGCGAGCGCAGCGGCGGTGACGCTGACGCAGCCACGCAGATTCATCAGGCATTCGAAGGCGCGACGCTCACCAATGCCGATGGCAACGGCGGCGTACTGATTCGGACCGTGGCGCCCGGCAGCCCCGCGGCTCAGAGCGGATTCCAGCCGAACGACGTCATCCTGATGATCGGACGCACGCCGGTCGCCAACATGGAGCAGCTGCGCGCGGCACTGAAGAACGTCAACTCGTTCGCGATCACGATCCAGCGCGGTCGCTCACGACTGGTGTTCCCGGTGGGCTGACCGCTCCGCAGACGGCCAGGGCGCGCGCATCTTTCTCCATGCGCGCGAGCCGCCGCGCTTCTTCGTAGAAGCGCGGCAGATCGCCGTCCGCCTCGCTCAGTACCCGCTGCAATCCCGGAACGCAGCCGTAGTACGTTGCGGCTGAGACGAGGTGCGCGTTGCTCAGGGTGCGGTCGAACCAGCGGTCGTAGCCGGAATAGCCGTTCCATTGCTGCTGCTTGAGCTGCGCGTACTCCAGCTTCAGCTCGCCGAACTCGTATTGCTTGCGGCTGCGCTTCTCGTCATCCGGCAGCGCCGATTCGTACAGCTCGCGCAGCTTGCTCCGCGTCTTCAATAGCAACGAGATGAATTCGGACTGCTTCTCGCGCTGTTCGCGCCATACGACGAGCTCTTGTTCACGCTGACGCGCCGCCAGCCAGCGCTCGAGCCCGGCTTCCTCGACGACCGTCGCGAACGACTCGTTGAACTCCGAATCGCCGGGCACATACACGACCTGGTGCGCCAGCTCGTGGAACAGCGTCCCGGCGAGCTGCGCATCGCTCCAGCCGAGCATGGTGCTCAGCACGGGATCCTTGAAATGGCCGAGGGTCGAATACGCCGCGATGCCGCCAACCGCGACGTCGTCGCCGCGCCGTCGCAACTTGAGCGCGTAGCGTTGCGCGGCGTCCTCGCTGAAGTACCCGCGGTACACGACGCAACCCACGATCGGGAAACACCAGCGACGCGGCTCGACCGAGAACTCCGGCGCGGCGAACACGTTCCAGACGACGTAGGGACGGCCGAGGTCCGCATAGCTGCGATACGAGGCGTTGTCCGGCAGGCCGAGCTCGCGCGACGCGAAGTCGCGGGCGGCCGCCACGTATTCCAGCCGGGTGCGCAGGTTCGGCGGCGTCGTCGAGTCCGCCAGGACCTCGGCGATCGGCTCGCGCTTCGAGGCGATTTCCATCTGGCCGGTCGCCGCCTGCATGAGATAGCAGCCGGTCAGCGGCAGCAGCGCGGCGGCAATCGTCAGCAATCTGGCAATTCGATACAGTGACATGGCTATGCAAATCTATCTCGTCGGCGGCGCAGTGCGCGATGAGCTGCTCGGTCTGCCCGCACGGGAGCGGGACTGGGTGGTCGTCGGCGCGCGTCCCGAGGAACTGCTGGCACAGGGCTTCAAGGCGGTCGGCAAGGACTTCCCGGTGTTTCTGCATCCGCAGACCAGCGAGGAATACGCGCTCGCCCGCACCGAGCGCAAGACCGGGCCGGGCTATCGCGGCTTCGAGACGCTGTTTGCGCCGGATGTGACGCTGGAACAAGACCTGGAGCGTCGCGACCTGACCATCAACGCGATCGCGAAGGATCCCGACAGCGGCGCGCTGATCGATCCGTTCGACGGCCAGCGCGATCTGCGCGAGCGCACGCTGCGTCATGTCTCGCCGGCGTTCGTCGAAGATCCGGTGCGCGTGCTGCGCGTCGCCCGGTTCGCCGCGCGCTTTGCACCGCTCGGATTCAAGGTGGCACCTGAAACGGTGGACGTGATGCGCGAAATCGCCGCGCGCGGCGAGCTCGACGCGCTGGTCAGCGAGCGCGTGTGGCAAGAGACGCAGCGCGCGCTGGAGATGCCTACGCCGGCGCGGTTCTTCGACGTGCTACGTGAGGCCAATGCGCTGCCAGTAATCTTCCCCGAGTTGCATGCGCTGTTCGGCGTACCGCAGCCCGAGCGCTGGCATCCGGAGATCGACACCGGCGTCCACACGCTGATGGTGTTGGAGCAGGCGGCGAAGCTGAGCGACGACCCGGTCGTGCGATTCGCCGCGTTGACGCACGATCTCGGCAAGGGCACGACTCCGCCGAGCGAGTGGCCGCGCCATATCGCGCACGAGCAGCGCGGCGTCGCGCTGGTCGAGGGTCTATGCGATCGGCTGCGGATTCCCAATGCGTATCGCGAGCTGGCCGTGCTCGTGTCGCGCTATCACCTGGACGCGCATCGGGTCACTGAGTTGCGTGACAGCACGCTGCTCGAACTTCTGGAACGCCTGGATGCGTTTCGGCGCGCTCCACGCTTCGAGCAGTGGGTACTGGCGTGTGAAGCGGACGCACGCGGGCGCAAGGGACTGGAGAATCGCGAATATCCGCAAGCGGACTACCTGCGTCGCGCGCGCGATGCGGCTGCGAAGGCGGCCTTGGATCCCGCTGAGCGCGAGGGACTGGACGGACCAAAGATCGCTGAGAAGCTGCGGCAGGCGCGGCTCGCAGCACTGGCTTCACAACGTCGCGGCTAGATCTCGCACACTGAATCCTCTCAGCGGCTGCTCGATACCGCGGCTCAGCCCGATCACCTTGAACCGCTCGCCCATTTCGCCGGGCAACGTCAGCAGCATCGCCTGACGCGCCAGCTGCACGCGCGACGCGATCTCATTGCCAGTGGCGGGTGCCAGCAACTGCTCCAGTCCGTTGCCGATCAGGAAATGCGCCTGCGTGGCGAAGCCCGCGACCGTCAGGTCCGCTGCGGACGCCGCCTCCGCGACCGCAGTGAAATCCACCCACGCACCGATGTCCTGCACGCCGACATTGATCAGTGGATCGTCGTGAAAGCGATGCCGGAAATGGCACAGCAGCGTGCCCTCGCGACGCTCGCTGCGATAGTACTGACGCTGCGGCAGACCATAGTCGATGAACAGCGCCACGCCTTCGCGCAATGCCGCTGCGATGCCGGCAATCCACGGCGCCAGTCGCAGGTTGATCTCCGACGTGTAGCCATCCGGCAGGCGCTCGCCAGTGCTCGCCTCGATGCGTCGCACCGCCGCTTCCAACTCCGCGTCGGCGTGCGTCTCGGACCAGTCGAGTCGGCCGAGCTGCCAGGTCACCCCCAGCGAGTTGATCTGCTCGCCGCGAACTCGAAAGCGCTGCACCGGCAGCGCATCCAGGACTTCATTCGCCAGCACGACGCCGCGGAATTCCTCGGGCAGCCGATCGAGCCAGTCGATGCGCGCCTCGTGCTCCGGCGCACGTTGGCGAATCAGCGCGAGCTGCCGCTCCCGCAAGTCCGCGCTCACTTCGAGAATCAGATAGTGCTCGGGCAAGGCACCCTGCACGGCCAGCTCGTTGAGCAGATCGGCCGCCATCACGCCCGAGCCGGCGCCGAGCTCGAGGATCGAGCCGCCGCTGACGTGCTGCAGGACCTCGCTGCATTGGGTCGCGAGACACCGGCTGAAGAGCGACGAGACTTCCGGCGCCGTGACGAAGTCGCCGCCTGCGCCGAGCTTGGTCGCGCCGGCGCTGTAGTAGCCGAGCCCGGGCTCGTACAACGCCATCTCCATGAAGCGCTCGAAGCTGAGCCAGCCGCCGCGCGTATCGATCTCTTCCCAGATGCGATGGACCAGTCGCCGGCTGTGCGCGGCCTCGTCGGCAGTCAGGGGCGGCAGCGGTAGAGCAGCGCTCATTTATTTGCTTCGGTGCGCAGTTCAGCGAACATGTCGAACATGGCGAATATGGATCCCACCCACAGTGGCCCGGCCCTCGCCGGCCGCGCCGTGCTGGTCACGGGCGCTGCCCGGCGTATCGGCGCAGCCATGGCGCGCGGCTTTCACGCACAGGGCGCCGATATCTGCATTCATTGTCACCAATCTATCGATGAAGCGGAACAGCTGCGCGATGAGCTGAACCGGCGGCGCGCGAAGTCGGCCGCCATCGTCTCGGCAGACCTGCTCGATGTGGCCGCGCTGCCGGGAATCGTGAGCGCCGCGCTGAGCGCCTTCGGCCGACTGGACGTACTCATCAACAACGCATCGACGTTCTATCCGACGCCGCTCGGCACCGTGTCGCCGGCGCAATGGGACGACCTCATGGGCACGAATCTGCGCGCACCGTTTTTCCTCGCGCAGGCAGCGGCAGCGCAGCTGCGCGCCAGCAAAGGCGCAATCGTGAACATGATCGACATTCACGCGCAGCGCCCGTTGCCCGGCCACCCCGTCTACTCCGCCGCCAAGGCCGGACTTGCGATGCTGACGCGCTCGCTCGCGCGCGAGCTCGGCCCGGAGGTGCGTGTCAACGGCATCGCGCCGGGCCCGATCATGTGGCCCGAGGCCGGGATGGACGCGCAGTTGCAGAAGGAAATCGTCGCGAAGACGCTGCTGAAGCGCAGCGGGTCGCCGGAAGATGTCGTACGCGCAGCCTTGTTCTTCGTGAAGGATGCGCCGTACGTCACGGGGCAGATCCTGGCGGTCGATGGCGGGCGGAGCGTGGGATGGTGACCGCGACCAGCGGGTGATCCGCGGCTGGGAATTCCGCCCACAGCTCGCCGATCGTGCGCTGTCGGGTCGGATGGAGCAGCTCCGGCGCGAGATCTGCGAGCGGCTTCAGCATGAAGGCCCGACGCAGCAGATCCGGCCGCGGCAGGATCAGCCCCAGCTGATCGCTCACCAGCTGGTCGTACATCAGGATGTCCAGATCCATCGTGCGCGCCGCCCACTTGGGCGCGCTGCGCGGCCGGCCGCAGCTCAGCTCGATCCGTTCCAGCTTTTCCTTCACTTGCGCTGGCGAATCGCCGGTGCGAAAGCCGACGACGAGATTGATGAAGTCGGCGCCCGCAAACCCGACGGCAGGATTGCGATACGCAGGTGAGATCGCGAGCGGCCCGAACGCCTGCTCGATCTCATCGAGCGCGCGCGCAAGATTCTTCTCGGGCTCGACGTTGCTGCCAGCGGCGACGTAGACGTCAGCCATAGTCCGCAGCGCGCCGTTCGATCTCGATACCGACATCACGCGCACCGCGGATCGCGCCTTGTTTGTTGAGCCGCACCTTCACCCAGGCCACGCCGAACTCCGTCACGACCACGCGCGCGATGTTCTCGGCGAGCGTCTCGACCAGGTTGAACTGCGACTCGCCGACGAACGCGAGCAGGCGCTTCGCGACTTTCTTGTAGTCGATCGTGTCTTCGATGTGGTCGCTCGCGGCCGCGCGGCGGATGTCGGTCGCCATTTCCAGGTCGACGATGACGGTCTGCTTGACCCGGCGCTCCCATTCCCAGATGCCGACGATGCATTCGATGGTGAGCGAGCTGAGAAAAATCTTGTCCATCTTGTCTACGAGGGGCTCAGGAGCTGTGCGGCGGCGGCCGCAGCGTGTCCAGCGGCCAGCGCGCGCTGGCGCGGATTTTCAGTTCGTCGTGTTCGCCGCCGGCCAGGCGGCGATAGCCAGCGTACGCGATCATTGCCGCGTTGTCCGTACAGAACTCCGGACGCGGATACAGGATCTTCAGCCCGGCGCGTTTGCCAAGCGCTGTGAGCGCAGCGCGCAGTGCCTGGTTCGCACCGACGCCGCCAGCGACGACCAGCGTCGACATCCCAGTCTGAGTCGCTGCGCGCGCGCACTTCGCGACCAGTGTTTCGACCACGGCCTGCTGGAACTCGCGTGCAACGTCGGCGCGCGTCTGGTCGTCCAACTGCACGTCGCGCGTCGCGACGACGACCGCCGTCTTCAAGCCGCTGAAGCTGAAGTCGAGACCCGGACGATCGAGCATCGGCCGCGGGAACTGGAATTTGCCGGGTCGGCCGCTGCCGGCGAGCGCTGCCAACGCCGGTCCGCCCGGGTACGGCAGGCCGAGCAGCTTCGCGGTCTTGTCGAATGCCTCGCCGGCCGCGTCATCGAGCGACGAGCCGATGATTTCGTAGTCACCGAGCTCGCGCACGACGGCCAGAAGCGTGTGCCCGCCCGAGACCAGCAGCGCGAGAAAGGGAAAGTCGGGCGGCGTCGCTTCCAGCATCGGCGCGAGCAGGTGCCCTTCGAGGTGATGCACCCCGACCGCGGGGTGTCCCCACGCGAAAGCGAGGCTGCGTGCGACAGCACCACCGACCAGCAGCGCTCCGACCAGCCCGGGCCCGGCTGTGTACGCCACCCCATCGAGCTGATCGGGCTGGGTATTGGCGTCCGCCAGTGCGGTGTGGATCAGCGGCAGGAGCCGACGTACGTGATCTCGGGACGCCAGCTCCGGCACTACACCGCCGTATTCGGCATGCATCTGCACCTGGCTGTGCAGGCAGTGCGACAGCAGCCCGGCCCGGCCGTCATACACGGCCGCCGCGGTCTCGTCGCAGGAGGTTTCGATGCCCAGCACCCTCATATCAGATGAAGCCTCAAGTTGCCGTTCCTGCTTTGATTTTCACCCGCCGCCTCATTACACTGGCGCGCTCTCGAAAGCCTGTCCAGGCCCCCGAACAGGCCTTCAGCAGCAGATTAGGCCCGGGAATTCATAGAGGTAGCGATGCCGAGCGTTCGCGTCCGAGAAAACGAGTATTTCGATGCCGCCCTGCGGCGCTTCAAGCGCGCCTGCGAGAAGGCGGGAGTCCTGACCGAGCTGCGGCGGCGCGAATTCTACGAGAAGCCGACGCAGGAACGGAAACGCAAGAAAGCCGCAGCCGTGAAGCGCCACATGAAGCGCGTCACCCGCGACGTTAGCGGTGGCCGCAGCGGCCCGCGCCCGGCTCGCCAGTACTAGGCCTCGTTTCCGCACGAATCCGGTTTCCGTCCACGTCGATGTCGCTCAAGGATCGCATCACCGAAGACATGAAGGCGGCGATGCGCGCCAGGGAAAGCGAGCGCCTCGGCACCATCCGCATGATCACGGCTGCCATCAAGCAGCGCGAAGTCGACGAGCGCATCACGCTGGACGACGTCCAGGTGTTGTCGGTCCTCGAGAAGATGATCAAGACCCGCAAGGAATCCATCGAGCAGTTCAAGAGCGGCGGCCGCGACGACCTGGTCGCGCGCGAGTCCAAGGAAATCGAGCTGCTGCAGGGCTACCTGCCGGCCCAACTCTCCGAAGGCGAAGTGGATGCCCTGATCCGCGAGGCGCTCGCCGAGTCCGGCGCTACCTCGATCAAGGAAATGGGCAAGGCCATGGCGCTGCTGAAGCAGAAAGCGCAAGGCCGGACTGACATGGCGGCCGCCAGCGCCAGGCTGAAGGCCAAACTCTCCGGTTGATTGGTTCGCTGGTAGGTCGGGCTTCAGCCCGACTGCATCTGTGCCCGTTTCTTGCTTACCTATGCCGGCGCGCTGCTGCGGCATATCCTTCCCGCGTTCCCTATGGCCGGCCGCATCCCACAACATTTCATCGATGAGCTGATCGCCCGCGCCGACATCGTCGAGCTGATCGGCAGCCGCGTGCCGCTCAAGAAAGCCGGCAAGGAATTCAAAGCCTGCTGTCCGTTCCACGGCGAGAAGACGCCGTCGTTTCACGTCGTGCCGGACAAGGCGTTCTATCACTGCTTCGGCTGCGGAGTTCACGGGACCGCGATCACTTTCCTGATGGATCACGATCACCTGAGCTTCGTCGAAGCCGTCGAAGATCTCGCGGCGCGCGTCGGGCTCGATGTGCCGCACGAAGAGCAGGTTGGCGCGCGCCAGGCGCCGCCGAGCGAAGCCCTGTTCACGCTGCTCGACAAGACCGCCGAGTTGTACCGGCGCGAGCTGAAAAATTCGGAGCGCGCAATCGATTATTTCAAGGCGCGCGGCCTCACGGGCGACACCGCCGCGCGGTTCTCGCTCGGTTACGCGCCCGATTCCTGGGACTGCGTGCTGCAACAGTTCGGCGCCAGCGAAGCGGATCGCCTGAAGTTGCTGCAAGTGGGGCTGGTGATCGAGCGCGAGCGCAAGGCCGGCGTGAATCCCGGTTACTACGACCGCTTCCGCGATCGCGTCATGTTCCCGATTCGGGATGCGCGCGGCCGCACGATCGGCTTCGGCGGACGCGTGCTGGACAAGGGCGAGCCGAAGTACCTGAACTCGCCGGAGACCGAGCTCTTCCACAAGGGCCGCGAGCTGTACGGTCTGTTCGAAGCGCGCCAGACATCCAGAACCCTGACTCGCTTGCTCATCGTTGAAGGCTACATGGACGTCGTTCGCCTTCACCAGGCTGGCATCACGTACGCCGTCGCGACGCTCGGTACCGCGACGACGCCCGAGCATCTGTCGCGCGTCTTCCGTATCTGCAACGAGCTGATCTTTTGTTTCGACGGCGATCGCGCCGGCCGCGCGGCCGCATGGCGCGCGCTGGAAAACTCACTCAGCCAGGTGCGCGAAGGCCGCCAGCTGCGCTTCCTGTTCCTGCCCGACGGCCACGACCCGGATTCGCTGGTCGGCGCCGAAGGGCGCGAGGCGTTCGAGGCGCGGCTGACCAAGGAGGCAGTGCCGCTGTCCGAATACTTCATCAGCCATCTGCAGTCGCAGGTCGACATCAACACCGTCGACGGCCGCGCGAAGTTCGGGGAGCTCGCCAAGCCCCTCCTCGAGCGCATTCCCGCGGGCATCTACCGCGAGCTGCTGGCGGACGAAATTGCGAAAGTCGTGCGCCTCGACCCGCAGCGCCTGGCCGCGGCGCTGAATACCGGTTCGCCCGCGGGCAGTCGCGCCGCCGAGCGAAGACCCGCCGCGCTGCCGCCGCGGAAGCCCGCGGCCGGGGGTCGTCGGAACCTGGTTCGCCAGGCAGTTCAACTCCTAGTCCACTACCCGCGGATCGCCGACAAGGTCCGGGACGTCACGGCTTTGGCGTCATTGGACCGACCCGGAATCTCCCTGATCGTCCGGCTCGTAGAAGAATTGCATGATCAACCGTGCGACAAGATGGCTGTTTTGCTTGAACGCTGGCGCGGCCGCCCCGATGTTGAGCACCTCGAAAAGCTCGCCCGGATGGAATTGCTGATCGCGGATGAAGCTGCCGCGGCGCAGGAACTGTTGGGTGCGCTGGAACGATTGCTCAAGGAGGAGGAAAGCCAGCGCCGTTACGACGAGCTGGTCAGTAGACATAAGCAGGACGGGTCGGCAGGCGGCTCCGAGGCCGAGATCGACCCCCCCGGGGTGGGACGGCCCACGCAAGCGCCCGGGAGAACCTAGCGTCCGCGGAATGATCCAAGTACACTGCGCGGTCTTTTTACCCCCGCGCCCCGTCCCGGGTGAGTCAGAACCTGGGGTGAGTCCGAGCGAATTCAGAGGGCCTCAAACTTGAGCAAGACTTTGGCAGCAAAGAAGGAACCGGCACAGATTGCCGATGAGCGTCAGTCGCAGCTGAAGCTGCTGATCGCGCGCGGCAAGGAGCAGGGGTTTCTGACTTACGTCGAGGTCAACGATCACCTGCCCAGCGAAATCGTCGATCCTGAGCAGATCGAAGATATCGTCAACATGATTAACGACATGGGCATTCCCGTTTACGAGAAGCCCCCGGAGTCCGAGTCGCTGCTGCTCACGGAACCGGTCGTCGCCGACGAAGAAGCTGCCGAGGAAGCCGCCGCTGCGCTCGCCACTGTCGACGCGGAGTTCGGCCGCACCACCGACCCGGTGCGCATGTACATGCGCGAGATGGGTACGGTCGAGCTGCTGACGCGCGAGGGCGAAATCCGCATCGCCAAGCGCATCGAGGAAGGTCTCGACGCCGTCCGCACGGCGCTGTCGAGCTACCCGATGACGTTCGAGTTCATGCTGCGCCAGTACGAGCAGGTCAAGGCCGGCCAGGGCCGCCTGGTCGACATCATCGTCGGCTTCATCGACCCGAACGCGCCGGACGAGATCGCCGCTCCCGTCAACCCGAAGCTCGCGCAGGCCGCAGCTGCTGCTGCGCCGGCCGCCGAGTCCGAAGACGATGAAGAAGGCGAGAACAACTCGGAAGACGAGGAAGTGCTCGAGACCGGCCCGGATCCGGAAGAGGCGGCGCGCCGCTTCACTTCGATCGCCAAGCTCCATCAGCAGACGCTGAAGGCGCTGCTCGAGAAGGGCCTCAAGGATCCCAAGACGCAGAAGCTGCGCAAGAAGCTCGCCGGCGAGTTCATGGAGCTGAAGCTGTCGCCGAAGATGTTCGACGCGCTGATTCAGCAGCTGCGCGACAACGTCGCGGAGGTCCGCAACCTCGAGAAGCAGATCATGATCATCTGCGTGCGCGACGCCGGCATGCCGCGCAAGGACTTCATCCAGACGTTCCCGAAAAACGAGACCAACACCCGTTGGCTCGACAAGCACATCCGCGCCAAGCGCAAGCACTCGGCGGCGCTGCACCGGCTGCGCGAGGAAATCGAGCGGCAGCAGAAGAAGCTGATGTCGCTGGAAGAGCGCGTGCATCTGTCGATCGCGGAAGTGAAGGAAATCAACCGCGAGGTCGCGGTCGGCGAGGCGAAGGCGCGGCGCGCCAAGAAGGAGATGGTCGAGGCGAACCTGCGCCTGGTGATCTCCATCGCCAAGAAGTACACGAACCGCGGCCTGCAGTTCCTCGACCTGATCCAGGAAGGCAACATCGGCCTGATGAAGGCGGTCGACAAGTTCGAGTACCGCCGCGGCTACAAGTTCTCGACCTACGCGACGTGGTGGATCCGACAGGCGATCACGCGCTCGATCGCCGACCAGGCCCGCACCATCCGTATCCCGGTGCACATGATCGAGACGATCAACAAGCTCAACCGCATTTCCCGGCAGATGCTGCAGGAGATGGGCCGCGAGCCGACGCCGGAAGAGCTGGCGGTGCGCATGGAAATGCCGGAGGACAAGGTGCGCCGCGTCCTCAAGATCGCCAAAGAGCCGATCTCGATGGAAACGCCGATCGGCGACGACGAGGATTCGCATCTGGGAGATTTCATCGAGGACACGTCGGTGGACTCGCCGATCGACTCCGCGACGATGGAATCTCTGCGCGAGACCACGCACGCCGTGCTCGCCGGCCTGACCCCGCGCGAGGCGAAGGTGCTGCGCATGCGTTTCGGCATCGACATGAACACCGACCACACGCTGGAAGAGGTCGGCAAGCAGTTCGACGTCACGCGCGAGCGCATCCGGCAGATCGAAGCGAAAGCCCTGCGCAAGCTGCGTCACCCGAGCCGCAGCGAACAGCTCCGCAGCTTCCTGATGGAAGATTGAGGATGTCAGGCTGAAGCCTGACCCACAGAAAGGCACAAGGCCGGTGGCGAAAGCTACCGGCCTTTTTTCTATGTGTGGTTTTTACGACGGGTTCCACGGGAACTCACCGCAGGCGATCCGCGTCTCAAGAGTCAGGAGTGATGGATTTCGAGGTGGCCAGATGGGCCTGTTCTTCTACTTCATACTGTTCGCGGTTGCCTGCCTCTACGGCTGGGTGTCGCGTTCGACGCGCGTCGAGTAGAGAGCTTCTTCAACGCACGCATCAGCTCGCCGCGGCGGGAAACCACAGCCGCGCTTTCCAACTTGAGCCACCGCGCAAGCTGCGTCAGCTCAGCTGCCAGCGGTTCCACGATCTGACCGACACGCACGCCTGGTTCCGCGCTGCCGCCGCGCACTTCCAGCCGCCCGTCCTGCCGATTGGCCTTGAGATCGACCCTCCCGACCAGCCGGTCGCCCAGCAGGAACGGCAGCACGTAATAGCCGTGCAGGCGCTTGTGGATCGGCGTGTAGATTTCGAGCCGGAAATGAAAATCGAACAAGCGCTCCGTGCGCTGCCGCTCCCAGATCAGCGAATCGAACGGCGATAGCAGTGCGCTCACAGCGGCGCGCCGCGGGCACACAGCATCCTTGTGCAGATACGCCTGCTGCTTCCAGCCTTCGACCGTGACCGGCTGCAGCGTGCCCTCCTCCACGAGCTCTGCGACGCGCAGCGCTGCATCCTCGGCGGGCAGGCGAAAGTAATCGCGCAGGTCTCGCGCCGTGGCGACGCCGAGGGCCCGGGCAGAAACCGCCATCAACTCACGCCGCGCCTGTTCCGGCGACGGCACGCTGGCCTTGCACACGTGCTCCGGCATCACACGTTCGGTGAGATCGTACAGACGCTCGAAATTCCGGCGCCGTGCCGTGGTCACATCACCGATCCAGAACAGCCACTCCATGATCTCTTTGCCCTGGCTCCAGCCCCACCAGCTGCCTTTCGATTTGCCGCAGTTTGTGAGCTCGCTCGCGCCGAGTGCGCCGCGCTCGCGAATCTGCTCCAGCGCTGCGGTGACGAGGTCCTTGTGCGAGGTCGCGTAGCGCCGCATGCGCTTCCACGTACCCTCGCCGTTGCGCGCACGGTCCATCCGCCAGCGGAACAGCGGATAAAGCTCGATCGGCAGGTACGAAGCTTCATGACCCCAATATTCGAACAGCGAGCGACTGTCGTCGTACGCAGCGCGCTCGAGCAATTCCGGCGCGTAGCGGCCGCAGCGCGAATAGATAGGCAAGTAATGCGACCGGACCAGCACGTTCACCGAATCGATCTGCACTGCGCCGAGACGGTGCACGATCTTGCCGAGCGCGGCGGCATTCTTCGGCGCGCCGACGGCTGGCACGAACAACTGCGCCGCCAGCGCGATGCGGCGGGCTTCTGCGAGCGATAGCATTTGACTCAATGTCGTCGGTCCGCTGTCGTTTGAAAATTAATGTTGAGGCCTTACGACAAATTCGTCATCGGCCTCACGCCGCCGCTGTGAACTGCGTTGCACGCCGCCGCCCGCCGCTCTGGCAGCATGCCAGAGTGTTCATAGCGAGGTGCCCGGCCATGCGAGCATCCAAAGAAGTCTCGATCGATCTGACGGCAGAAGACCTGCTGTCACACCTTTCGCATTCGCCCGCCAAGGCTGCGAAGTCGCCCGCTCCGCCGGCGAATTACGAGGATACCGTCGAAATCGAGCTGACAGCCGCACAGATGGACGCGCTGCTGAGCGGACGCGGCCCGTAAGTCGCCCGCTCGGCGCGCGGCTCACATATTCGGCTTGCCCGGATATTTGCGCAGTAGCTCGGTGACGATCGCATTGACCGTCACCTTCGGGTTCGCCAGCGACTCTTCCGTCACGCGGCCCTCCGACACGCCTTCCCAGATCAGCTGTTTCTTCGCTGCGTCGACGAGGTCGAGGTTGATCGTGCCGACCTGGTAGTTGACCGTCTCCTGGTACATCGGCCAGCCGCCGTACAGCCCGTTGCGATACCCGTAGTAGCCCCCGCCCATATTCGGGCGGGTCTCGCTGCGATCACGCGTGTTCATGTAGAAGTTCACGAGCAGGTCCGGGTTCTCCGCGCTGTACTTGTAGCCGCGCGCTTCCAGCATCGTGGTGACCGAGCTCTTGAAATAACTCGTGACCAGCGTCGAATAGCCGCCGCGATCCGTTCCCGTCTCCTTCGGGAAGCCGAAAGTGCGGTAGACGGAGAAATCGGCGCTCCTGTCGTAGTCGACGCGCATGTCCGGCGCGTCCGTGGTCGCACAGCCCGCCAGCAATGCCACGAGCAGCGCCACAGTCGTAAATTTCGCTTTGCACATGGAACACAGTTTGGACTGGCGCAGTCGTCGCGGCAACGCCCCGCACTGTTCCCGGATAGGCAGCACCAGCGCTTGCCGTTACCCTTGCTGCGACCGAGACTTGCGCATGGACCATCGACGAATCGCATCCACCGTTTTCACTCTGCTCGCGTGCATGCTGCTGGCGCCGCCCAGCGCGCGCAGCGCAGAGGCACGCGACCCGTTCGAGAAGGTGCGCGAAACGTTCCGCAAGGCGTACGAACAAGTCGACGATCCGACGGCGAAGCCTCATCCCGACAGCGAGGCGCTGCGCAACTATCCGCTTTACCCCTACCTGCAAGCTGCGCGCATCCGGCGTGCGCTCGTGGATGTTGGAGATGAGCTCGGCACTGTCGATCAGCGTGCGCAGACGTTCATCATGTACTACGAGAACGAGCCTGTCGGCCGCAGCCTGCGCCGCGTCTGGCTGACCAGCCTCGCGGAGCGCGGGCACTGGCAGGAGTTCCTCGATCAGTACCGCGACAATCTCGCGGACGACGCGCTCGAATGTCAGAGCTTCGCAGCGCAAATCGAGCTCGAGCGCACGAACAACCTCGCGCCACTCGTTGCGAAGCGCTGGCTGACTCCGCGCAGCCTGCCGGATTGCGAACGCGCGTTCGATTGGCTGCGTGCACAGAATGCGTTGACGCCCGAGCTCATCGAGCAGCGGGGCCGCATGGCATTGAAGGAAGCCAACAGCGGCTTCGCGAGGGAAATGGCAGCGTTCCTGCCGCCAGACCGGGCGGCCCCGCTGGTGCAATGGGCATCGTTGCTGGAGGACCCGCTGCGACAGATCGACGCGCTGATCGCCGCGCCCTCCACGGCCGTCGAAGACGATGCGCTGCTGGCCGGCTGGACGCGCTACGCGCGCAAGGATCGCGAGCTCGCGATGCGACGCTTCGATGCATTCGCGCGCGCCCGTGGTCTCACCGAAGCGTCGGCGAGCCGGTATGCGCTCGCGCTCGCTCTCGCACTGGCGTGGGATCGCAATCCGCAAGCGCTGCCCTACTTCGATCGCGTCGTGCCGGCCGATCTCGACGATTACGCGTTGGAGTGGGAGGCGCGTGCGTCGATCTGGAACAGCGATTGGCGCCGGCTCGCGAACACGATCGCCGCCATGTCCGACACGCAACGCGGTCTCACGCGATGGCGCTACTGGGCCGCCCGTGCCGCCGAACACAATGACGACGCAAAACTCGCGCGGCAGCTGTACGAATCGACCCTGACCGACGACAACTACTACTCGATCGCGGCAGCCTCGCGGTTGGGCCAAGCGTTCGCGCCGCATCCGGAACGACTGGTCGTCGACGCAACGCAGCTCAAACAGATCGAGCAGCTGCCCGCGCTCGTCCGCGCACGCGAGCTGTTCCGCAGCGAAATGCGCGATCCCGCGAACCAGGAATGGGCGTACGGCTACGACATGCTGCCGCAGCCTGCGCGGCCGCAGGCGGTCCAGCTGGCTTCGCGCTGGGGCTGGCATGAACAGGCGATCATGACGGCTGCGCAGCTGCGCCTGTTCAACGATTACACCCTGCTCTATCCGCAGCCGTTCGCTCGCGAAGTTCGCGCAGCTGCCGAGCTGAGCAAGTTGCCGCGTGAGCTGATCTACAGCGTGATGCGGCAGGAGAGCCTGTATCGCATCGACGCGGTTTCATCAGCCGGCGCTCGCGGCCTGTTGCAAATGATGCCGGACACGGCGCGCCGGACCGCGCGTGCGTTCAAGCAGCCGAAACCGAGTGACGATGCGCTGTTCGATCCGAACGTCGCGATCGTGCTCGGCGCTGCGCACTTGCGAGAGGTACTGGATCGTTTCGGCGGTCAGACGATCGCTGCACTTGCCGCGTACAACGCCGGGCCCAACGCCGCGGCGCGGTGGATTCCGCCGCAGCCGGTCGAAGCAGACGTGTGGATCGAGAACATTCCGTACAACGAGACGCGCACTTACGTGCAGCGCATCGTCTGGCACAACCTGGTGTTCAACTGGCTGAAGAGCGGCGAGCCGCAGAAAGCGGAGGGCTGGCTTGTGGCTGTGGGTCCGGTTGTGGCTGCAGAGCCGGAGTCTGGCTGAATAGCTGTTCGATCGCTGCCACCGCATCTTTGGCATTCGTCACGAAGACGTCGGCGCCTGCCTCGTGCATGCGCGTCGACGTTCGTTCGACATCGACCTCGAACGCCAGGGGGCGCAGTACGATCAGCTTCGTCTCGGGCAAGGCGTTGCGCAGACGACGGCAGAAATTGCGCACTTCGGCGCCCCGCGTCGGCGAAATCGCGCCGATGCACACCGCCAGTGGCCGCTGCTCGATCGTCTTGTTCACGGCCTCTTCCGCCGACAGGTCGAGCGGCACGAGCGTCATCGACTTCGCTCCGACCGCGGCGCGCAGTAGCTCCAGCGCCGTCTGATCTTCAGGGGTGCGTGCCGCCAGGCCGATCACAGGCGCGACTTGTGGAGTGTCCTCGACAGGCGCCATCTGCAGCACGGTCTCGTTGATCACGTCCAGCATGAACAACTCGTCGTCCTCAGTGATTTCGTTCTGTGCCCGATGCTGCGAGACCAGCAGCAGCGCGGGCAGCAGCACCTCGTGGATCACACCGACAGTGCCCTGCTCTTTGCGCATGCGCTCGACGACGAGCGTCGCCTCGTCCTCGTCACGCGCCAGCAGCCGCTGATAGAAGCGGACGTGCGGAGTCAGCGCCGGCTCGTCCGCGAAGATCACCGCAAGGAAGCGCAGCGAGCGCACATTGCGCCCGAGCACCGCGATACACACGGTCAGCGGCGTCGAAAGCAGCAGACCGACCGGCCCCCAGACCCAGATCCAGAACAGCGCCGAGACCAGCAACGCGAACGCCGACACGCCGGTGCGTCGCCCGAACACGAGCGGCTCGATGAACCACGCGGTGACGAAATCGAGCGTCAGGAACAGCGCGATCGTCTGCACGGTTTCGCCCCAACCGGGGAACGTCGCGAACGCCAGCGAAGCCGGCATGAGCACCGCCAGCAACGATCCGACATACGGCACGAAGCGCAGCAGCGCAGTGAAACCGCCCCACAACGCCGCATATGGCACGCCGATCCAGTACAAGCCCCCGGCGATGAGCGCGCCGAACAGGACATTGATCATGGTCTGCCACAGCAGAAACTGACTGACCCGATACGTGGCCTCGTCCATCATCCGCGTCGTCAGACTCACGCTCTCCGAGCCGAGCAGGCGGATGAAACGGTCGCGCAGATCCTCGCGCTGGCCGAGCATGAACGCGACCAGCGCCAGGACGATGATCGTGCTGGCAATGGGCTCGAAGATGGACCCGCCGGTCTCGCGCAGCCGCTGCACTGCTGACCGCGGCTCAACCACACGCACCACCTGCGCGGTCCGCAGGTCCTGGGCATTGTCGTCGAGCTGCTCGGTGACGCGATTGACCGTGCGAGTGAGCTGCTGAAAAGTCGCATCCTTGCCGGGCCGCAGCTCGGCCACCTTGCGACGCATCGATGAGGTGTAGCGCGTGAGCTCGGCCGACAGCTCGGCGAATTGATCGACCACCACATAGCCGATGCCGCCGACAACTCCCAGCGCCAGCAGCATGGTCAGAGTGACGCCAGCGAAGCGCGGCAGACGGTAGCGATCGAACAGCTTGACGACCGGCGTCAAGGCGAACGCCAGGATGATGCCGAGCGCCAGCGGCAGCAGGATCGCTTTCGCGGCCCACAGCACTGCGACGACCAGGACGAGAGTCAGCAGCGACACCCAGACGCCGTTGACTCGGACTCGCGGATGACTCGGCAGCACGATCGAACCTGCGCCCGGGCGGGCACTATAGGGATTGGCGTAGGAACTCCGCGGACCGAGGGCCGGTTCCGCGCGACTTTTGCGGGCTAGCCTTCTTCGGAAGGCGTCGTCCGGGGCGGGCGCGTCAGGGGCCGCGTCGTCGGCATGCGCAGCGTGCGCAAGCGCGTGGCGCTGGCATCGAGATCGACGTTGGGCGCGGGGGCGGTGCGCATCAGCTGTTCGAGATGATGCCGCGACTCGGTCAGGAACGATGGCACGCTCGTGGCCTTGAGCGGACGCGAGACGAGATAGCCTTGAACCTGCACGCCGCGGTCCATCAACAGCGACGCGAGCTGCGACGGGCGCTCCACGCCTTCGGCCGTGACCTGCAGTCCGAGGCTGTGGCACAGACCGACGATCGAACGCACGATCGCCGGCGAGCGCGCGCTGCTATCGAGAGATCCGATCAAGCCACGGTCGATCTTCACCCGCGTGAGCGGCAGCCGCTCGAGCGAAGTGAGCGAGGAGTACCCGGTGCCGAAGTCATCGAGCGCAATGCTCACGCCGAGCTCGCGCAAGCGGTGCAGCGCGGCGATGGTCGTCGGGCCGGTCTGCAGCACGTTCTCGGTCAGCTCGATTTCCAGGCACTCGGCCGGCAAGCCGTGCCGGCTCAACAGAGTCTCCAGGCGCTCGACGAAGTGACCATCGAGGAACTGCTGCGAGGAAATGTTGACCGCGACTTTGGCGCGCGGCCACGGCCCGCTCTGCCAGAATGCCGCCGCCTCGACGGCGCTGCGCAGCGCCCAATCGCTGATGTCCGAGATCAGGCCCGTCTGCTCCGCGACCTCGAAGAAATCGGCCGGCGCGATCACATTGCCGTCCGGCTGCCGCCAACGCAGCAGCGCCTCGACAGTGTGCGTCTCCATCGTTTCGAAACAGACTTCCGGCTGATACAGCAATTCGAACTCGCCCCGCTCCACCGCACGGCGCAGCGACTGCTCGACCTTGAACCGCGACGATGCGGCTTCCAGCAGCTGCGGCACGAACAGGCTCCAACCGTTGCGACCAAGCTCTTTGGCACGGAACAGCGCCGTATCTGCAGCTCGCAGCAACGCATGCGCGTCGCCCGCGTGATCCGGATAGATGCTGGCACCGACGCTGACGCTGATGCGCAGCTCGCGGCCATGGACCGACAGCGAGCGATGAAATTCATCGAGCACGTGCGCGCACACGGATTCGACATCGCTGGCGCTCTGCACGTCCTCGCATACGACCGTGAATTCGTCGCCACCGAGGCGTGCGCTGAAAGACTTGCCGAGCAGGTTCAAGCGCAACCGCTCGCTCACCGCCTGCAGCACGCGGTCGCCGAAGGCGTGACCGAGGCTGTCGTTGATCGTCTTGAAATTGTCGAGGTCGATTGAGAGCAGCGCCAGCTTGGAGTTTTGTGTCTTCGCGCGTTCGATGGACGCTTCCAGGTGCACGAACAGCTGGCGGCGGTTCGGCAGGTCGGTGAGCGGATCGTGATACGCGAGATGGTTCAGCTCGCGCGTGCGTTCGTCGACTTTAGACTCCAGCTCTATCTGGTACGCGCGCACGGCGCTCTGCGCGTGCTGCAGCTGTTCGGCCATCCTGTTGAACGCGACGGCCAGCACGTCGAGCTCGCGGACGCCCGCTCGCGAGACGCGCGTACGGACAGCACCGCCTGCGAGACGACGCGTTGCATCGATCAGTCGGCGCACCGGCGCGGTCACACTCGTCACGGTCATGATCGCAATCACGATGAGCAGCAGCATGACCGCGGCGCTCGCCCAAACGAGCTGCCGGTCCGCCTTGTCGGAGGCGCTCACTGCAAGCCGGTCGGCGTCGGCGAGCGCGTGTCGCGCGGGCTCGACCAGCTGCGTCACGATCAGCGCGGAAATCTCCGCGCCCTTGTCCCGGAACAGCATCGAGCGGTCGTTGAAATCGTCGGTGGCCTTGAAGGCCGCGCGCCGCCCGGCGACCACCTTCGCGAGGTCGCGGAAGACTCCCTTCAGCCACGGCTGCCCATGAACCTTGGCGAGCTCTTCGGAGTGCTCCTGCAGGTAGAGCTTGAAAGCATTCTCAGACGAGACGATGCCCTGGACCGAGCGCGGCGACGAAACGCTCGCTGCGGCGCTGACGCGCTCGCGAATCGTGCTGAGCAGGCGCGTGAGGTCCATCAGCCGCTCGCTCGCGAACACCGCACCGGCAACGCGCACGGCCCGGGCGTGCGGCGCGTTTACGCTGGCCTCGAGCTGATCGAAGTTCCCCCAGTACTCGCGCAAGCGCGCACCGCGCGCTGTGCTTTCGGCGAGCATCTCCTCGCCCATCGTGCGGAACGTATCGAGCTCGGCGGCGAACTGCGGCGCCGAGGCCGCGAGCTGCGGGAAATTCTTGGCGGCTTCGTCGTAGCCGGTCGCCGCATCGGTCATGCGCTGCGCGGCGAGCTGTGCCTGGTGCACGGAGACCGAATTGCTTTCGGACTGGTCGACGATGACGCGCTCGTAGAGTGATACGGCGGCTGCCAGCGACTCGGTCGCACGCACCAGCGGCTCGTGCTGAACGAGCAGCTCGCGCACGCGCTCGCGCGCCTCGCGGGCGCTCTGCTGCGTGATGTAGTTGGCGGCAATGACCGCGATCGCGACGGCGGCGAAGCCGATCGCGACACGCAACGCCATGCCAGGGCGATATCCGCTGGAATCGCCCTCGTCCGGCATCGGTTGCTGGGTGTCGGTCTGAGCAGTCTTATTGATTGGTCGCGCGCTCATTCCCCGTCCGCTCGCGCAAGAACCGTGAGGCACTCTATCAGCTCGGGAAATGTGCCACTACCTCCTACATGGGTCTGTAGGCGGCTGGCAGGAGTGCGTACTGGGTCTCGCTTTGTTGTTACGTCAAACCGCAGGGCAGGCGACCGAGCGCAGCCCGCGCCGCGCCAATTCGCGCAGGAACTCTGGCAGAGCCTGCAGCAGCTGATCCGGGCGATTGTGCTGGTTGCGGCCGTCGTGCATCAGCACGATGTCGCCGGCGCGGACGCGGGCCAGGCGCCCGGCGATGCGCGGCGCCGTACCGAGCCAGCCCCAATCGATCGCGCTTCGATCCCACATGACCATGCGCTCGCCATGCAACCGTGCTTCATCCGTCATGCACGGTCGCGCCCGGCCGTGCGGCGGACGATAAAGGAAGGGCTCGCGGCCGAGCACGTCGCTCAATGCCTTTGCCCCGTCCCGCACTTGCGCGCGAGCAGTGGGCGATCTCATCAGCCAGGGGTGGCGATGACTGAATGTGTGGTTGCCGACAGCGTGCCCGAACGCCGCGATGGAACGCAGCAGCGCCGGCTCCCGTTGCGCGCATTCGCCGATCGCGAAGAAGGTCGCATGCATCTGTGCCTGCGCGAGCACGTCGAGGATCTGCGGCGTCCAGCGCGGATCCGGACCGTCGTCGAACGTCAGGTAGACGTGCTGCGCGCTCACGACTGCACCTTGAGCTTGTTCAAGTTGCGCACCAGCGCCGCGCGCGTGAGCCAGTACAGGCGCGGCTCCGCGTTGCCGCGCTCACGGATGCGCGCCGCCGGCGCGAACACGCTCATCAAAAGTCGGAAGTGAGCGGCGAGTAGACGCGTGCGCCAGCTCTTCGGCATCGGCGTGCTCACGAAGCCTACGACTTCGCCGTGCGCGGGCAGCCACGTCGTGCCTTGAAAAACTGCGATCTCGCGCAGCGAGGGATCGGTCTGGGCGACTTCCGCCAGCGTGCGCATCGACTGCCGCATGAGCTTCGCGAATCTGAATCCGACCCGATGCAGCGAGCCTTCGCCGAGCGCGGCAATGCTCGCGTTGTTGAAATGCAGCCGGCCGATGGGATCGTTGTCACGCAGCAGAGTGCCGTCCTCGAAGCGCAACTCCGGGCCGCGATAGCGTGCGTGCCCGAGAAACAGCACGGGCCCGAGCGTGCGCAGCCGATAGCGCCGGTAGTACCAGGCATCGACGAGACGGAGCACTGCTTGGGCAATACGGCGCAGCACACTAGCTACCGATACATTGCCGACTCACGCGAAGCCGCAAGATCCACTGCGATCTGCGCGACCCGCCGCGCGCCCTCGCGCCGACCCAGTTGCCAGGCACGCATCTGCATGGCTTGCAGCGCTTCGGGGTTGTGCAACAGAGCCGCGAGACGATCGAGCAACTCGCCGTCCGCCACTAGCCCGCCGACCTCGTGGCTCTGCAGAAATGCGATGTTGAAGCCTTCCTGTCCGCCGAGCGAGCGCGTCGCGAGCAGCGGCCGCCCGCATGCGAGTGCTTCGGCCACGCTGATACCGCCCGGCTTGCCGACGACCACGTCCGCAGCGCGCAAGTAAATGTCCATGCGATCGGTCCAGTCGCACACGTGCAGGCGGTCGGGATGCTTGCGCATGAGCACGTCGAGAGCGCTGCGAGCACTGCCGTTGCGGCCCGGCATCGCGATGAGTCGCGGCCCGTCCTTGCGTTCGAGCAAAGCGCTGACCGCGGTGTCGACGCTGAGACCGAGGCCGCCGCCGAGAACCAGAACGATCGGCCCGGCGTGCGGCAGCTGCAATTCCTGACGCGCATCGCCCTGCGACATCGGTCGTACGAAGTCCGGCATCAGCGGCACGCCGGTCGCGATCTCCGCAGCATGCGGAAACTGCGGGCCGACGCTGCCGAGAATCGACTCGTGCGCCACGCAGTAGCGATCGACCCCTTGCTGCTTCCAGAAATCGTGCACGCCGAAATCGGTCATGACGCCGATCAACGGCGCCGTCACTTTGCGCCGCTGCTTCAAGTACGAGGCCATCGCAGCCGGAATCATCTGCGTGCTGATGATCACGTCGGGCGCGAAGCGACGGATCGCCGGCTCCAGGCGGCGGATCAAACGCAGCCAGCACCACGTAATCACGACCAGCCGCGCGCGCACGCCATTGCCTGCGAGACTGTTGGCGTCGTAAGGCAGAGAGGAGTACAGCAACGAGAACAGCATCCTGTCGGACGCATACTTGGCAGAGCGCGCCGATGGAACGCCGACGTCCGCAGCGATTGCGGAAATCAGCTCGAGCACTTCGAGCACCGCGGGCGGCGGTCCGGACTCGCTCTGCAGGATCTGGCGCCAGGTGTGCTCGTCGAGCGTGTAGAGCCGCTCGTACAGCTGCGGATAGTTCTGCACCAGGCTGAGATACGTCTCGTGCACCGCTTGCGCGACACCGGGATGCATCAATGACCACAGGTCGAGCGTGCGCACCGTCGCGGAGTCGTCCAGCGCGGCTTCAATAGCCTGCGCTGCACGGACGTGGCCGAGGCCGAGCCCGGAGGTCAGCAGCAGGATTCGGCAGCGGCCGGCATCGTCGCCGTCCCAGTCGCCGAGGGCGCGGCTGAAGAGCTCGTGCCGCGCGCGGGGGTCGGGAATTCGCGATCGATCCAAACGCATGGAGCAGTTCCAATTCGAGGCAGTCGGCCGTGAATGTTCCGTTTACAGCCCCGGTTCCCGGCATTCTCCGCCAACCTCCTGATTTTTCCCAGCGGAGCGACGTTCGAGCGTCGTGCACGCTCAAACGGAGCACGCCGCTTACAGCGCGTGCGGGCGAGCCGGTCGGCGGCTAGGGCTTCAGTGCTTGCGCAATCTGGCGCGAACGCGCCGTGTGGTGAGCACGCCGAGGTATTGAGTGATCCTGGCGTCCGAGGCGAGCAGCGTCAGCTCCTGCTCGTAGATCTTTTCGACCTCGTCGATCGATGTGTGAGTCTCTTTGGCGATGGCTTCCTTCGACGTCTGGTGATTCTTGGTGTTAGCAAACGCACGAGTCGGGGTGGCCATCGCGAAAAACCTCCGAGCGCATCTTGATTTTTTCTTGAGCGCTGCTCAACGGACGCACAGCGCGCGAATTGATCAATGAACGAGCAAACCAATCGACACGCAATGATCCGCTGCGTACGCGCGATGTCAAGCATGGGTTATCCAGAAGTTTTCCACCGCTTCTGTGGATATCTCGAGTCGCAGAAAAAATTTTTGAAATTTTTTTCCGGCGCCGAGTCGCAAGCGTTGTCAAGAAGCAGACGGCTGAACTTTCGCCGCCTTCCGAAAAAACTTTTGCAGCACGCTTTCGGTCGGGCTTCAGCCCGACTTCTCTCTCTTCTGTGGGTCAGGCTTTAGCCTGACTCCCGCTTCCTGTTGCGCGCGCCGCGCAGCCGCGAAAATTCACGGAGAAAATGCCGTCGCGCGCGAGCATCAGCTAGAATCGCGCGCCCAGGTGTCCCCCAGGGGCCTGTAGCACAATGGTTAGTGCAGGGGACTCATAATCCCTTGGTTGCAGGTTCGAGTCCTGCCAGGCCCACCAACACGCGCGCTGCCGCTCAGCGCCCTTCCTTCATCAGCAGCGCCCTTGCCTGCTTCAATTCCGCAAGCTGCGCCTTCCCGAGCCGCGGATACTTCAGATCGAGCGAGTCCAGCGTCTGGATGATCGCGGACGCGACGACGATGCGCGTGAACCACTTGTTGTCCGCCGGCACGACGTACCACGGGCATTCCGGCGTTGCGGTTTCGCGAATGGCGTCTTCGTACGCTGCCATATAGTCGTTCCAGTAACCGCGCTCCCGCACGTCCGCGGACGACAGCTTCCAGTTCTTCTCGGGCTCGTCGATGCGCTCCAGGAAGCGCCGCTTCTGCTCCGCGCGCGAGACGTACAGAAAGAACTTGCGCACCACTACGCCGTTCGCGCTGAGGTAGCGCTCGTAGGCGCGAATATCGCGATAGCGCTCGTTCCAGATGTCCTTGGTGATCCGCGTCGGCGGCAGCTTCTGCCGCTCCAGCAGATCGCGATGGACGCGCAGCACCAGCACTTCCTCGTAGTACGAGCGGTTGAAGATGCCGATCCGCCCGCGCTCGGGCAGGTTGCGGTTGCAGCGCCAGAGGTAGTCGTGATCGAGCTCCTCCGACGACGGCGCCTTGAACGAGACGACCTGGCAGCCCTGCGGGTTCACGCCCGACATCACGTGCTTGATCGCCCCGTCCTTGCCGGCCGCATCCATGGCCTGGAACACGAGCAGCAACGACCAGCGATCCTGCGCATACAGCTTGTCCTGCAGCTCGGTCAGCGCCTCGACGCCGGCCTGCAGCATCTCCTTGGCGCGCGGCCTGTCTTCGTTGTCCAGGTCGCCCGTGTCGCCGGGATCGACGTCCTTCAGGCGGAACTTGCCCTTGCCCGTAAACCGGAACGGATTCGCGAGCTCGCGCGACTTGGCTACGACTTTGTCGAGCTTCATGCACCACCTTCCCGTTGCTTCTGATAGCGGTCGACTGCGATCTCGAGGTCGAACATCATGCGCTCGGTGCCGAGGACCGCTCCCAGCGGCGAGCGCTGGATGACAGCGTAGACCTGCGGATTCAATCCTACGAGCCACAGCGTGATGCCAGCTTCACGCTGACGCTTCTCGGCTTCGATCAGCATTTTCAACGCCGAGTACTCGAGATCGAAAACGCGGCTCAAGTCGAAGACCACGACGGTCGGATGCGCCGCCGCGATCAACGGCCGGATCTTCTCGCCGATGCGCTCGGCATTGAGGAAGAACAGCCGGCCCTCGGGGCGCAGCAGCAGCAGCCCGGCGAAGGACTCGTCGTCGGGGTTGTCTGGCGAGGGTGGTCGGAAGAAGTTGGTCCCGCGCTTGCGGCCGAGCACGTGCACGGGCGGATCGGCGACCTGCTGCCCGAGCGCGACGAGCGAGACGATGATTGCCACCAGGATGCCTCTGAGAGTTCCTAGCGTGATCACGCCGAGGAACGCTGCCAGCGCCCACATGAACTCGGTGCGGCGGATGCGCAGGATGCCCAGGAAGTCGCCCGGCTTGATCAGCCCGATCGAGTAGACGATCACCGTGCCTGCGAGCACCGCGTGGGGCATGAGACCAATGAAGGGCGACAACAGAAGCATCGTCAGCAACGCCATCATCGCCGTCACCAGCGAAGCGACGTGCGACTGCGCACCGGTCATGCGGTTGACTGCCGTCTGCGACATACCGCCACCCGCAGGCATTGAGCCCGTGAATGCGCCGGCAAGGTTGCCCAAACCAGTGGCCAGCAGCTCGCGATTGGGCCGAAGCGTGGGCTCGTCGCTACGGATGAATGCGCGTCCGACGGCCGCGGTCTCCGCGAAGCTCATGAGCGAGATGCCGAGCGCCGCTGCCCACATCTCCTTGGCGAGGCCCAGATCGGGCAGCGTGAGCGGCGGCAGTCCGGCCGGAATCGCGCCGACGAGCTCGATACCGCGGTCCTGCAGACTGAACATCACCACTGCGGCGATCGCCGCACCGATGACGATCAACGGTGCGGGCCAGCGCGGCCTGAACCATTCGAGCGTCGACAAAGCGAGAATCGTCAGCACGCCGACGACGAGCGTCGGCACCGAAGTTTCCGGCACGTGCTGGACAATCGACTGCAGGTTCTGCAGGAAGTTGCCCTTCGGAAAGTGCACGCCGAGCAGCTTCGGAATCTGATCGATGACGATCACGAGCCCGATGCCGGCCTTGAAGCCGACCAGCACCGGCTCGGAGATGAAGTTCGCCACGAAGCCGAGCCGCAATACGGACGCGAGCGTGAGCAGGATGCCCACCAGCAGCGTCAACGTAACCGCTGCCTGCAGCAGCGCGGCTGGCCCGCCCGCGGCGACTTGCGCAAGCTCGGTGCCGGTCAGGATCGCGATCGTCGTCGTGGTGCTGACGCTCAGCACGCGCGAAGTGCCGAGCACCGCGTAGATGATCATCGGCACGAATGCCGTGTAGAGCCCGACCTGGATCGGCAGGCCGGCGATAGTCGCGTACGCCATCGCCTTGGGGATCACGACCGCGCTGGTCGTGAGCCCCGCGACGACGTCGGCGCGCAGCCAGGTCTTGCGATAGGCTGGAAGCCACTCCAGGAGCGGCAGAGTCGTGGCCACGTTATTGATCCTCCACGCGTGCCGGCCATGCTTGCCGGGCACGCGCTCGGGAATCAATACGTGTGCCGGGCGCAGTCCCGGTCAGGCGACGCGAATCAGACCGAGCTGCTGGAGCGCCGTGACCCCGTCGTCCAGCCCGACTTCCTCGACGATCCTGCCGTCCTTCACCTTCAACACGGTCGTACCCGTGAACTTCATCTTCCGTCCGGTGTTCGCCGGGAGCCCGCCGACCAGGAAGTCGCCGAACGCCGGGCCGCTGTGCGTGCCGCCGCCTTCCCAGCGTCCGACGACATAGTCGCCCTCCGCGATCAGGTCGGCCGTGCCCCAGAAGTTGAGATCCGGGAAGGCCTTGCGGAAGTCCTTCATGAACGCCTTGATGTCGTCGCGGCCGCGACGCGGCGCGTGCAGCGAGTACTGCAGCAGCATGTCGGGAGCAGCGAGCTCGTCGACGATGGCGGGGTTGTATTCCTTACCCCAGAAATGCGTGAACCAGCGCGCGACGATGGCCTTGTTGTCTTCCTGTCTCGACATGATCGATCTCCTCGTTTGCAGTTGGCAGCGCCAGTCTGCGAGCGTGGGAGGCGCGCTACGCTCCGAATCTTGCGTTCGGATTTTGTTACGCGGCGCGACGCGAGCTGCTCTGCCCGAGCAGCAGCGTCGCCTCGCGGCGCAACGCCGAGAGATGTTCGAGCGCCGCGTCATAGGTTCGCGGCACGAGGAAGTCTTCCATCGCGAGCATGCCGCGATAGCCGCGCGCTCCCAGCAAGCGGAACAAGTGCGGCCATTCGACCATACCCTGCTGCAGGCCATCCCATTGCCAGGTCCAGTTGCCGCCTGTGCGGACCCACGATGCATTCTTGATGTGAACGTTCGCCAGATGCTCTCGCAGCAAGTCGATGCCGTATTCCCAGTCTTCCTTGCCTTCGATGATCATGTTCGCGGGATCGAACGTGATCGCGATCGCTTCGGGATCGAGGTCGCGCACCAAGGCGTGTGCACTGGTGAAGCTGCTCATCACGGTTCCCCAATGGATTTCTAGCAACGCGCACACGCCCGCCAGCTTGGTGCGGCGAGCCAGGTGTCGCAGCGCGAGCCGCACGTTGCGGAGCAGCTCTCCGGCCGGCATTCCTTCGCGGTAGGACGGCACGACGGCGCGATCGGTGGCGAAGTTGCGAACTGCAGCAACACCGGCCAGCGGCAGCGCCACGCGGAAGTGCCGCACACCCGTGCGCGCGCAAATGTCGATCATCGCGTCGAGCGAGCCAGGCTCGTTGACTCCGAAGCACGTGCTGTAGACGCACAGCTCGAGCCTGTGCGCTTCGACCTGTCGCTTGATCTCGATGCAACGGCGTTGCAGCTCCTGCAAGCTGACGTGGCAATTGCCATGGACGCGCAGTTCGACGCCTTCGTAACCGGCGGCCGCGCCGAGCCGGAGCGCATCGTCGAGCGAGAACGCGGCGAGCGTCGAGGTACAGATATTCACGGGACGGTTCATAGCCCCGGCAGTCTGCGCAGCCGCGAGT
>DATNFA010000044.1:0-6130 GCA_035606615.1 Steroidobacteraceae bacterium
ATCGCTGCTGCGATTCTTCAACGGCTTTCAGTACAACGCGCACCCGATGGCGATGCTGTCGGGCGTGGTCGCTTCGATGGCGGCCTTCTATCACGACTCGATGGACATCCATAACCCGCGCCATCGGGAGATCTTCGCCCATCGCATCATCGCCAAGATTCCGACGATTGCCGCCGCGGCCTACAAGCACTCGCTCGGCCAGCCGTTCATCTATCCGCGCAACGACCTCGACTACTGCTCGAACCTGCTGCACATGTTCTTCGCGGTGCCGTGCGAGTCGTACAGAGTCGATCCGGTGACTGCGCAGGCGCTCGACCTGCTGTTCATCCTGCACGCCGATCACGAGCAGAACGCGAGCACGTCGACGGTGCGGCTTGCAGGCAGCACCGGCGCGAATCCGTACGCTGCGATTTCGGCAGGCATCTCCGCGCTCTGGGGTCCGGCACACGGCGGCGCGAACGAAGCGGTACTGGCGATGCTGGAGCAGATCGGCACCGTTGAGAACGTGCCGAAGTACCTGGCGAAGGCGAAGGACAAGAACGACAACTTCCGGCTGATGGGCTTCGGCCACCGCGTCTACAAGAACTTCGATCCGCGCGCGACGATCATCCGCACCATGTGCCACAAGGTGCTGGCGAAACTCGGCAAGTCCGACAATCCGCTGTTCGAGCTGGCGCTGAAGCTGGAGGAGATCGCGCTCAAGGACGAGTACTTCGTCGAGCGCAAGCTGTATCCGAACGTGGATTTCTATTCCGGCATCATCTACAGCGCCATCGGCATCCCGCAGTCGATGTTCACCGTGATGTTCGCGATCGCGCGCACGGTCGGCTGGGTTGCGCACTGGCAGGAAATGATCGCCGACCCGGCGATGAAGATCGGCCGCCCGCGGCAGCTGTACACGGGACCGGCGAAGCGCGATTACGTCGAGATCAGCAAGAGATAAGGAGTCGGGCTGAAGCCCGACCTACAAGTCTTCTCCTAGCATCGCTTCGATTTCCGCGGCGTCTGCTCGCTTCATCGGTCGCCCGTCCACCGGGCTCGCCGGCGATTGCCGGATGCCGTCGATCGGGAACACGACCGCGTCGATCGGACGGTCGCCGGCCACGAAATGCACGACTGGATATGCGACCAGACGGTTCGGCTCGTAGCGCAAGCGCCGCTCGCCCATCCGGTGCGGAACACCCTTCTCCATCAGATGCAGCGCGACTGGCTCCGCGCCTTCGGCGAACAAGTGCAGGTTCACTTCCGAGTGCGCCGACGCCGTGCCGCTGAGCACGGGCCCGACCAGGCGCGGCTCGAACCGCTGCAGCAGGCGCATCGCCTGAAGCGCCGTCCGGCGCAACGAGCTCAGCGTCGACGAATGGGTGTGCGCTTCGAACAGGCGATGATGGGCGGCCAACGCCGCTTCGATCTCGGTGTTCTTCGGCAGCACCGCGATATCGGTTGCGCCGAAACGCTCGGCAGCCTTGCGTTTCGCGAGCCCGTAATCGTCGATGCCCTGCTCGGACATGATGCGCGCGGCTTCCTGCGCCAGCGCTGCTCTCAGTTGCTCCGCGCGCGGATTGCTACGTTTGCTCATCGCTTCAGAATAACGAGTCGTCTTCCTTCTTCTCTTCTGCGCCCTGCTGCCCCTCGCCGAGCGCGCTGTCGAGCTGCGGCTCGGCCGGCAGGTGCCCAGCCATGAAAGTCTCGAAGATCGCGTCCGGATCCCCCGGTCGCGCGGCCATCCCGGTGTCTGCGGAGATGCGCATCGACACCAGTCCCGGCGGCGCCGGCCGGCGCTGCTCCGGCACGCCCTTCAGTGCCTCCGCCATGAAATATACCCACATCGGCAGCGCCGTGCGGCCGCCTTCTTCGCCCGGCCCGAGCGAGCGCTCCTGGTCGAAGCCGACCCAGGCGGTCGCGACCAGTCCCGCGTTGAACCCGCAGAACCAGGTGTCGCGGCGATCGTTGGTCGTGCCGGTCTTGCCGGCCAGATCGGTGCGCTTCAACTGCAGCGCGCGTGTCGCCGTGCCGCGGCGGATGACGTCGCTCATCATGTCTGTCATCAGGAAGTCGTTCTGGGGCGAGATCACCGACGGCGCGAGCCACTGCTCCTGGAGATAAGTGAGCCCGCCCCAGCGCATCTCGTCGTTGCTCGGCGCGCGGATCGGCGCATCGCTCGCAGTCTCGCTGCCGCCTTCGCCTGCGGTGCCCTCGGCGTTCGTCGTGGGAGGCTGCAGGCATTCGGGACAGGCGAAGCGTGGCTGCGACTCGTAGACCACCTTGCCCTCCGGACTGACGATGCGGTCGAGATAGTACGGCTCGACCTTGAACCCGCCGTTGGCGAACACCGCGTACGCGCCGGCCATCTCCAGCGGCGACACCGACGCAGTGCCCAGCGCGAGCGACAGGTTGCGCGGCAGGCTGTCCTTCGGGAAGCCGAAACGCTCGATGTACTGCGTGGCATAGGCGGGGCCGAGCGAATGCATCACGCGGATCGAAACCAGGTTGCGCGAGCGGACCAGCGCTTCACGCAGCCGCATCGGCCCGCGGAATTCGCGCGTCACGTTCTGCGGGCGCCAGCTGCCTTCGAGCGTGGGATCTTCGATCACCAGCGGCGCATCGTTGACGAGCGTGGCCGGCGTGAAGCCCTGCTCGAGCGCCGCGGAGTACAGGAACGGCTTGAATGCGGACCCCGGCTGGCGCTTGGCTTGAACCGCGCGGTTGTAATTGCTCGCGTAGTAATCGAAGCCGCCAGTGAGCGCGGCGATCGCGCCGTCCTTCGGATCGACAGCGACCAATGCGCCCTGGATGTCCGGTACCTGCAGCATGCGCCAGTTACCCGACACTTCCTGCGCGACGTACACGATGTCGTTCTTGGCGAGCACGTCTGCCGCGCGCTGCAGCTGTGGCCCGACGCTGCCGTCTGGGAGTGGCGCGCGCGCCCAGCTGATCGCAGGCCACGCCAAGCTGATTCTGCCGTTGGCGCGCGTGTACGCGACGGCGCTCTTCTCATCGACGGAAAGAATCAGCGCCGGGACGAGTCCGCCGCGCGGCGAGTATTCCTCGAGTGCTTGCGACAGCTCCTGGTCGCGCGCACCGGCGGGCAACGTGACGCGTCCTGCCGGTCCGCGGTAGCCATGGCGCTGGTCGTACTCGATCAGTCCGGCACGCAGCGCGCGCACGGCCGCGCCTTGCAAACGGCTGTCCACCGTCGTCACGGCTTCGTAGCCGGCGGTGTATGCCTCAGCGCCAAGCCGATTGAACAGCTCGACGCGCGCCATTTCCGCGACGTACGGCGCTTCGACTTCGACAGTCGGCCCGTGCAATCGCGACTCGACCGCCGCGTTCAACGCGATGTCGTACTCATCCTGCGTGATGAATTCCTTCTCGTGCATCCGCCGCAGCACGTACGCACGACGCTGCTTCGCGAAGTCCGGATTCGCGACCGGGTTGTCGCGCGACGGCAGTCGGAACGTTCCGGCGATCAACGCGATCTCCGGCAACTTCAGCTGATCGACCGTCTTGCCGAAATAGACTTCGGCCGCAGCGCCGATGCCGTACGCGCGCTGACCGAGAAACATCTTGTTCAGATAAAGCGCGAGGATTTCTTGCTTGGTCAGCTCCTGCTCGATGCGGAACGTCGTGAAGATCTCGATCAGCTTGCGTCGATAGCTTTTCTCCGGGCTGAGGAACAGGCCGCGCGCCAGCTGCATCGTGATCGTGCTGCCGCCTTCCGATTTTTCGCCCGACAGCAGGTGTCGCGCCGTGGCGCGGATCAGGCCCGGATAGTCGACGCCGCCGTGCTGGAAGAAATTGTCGTCTTCTGCCGCGAGCACCGCATTGATCATCTGATTCGGGATCGCGTCGAACGCGAGTGGAATGCGCCGCTCTTCGCCGAACTGCGCGATCAGCTTGCCGTCGCGGCTGTACACGCGCAGCGGCACGCGCAAACGAATGTCCTTGATCGTCGTGACGTCAGGCAGCGAAGGATGCAGGTACTGGTAGCAGCCGAGCGCCGCGAGAACGAGCGCGCCCAACGCGGTGAAACCGAGCGCGAGCAGGACACGGGGCGGGGACGAGAGGTAACGTCGCATCACAACAAGAAATCCTAAGTCCTTGCTTTACCCTTGCTTATGAAGGGGGCCGTATGCATAGTAAACGGCCATTGCGGGTCCACGTGCATGCTCGGTGAGCGCACGTGACGAATGATAAGAGGCGAATCGAGCAGGGGGATAGCAGCCAAACAGCGACGTTTCGCGCCGGGATTGTTCCGCCTGGCGAGTGGTCGAGCACATTCACGGCCGCGCAGATCCGTCATAACGGCTTGATTGGCCAGTCTCTAGCCGGTTCGTTCGCCTGCGAGCGACCTAGGATGGAGGTTGAAAGTAGGAAGGGGCGCAACCCGGATCCGGGAATGTCGCGAAGGTAATTCGTGAGGCTGCTCACATTCAACTTAACGCCCGGCTGTATATAGTTGCCGCCCGAGTTTCGTGTCCGGTCTTCGATCGCGCCTCAACTATTTGATCTGAAAAGGGAAACAGCGTGCTCCTTACCGCAAAATCCCGGCCCCTCCTGGGACTCGACATCACCACTTCTTCGGTGAAGCTGATCGAGCTCTCGATGAGCGGCGGTCAGTACCGCGTCGAATCCTACGCGGCCGAAGCGACCCCGCCGAACTCGATCAACGAAAAAGCCATCGTCGACGCAAGTGCGGTCGGCGAAGCCATCAAGCGCGCAGTGAAGCGCTCCGGCGCGCGCGCCAAAGACGCGGCCGTGGCCATCAGCGGCGACGCTGCGATCACCAAGGTGATCCAGATGCCGCGCACGCTGAGCGAGAACGAGCTCGAAGGTCAGGTCGAGATGCAGGCCGACCAGTACATCCCGTTCCCGATGGAAGAAGTCAGCTTCGACTTCGAAGTCATCGGTCCGTCGGAAAAAGATCCGGACATGCTGGACGTGCTGCTGGTGGCGACGCGCTCGGAAAACGTCGAGCAGCGGGTCGCCGCCTGCGCGGCGGCCGGGCTCACCGCGAAGATCGTCGACGTCGAGGCGTTCGCGCTAGAGAACGCCTGCCGTCTGTTGACTCATCAAATGCCGGACGGCGGCCTGAGCCGCGTCATCGCCGTCGTCGACTTCGGCGCGAGCAGCACCACGTTCAGCGTGCTGCGCGATCTGAAAGTCATCTATACGCGCGACTTCGCGTTCGGCGGCCAGCAGCTCACTGAAGAAGTGATGCGCACTTACGGCCTGAGCATGGAAGAGGCTGGCCGCGCGAAGAAGGAAGGCGGGCTGCCGGGCAACTACGAAACCGAGGTGCTCGGTCCGTTCATCGACGACATGTGTCAGCAGGTCAGCCGCTCGCTGCAGTTCTTCCTCGCCTCCGGCGCCGGCCGCGAGCAGCCCGAGCAGATCCTGATCTGCGGCGGCTGCGCCAACATCCCGGGCGCGGCGGAAATGATTCAAAGCCGCGTCGGCATCGAGTCGCAGCGCGGCGATCCGCTCGGACAGATGAAAGTGAGCCAGAAGGCCAAGGCGCAGGCGGTGAAGAAAGACGCCACTGCGCTGCTGACGGCCTGCGGCCTGGCATTACGGAGTTTCGACTGACATGCCGAGAATCAACCTAATCCCGTGGCGCGAGGCCGAGCGCAAGCGCAAGCGCCAGGAATTCGGCGTCGGCGCGCTCGGCGCGCTGATCGTCGCCGGCTTGCTCGCGTTCCTCGTCAGCCTGCAGATGGGCGCGGCGATCGACAGCCAGAACGAGCGCAACCAATATCTCAAGGAAGAGATCGCCAAGCTCGACAAGCAGATCACCGAGATTCTCGCGCTCGAGCAGCAGAAGCAGCGGCTGCGCGCGCGCATCCAGGTCATCGAGCAGCTCGAGCGCAGCCGGCCGGAAATCGTGCACGTGTTCGACCAGCTGGTGCGCACCATTCCGGACGGCGTCAACCTGACCTCGCTGAAGCAGACCGACCGCAAGCTGCAAATGCGAGGCCTCGCGCAATCGAGCACGCGCGTTGCCTCATACATGCGCAACATCGACGCGTCCGAGTGGCTCACCGAGCCCTCGCTCGACATCCTCGAGACCAAGGGCGCCGGTGACGGCGGCTCTGAGTTCACGCTGAACGCCATGCAGAAGAATCCGCAG
>DATNFA010000045.1:0-33746 GCA_035606615.1 Steroidobacteraceae bacterium
GCACAAGCCGCTGCCGGTGGAAGGCACCGTCGTCAGCGAGGCGAAGATCGACGAGATCTACGACAAGGGCGCGAGCAAGGGCGCGATCATGTACATGACGCGCAAGTTGTACGAGGCGTCGAGCGGCGATCTGCTCGTCACCATGGGCAACGTCGCGTTCCTGCGTGCCGACGGCGGGTTCGGCGGCAAGAGCGAAGGTGCGCCGAAGCCGCGGCCGGTGCCGGCCGATCGTCCGCCCGACTTGCAGACGAATCTGCCGGTGACGCTGAACCAGGCGCTCATCTATCGCCTCGCCGGCGACTACAACCCGCTGCACATCGATCCCGAAGTTGCGCGCAGCGCGGGGTTCGAGCGGCCGATCCTGCATGGTCTCGGCGCGTACGGGACCGTCGGCCGCGCGTTGATCAAAGTCCTGTGCGGCGACGATCCGGGGCGGCTGCGTCGACTGGACGTGCGCTTCACGAGCCCCGTCTATCCCGGCGAGCCGCTGCACGCGGACATCTGGAACGTCGGAGCCGGCGCGGCAGCCTTCCGACTGGTCGCGACCGAGCGCAACGTCGTCGTCGAAGACTTCGGCCGCGTCGAGTACGAAGCCTAGCGCTGGGCATCATGTTCACGGCCTGCGGCGTCATCACGATCACGACGGACTTCGGCCATCAAGGGCCGTTCGTCGCGACGGTGAAGGGCCGCGTGCTCGCACACTTCGCAGGCGCGCGAATCATCGACGTGACGCACGAGGTGCCGGTGTACTGGCCAGCCGAGGCCGGGTTCTGGCTCGCGCGCGCGTACTCATACTTCCCGAGCGGCTCCGTGCACGTCGCCGTCGTCGATCCCGGTGTCGGCACGGCGCGCGATATCATCGTCGTAGTCGCGGCTGGCCACGCGTTCCTCGCGCCCGACAACGGTCTGCTGGCGCCGGTCGTCGCACGCAGCAACTCGCCGGCGATCTTCCGCCTCGACACTGCGAAAGCAATTGCACGCTTCAAGTTGCCGGTGCCGAGCGCGACATTTCACGGTCGCGATATCTTCGCCCCGATCGCAGCGGAGCTCGCGGCCGGTCGGGTGGCGCCGGCCGACCTGGGGCCGAAGACCACCGATATCGTCCCGTCGTGGGTCGACGAGCCGACGGTCACGCCGGACCAGGTGAGCGGCGTGATCATCACCATCGATCACTTCGGTAACCTGATCACCAACATCGACGGGGAGCTGATCCGCAGCTTCCCCGCACCCGTCGTTCGCACCGGCGGCCACCAGCTGCCGCTGCGGCGAACCTACGGCGACGTCCGGCCGGGGGAGTTTCTAGCCCTGGTGAATTCCTTCGGCGTCATCGAGATCGCCCGGGCGGAGCAGAGCGCGGCCGAGGCGCTCGGTCTCGGGCGCGGTGCCCCGGTCATCATTTCCAGCCGCTGACGGGCCGTCTGCCGGCCGCTGACCGCCCGTCAGGCGGCTTCCTGGCCTTGCCTTGTAGAACTCTGGTTGCGGACCCAGTCTAAGCTCCAGCAGGGGTTGGGGCCTGGGACCCGCGCGGCCATTGAAAACGCCGGCGCATCGTATATAGTCCGCAGGCTTCCGGCCTCGCCGGGGTTCCGATCTACTTGATTTAGCTGGAATTTTTTTAGGAATCGGCCATGGTGGAGAGAGACGACGACCATTTCGATCTCGATGAGGAGTTCGTCGCCGAGACCGAAGAGGACTCGGGTTACGAAAAGTTCATTGACCCGGTCGGCCGCCGAGCGCGCCCCAGCGCTGCGGCTGCGGCCAAGAAGGGTAAGGCGGCGTGGAGCAAGCTCGAAGACGTGCTGGCGGAGCGACGCCTGCTGAAAGAACTCAAAGATTTCGAAGGCGAATAAGCTTTAGGCCACGCGCCGGCCACCCCGGCCGGCGCCTGGCATGACCGCGCACCTGGCTGGCGCGGCCTCGGGTACACAATCTGGGGTACACAATGACGATGGCTGATCCGACGCCCGGTGTCTCGTCGCCGTGGGTCGTGCTCAAGTTCGGCGGCACCAGCGTTTCCTCCGTCGCGAACTGGAAGAACATCGCCGCAGTGCTGCGCGACCGGCTCGCAGAAGGCGTGCGGCCCGTCGTCGTTCATTCCGCCCTGTCGGGCATCACCGATCGGCTCGAACAGCTGCTCAGCCTTGCGCTCGGCAACGAGTGGCAGTCCGTCATGGAGCAGATCGAGCAGCGCCATCGCGACCTGGCGCGCGATCTCGGCGTCATTCCGAGCCCGGAGCTGGAAGAGCAATTCAAACGTCTGCGACAGATCGCTGCCGGCATCGCGTTGGTCGGCGAAGTGAGCGAGCGCTTGCGCGCCCGCGTGCTGGCACAGGGCGAGCTGATGGCGACACGGCTCGGCGCCGCATTCCTGACGTCGCAAGGTCTCGATACGCAGTGGGTCGATGCGCGCACCGTCATCAAGGCGGAGCAACGACGCAATGCCAGCGTGCGCGCGACGTATCTCTCGGCGACTTGCGCTTACGATCCCGATCCGGATCTGCAGCAGCGGTGGTCGACACCGGGCACGGTGTGGATCTCGCAGGGGTTCATTGGGAGCGACGAGCAAGGCGACACGGTGCTGCTCGGCCGCGGCGGCTCCGACACTTCCGGCAGTTACTTCGCTGCGAAGTTGCAGGCACGTCGGCTGGAGATCTGGACCGACGTGCCGGGCATGTTCAGCGCCAACCCGCGCTCGGTGCCCACGGCGCGCCTGCTGCGCGCTCTCGAGTACGACGAGGCGCAGGAAATCGCCAGCAGCGGCGCGAAAGTGCTGCATCCCCGCTGCATCATGCCGGTGAAGCAATACGGCATCCCGCTGTACGTCTACGCGACGCAGACACCGAAGCTCGAAGGCACCGTCATCACTACGCACGGCGGCAACGTCGCGGCGCAGGTGAAGGCAGTAACGATCAAGAAGAACATCACGCTCATCTCGATGGAAACCGTCGGAATGTGGCACTCGGTCGGCTTCCTCGCCGACGCGTTCACGGTGTTCAAGCAGCATGGCTTGTCCGTCGACCTGGTGTCGACGTCGGAGACCAGTGTCACCGTGTCGCTCGACCCGGCGGCGAACGCGCTCGACAAGTCCACGCTCGATGCGCTGGTCGCCGATCTCGGCCGGCTGTGCCGCGTCGAAGTCATCGGCCCGTGCGCCGCGGTGAGTCTCGTCGGCCGCAACATCCGCGCGATCCTGCATCGCCTCGGCGAAGCGCTGGAGCTGTTCGAGGAGCAGAAGATCTATCTGGTCACGCAAGCCGCGAATGACCTGAACATCACTTTCGTGATCGACGAGGAGCACGGCGATCGGCTCGTCGCGCGCTTGCACGAGATTGCGATCCGCAAGATGACCGCCGACCGCGTGCTCGGTCCGACGTGGGAAGAGTTGTATGGCGGCGCGGACAAGGTAGCGGTTGCCACGCGTCAGTGGTGGCAGGATCGGCGCAACGATCTGCTGGCGCTCGGCCGCGAGCATGGCGCCGCATTCGTGTACGACCGCGAGACCCTCAAGCGACGCGCGCAATCGCTCAAGGCGTTGCCAGGCATCGAGGCGGTTTTCTACGCGATGAAAGCGAACTGGCATCCGCAGATCCTGCAGGTGTTCTACGACCAGGGTCTCGGGTTCGAGTGCGTGTCCCGTGGTGAAGTCGAGCACGTCGTCGCCACCCTCAAGGGCATCGATCGCAAGCGCATCCTGTACACGCCTAACTTTGCGCCACGCGCGGAGTATGAGTGGGCGGTGGAGCAGGGGATCTGGGTGACGCTCGACAACCTGCACCCGCTCAGGAAATGGCCGGAGCTGTTCAAGGGGCGCGAGCTGTTCGTGCGGATCGATACCGGGCACGGTCGCGGCCATCACGACAAGGTGCGGACGGCGGGCGTGCATTCGAAGTTCGGCGTGCCCTTGTTCGAAGTCGAGGAGCTGGAGCGCCTCGTGAAGGCGGCGGGTGCGAAGATCGTCGGCTTGCACGCGCACACGGGCAGCGGCGTGTTCACCGTCGACAATTGGCAAGCGGTCGGCGACACGTTGACGGCCTTGACGCAGCGATTCCGCGACGTGCGCACTGTCGATCTCGGCGGCGGGCTCGGAGTGCCGGAGCGGCTGGGTCAGCAGGGAGTCGTGTTGTCGGAGCTCGGCGCGACGCTCGCTGCAATCAAGGCCGCGCATCCGAAGCTGGCGTTCTGGATCGAACCGGGCCGCTATCTCGTTTCGGAGGCTGGCGTGCTGTTGGCGCAGGTCACGCAGCTGAAAGGCAAGGGCGAGGTGCACTACGTCGGCGTCGCCACCGGCATGAACTCGCTCATCCGGCCGGCTTTGTACGGCGCGCATCACGAGATTCTCAACCTGAGCCGGCTCGACGATCCGGCGACGGAAGTCGTCAACGTGGTCGGCCCGATCTGCGAATCCGGGGACCAGCTCGGAGTGGATCGCCTGCTGCCGCCGAGCGAGGAAGGCGACATTCTGCTGATCGCTACTGCTGGTGCGTACGGTCGCTCGATGAGCTCGCGGTACAACCTGCGCGACCCGGCGCCGGAGTTCTTGATCTGAGATTTCGATGGACTTCGAAGTCATCGCGACAGGGTTGCAGTTTCCCGAAGGGCCGATCGCGATGCCCGACGGCTCGATCGTGCTGGTCGAGGTCGCCCGCGGCACGCTGAGCCGCGTGTGGAACGGCCGCACGGAAGTGATCGCGGATCTTGGCGGCGGTCCGAACGGTGCTGCACTCGGCCCGGACGGCGCCGTCTACGTCTGCAATAACGGCGGATTCGAGTGGCGCGAGATCAGCGGATTTCTCGCGCCGGTGCGGGCCGCCCCTGACTACACCACCGGGCGCATCGAGCGGGTCGATCTCGCCACCGGCCGCTACGAGCGGATTTACGAATCATTCGACGGCGAACGGCTCGGCGGTCCGAACGACATCGTGTTCGATCGCACCGGCGGCTTCTGGTTCACGGACATGGGCAAGAGCTTCGCGCGCCAGCGCGATCACAGCTGCCTGTTCTACGCACGCCCGGATGGATCGCACCTGCATCGGGCAGTCCATCCTGTCGTGTCATTCAATGGCGTCGGCTTGTCGCCGGATGAAAAAGTCGTCTACTGCAACGACACCGAGACGCAGAAGCTGTGGGCGTTCGACATCACCGAGCCGGGCAGGCTGGCGCCGTTCACGTTCGGGCGGCGCGGGCGCATCGTCTGCACGTTGCCGGGACACCAGTTGCTGGACAGCCTCGCGGTGGAAGCGAACGGCAACGTGTGCTCGGCGACGTTGCTCAACGGCGGCATCACCATCTTCAAGCCGGATGGCTCGTACGAGCACGTGGCGTTGCCGGATCCGCTGACGACGAACATCTGCTTCGGCGGGGCGGATCTGCGCGATGCGTACATCACGCTGTCGGGGACGGGGAAGCTGGTGAAGGCGCGCTGGCCGCGGCCGGGGCTGAAGTTGAACTTTTCGTCGGGCTGAAGCCTGCTGCGCAGGGATGCGCGAATGGCGCGGGCGCAGGATGCGCTGGAGCGGCCGACCTACGAGTCTCTTCGATGTCTTTGCTCCAGCTCGTTTACGACTTTGGTGAGAGACAGATTGCGGCTCTTCAGCAGCAGGGCCAGGTGGTAGAGCAGGTCCGCTGACTCTCCGATCAATCGCTCGTCGTCCTGCGTCACCGCTGCGAGCGCAACCTCCACGCCTTCCTCGCCAACTTTCTGCGCGATACGCGTCGGGCCCTCGGACCACAGCCGCGCCGTGTAGCTGCCCTCGGGCCGATCGCTGATCCGCTGCGCGATCACGGATTCCAGTCGCATCAGGAACGACAGGCCTGCGGCATCGCTTGCAAGGTCATCGCCGAAGCAGCTGCGAGTGCCGGTGTGGCACGTCGGACCCTCCGGGTTCGCCAGTACCAGCAGCGTGTCCTGGTCGCAGTCGGCTTCGACGTCGACGACGTGCAGCCAATGACCGGACGACTCGCCTTTGGTCCAGAGCTGATTGCGGCTACGGCTGAAGAACGTCGCGCGCTTCTCCGCGAGCGTGATGCGCAGGGCCTCGCGATTCATGTAAGCGAGCATCAACACCTGACCGCTGCGCGCGTCCTGCACGATCGCCGGCAGCAGGCCGTCGCCCTTGTCCCAGTCGAGCGCAGTCACCTGGTCGAGTTTCATGGGCGTACCTCGATCGCCTGCGTGCGCAGGTACCGCTTCAAGTCGGGAATTTCCAATGTGCCGGTGTGGAACACGCTCGCGGCGAGCGCACCGTCGACGCGCGCTTCGTTGAATACTTCAGCGAAGTGTTGCGGTTCGCCGGCGCCGCCGGAGGCGATGAGCGGGACTTTGCAGATGCGCCGCACCGCTGCGAGTTGCGCGATGTCGTAGCCGCGGCGCACACCATCGCTCGCCATGCAATTCAAGACGATCTCGCCCGCGCCGCGTTCCTGAACCTCGCGCACCCAATCGAGCGTGCGACGCGCAGTGTTGCGCGTGCGCTGCGGATCGCCGGTGAACTGATAGACGTAGTAATCATCTTCGATCGTCTGGCTGTCGATGCCGACCACGACGCATTGCGCGCCGAAGCGCGAGTTCAGCCTGCTGATCAACCCCGGATCCGCGAGTGCCGGCGAGTTGATCGACACCTTCTCGGCACCCTCACCCAGGACTTCTTCCGCATCGGCGACGCTGCGAATGCCGCCGGCGACACAGAACGGGATGTCGAGAATCGCAGCCACGCGCCGCACCCAGCTGCGGTCGACCGAGCGGCCGTCAGGGCTCGCGGTGATGTCATAGAACACCAGCTCATCGGCGCCCTGCGCGCGATAGCGCTGCGCCAGCTCGAGGATGTCGCCCACGACGACGTGGTCGCGGAAGCGCACGCCCTTGACGACCTGACCGTCCCTTACATCGAGGCACGGGATGATGCGTTTGGCAAGAATGGCCGCAACTCCTCGGGTGCAATTTTGTTTTCCAGCAACGCGCGGCCGCTGATCGCGGCAGCGACGCCGCATTCCGACAACGAGCGCAAATCGCGCGCGGCCGCGATCCCGCCGGAAGCTTGCCAATGCAACTCCGGGTAGCGACGCACGGCTTCCGAATACAACGGCAGGTTAGGCCCGGCCAGTGTGCCGTCGCGACCGATGTCGGTACACAACACGTGCGTGAGGCCGACGTTCATGAAGCGCTCGATGAGCGTCCACAACGTCGCCGTGCTCGTCTGTTGCCAGCCATGCGTCGCGAGACGCGGAATGCCGCTTCCGTCGAGACGGACGTCGAGCGCGAGCACGAAGCGGCGCGGGTCCAACTCGAACATCCAGCTCATCACGCGCTCGGGCTCGGTCACGGCAATGCTGCCGATCACTGCGCGGTCGACGCCGGCGTCGAACAGCTCGCGAATGCGCTCGATCGTGCGCAGCCCACCGCCGACCTGCAGCTTCACTCCGCTCGTCTTGGCCAGCAGCAGCACGGTCGGGCGATTCGGCTGGGTGCCGTCGCGTGCGCCGTCGAGATCGACGATGTGCACGCGGCGCGCGCCGAGCGACCGATAGGTGTCGAGCACGCTTTGTGGGTCGTCGGAATAGATGGTTTCCGCCGCAAAGTCGCCCTTCAGCAGGCGCACGCAGCGCCCGTCCCGCAGATCGATGGCCGGAATCAGTTCCATGGTGCTGAGTCCCTTCATGTCACGAGCAGGAAGTTACGCAGGACGAGCGCGCCGGCCTGCGCCGACCGCTCCGGATGAAATTGTGCGCCGAACACCTTGTCGTGACGCACGATGGCGGCGAAGCGTTCGCCGTAGGTGGTCGTCGCGACCGTGCTCTCATTCACCGGCGCGCAATAGCTGTGCACGAAATAGACGTGATCGCCGCTGGCTACGTCGTCGAGCAGCGGTGAGGGCCGCTCGAACTCAATTTGGTTCCATCCCATGTGCGGCACGGGCAGCCCGTCGCGGTCGGCGAAGCGATGAACGCGCCCGGGCAGCAGGCCGAGGCAGGCGACATCGCCTTCCTCCGAAGATTCGAACAGCAGCTGCATGCCGACGCAGACGCCCAGCAGGGGCTGGCGCAGGTTGCGAATAGTCTCGATCAGCTGCGCACTGCGCAGTCGTTCCATGCAATCGGCTGCTGCGCCGACACCGGGCAGGATCACGTGCGTGGCGTCCCGCAAGGTCGCCGCGTCGGTCGTGACCTGCGACTCGATGCCCAGCCGGTCGAGCGCGTAACGCAATGACGCGATGTTGGCGCCGCCGCTGTCGATGATGGCGAGCCGGATCACAACGTTCCCTTCGTGCTCGGCAATTGCGTGTCCGTGATGCGGATCGCCTGGCGCAGCGCCCGCCCGACGCCCTTGAAGCAGGCCTCGATCATGTGGTGCGTGTTCTCGCCGCTGACCTTGATGTTGATCGCCGCGCCGAGCGTTTCGGCGAGGGAGCGGAAGAAGTGCGGCACGAGCTCGGTCGGCAGTTGGCCGACCTGGTCGCGACCGAAAGCGCCCTCGAAGACGAAGTAGGGGCGGCCCGACAGATCGATGGCGACTCGCACGAGCGCCTCGTCCATCGGCAGCATGAACCCGTAACGCTGGATGCCGCGCTTGTCGCCGAGCGCGCTCTTCAGCGCTTGGCCGAGGGCGAGCGCGCAGTCTTCCACAGTGTGATGCTCGTCGATGTGCAGATCGCCCGAGCACGACAGCTGCAGAGAGAAGCCGCCGTGCTTCGCGATCTGCTCCAGCATGTGATCGAAGAAGCCGATGCCGGTAGCGACACGAATCGGCGCCTCGTCATCCAGCCGGACCTCGACGGTGATGTCGGTTTCCTTGGTTTTCCGAGCGACGGTAGCGGTCCGTAAAGCTGTCGCGAGGCGACGCGCGATCTGCGGCCAGGTTTCCTCGGACGCACGCTTGCCATCGATGCGAGTGTCGACCTCGACTGGCAGGTCCGAGGCGCCCTGAACGGCTGCAAACGGGGCGCCCTGCGAGGAGAACAACGCGAGCAGAAATTCGGTCGTGCTTCCTGGCTCTGCGCTCATCACGAGCTCGTAGCCAGCGTCGTGCAGCGTCTTGAGCGCAGGTACGACGCCCGGCAGCAGACGAAGGTCTTGTAACGTGGCGTTCTCATTCATCGGTGGGACGATGAGTGCGCCATCGCGATCGACCAGGAGGACCCGCCGGCTCATGCGGCAGCTCCGGTGGACTGTGTGATGGCTTGCACGAGTCGATCGTTCTGCTCAGCCGTGCCTACGGAGATCCGCAGGCTGCTGCCCAGCCCTGGCTGCGAGCGCGGATCGCGCACTATCAAGCCCACGGCCGCAGCCGCGCGCAGCACGCGGTCCGGATCGATGCAGTCGACCAGGATGAAATTCGCGTCGCTTGCCCACACACGCCTGATCGCCGGCAGCCTCCCGAGCTCCTCGCTGAGGCGAGCGCGCTCGCTGCGAATCGCGTCGACGCGTCGCTGCGACTCGGCGCGGTGTTGTGCATCGGTGAACTTCAGAACTGCTTCGATCGTCTGCGTCGGCAGGGAATATGGCGTGATCACGCGAGCGAGCAGACTCACGATGTCGGCATGCGCAAGCACGGCACCGCAACGCGCCCCGGCGAGCGCATAAGCCTTCGAGAGCGTGCGCAGGATGACCAGGTTCGAGTAGCGACTGAGGCGATCGAGCAGGCTGGGCACGCGAGCGAATTCGATGTACGCCTCGTCGACCACGACCAGCGCGCGATCGGACAGCTGCTCGCACAAGAACTCGATGGCGGCGCGGTCCAGGAGATTGCCCGTCGGATTGTTGGGCGTGCACAGGAATAGCAGCTTCACGCCGCTGCGCCACGCAGCGAGCACCGCCTGCGGATCCAAGGCGAATCCGCGCTCCTTCGCCAGCGGCACTTCGACGACGCCAGCGCCTTGGATCCGCGCCGACACCTTGTACATGCCGAAGGTCGGCGGGCAGATCAGGACGCTGTCCTGTCCGGCGCGGCAGAAGGTGCGCACCAGCAAGTCGATGCCTTCGTCGCTGCCGCGGCCGCCGAGCACGTTGTCGGGCGTGACGCCGTACAACGCTGCGAGATGCGCAATCAGCTCGGCAGGCTGCGGCTCCGGGTAGCGATTGAGGCCGGCGATCGAAGTGTCGCCGCTGGCCCGCCACGGCATCTCGTTCGCATGCATTCGTTCGAGCGAAGGCTCCCACGCTGCATGCTGATAGGGCTGCAGCGCCAGAATGTCGGGGCGCGCCAACTCGAGGATCGGATTCATGCGCGCTCCCTTTCCAGGTGCGCAAGACGCACGCGCACGGCATTGGCGTGTGCATCGAGTCCTTCGAGCGCCGCGAGCGTAATTGCGGTGGGCCCGAGCTCGCGCAGGCCGTCGGACGTCAGCTCCTGCACGGTCATGCGCTTGACGAAGTCGTGCAGCGACAGCCCGCTGTACGCACGCGCGAAGCCGTAGGTCGGCAGCACATGGTTGGTGCCGCTGCAATAGTCGCCTATCGTTTCCGGAGTCCACGCGCCGAGGAAGACGGACCCGGCGTTGCGAACCTTGGGTAGCCACTCGCGTGCGTTCGCCACCTGCAGGATGAGGTGTTCGGGCGCATACGCGTTGCTGACCTCGATCGCGGTATCGATCGACTCGACGACGAACAGGCGCGCATGCTCGATCGATCTGCGCAGCGTATCGAGGCGTCCGAGCCGCTGCATCTGTGTCTCGACCTCGGCCGCGGTCGCCTCGGCCAAGGCGCTCGACGTCGTCACGAGCACGACCTGTGCGTCGGCGCTGTGCTCGGCCTGCGCCAGCAGATCGGCGGCCACGAACTCCGCCCGTGCCTTCGCGTCGGCGACCACGAGCACTTCGGAAGGTCCAGCGGGCAGATCGAGGGCGGCACCCTCGGGATCGTTCGCGACTTGCAGCTTCGCGGCGGTGACCCACGAGTTGCCGGGGCCGAAGATCTTGTCCACCTTCGGCACGCTTTGCGTCCCGTAGGCCATCGCAGCGATCGCTTGCGCTCCGCCGAGCTTGAAGACCCGGCGTACTCCACAGAGATTGGCGATCATGAGGACTGCTGGATCGGCCGTGCCGTCGCGACGTGGCGGAGTGCAGATGATTCGTGTCGGACAGCCCGCAATTCGTGCCGGCACTGCGAGCATGATCGCAGCGGAGGGCAGGGGAGCGACGCCCGCCGGAACATAGAGTCCGACCGCATCGATCGGGCGGAACTGCCGCTCGCAAACCACTCCGGCCTCGGTCTCGACACGCAATGCAGGGCCGACTTGCGCTTCGTGGAATCGCCGCACGTTGGCGATTGCGCGATCGATCGCTCGTCGTTGCTCTGCGTCGAGCGCAGTTTCAGCTGCCGCGAACTCCGCGGTGCCGACTTCGATCGCCGCGAGCGGGACGCCATCGAAGCGTCGCGTGAATTCGAGCAAGGCCGAGTCGCCGCGTGCGCGAACATCGCTGATGATCTCGCGCACACGCTCGTGGGTTGCAGCCGCGTCCTGCTGCACCGGCCGGCGCAGCGCGTGGCGGCGTTCCTCCGCAGACAACGACGACCAATTGAGAATGCGAACAGCCATGCCCGGTCAGGCCAGCATCTTCTCGACAGGCAGCACCAGGATGGCGCTCGCACCGGCGCTCTTCAGGCTTTCGAGCGTCTCCCAGAACACGTTCTCGCGGCACACGGCGTGCACGGCGACCTTGTCGCTGACTCCGTCGAGCGGCACGATTGTCGGCGATTCGCTGCCCGGCAGGAGCTTCCTGATTTCCGGCAGCTTCGCGCGCGGCGCGTGCAGCATGATGTACTTGCTTTCCTTGACCTGCTGTACGCCGTCGATGCGCATCGACAGGCGATGAATCCAGTCCTGCTTCTCCGCTACAACCGGCACCGGCGTAGTGATGATCGCGGCCTGACTCTCGAGGATCGTGTCCGCCTCCCACAGATGATTCGCGACCAGCGTCGAGCCTGTGGAAACCAGGTCGCAGATGAAGTCCGCGCGGCCCAGGCGCGGCGCGATCTCGACTGCGCCGGAAAGCGTAACGATCTCGGCCTGCACGTCGTTCTGGCGCAGGTAGCGCGCCAGGATGTTCGGATACGTCGTGGCGATGCGCTTGCCGTGCAAGGAGGGGATGCCGTTGTAGTCGACGCCATCCGGCACCGCGATCGACAGCCGGCATTTGCCGAAGTCCAGCACCATGAGCTGTGCGAACAGCGGCTCGATGCCGCGCGCCTTGAAGGCGAGCCGCTTCTCCTCGATGACGTTCAGGCCGACGATGCCCAGGTCGCAGACGTCCTGCTGCACCAGGTCGGGAATGTCGTCGTCACGCACGAACAGCACGTCGAGCGGCATGTTCTCGCCGTAACACATCAGCTGATCCTTGCCGCGGCTGTACTTCAAGCCGCAGCGGACCAGCAGGTCCAGGGAGTTGTCGGTCAGGCGGCCGGACTTCTGCAGCGCGACCTTGAGGCGGGAAGATTTATCCATGATGGCTTCGGGTCGCTCAGGACGGCCGTTGCTCCTTCAGGCGTGCGGCAGCGAGCGTGTAACCGCCGTTGCCGTTCGTCAGGTAGCGCGCGACGCGTCCGACAGTGGTGACGCTCACGCCGGTCTGTTTGTAGATCTCGCGATAGGGCACACCCTGCTGCAGCAGAGCGACGACGGCCCAACGATCGGCCAAGGCCTGCAGCTCTGCCGGCGTGCACAGGTCGCGAAAGAACGACCGGCACTCCTCGACGCTGCGCAAGGTGAGGATGGCGCTGAACAGCGCCCGTTCCGCCAGGACTTCCTGGCGGGGAGTCAGTGCCCGATGCTCTTTCATAGTGCAGCGAGGGTCCGCGTAATAATGTACTAGCACGCTAATACAATGGAGCGACGAAGACAAGGCACAGGCCGCAAAAATGCCAGTGGCGGTTGACGCTTCGTCGGTCCCGCCTCTAGACTGTCCTCCGCTCATCGAGACCGGCTGAGGGTCAGGCCCTTTGAAGCCGGGGCAACCGTCGAATCTAACCAGTTCGAAATGGTGCCAACTCCTGCGGAAGTGGCCGTAAACCGGCCGCCCATCCGACAGATGAGTTGCTGTGAAGCTGGCTGTCCTTGGAAACGAGGGCTGCCGGTCGGTCACGGCGACCTGCCACTACGGGTACTCCGTGGGGTTTCAGCGATGCGCGAAACCTGTCCGGCCATTGGGGCCGGCGCGGAAATGGAGTGCTCGATCAATGAGTTCGCTACTGCCTTCGTTATCCGAGGGCGTCTTCGGGCGTAGCCCGACGGATGTGCACGCCGCACGCCTGGCCACACCGTTGGTGCCTGTTACGCCCGTTCGTGAAGGGACCCTGGAGCTGGATCATCTCCCTTTGCAGCTCGGCGGCCGCCTCGAAGGCGTGCGAGTCGCCTGGCGTGTCGCTGGCAATCCCGACGGTCCGCTGGTTGCGGCGCTCGGCGGCATTTCCGCCGGCCGCGTCGTGGCGGATGTCGGCACTCGTCAGAAGGGGTGGTGGTGCGAAGTGATCGGCTCGGGCAAGGCGCTCGATACGGAGCGTTGCCAGGTGCTCGGCATCGACTTCCTGGGCGGCAGCGGGGCGACCACCGGACCGCGGCCCGGACAGACCAACTTCCCCTCGATCAGCACCTACGACCAGGCAGAGATCCTGCGACGAGTCGTCGAGCATCTGCACGCCGCGCCGCTTGCAGCGATCGTCGGCGCATCGTACGGCGGCATGGTCGCGCTGGCGTTTGCGGAGCGCTATCCGCAGCTCGTGAAGCATGTCGTCGCGATCAGTGCGGCTGATCGACCTCATCCGATGGCGACGGCGTGGCGCAGCGTGCAACGTGCCGTGGTTCGTTACGCCGCGAAGAATGGCGACTCGCCCGAAGGCTTGCGTCTCGCTCGTGCACTGGCGATGGCGACTTATCGCAGCCCGGAGGAGTTCGCAGTCCGCTTCAGCGGCGCCCCTGCGCGAATCGACGGGCGCTTTCAGTTTCCGGTCGAGTCTTATCTGCTTGCCCGCGGCGACGCGTACGCGGCGACGTACGTGCCGGAAGCCTTCGTGTGCTTGTCGGAGTCGATCGATCTGCACACGGTAGATGCGCCTCGCATCCGCGTGCCGGTGACACTGGTCGGCATTCTCGAAGATCAGCTCATCCCGATCTCCGACCTGCGCTCGCTGCAAGCGCGCCTCGGCGGCGAGGCATCGCTGGTCGAGCTCTCGTCGCTCTACGGTCACGATGCGTTCCTGAAGGAAGGCGCAGCGCTCGAGCCGGTGTTTGCACGCGCCCTGCAAGGGCAGGCAGGTCAGCCATGAGTCACCCGCTCTCTGGAACCACCCGCGCGGTGCGCGCGGCTCTGGAGTCCGATACTCAGCACGGCGCGGTCATTCCGCCGATCCATCTCAGTTCGACGTTCGCGTTCGAGTCGTTCGGCGAGAAGCGCACTTACGATTACACGCGATCCGGCAACCCGACGCGCGACGCGCTCGGCGAAGCGCTGGCCGAGCTCGAAGGCGGCACAGGCGCCGTCGTCACTTCCTCGGGCATGTCCGCCGTTCATCTGGTCGTGCAGCTGCTTGCAGCGAACGACTTGCTCATCGCGCCTCACGACTGTTACGGCGGTACGTATCGGCTGTTCAGCAATCTTGCCAAGCGGGGCGTCGTGCGCGTGCAGTTCGTGGATCAGACGGACGATCGCGCTTTTGCCGCGGCGCTGGCGCTCGGCCCGAAGCTGATCTGGATCGAGACACCCAGCAATCCGCTGCTGCGGATCGTGGATATCCGCGCGTTGACGCAGAAGGCACATGCGGCGGGCGCATTGGTGCTCGTCGATAACACGTTCCTGTCGCCGGTGTGGCAGCGGCCGCTTGCGCTCGGTGCGGATCTGGTGCTGCACTCGACTACGAAATATCTGAATGGTCACAGCGATGTCGTGGGTGGCGCAGTCGTCGCAGCCACGCCGGAGTTGCACGAGCGTATCGTCTGGTGGGCGAACTGCACGGGCGTCACCGGTGCGCCGTTCGATAGTTATCTCACGCTGCGCGGCCTGCGAACGCTACACGCGCGGTTGCGCGTCCATGCCGAAAACGCCGCGCTCGTTGCGCATTTGCTGGCGGGTCATCCGGCCGTTCGCCATGTCTACTACCCGGGCTTGCGCTCACATCCGCAGCACGAGCTGGCGCGCACTCAGCAATCCGGTTTCGGCGGAATGCTCAGCTTCGAGCTCCACGGCGGCGTCGGCAACGTGCGGGCGTTCCTGGATGGCTTGCAGTGCTTCTCGCTCGCCGAATCGCTCGGCGGCGTCGAGAGCCTGGTCGCGCATCCGGCGAGCATGACGCACGCGGCGATGGATGCCGAGGCGCGGCGCGTTGCCGGCATCTCCGACACGCTGTTGCGTCTGTCGATCGGCATCGAGTCGGCCGATGATCTCATCCGCGATCTGCATGGCGGGTTGGAGCGCGCGGCAGCCGTCCAGCAGCGGCGCGTGCAAGGCGAAGCACAGGAGCGGCGTCTCGAATTCTGCTAGACCCAGCGTGCTTTTCCCGGTGAGCTCCGTGTACTCTGTGGCGGGTTCCGCCGCAGGTGCAGTCACACGATGAGAACGAAGATCACCGAGCTGCTCGGCATCGAATATCCAATCATTCAAGGCGGCATGCAGTGGGTCGGCTATGCCGAACTGGCATCGGCCGTCTCCAACGCCGGCGGGCTCGGCATCCTCACCGCGCTGACACAGCCGACGCCCGACGACCTGCGGCGCGAGATCGAGCGCTGCCGCGCCATGACCGACAAGCCGTTCGGCGTGAACCTGACGATCCTGCCCGCGATCACGCCGCCGCCCTATGCCGAGTACTTGAATGCCATCATTGAGAGCGGCATCAAGATCGTCGAGACCGCCGGCAACAACCCCAAGGACTTCGTCGCGCGTCTCAAGGAACGCGGCATCAAGATCGTTCACAAGTGCACGTCGGTACGACATGCGCTGTCGGCAGAGCGCCATGGCGTCGACATCGTCAGCATCGACGGTTTCGAATGCGCCGGGCATCCTGGCGAAGACGACATTCCGAACCTGATCCTTATCCCGGCAGCGGTGCGTGCATTGAAGATTCCGATCGTCGCGTCGGGCGGCATCGGCGACGGGCGCGGCATGGCGGCGGCTCTAGCGCTCGGTGCCCAAGGCATCAATATGGGCACGCGCTTCATGTGCACCAAGGAGGCGCCGATCCACGACAACATCAAGCAGGCGTTGGTTGGGGCCGGCGAGCGCGATACGAACCTGATGTTCCGGACGATGCACAACACGGCGCGAGTGTTCAAGAACGCGATCTCGAGCGAAGTGGTCGCGATGGAGAAGCGCGGCGCCAAGTTCGAGGAGGTCCGGCCTCTCGTGGCGGGAGCGCGCGGCAAGGTAGCGTTACGCAACGGCGACGTAGACGGCGGCGTCATCAGCGCGGGCATGGTGATCGGCCTGATCGACGACGTGCCGACCTGCGCCGAGCTGATTCAACGCATCGTGCGCGATTGCCGCGAGCACTTGCGAGCCGCCAGCGCGATGGCGGCGGCATAGTGGGTACGACCATGGACTTCAAGACGATTCGCTACGAGTTGGCCGACGGCATCCTGACGATCACGCTCAATCGTCCCGACCAGTTGAACGCGTTCACGCCGCAGATGGCAGCGGAGCTGATCGACGCATTTCACGCAGCGAGCGCGGACGACGCAGTGAAGGCCGTGATCGTGACTGGCGCAGGCCGGGCGTACTGCGCCGGCATGGACCTCTCGGCCGTCGGCAATGTCTTCGGCCTGGATGAGCAGCTGCACCCGACGCTCGCAGACATGCACGACCGGCTGGACGATCCGACGATCGTTCATCGGGTGCGCGACACCGGTGGACGTGTGACGCTCGCGATCTACGATTGCGCCAAGCCCGTCATCGCTGCAATTAACGGCGCGGCGGTCGGCATCGGCGCGACAATGACGCTGGCGATGGACATCCGGCTCGCCTCCGACAAAGCACGCATCGGTTTCGTGTTCGGCAAGATCGGCATCGTGCCCGAGGCGTGCTCCTCGTGGTTTCTGCCGCGCATCGTCGGCATGCAGCAGGCGCTCGAATGGGTCTACACGGCCGACATTTTCGATGCGGAGGAGGCGAAGCGCGGCGGCCTGGTGAAAGCTGTCTATCCGGGCGATCGCTTGCTCGATGAAGCGAGGCAACTCGCACGGCGCATCGTCGAGAATCGCTCGCCGGTCGCCACGGCGCTGACGCGGCAGATGATGTATCGCAATGCCGCCCAGCCGCATCCGCTCGAAGCGCATCGCATCGACTCGCTGGGAGTGTTCTATACCAGCGTGAAAGACGGCAAAGAGGGCGTGCGTGCGTTCCTGGAAAAGCGCCCGGCGAATTTCAAGTCGCGGGTCTCGAGCGACTTGCCGCCGTTCTACGCAGAGTGGCTCGCGGCGTACACGAAATCGGGCGACAAATAAAAACGGGCCGGCGAATCGCCGGCCCGGATGTGGCAACGTAGAACTGTTGTCGTGGCGACGTCGGCTCGAGGAGCCGACACCGACCTTGGGGACTAACCCGACACGAGTCCCGTTTCCACCAAAAATACCCCGACCGCGAAGGTCGAGACATGGAGAATGGGCCCGAAGGCTTGAGCGCGGGGAGATCGGAAACCCGCGCCGGCCGAAATCATAACCGGTATCGAACGGGTTTGGGGCAAGAATCTTCGGTGTCTGCCGAGGCTATCTTAAGATAATTATAATTCAAATACTTACGTCATTATCCTAGAAGTCGATTCACTACGGCTTCGCCCGCATCGGCGGTGCTGGCCACGCTGCCACCGGTCGCAATATCGGCAGTCCGGACGCCTTCGGAAATGCTGTCGGCAACGGCCTTTTCCACGGCTTTCGCTTCGGCGTTCAGATCGAGCGAGTGTCGCAACAACATCGCTGCGCTGAGCATCGTCGCGTACGGATTTGCGATGCCGCGACCGGCGATGTCGGGAGCGGAACCGTGAATCGGCTCGTACACGCCGAGCTTGCCGGCGCCGAGCGACGCCGAAGGCAGCAAGCCGAGCGATCCGGCCAGCATCGAGGCTTCGTCGGTCAGGATGTCGCCGAACATGTTCTCCGTGAGGAGCACATCGAAGCTCGACGGCTTGCGGATCAGGTGCATCGCGGCCGAGTCGACCAGCATGTGCTCGAGCTCGACGTCGGAGAATTCGGCGCTCAGCACCGACTCGACTGTCGTGCGCCACAAGCGCGAGGTTTCCAGCACATTCGCCTTGTCGACCGACACGATGCGCCGGCGACGTCCTTGCGCGAGACGCCCGGCAACACGCGTGACGCGCTGGATTTCTTCCACGGTGTACGTGCACAGGTCGCTCGCGAATTCTTCGGTGCGACGCTTCTCGCCGAAGTAGATGCCACCGGTCAGCTCGCGGACGACCATGATGTTGGTATCGCGCAGGACTTCCGGCTTGAGCGGTGAGACGTCGAGCAGCGCAGGGTGAATCGTGACCGGCCGCAGGTTCGCGAACAGGTTGAGTCCCTTGCGCAACGCCAGCAATCCCTGCTCGGGACGAACCTTGGCCTTGGGATCGGACCACTTCGGTCCGCCGACGGCGCCGAGCAATACCGCGTCGGCCGTGCCGCACGCGGACAGCGTCTGGGCCGGCAGCGCCGTCTGCATTTCATCGATCGCCGCGCCGCCGATCAGGTGCTCAGCGAACGTGAAGTCGTGACCGTAGCGCGTTGCGATGGCCTTCAGTACGCGGACGCCTTCGCGCGTGACCTCAGGGCCGATGCCGTCGCCGCCGAGGACGACAATCGTTGCTTTGATGCCCACGTTGAGGAATCCCGCTTTAGCTGTGTGTCTGCTCGTAACGCGCGATGGCGTCTGCTTGTTGCAGCAGGAATCCCAGCTCGTCGACGCCATTCAGCAGGCAATGACGTGCGAAGGCTTCGATCGGAAACCGTACAGCCGTGCCGTCGGGAAGTGTGAGCGTGCTGGCTTGCAAGTCGACCTTCAACGACACGCCGGGGTGCTGCAGAAGCCAGGCGTGCGTCTGCTCGTCGACGACGATGGGCAACAGGCCGTTCTTGAGCGAGTTGTTGCGGAAGATGTCGGCGATCTCGGTGCTGACGACGGCGCGGAAGCCGTAGTCCAGCAATGCCCACGGCGCATGCTCGCGCGAGGAGCCGCAGCCAAAATTGCGGCCGGCCACCAGAATTGCGCAGCCCGCAGCTTCTGGCTGATTGAGCGCGAAGTCGGGCTTCGGCGCGCCGTTCGCGTCGTAGCGCCAGTCTGCGAATGCCTGTCGGCCCAGGCCTTCTTTTGTGGTCGTAGTAAGAAAGCGCGCCGGGATGATCTGGTCCGTGTCGATATTCGTGTACGGCAGGACAGCAGTCCGCGCGGAGAAGGTGCTGATCGGTTGCATGGTTACGACCTGAGAAATTCGCGCGGATCGGAGATGCGGCCGGCTACCGCCGCTGCGGCGGCTGTCAGCGGGCTCGCGAGCAATGTGCGCGCACCGCTGCCCTGACGGCCTTCGAAGTTGCGATTGCTCGTGCTCACCGCGTATTGGCCCTTGGCGACGACGTCGCCGTTCATGCCGATGCACATCGAGCAGCCGGATTCGCGCCACTCGGCGCCGGCGTCGGTAAATACCTGCGCCAGCCCACGCGCTTCCGCTTCGCGCTTGATCTGCTGCGAGCCGGGCACGACGAGCATGCGAACTCCGCTTGCGACCTTGCGTCCGCGCATCACGCGCGCGGCCAACTCCAGGTCGGACAACCTTGCGTTCGTGCAGCTGCCGACGAACACGACTTGCACAGGCTTGCCGAGGAGCGACTCGCCGCCTTGCAGTCCCATGTATGCAAGCGACTTCGCGTGAATCGCGTCGCTCGGATGATCGGGCACCGTCGCGGTGATCGGCACGACCATGCCCGGATTCGTCCCGTAAGTGATCATCGGTTCCAGCTTGCTCGCGTCGATCTCGACGACGCGGTCGTAGCTCGCGCCGCTGTCAGTGCGCAGTTTGCGCCAGCGCTCCAACGCGCGATCCCACGCGTCGCCTTGCGGAGCAAAGCGTCGACCTTTGAGGTACGCGAACGTCGTCTCGTCCGGCGCGATCATTCCAGCGCGAGCGCCGGCCTCGATCGACATGTTGCAGATGGTCATGCGCTCGTCCATCGACATCGCTTCGATCGCCGTGCCGCGATACTCGATGATCTGTCCCGTGCCGCCCGACACGCCGATTTTGCCGATGATCGCGAGAATGACGTCCTTGGCAGTCACGGCATCGCGCAGCCGGCCGCTGACCTCGATCGCGAGAGTCTGCGGTCGACGCTGCAGCAGACATTGAGTTGCCAGCACGTGGCCGACTTCGGTCGTGCCGATGCCGAAGGCGAGGGCACCGAACGCACCGTGAGTCGCAGTGTGACTGTCGCCGCACACGATGGTCTTGCCCGGTTGCGTCGCGCCGAGCTCGGGGCCGATGACGTGGACGATCCCGCGCTGCTCGCTGCCGAGTCCGAGCAGCTCGACGCCGAACTCGCGGCAGTTCTTCTCCATCTCCTTGACCTGGCGCGCCGCCGACTCGACTTTGATCGGCACGCGGCCGAACACTTCGGCAGGATCGGTCGGTGTGGAGTGATCCAGAGTGGCTAACGTGCGGTCCGGGCGCCGCACCGACAGGCTCTGCGAGCGCAGTTGTGCGAATGCCTGCGGCGAGGTCACTTCGTGGATCAGGTGGAGATCGATGTACAGCACGGCGGGCGTATCCGCCGTCTCGCGGGCGACCTCGTGCTGTTCCCAGACCTTCTCGAACAGTGTCTTCGGTTTCATCGTCAGAGCATGCCAAGCGGGGCACGCCGCAGGTTGAAGAATGCTCAGCGAGCCATCGCGGCCCGCGATCCCTCAACCCGCCGCGGCAACGCCCCGGGCCTTGGCGGGCTCCGCCGGTTCCAACCAGCCCCAATTGTCCGGCGTCTTGCCGTTGAACAAACCGAAGAACGCGGCCTGCAAAGCTTCCGTGATCGGACCGCGCTTGCCGGCGCCGATCTGGATGTGATCCACGGAGCGGACCGGCGTGATTTCCGCCGCGGTGCCGGTGAGGAAGATCTCGTCCGCGAGATAGAGCATCTCACGCGGAATCGCCTGCTCGCGAACTTCGAAGCCGTGCGCCCGCGCGAGCGTCATCGCGGTATCGCGCGTGATTCCCTGCAAGATCGCGTTCACGATCGTCGGCGTGTACAGGACGCGGTCACGAATCAGGAACAGATTCTCGCCGGCACCTTCGCTCACTGTGCCGTCCACGCCCAGGCCGATGCCTTCCGCGAAGCCGAGCCGCTTCGCTTCCATGCTGATCAGCTGGCTCGACAGGTAATTGCCGGCCGCTTTACCGAGAGTCGGGATGGTATTCGGCGCCAGCCGCTGCCACGAAGACACGCAGACGTCGATGCCGTTCTCCAGACCCTCGGCGCCGAGATAGGCGCCCCATTCGAATGCCGCGATCACGGTCTCGAGCGGCGGCGGCGTTTTCGGCGCGACGCCGATTTCGCCGTAGCCGCGAAACACGAACGGGCGCAGGTAGGCGCCGCGGTTCAGTGCATTGGCGACGATGATCTCCTTGCACGCGGCGTTGATCTCATCCTGCGTGTACGGAATTTCCATGCGATAGATCTTCGCGGAGTCGAACAGACGCCGCGTGTGGTCGCGCAGACGGAACATCTGCACGCCCTGCGGCGTCGCATACGCCCGTTCACCCTCGAAGACGCACGAGCCGTAGTGCAGGGCGTGCGACAGCACGTGCACCGTCGCTTTCTCCCAGGGCACCATCTTGCCGTTGTGCCAGATGTACTTCGCTTGGGTGATCGGCATGGAGAATTGCTCCTGGGGCTATGCGGTCAGGCGCGGGACTGTTCCAACCACGGCATGCGGTCGCGCAGTTTCACGCCGACTTTCTCGATCTGGTGCTTCAGGTCCTTGTTCATCAGCCGCGTGTAGTTCTTGCGGCCGCTGCGATTCTCCTTGATCCACTGGCGCGCGAACTTGCCGGCCTGGATCTCGCCCAGCACCTTCTTCATCTCGCGCTTGGTACCCTTGTTGACGATGCGCGGGCCGCGCGTCAGATCGCCGTACTTCGCCGTCTCGCTGATGAAGCGATGCATCTTCGACAGGCCGCCTTCGTGGAGCAGGTCGACGATGAGCTTGAGCTCGTGCAGACATTCGTAATACGCGACCTCGGGCTGATAGCCGGCCTCGACCAGCGTCTCGAAGCCTTTCACGACCAGCTCGGTGGCCCCGCCGCACAGCACGACCTGTTCGCCGAACAGATCCGTCTCGGTCTCCTCGGCAAAGGTCGTGGTGAGCACGCCGCCGCGAGTGCCGCCGATGCCGTGTGCATAGGCCAGCGCATTGTCTTTCGCACGACGGGTCGCGTTCTGGCCAATGGCCATCAGGCACGGCACGCCGCGGCCCTGCTGGTACTGGCGGCGCACGAGGTCACCCGGACCTTTCGGCGCGATCAGCACGACGTCGAGGTCCTTGCGCGGCTTGATCTGCTTGAAGTGAATGTTGAACCCGTGCGCGAACAGGATCGTCGCACCTTTGCCGATGGCGCCGATCACTTCCTTGTACAGGTCTTTCTGCGTCAGGTCCGGGGTCAGGAACGCGACCAGCGCGGCGCCGTCGACGGCAGCGACGGGCTCAGCGACTTTCAATCCGTCCTTCTTCGCCTTGGCCCAGCTGGCGCCCGACTTGCGCACGCCGACCACGACATCGAAGCCGCTGTCCTTCAAGTTGAGTGCATGGGCGCGGCCCTGGCTGCCGTAGCCGAGAACGGCGATGCGGGCGCCCTTGAGGGCTTTCTTGTCGACATCCTTCTGCGAATAGATCTGCATGTGCGCTCCCGACGCATGGTCACGAGTAGTGAGTGGTCCGATGTGCGCGTTCGCAACGCATCAACACCGGTAAGGAGGCGGCGAGGCGGGGCAAGGCGAGACCGGAAAATCGCGAAGGATCGCACCATATGGCTGCGGAGCTTGTCAAGCTGCGCTACCCTGCGAACCGCATGACCGGCAACGAAGAACGACACGGTTCGATTCCTATATATCTGCTGTACGAGGATGACCTCGACCAGTGGCGCGCGGCCCAGGACGAGTCGACGCGCAACTGGAGCAGCGCCAACTGCTTCAAGGCCGAGCGCGGTAAACAGCTGGTCGTTCCGGGCGCGAATGGCCGGCCCGCGTCCGTGATCGTGGGTCTCGGCCGGCGCACTCCACGCGAAGAGCTGAGTTGCTGGGCGGCAGCCGCCATCCCCGATCGCTTGCCGGACGGCGACTACCACCTGGCCGAGGCGCTGCCGACTCGCCTGGCGACGCAGTTCGCGTTCGGCTGGGCGTACGGGCAATACAAGTTCGAGCGTTATCGGCGTGCAAATCCGCAGCGAGCGGTCCATTTGCGACTGCCTGCAGAGGCCGACGGCGCAGAGGTCGCGCGACTACGCACGGCGACGGCGCTGGCGCGCGATCTGATCAACACGCCGGCCAACGACATGTCACCCGAGGCGCTTGCGCAAGCTGCGGTCGAGGTTGCGCGGCGCTACGGTGCGAGACATCGCGTCATCATCGGCGACGATCTGCTCAAAGAGCGGTTCTCCGCGATTCACGCGGTCGGACGCGCAGCAGCGGTGGCCCCGCGGCTCGTCGACATCGAATGGGGCGATCCGTCGCATCCGAAAGTGAGCCTCGTCGGCAAAGGCGTGTGCTTCGATTCCGGCGGACTCGACATCAAGCCGGGCGCGTCGATGCTGTTGATGAAGAAAGATATGGGTGGCGCGGCAGCGGCCCTCGCACTTGCGCAGCTCGTGATGGACGCGAAGTTACCCGTGCGGCTGCGCTTGCTACTGCCTGCTGTCGAGAATGCGATCTCCGCGAACGCCTACCGGCCGGGCGATGTGCTCGGCACGCGCAAAGGGCTGACGGTCGAGATCGGCAACACCGACGCCGAAGGGCGCGTGATTCTCTGCGATGCGCTGGCGCTCGCCGACGAAGAGAAGCCCGATCTGCTCATCGATCTCGCGACCCTGACCGGTGCGGCACGCGTCGCACTCGGCCCGGAGTTGCCGGCCTTGTTCACTGCGGACGACACGGCCGCCCGCGAGCTGGTCGATCTCGCCGCACAACAGGGCGATCCGGTGTGGCGCATGCCGCTGTGGAGTGCGTACGAGGACGAGCTGTCGAGCAAGATCGCGGATGTGAACAATGTTTCGAGCTCGTCGTTCTCCGGCGCGATCTTCGGCGCCTTGTTCCTGCAGCGCTTCGTCACCGAGGCGCGCACCTGGGTGCACCTCGATCTGTATGCATGGAACGGCAAGGAACGGCCCGGCCGGCCTGTCGGTGCGGAACCGCAGACAGTCCGCGCGCTCTACGCGTTCCTGAAGCATCGCTACGCTCGCTGACCGCCGCGCATGTCCGTGACCTCAACGCATGCCGGCGAACCGACGTCGCTGGCCCCACGCGATCTCGCGCTGCTGGTCTTCATGAACCTCATCTGGGGGCTCAATCTCATCGCCTCGAAGATCGGCGTGGGCGAGTTTCCGCCGATCTTCTTCACCGCGATGCGCTTCGGGTCACTCGCGCTGTTCCTGGTGCCGATGCTCAGGATGCACCGCGGCCAGATGGTCAACCTGTTCGCCGCGGCCATGCTCACGGGACCTGCAGCGTTTGCACTCCTGTTTGCCGGCATCTACCTGACGGAAGATGCGGCGACGGTAGCAGTGGCGACGCAGATGGGCGTGCCGTTCTCGACGCTGATGTCCGTGCTGTTTCTCGGCGAAACGATCCGCTGGCGTCGCATCCTCGGAATCATGCTGGCGTTCGCAGGCATCGTGATCATCAGCTTCGATCCGCGCGTATTCGCGTACTGGGAAGGACTGGCGCTGGTCGTGTGCTCGTCGTTCGTCAGCTCGCTCGGCCTGATCTTCCTCAAGCGCCTGAAGGGCATCCGGCCGCTCGAGCTGCAATCGTGGATCGCGCTCGTCGGCGGCTCGATCCTGCTGATCCTGAGCCTGATCCTCGAAGGAGGGCAGATGAGCGCAGTCCGCAACGCGACCTGGGAAGGTTGGGCGGCGCTGCTGTTCACGACGGTGATGTCGAGCCTGATCGCGCACACGGCGTGGTACTACCTCGTCGGACGCTATCCGGTGACGAGCATCTCGCCGATCACGCTGCTCTCGCCGCTGTTCGGCATTTTCTTCGGCGTGACGCTGCTGCACGACCAGCTCACTGCTCGCATGCTCGCTGGCGGAGCAGTCACGCTCATCGGCGTGCTGATCGTCGTGCTGCGCGAGCAGCGGATCGCGGATACGGGGACGTGATTGTGGGTCAGGCTTTAGCCTGACGAGACTGCCCCGGCGCGAGACCTTCGAGGTTCCACTCCCCGATCGACCAGCGGATCAATCGCAGCGTCGGATACCCCACCGCCGCAGTCATGCGCCGCACCTGTCGATTGCGGCCCTCGCGGATCGTCAGCTCGATCCAGCTGGTTGGAATTGCCTTGCGAATCCGGATCGGCGGATCGCGCGGCCACAGCCACGTCGGCGCATCGACGCGACGCGCGGAGGCGGGCAGGGTCTTGCCGTCATTCAGCGCCACGCCGCGACGCAGATTCGACAGCGCGCTTTCGTCCGGCTCGCCCTCGACCTGCACAAAGTAGGTCTTCTCGGTTTTCCAGCGCGGATCGGCCAGACGTGCCTGGAGCACGCCGTCGCTCGTCAGCAGCACCAGGCCTTCGCTGTCGTAGTCGAGGCGACCGGCGGGACGCATGCCGGGCGCCTGGATGAAATCGCGCAGCGTCGCCTTGCCGTCGGTGCTCGTGAATTGCGTGAGAACCTGAAACGGCTTGTTGAAGAGCAGCACGACCGACATCAGCGCAGCTCTGTATCGGCCTCGATGTGCTCGGCCGTGCTCTGCACCAGATCGATGAAGCGCTGCACGGAAGCAGCATTCTCGCCGCGCCGGCAGGCGAGGATCAGCGGCGCAGAGAGCTGCGCGTTGTCGGCGAGCCTGCGATAGACAACGCCGTCCATCTGCAATCGTCGCAGCGACTCTGGCACGATCGATACGCCGAGGCCGGCGGCGACCAGATTGAGAGTCGAGATGATGCGCGGTGCCTCCTGGCCGATGTGCGGGCTGAATCCGGCGCCGCGACAGGCGGTAATGATCGTGTCGTACAGGCCCGGGCCACCGGGGCGCTTGTACAAGATGAAGGTTTCGGTCGCGAGATCCGCCAGCGGCAGCGGCGCCGTGCGGCTCTGCGACGCCTTTTTCTTGCGGCCAGCGCTCGCGAGCGGATGCCCCTTCGGCAGCGCGACGACCATCTTCTCCTGCAGCAGCGGACGGACCGTCAGTCCGACGACATCCGCAACCGGCGAGCGAATGAACGCGGTGTCGATCTCTTCATTGTGCAGGCCCTGCACGAGCTCGCTGCTGCCGCTTTCCTCCAGCACGAGCGAAACCAGCGGCGACATCTCCCGGAAGGCGCGAATCACACGCGGCACGAAGGGGTGGAAGGGCGCCGAGCTGGTGAAACCGACGACGACCCGGCCCTGCTCGCCGCGCGCCGTGCGGCGCGTGGTCGCGAGCGCCCGGTCCACTTGATCGAGAATGACGCGGGCCCGATCGAGAAAGGCGACGCCGGCGTCGGTCAGCTCCACGCCTCGCGGCTGACGCCGGAACAGCTGCACTTCGAGCTCCTGCTCCAAGGCACGGATCTGCATGCTGAGCGGCGGCTGCTGGATCCCCAGCCGTTCCGCAGCTCGGGTGATGTGCTTCTCTTCCGCGACGGCGATGAAATAACGAAGGTGGCGCAGCTCCATGTGACATATTTATCAAATATCGATTTCTAATTCATCATATATTTTACCCACACCCAGGAACAAGCTATCGTCCCTTCCGCCGGACCTGCAGCCCGGCCTTCGACGTTGAACGAGCACGCGCATGAAGCGCGCGCACCTTGGGGGTACTACAGCGATGGCGAACGATCGGACGATGCCCGCCGGGCTCGAAATCCGTGGCCCGATGCAGCCCGGATACGAAACCGTTCTCACGCCGGCTGCGCTGGAGTTCATAGCCGACCTCACGCGGCGCTTCGGTGCTCGCCTCGCCGAGTTGCTGGCCGCTCGCGCGACTCTCCAGAAGCGCCTCGACGATGGCGTGCTGCCCGATTTCCTTGCCGAGACCGCCGACGTGCGCAAGGCGCAGTGGCGCGTCACTCGCGTCCCGGACGACCTGCAGGACCGGCGCGTCGAAATCACCGGTCCGACCGATCGCAAGATGGTCATCAACGCGCTGAACTCGGGCGCGAAAGTCTTCATGGCGGACTGCGAGGACTCGCTCACGCCGACTTGGGACAACGTCGTGCAGGGCCAGATCAACCTGCGCGATGCCGTGAAGCGCGAGATCTCGTTCGCGAACCCGGACGGTAAGCAATACCGCCTCAACCCGCAGATCGCGACGCTGCTGGTGCGCCCGCGCGGCTGGCACCTCTACGAGAAGCATTTGCTGCTCGACGGCAAGCAGATCCCTGGCGCGTTCGTCGACTTCGGCCTCTACCTCTTCCACAACCACGCGTCGCTGAAGGCGCGTGGCACCGGGCCGTATTTCTATTTGCCGAAGCTCGAGAACCATCGCGAAGCGCGCTTGTGGGCGGATGTGCTGAAGCATTCCGAAGCCACCCTCGGCATTGCGCCGCAGACGATCAAAGTCACGGTGCTGATCGAGACGATACTCGCGGCCTTCGAGATGGACGAGATCCTGTACGAGCTCAAGGACCACATCGTGGGCCTGAACTGCGGCCGCTGGGATTACATCTTCAGCTTCATCAAGAAATTCAGCCGCCGGCCGGACTTCGTGCTGCCGGATCGCCAGCAGGTGACGATGACGACGCACTTCCTGCGCTCGTACTCGAAGCTTCTCATCAAGACGTGCCACCGCCGCGGCGCATTCGCGATGGGCGGCATGGCGCCGCAAATTCCGATCAAGAACGATCCGAGGGCGAACGAGGAAGCGCTCGCCAAGGTGCGCGCCGACAAGGAGCGCGAGGCCGGCGACGGCCACGACGGAACCTGGGTGGCGCACCCCGGTCTCGTGCCGATCGCGATGGAAGTGTTCAACCGGCTGATGCCGACACCGAATCAGCTGCAGAAGACGCTCGCGGATGTCGAGGTCAGCGCGCGCGACCTGCTGCAGATCCCGCAGGGGACGATCACCGAGGCGGGGCTGCGCAACAACGTCAGCGTGTCCGTCCAGTACATCGCTGCATGGCTCGGCGGCCTCGGCTGCGTGCCGATCAACAACCTGATGGAAGACGCCGCGACTGCTGAGATCTCGCGCGCGCAGATCTGGCAGTGGATCAAACATCCCGCCGGCAAGCTCGACGACGGCCGCAAAGTCACGGTCGAGCTGTTCCGCAAGATCGTGCGCGAGGAGCTCGACAAGTTGGCGGCTGCCATCGGCCCGCAAGCCTACGCTGCCGGCAACTACGAGCCTGCCGCCACGCTCATCGACCGCATCACGACGGCGCCCGACTTCGGGACGTTCATCACCTTGCCGGCGTACCAGGAAATCAACTGAAAGCGAGAACTCTCCAATGACGACACTTTCTGCCGAGCAGCTCCGCAAAGAATGGCAAACGAATCCGCGCTGGAAGGGTGTGGAGCGGCCGTACAAGGCCGAGGACGTCGTGCGCCTGCGCGGCACCGTGCACGTCGAGCACTCGCTGGCGCGACTGGGCGCCGAGAAGCTCTGGCGGTTCATGCATGAGAAGCCCTTCGTCAACGCGCTCGGTGCGTTGACCGGCAACCAGGCGATGCAGCAGGTCAAGGCCGGGCTCGACGCGATTTATCTGTCGGGCTGGCAAGTCGCCGGCGACGCGAACCTCTCGGGCGAGATGTATCCGGATCAGTCGCTGTATCCCGCGAACTCCGTGCCGTCCGTCGTCAGCCGCATCAACAACACGCTGCTGCGCGCGGACCAGATTCACCACGCCGAGGGCAACGATTCGATCGACTGGCTCAAGCCGATCGTCGCCGACGCGGAAGCCGGCTTCGGCGGCGTACTGAACGCGTTCGAGCTGATGAAAGGCATGATCGAGGCCGGCGCCGCCGGCGTGCACTTCGAGGATCAGCTGTCGTCGGCGAAGAAATGCGGCCACATGGGCGGCAAGGTGCTGGTGCCGACTTCCGAGGCGATCAGCAAGCTCGTCGCGGCGCGTCTCGCGGCCGATACCTGCGGCGTACCGACCGTGCTCGTTGCTCGCACTGACGCGGAATCGGCGAACCTGCTCACGGCGGATGTCGACGAGCGCGATCGTCCCTTCATCGAAGCGAAAGGTCGCACGAGCGAAGGCTTCTTCTACGTGAACGCCGGGCTCGAACAAGCCGTTGCTCGTGGTCTCGCGTACGCGCCGTACGCCGACCTGATCTGGTGCGAGACCGGCACGCCGGACCTGCACGAAGCCAAAGCCTTCGCCGAGGCAATCCACAAGAAGTTCCCGGACAAGCTGCTGGCGTACAACTGCTCGCCGTCGTTCAACTGGAAGAAGAAGCTCGACGACTCGACGATCGCGAAGTTTCAGCGCGAGCTCGGCGCGATGGGCTACAAGTTCCAGTTCATCACGCTCGCCGGCTTCCACGCGCTCAACTACTCGATGTTCCAGCTGGCGCGCGGCTACAAGGCGTCGCAGATGTCGGCGTACGTCCAGCTGCAGGAGCAGGAATTCGCCGCGGAGAAAGACGGCTACTCGGCAACGAAGCACCAGCGCGAAGTCGGCGCCGGCTACTTCGACGACGTGACGCAGACGGTCACGGCCGGCAAGTCGTCGGTGACGGCGATGACAGGCTCGACGGAAGAGGCGCAGTTCCACAAAGCGCGGGCGTAGCCGAAGAGGGCGCCTGTTAAGATGAGCTGGTGACTCACCAGCTCTGGCCTTCCGACGGCGTCATCTTCGATCGCACCTGCACGGATTGCGCGCGCCTCGCGCGCTTTCTCGTGGAAGGCCGCGAGGAATATCCCGACTACTGGTGTGCACCGGTCGCGCCGTTCGGCGATCCGAAGGCGCGGCTGCTCATCGTCGGCCTGGCTCCCGGCTTTCACGGGGCTAATGCGAGCGGCCGGCCGTTCACCGGCGATCACGCCGGACTGCTGCTCTATCGCACGTTGCATCGGTTCGGTTTCGCGAGCCGCCCGGAGTCGAAATCGCGCGACGACGGTTTGAAGCTGATCGATTGCCGGATCACGAACTCCGTGAAGTGCGTGCCGCCGGAGAACAAGCCGACCCCTGCCGAGATCCGCGCCTGCAATCGCTATCTGACGGCGGAGCTGAATCGCAAACCTGCCGCTCCGCTGCTCCTGTCGCTGGGCTCGATCGCTCACAACGCAGCGTTGCGCGCGCTCGCCCTCAAGCCCTCCGAATACAAGTTCGCGCACGCGGCCGAGCACGAGCTGCCAACCGGCCAGTTGCTGCTGAACTCCTATCACTGCAGCCGCTACAACACGCAGACCGGCCGCTTGACCGAAAAGATGTTCGTCGAGGTGTTCGCTCGCGCCCGCAAGCTGCTGGACGGGGCGCTAAAATAGTCGCGCATGAGCGCGTTCGACCCCAAGCCCTTCCTCGCCAACCTCAGCCAGCGGCCCGGCGTGTATCGCATGATCGCCGCCAACGGCGAGGTGCTGTACGTCGGCAAGGCGCGCAACCTGAAGAATCGCGTCGGCACTTATTTTACGGGCAGCAAGGCGCACGCCGCGAAGACCATGGCGATGGTCGCGCAAATCGCCAGCATCGAAGTCACCGCTACGGCGTCGGAAACCGAAGCGCTGCTGCTCGAATACAACCTGATCAAGCGTCATCGTCCGCGGTACAACGTTACGCTGCGCGACGACAAGAGCTTTCCGTACCTGTACATCACTACGGAGCAGGACTACCCGCGCATCAGCTTCTACCGCGGCACCCGCAAGCTTCCTGGTCGATTCTTCGGGCCCTATCCGAACGCACGCGCGACCCGCGAAACGGTGCTGTTGCTGCAGAAATTATTCCTGCTGCGCCCGTGCAGCGATTCGTTCTTCGCCAACCGCTCGCGGCCGTGTTTGCAGCATCAGATCAAACGCTGCTCGGGCCCGTGCGTGGGGCTGATCTCTGTCGAGAACTACAAGCAGGACGTCGAGGATGCGATCAAGGTGCTGGAAGGCCGCGGCGCGGAGCTGATCGACGATCTCGCACAGCGCATGGAAGAGGCCGCGCAGCAGCTCGAGTTCGAGCGCGCCGCGCGCCTGCGCGATCAGATCAACGGCATCAAGGCGATCCACTCGACTCAATCCGTCACGCGCAACGTAACCGAGGACATCGACGCGGTGGCACTGTTTTCGCGCGGCGGCGACCCATGCGTTTCGATCGTGTTCGTGCGCGGTGGCCGCAATCTGGGCAGCACCAATTTCTTTCCGCGCGCTGGACTGGCGGAGGAGAGCGAGTTGCTCTCGGGATTCCTCGCGCAGTATTACCTCGGCCGCGAGGCGCCCGGCGAGATCCTCATCAGCCAACCGATCGAGGACGCGGATCTGCTCGAGGCCACTTTGTCCGAGCGCTTGGAACGCTCGGTGCGGATTCGCTCGGGTGTCCGCGGGGTGCGGGCGCGTTGGTTGGAAATGGCGCGAACCAACGCCGAGATCGGCCTCAACATGCGCCGCGCGACCGAGGCAACCACGACCGAACAGCTGCAAGCCGTTGCGGAGGTGTTCGGGCTGAGCACGCCGCCGAAGCGGATGGAGTGTTTCGACGTGAGCCACACGATGGGTGAGCGGACCGTGGCATCGTGCGTCGTGTTCGGTCCCGAGGGACCGCTCAAGAGCGACTATCGCCGGTTCAACATCGAAGGCCTTGCGCCGGGCGACGACTACGGCGCGCTGCGCCAGGCGCTGTCGCGCCGCTACGCCCGGATCAAGAAGGGCGAGGCGCCGCTGCCGGATCTATTGTTGATCGACGGTGGCCCAGGGCAACTCGCGGAGGCGATCAGCGTCCTCAAGGAGTTCGAGATCGAAGGCGTCTGTATCGCCGGCGTCGCCAAGGGAGCCGACCGCCGGCCGGGGCAGGAACGCCTGTTTCTCGCGGGCGAAGAGCAGCCGCGTACTCTGGCCCCGGACTCGCCGGCACTCCACTTGATCCAGCGCATCCGCGACGAGGCACACCGCTTCGCGATCACAGGCCATCGGCAACGCCGAGCCAAGGCGCGCACGCATTCGGTCCTGGAGACAGTCCCGGGGCTCGGCCCGCGCAAGCGCCGGGAGCTGTTGCGACAGTTCGGCGGGCTGCAAGGTGTGGTGCGCGCCGGCATCGACGATTTGGCGAAGGTACATGGCATCGGCCGCAAGCTGGCGCAGTCGATCTACGACACTTTGCACGCGACGGGCTGAAATTCCATACAATTCGCTCCAGTGAGTTTTCCGATTGCGAATTGGCTGACCGTGGCGCGGATCGTGATGATCCCGCTGGTCGTCATCCTGTTCTACGCACCGTATCCGTGGGCCGCACCAGCTTGCGGGAGCATGTTCATCCTTGCGGCTGTCACCGATTCGTTGGACGGCTACCTGGCGCGCCGGCTCGGCCAGACCTCGGCACTGGGTGCGTTCCTCGATCCGGTGGCCGACAAGCTGATGGTCGCGGTTGCGCTCGTGCTGATCGTGAGCCATGCGCCGCCGGAATTGCGGTTCATCAAATTCAACCCACACCTGCTGATCACGCTGACGGCGGCAGTGATCGTCGGTCGCGAAATCACGATCTCCGCACTGCGCGAATGGATGGCCGAGATGGGCGCCCGCGGCAAGGTCGCGGTGTCGTCGATGGGCAAGCTGAAGACGATTTTTCAGATGACCGGTCTGTCGATGATGCTGTTCCGGAGCGACGTATGGTTCATTCCCGCGTTCGAACTCGGCGTGTACTGCCTGGTTGCTGCAGCGGCGCTGACGCTGTGGTCGATGATCGTCTACCTGCGCGCCGCCTGGCCCGAATTGATGCGCTCCGGCCATGTCTGATTTCCCTTGGGCAGACTGGGCTGAGTTGCCTTGACAGGGGGTCGGCCAGCCCTAGAATATCGCCCCGTTCGCCGGACCCCTGTGCGGCGACCTCAAAGCGGGAATAGCTCAGTTGGTAGAGCGTAACCTTGCCAAGGTTAAGGTCGCGAGTTCGAGCCTCGTTTCCCGCTCCAGCTTTTGAGAAAACCCCGGGCCGCTCCCGGGGTTTTCGCTTCAGGGCGCAGCAAATGCGTCCGCACGCCCACCTGGCTAGGTGGCAGAGTGGTCATGCAGCGGCCTGCAAAGCCGTCTACGCCGGTTCGATTCCGACCCTAGCCTCCAACTGATGGTATCGAGACGTCTGAGAACGTCCTGCTGTTTTGTTCTATCCACGAACTACTCGCGATGTCGCATTCGCAGCCGTGCCTTGCGCTCTCAATCATCCTCGCGAAGTCTGCGCTCGGATCGCGAAATATCTACCCACCGCACAGCGGGTATCGGAACCTGCGTAGCCAGCGAGCGTTGGATATGGCGTGGTCAGCCGACCGACAAGAGCTTTTTGGGGAATACTCGCGATCGTCGCGCTGGTGCTAGTGGCCGGCTGTGGTGGCGGAGGGCCGAGAGAAGCCAGTCCTCCTCCGAGCCAGCCAGCCAACCCGCCGCCTCCGGTGCCGCAACCACCACCGCAACCACCACCGCAACCACCACCGCAGCCGCCGCCGCAACCACCACCGCAGCCGCC
>DATNFA010000046.1:0-4205 GCA_035606615.1 Steroidobacteraceae bacterium
GTCACCTTGGTCGAAGGCCACGCGATCGCGGACTCCTTCTTCGACCCGCAGGCCAGCCGCAGCCATGCCCGATGCATACGTGGTGCAGGTGCCTAAGTCCGGAATCGCCCAGGTCTCGCAGATCGGACGAATGAAGCGGTCTACGTCCGTAGCGTCCAAGCCGTCCGCGGCCAGCCAGTCCTCTCCGGCCAGGCGGCCGCCGGGTTTCAGCACGCGGTGCGCTTCTCGGAAGAATTGCGGACGGTCGGAAAAATGGCACGGCGACTCGAAGAACAAAACGACGTCGAAGGAACTGTCGGGGTAGGGCAGCGCTGCCGCGTCACCTTGGTCGAAGGCCACGCGATCGCGGACTCCTTCTTCGACCGCGAGGCTGCGAGCCAAGGCCAGCTGCGCCGCGTTGGGCGTCAGCCCGCGAATGCGAGCGCCGGTGAGACCGGCCAAGTGGCAGGCTGGGCCGCCCATGCCGCAGCCGACATCCAGCACATGACAAGCCGAGCTCACGCCGGCGCTTTCCGCAATCCGCTGCTCCATGCGCAGCTGGTCCTCCGGCCCCACGGGCTCATCGACGCGGTAATAGCCCGTGTGCCAATGATTCCCGAGAAACTCCCGATAGAAAGGGATACAGCGGGTGTAGTACTCGTCGACCACGGCCGGCGTGGCGCGTGACTGCATCCTGCTCGTGAGGTTGCGGAGGTCGGCATCCTTGGTCATGGCACCGTGGAACGAACTAAGTAACGATGCGGATAGTGCGGGAATAGGCCTGGCTGTAAAAGTCACGAGCGGCAGCGTTCGCGGCGATAGGGCAATCGAGCATGGCAACCGTTCGCGCCGCCGCGCGATTCGCACTCAGAGTTTTCGGCAGAGTTGTTCGCCGAACGTCCATCACGCGGCCGCGAGCCGCAAGCCGCTAGCGTTCAGCTCTTGCGGAGACCCGTCAGGTCGAAGCTCAACGTGCGCAGCTTCGCGCGCGCCGCCGTGTCGTACGCTTGCGCGTTGGCTTTCGCTTCGTTCAAGCCATTGAAGTAGAGCCCGCTGCGCCCGGCCAGTTCCGGCGATACCGCGAGCTGCATCGTAGCTTCGGCGCCTTCCTCGACGGTGCTCAACGGTTGGAATCCGCCGTCGATGACGCGCGCCGTGTTCATCGAGCGCGCCGGATGCAGGCTGTTGACGGTCACGTGTCGCGCGTCGAGCTCGGCCGCGAGATCGATCGTGAACATGACCTGCGCGAGCTTGCTGCGCCGGTAAGCGTCGCCGGGGTTGTAGCTCCTTTCCATCATGACGTCGGCGAAATCGATCGGCGTCTGACCCATCGAGGACACGTTGACGATGCGCGCCGGCGCGCTCGCTTCGAGCAGCGGCAGCAAGCGGTACGTCAGGAGGAAGTGTGCGAGATAGTTCACGGCGAACGCGAGCTCGTATCCGTCGGCGGTCGTTTGCCGCTCGGGGCCGCTGACGGCGGCCGCGTTGTTGACGAGCACGTCGAGCCGGTCGTAAGTCTCCATGATCGTCTCCGCCAACGCGGCGACTCCGGTCAACGACGCGAGATCGGCGCGATGGAACGCCGCATCGCCGGCACCCGCGGCCTTGATCGTGCGAACGACTTCCTCGCCGCGCTGCTGATCGCGCCCATGGACGATCACGAAGGCGCCGAGCGCGCCGAGCTGCCGCGCGACTTCGCGGCCGAGACCATCCGTCGAGCCCGTGACGAGCACGGTCTTGCCTTGCAGCGAGACGCCCATGCCTTTCCAGTACTTTTCGTTCTCGGGAATGCGCTTGTCCGGGGGCTCTTGACCGAAAACACGCCCGGCGACCGTGCCAAGGGTGAATCCGACGCCCGCGAGCAAAGTCGTCCGTCGCGACAGTGTCGCGATCTTCGTCAGCATCCGATTTCTCCCTGCGCGAGACCGGCACGATAACTGGGCGAAGCAGCGGCTGGCAACGTGCACCATCCTTCAGGTGAATGTGATCCCGTTCCCCGCCAAGTGCGAAAAGGTACGTGCCCATCCGCCCGCCGACAGCGCCGTGCGATAGAATCGTGCCGAGAATGCTTCAGGTTTACCGCTACCGCGTCAAGAATCTCGCGGGCCTGCTTCACCAGCAAGCGCTTGCGGTCAACTGCGTCTGGAACTACTGCAACGATGTGCAGAAGTCCGCGCTGACTTGGAACAAGCAATGGCCCAGCGGCTTCGATCTGAACGTTCTCACGACCGGATCGAGCAAGGAGATCGGCCTTCACTCTGGCGCCGTCAACGCGGTCTGCGAGCAATACGCCAAGTCTCGCAAACAGCAGAAAAGGGCGTTTTTGCGCTATAGAGGCCAGCGGTGCCTCGGCTGGGTACCGCTGAAGGGCAGGGACCTCAAGCGCGAAGGGAACGCGTTCCGATTCGCCGGCAAGACCTTCCGCGTGTGGTACTCGCGACCGCTGCCGCCAGGCAAGATCAAGGACGGGACGAACTTCGCTCAGGACTCGCGCAGGCGCTGGTATCTGAATATCGTCGTCGAGATACCCGACGTGGAGCCGCGGGCGATCGAGCGCGAAGTCGGCATCGACCTCGGACTGAAGGACCTTGCGGCACTCTCGACCGGTGAGAAGATCGAGAATCCCAAGCGACTCGCCAAGCTCGCCGACAAGCTCGCACAGGCGCAGCGCGCCAACAAGAAACGCCTTGCTACCAACATCCACGCGCGCATCAAGAATGCGCGGCACGACTTCCTGCACAAAGCCTCGCATCGCATCGTGCGAGACTTCGACTACATCGCCGTCGGCAACGTGAACGCCGCGGGACTCGCCAAGACCAGACTGGCGAAGTCCGTGCTCGATGCGGGCTGGTCGTCCTTCCGAAGCATGCTGCGCTACAAAGCGATTGCGCGCGGAGCTTGGTACGAGGAAGTGAACGAGCGATTCAGTACCCAGGCCTGCTCTGCTTGCGGCTCGCTGCCCGAGCAGAGGCCGAAAGGTATCGCAGACCTTGGAATAAGAGAGTGGACGTGTGGCGACTGCGGTTCCGCACATGATCGCGACCAAAACGCTGCGTTGAACATTCTCCGAGTGGGGCATCACTCGCCAGTCGTGGGAATCCCCGGCCTCTTGGCCGGGGGGCATGTCAACGAATATCGATAGTCCGAGCACGAGCAGCAGGTACAGTAGCCGCTCGATGAACAGCTCCGCTCCTTCAGCTCCGGCGCAGCCGACGAGCGCCGGCCCCCTGCTTGCGCTCGGCCTCCTTGCATTGCTCTGGGGCTACAACTGGGTCGTCATGAAGACGGCGATGCGCTACGTCGGCCCGATGGACTTCGCCGGGCTGCGGGGCGCCCTTGGCGCCATCCTGCTATTGGGCATGCTCTGGGCCATGGGCGCGCCGATGCGGCCGAAGCACGTGGTGAAGACGATCTTCCTCGGCCTGTTTCAAACCGCCGGGTTCGTCGGCTTGATCTCGTGGGCGCTCAACAGCGGTGCCGCGGGCAAGAGTGCAGTGCTGGGTTACACGATGCCGTTCTGGGTCATCGTGTTCGGTTGGCCGTTCCTGCCGGACCGTTTGCGCGGCTGGCAGTGGCCGGCCGCGGGATTGATTCTGATCGGCCTCGTGCTCGTCCTCGAGCTCTGGGGCGGCGTCGGGGACATGACGAGCAGCCTGCTCGCGCTCGGCGCGGGCATCTCGTGGGCAGTCAGCGTCATCATTTTCAAGAAAATACCCGTCGAGAGTCGCAACGACCTTCTGTCGGTCACAGCGTGGCAAATGGTCTTCGGCGTGGTGCCGCTCGTCATCGTCGCGTGGCTGACCGACGAGCGGCCGATCGTCTGGAGCGGGTACTTCGTCGGCGCGTTGGCGTACAACGCCGTCGGCGGAATGGCGATCGCGCCGCTGCTCTGGCTCTACATTCTTCAGCGGTTGCCGGCGACGATCAGCGGCCTCAACGCGCTCGCGGTGCCGATCGTGGGCGTCATCGCGGCGTGGATTCAGCTCGGCGAGAGACCGAGTCTCGCCGAAGGCGCCGGCATGCTGTTGATCCTATCGGGACTCGCGCTGCTGTCGGGCGCGCAGCGAAACGTTCAGCCATAAAAAAACGCGGGCAGTTCCGAAGAGCTGCCCGCGTTCGTTCGATCTTTGAGTCGTTCGACGATCAGCGTCGATTGCCACCACCGCCGTAACCGCCGCCGCCGTAGCCGCCGCCACCACCACCGTAGCCGCCACCGCCGCCGCGTC
>DATNFA010000047.1:0-34056 GCA_035606615.1 Steroidobacteraceae bacterium
CGAATATTCCGATCTCGCGAGCGCCAGCTATGCATATCGCACGCTCCCCTGGTATCGCCGCGCCGCGGACACGCGGCGCCCGATCTGGTCGCTTCCCTACTTCGACAGCGGTGGCGGCGATGCGTGGATGGTCACGTATTCGGTGCCGTTCTTTCGGCGTCTCGCCGACCGCGAGCGGGTGATTGCCGGCGTCGTGACTGCAGACCTGGCTCTGGACTGGGTGAAGCGGGCCGCAGCGGACGTACCTCTGGGATCCGGCAGCATGGGCTGGCTGGTCTCACCGCCGGCTGCGAGCTTCTTTCTCACGCCGATCGGACCGACTGCGCGACGTCTTCCGAGCTTCGATCCGTCGCTGGATGCGAACGAGATTCGCGTCATCGGCGAGCAGATGCTGGCCCGCGGCGAGACGTTTCGCCTGCTGCCGGAGGGCCTCGCGGCGCAACCGGCGTATCTCGCAGCGCGCAGTCTCGAGACGCTCGATTGGCGGGTGCTGCTGATCATTCCGCAATCGGAGCTGCTCGCTGCAGCGCGGGCGTTGCTGCGGCGGCAACTCTGGTTGGGCGCCGCCGGACTGGTGCTGCTCATCGCCGCGATTTCGTTCGTCGCCGCCGCCATCTCGCGCCCGGTCCATGCGCTCGCCGAGGCCGTTGGCACTGCAGCGGAAGACCAGCTGGAGTTCGCCCTGCCGGACTTGCCGCGTCGTGACGAGGTCGGCGTGCTCACGGCGGCTCTGCGTCGCATGCGCGATTCGCTCAGGAAGCACATCGAGCTGCGCGCCGCGAACCTGGTTGCGCAAGCACGGCTGGATCATGAACTGCAGATCGCAGCCAGCATTCAACAAGCGATGCTGCCGAAAGCAGGATCGCGGTCGCTACCGGCGGGAGTGCGCATTGCGGCGACGCTGCTGCCGGCGAAGCAGGTGGGCGGCGACGCCTACGACTATTTCGCCGTGGACGACGCTCATCTCCTGTTCGCGATTGCCGACGTTTCGGACAAGGGAATTCCGGCCGCGCTGTTCATGGCGCGTCTGGCAGGTCTGCTCGGTGCACTGGCGACGAGCGGCAAGTCACCCGATCGCATCCTTCACGAGATCAATGCACGGCTGGTCGAGGACAACGATGCGTGCATGTTCATCACGATCGGCTGCGGACTGCTGAACGTTGGCAGCGGGCACATCCGCTATGCCAGCGCAGGACATGAGCCCCCGCTGTTGCGCACGGCGGACGGCGTCGTCGCGCCGCTGACCGTCGAGAACGGCGCAGCAATCGGCATCGATGGTTCTTCCGAGTACTCGGTAACGGACATGGTTCTCGCTCCAGGCGACACGCTGCTGCTGTTCACGGACGGCGTCACAGAGGCATGGACGCCGGATGGTGCGCAGTTCGGAATAGACCGCCTTACGACCCTGCTCAGCGAGGCGACTGACGGCAGTCCGGACGTGCTGCTCCGCCACGTGGTCGATACGGTTGCTGCCAGCGCTCGCGCAACCGATGATCTGACGGTGCTGGCACTCAGCTGGAGTCCGCGCGGCGTGACTTGGCATCGAACCGAACAGGCAATGCACTGGCTCATGGAGCCGGCAATCTCGACTGTTGGCGTGGCGCAGGCCCAGCAGTGGCTGCGGTCGACTCTCGCTGCACGCGCTGTCGCAGCTGATCGGGTCAGCGATGCCGAGTTGATAGCTGAAGAGCTGCTGACGAACGTCGTGCGGTCGCTCGAAGCGCGTGGCGGCGCGGCTCGCATGTCCCTGGACTGCGAGCTGACTCGGACGCAGATCGTGATGACCGTCCGCGACGACGGTCCGCCGTTCGACCCGCTGGCGCTCGCCGCTCCGAATCTCGCAGCCGGCATCGATGACCGCGCCATCGGCGGGCTCGGTGTTGCGATCGTCCGGCAGCTTGCCGACAGCTGCCACTACTCGCGCGTCCAAGGTCACAACGTCATGGAAGTTCGTTTGCACCGAACTCCTGTGTGAGGAAGGTAAGCACCATGCCTCTCGAAATCCTCGCCGAGCCTGCGAATCCCTCGACCCTCGCTCTGGTCGGTCGCCTGGACAGCAGTACCGCACCCGAGCTCGATGCAGTGCTGGATCGTGTCCTGAAGAATGCGCCGCTGCCGCGGCTCGTTTTCGATCTGAGTCGGTTGGAGTATCTCAGCAGCGCTGGCATCCGCTGCTTCATTCGCGCGCGCAAGGCGATCGAGCCGGGCGGTGGCAGAGTCGCGATCGTGAATCCGCAGCCCGCAGTCCGCAAGGTGCTCGACATCGTCAAAGCTATCCCTGCAGGCGGCATCTTCAAGAATGTCGCCGAGCTGGACGCCTACCTGGACGATATCCAGAAGCAGATGCGCGAGCGCGACTGAAGCGGGCGGCGGACCGCGATCCCGAGCGCGAGCAGGGCTGCAATCGCCGAAGCATGCTCCGCTGCGGCTTACGAATCGCCTACGTCTGCCTCACAACTTCATACGTTGCAGGACGGCTGCAAAGCGTGGGTCGGAGCGCAGGTCGTCCCATTTCGGATCGACTTTCAGCAGAGTCAGGCGCGCGTCGCGGACTTCGATGGCCTTATTCAGGTATTCGAAGGCCTTGTCGCGGTTGCCGAGTGCCGTTTCGATCATCGCGAAATGCGACGGCGGGACATAATTCTGCCGTGCACTCGCCGCCAGCGATTCCAGAACCGCGCGAGCTTCATCCGTTCGACCGAGCCGTGCCAACGCGATAGCACTGAACGTGTCGGAGAGCGTTTGCAACGGCGACAGCCGCTTCGCCTCCGCGCTCTCGACCAGCGCTGCGTCGTACTGCCGGGCATCGATCAGCGCATTCGCAAGCAGGTGATGCGAAAGCCAGAAGTTCGGATCGAGCGTGATGGCTTCCTTCGCGCGCCGGACCGCGGCCTCACTCTCGCCCTGATGCGTGAGGTACAGCGATTCCAGCGCGCCGATCAGCGGACTGATCGGATTCAGCTCACCCGCGCGCCTGGCGTGCGTCAGCGCTTCCTGCTTGCGCCCCAGATTCGAATACAAGTGCGCAAGATGAATATGAGCGTCCGCATTGTTCGGCGCCAGCATGACCGCGCGCGCCAGATAATTTTCCGCGGCGGGCCAGTCCCACTCGAACCACAGCGCGACCAGCCCTCGTGCATAGTCCGCTTCGGGAAGGTCCGGCGCCAATTCGATGGCGCGGCTTGCGGCTTGCTCCGCGCGCGTCGCAACTTCGGCAGGCGGCACATCGTTGCTCAACACCAGCGAGCGCATCGCATCGGCCATGCCCGCGTAGGCCAGCGCATAAGAACTATCCGCCGCGATCGCCTGCTCGAAGTACTCGATGCCGCGCCGTACTTCGGGCATGACGAGCCGCAGCTGGTGCAGGCGGCCACGCATGTACAGCTCGTACGCCTGCACGTTCTCGGTCTGACGCTGCGACTGGGGAATCAGCTGGATCTGCAGGGCTCCGGCCACGCGATGCACGATGGCGTCCTGTACCTGGAAGATGTTCGAGAACTGCTCGTCGAATTTTTCGGCCCACAACTGCCGGCCATCCGCGACTCGCAGCAACCGCGCCGACGCGCGGACACGATCGTCGGCAATCTGCAGCGTGCCGTCCACGACCGCTTCGACCGCAAGCTGCCGGCCCGCTTCGACAGGATCCTGGTCGAGCGTGACGAAACGCCGGGTCGCGCTCAACGGCCGCACGATCAGGCTGGGGCTGCGGCTCAGCTCCATGATCAGGCTGTCGGCCATGCCGATTTCCAGCGCTTCGTTGCGGGGATTGGCGACGACCGTCTTGAACGGCAGGATCGCGACCGTTTGCAGGTGAGGCGGGTCGTTGCCTTCCCGGTAGTCAGCCAGGCGCCAGACCAGGACACCCACCACAGCCGCGGCCATTGCAGCGGCGCCGATCAGCAGCCACCTTCGCGGCGGCGGCCGCACCCCTGCCTGGACCGGCTGGGGCTCCGCAGCGCGACCGACCGCACCGACCGGTGCCACGAACCGGTAACCCTGTCCCGGAATCGTGACGATGAAGCGGTGCTCGCCCAGCTTCTCGCCGAAGGCGCGACGCAGCGCTGAAATATTCTGAGTGAGGTTGTTTTCCTCGACGACCGTGTTGGGCCAGACCCCGCGCAGCAGTTCGTCCTTGCTCACGGTCTGCCCGGCGTGCAGCACCAGGTACACCAGCGTCTCGACCGCCTTGGGCATCAGCGCCACGGGCGCGCCGGCCGGATCCAGCAGCTGGCGCCGCACGAAATCCAGGCGATAGCCGTAGAACTCGCAGATCTCGGCGGTCTGGGCGCTCACGTACGGGGCTCTCACAAATCCACAGAAAGCTTCAGCGATTCTAATTACTTCAAACCGCGGCTGCTCCAGAAAGGACGCAACCGCCGCAATCACGCGGCGGGTGACTTCGGAGATAAGCCATGAAAACGACTCTCTTTCGTTCTGCGTCGCGCTGCCTGGCCGTGTCCGCGCTGGTGCTGATGATGGGTCAACCGGCCGCCTGGGCCGGCGGGTTCAAACGCATCACCGGCGTCTGGAACGCGCACGTCAACATCACGAACTGCCTCCCGGGCAACGTGCCGGGACCGGTCGTGTTCGCGAGCTTCGACGCGATGAACGTCTTCGCCGCGGACGGCACGTTCCTGGACACGAACACCAGCAATCCGGCGACGCAGTCCGCGCACTTCGGCTACTGGCGCCACATTCGCGGCAGCAAGTACGAGTTCGCGCAGAGGTTCTTCTTGTTCGACGCCGCCGGAGCCAACACCGGCTATCGGATCGTCCGGCATCAGATCGAGCTGGACCGAACCGGGCAGAGCTTCACTTCTGGCGGCTACGCGGAGACCTTCAACCCGGACGGCGTGTTGCTGGCGACGGGGTGTTCGACGTCCTCGGCGGTGAGGTTCGATTAAGGAGGTATTGTCGGGCTGAAGCCCGACCTACAGCGCACCAAGGTAGGTCGGGCTCTAGGCCAGGGGCTTGATGAGAGTGAGCAAGGAGAGATCGTCGCGCAGCGGGGTCGACAGCGAGCATCGACAGATACCACTCTCGGTCATCGAGGCGTTGCAGCCCGACGCAGGCGATGATGGCGTCCTCCTGTCTCATCACGAGAACGGTCGAGCGATCCGGCTGGATCATGCCCGTCACGGCTGCCGCGTCGATCCGCGCGCCGGTGAACAAGTGTGTTTCGTGCGTCCAGCCTGGTGCTCGCGACGTGCCGCGATAGGCATCGTTCACGAGCCCGACGATTCGATCCACGTCCGTGCGGCGAGCGACATCGATTTGCATGCCGCCGATTGTGCCTTCATTCAAGTCGCAATGGATGCTCAAGCCTTGCACTCGTAAACCTTGAGCGGTCGCGCAGCGTCCCATATGTGTCCGCACGTTGCGGTACAGGTTTGGGGAAAAGTGTAGATGGCCGATCACGAGGTCTGGGACTGCGAGCGCCGGTTCTGGTTGGACGGCAGCAATTTCTACAAAGAACATGTCGCGCCAGATGCCGTACTCGTGCTGCCAGTCATCGGCATCGTCGATCGTGCCGCGGGTCTTGCCTGGGCACGCAAGGCGCCGCGCTGGAACCATCTGACGTTCTCGAACCGGATCTTCAGCCTTGCCGCCGAAACCGCAGTCCTCGCTTACGAGGCGTACGCCGAAGCGGCGAAGCCAGCTCAGACGTACTACGCGTGCTGCAGCTCGACGTACGTTCGCAGGCGGGAATCATGGATGCTGGTCGCGCACCAGCAGAGCGCGCTCGCGAATATCGAACAGCAGCTCACCGAGCGCAGCGCGCTCGGCGTGTTCTTCAACTCCTGATCAGAGCGTGGGAACGATGAGGAATTTCTCGCCGGTCGCCCGCTTGTTGTACGCCTGCGCGATCTCCAGCTTGGCGACGTCGCGTAGCGAAATCTCCTTCGTGTAGTGACTCGCGAATGTCGTCGTCAGCTCGCTGACGACCCGCTGCCGCAGCCTGTTGACGTCGGCCATGCCGATCTTCTGCAGGAACGGTGTGAGCAGCCAGCCGCTGACGGACCACGAGAACCCGAAAGTGCGCGTCAGCTCGGTCCTGCTCGTGTCCAGCATCCCGTAGATGTAGACCTGCTTGAACGTGTTCGAGCCGTAACGGTTGTACGATGTCATGCGTGCCGCTGCTGCCGCCTCCATGGCAGTGAGGATCTGGCTTGCCATCATGCCGCCGCCGATCGCATCGAACGCCAGCGTCGCCTCCGTCGCGCCCACTGCTTCGATGAGCTCGGACATGAAGCGCGGCGAAGTGGAGTCGAGCACGATCTTCGCGCCGAGCTCCTTGAGGATATTGGCCTGCTCGGCACTGCGCACGACGTTGACGAGGCTCACGCCGTCGCGCTGGCAGATCTTGTTGAGCATCTGGCCGAGGTTGGATGCGGCCGCCGTGTGCACGAGCGCCTTGTGACCCTCGCGCCGCATCACTTCGACCATGCTCAATGCCGTCAGCGGGTTCACGAAACAGGAAGCAGCCTGCTGCGCCGTCGTGCCGCTCGGCAACACAAGTGCCTCGACTGCTTTCGCAACCTTGAACTGCGAATACATCGAGCCGCTCGCGACCGCGACCAGCTTTCCCATGAGCGCCTGCGCCGCGGGCGACGATCCTGCCTTGACCACGGTGCCTGCACCCTCGTTACCAACGGGCATGGACTGATCGAAGCGCGCGCTCAACGCGGGTATCGCACGCTCGAGAATGTTGGCAGTGAGGACCGGGCTGGCAGTCGCACCCGACTGCTTTGCGGTGTTCATGTCGACCGGGCCCAGGAGCAGGGCGATGTCGGACGGATTGATCGGCGTCGCTTCGACGCGGATCACGATCTCGTCGGCGGCGGGCTCGGGCGTCGGCACCGAGACCAGCGAAACCTCCAGGACGCCGGATTTCTTGACGAGGGACCTGATCTGCAGACCGGTTTCGGTGTTCGACGCCATGGTTCTTCTCCTGCCGCGTGGGCAGGAGATTCTGACCTAGCCGCCGCGTGCGGGCCAGCAGCGGCGCAGCCAGCGCCAGGCCCGGAGCTTTACGGCGGCGACGCCGAGGACCCCGGCCCCGGAAGTGGTGCTGGCGGCAATGACAGTCGCGGTGGTCAGACAGAACGGACACATGGCGGACTCCGGCTTCAAGGGGCTCATATCAATGACGGACGACACCGGAACATTTCTACGTGCCTCCGATTGTCGGAACCTGCCGCCCTCGACCGTCCTTGCTGGCAGAAGCGTCTTAGTTGTCCAATTCCTGAACTTTGAGGAGACCGATCATGCCCGCGAATACCGTCAAGCTTCACCGAGTGCTGAAATCCACGCCGGACCGCGTTTATCGCGCGTTCCTCGATCCGGATGCGATGGCCAAATGGCTCCCCCCGCATGGCTTCACCGGCAAGGTGCACAGCATCGAGGCGCGCGTCGGCGGCAGCTACAAGATGTCGTTCAAGAACTTCACGACCGGCGAGAGCCACTCGTTCGGCGGCAAGTTCCTGGAGCTGGTGCCGAACGAGCGTCTGCGCTACACGGACCGGTTCGACGATCCGAACCTGCCGGGCGAGATGCAGACGACCGTGACGATCAAGCAGGTTTCGGTCGGCGTCGAGCTGAATGTCGTGCAGGAAGGCATTCCGGAAGCAATTCCCGCGGAAGCGTGCTACCTGGGCTGGCAGGAGTCGCTCACGCTGCTGACACAGCTGGTCGAGCCGGAGATCAAGCAGCCGTAACCTACGTCGGCCGGACCCTCAGTCGAGCATCTGTGCTCGGCCGTAGGGTCCGGCGACGCGGCCGTTGATCCAATCCCCAAGCAAGCGCAGATAGCCATCGGTAATGCGCGTCATCTTGCGTGAGCCGTCCGCATTGGTGACGAACTCCAGCATGCCGTGATCGGTGTTCGGAAACAGATAGACATCGATCGGCTTGCCTGCCTTTTTCAGTTGCATGAGTGCAGCGCGCGTCGTTTCGATCGGCGCCTCGCGGTCTTCACCTGCGAGCACCCAGAGCACCGGAACCTTTACGCGTCGAAGTGCAGCCACGGAGTCGTAGTCCCAGATCAGCTCGACGTTGTCGAAGCGTGCGCGGCCGAGCCGTCGCAGTTCGTCGTCCGTCAGGCGCAGGATTTCTCCGCTGTATTCGCCGTGGATACGCTGCGACCAGGGTTGTCGTGCGAGCTCGCCGCGGACCTTGGCGAGCTCGTCGTAGCCTTGCGAGAAGCCGCTGAGCACGAGGCGTGAAGTCGCTGCCGACAATCGATTGATCAGCGCGAGGGCCGAGCTGTCGAGGCCGAGGGCCCGCGCCTCCGAAATCATCTGCTCGCGGTCTTCTTCTATCGGCGAGGCGACGAGGCCGAAGCCGATCGCGACGAACTGCGCGTCGGAACGCGAGGCCGCGAGCGGCGCGACCCAGCCGCCCTGGCTGCCGCCGAAATAACCGGCCTTGCTGACGCGACCGCGCGTCATCGTTCTCGCTTGTGCAAACGCGGCGGCAGCATCGGCCGCCAGCAGTTCGAAGTTCTGCGTGTACTCGCCTTCGGAAGCGCCTGTGCCGCGCTTGTCGTAGACGAACACAGTGATGCCTTGAGCGGCCAGCGAGTATGCATACGAAGAGTTCAGCGCCGAAGTTCGCTCCGAACCATGCACGAGCACCACGAGCGGCCGTCCGCCTGCGACGGTGCCGGCGGGCTCGATCAAACGTCCCACGAGCTGTGTTTCGACGCTGTTGAACTGTGTGTCGCTCGTCGTGAGCGGAAGTTGTTTCCAGCGCTCGTCGCCGCCGTCGCTCTTCTTGACCGTCACTGCGTCGGCGGCATCGCACGTGAGCGGCGCGCCTGCATCGACAGTGTTACCGCGACGGCCATCGCGAAACAGATAGCGCTGACCTGCAGCGTTGGGATCTGGCAGCGGCACGACGACGACGTAGTCGCCGCTCGCGGAAGCAAACGCGCCGGGGTTGCACGCCGCGTACGCCGCAGGAGCGCATGCGGTGACATAGATGAGTGCGATTGTTGCCGTGGCTTTCATATGCACCATGATATTGAAAAATACACTCGCGCGGCGAGCGAGCAGCGGCGACCAAACGTGCGCGGCGTCACCCGCACGTGATCGCGGCGTATTAGACGAGCTTTCAACATGCGCCCTTCGTTCGCACGGACGCGCCGCGTCCACAGGGAGTTTCGCGATGAAGCACCGCTCGTCTGTTTGCCTGGCATTCGTTTCGTGTGCACTGCTGTCGCCCCCGACGTGGGCGCAAAGCGAACGAGGCTTCACGTTGCAGGAGGTCATCGTGACCGCGCGGCGCACGGAGGAAAGCCTGCAATCCGCGCCGATCGCGATCACTGCGGTCAGCGGCGCGGAGCTCCAGGAGCGCGGGGCGACGCAGATCGCAGCAGTCGCCGACTTCGCACCCAATGTGAATTTCTCGTTCGGCGGCACCAGCTCGGGCTCGACCGCCGCCGCTGTGATGTTCATTCGCGGGGTCGGGCAGAACGACTTCCTGCCGACGACGGAGCCTGGCGTCGGGCTGTACGTGGACGGTGCGTACTATGGCCGCACCGTCGGCTCGCTGATCGAACTGCTCGACCTGGAACGGGTGGAGGTGCTGCGCGGCCCGCAAGGCACGCTGTTCGGCCGCAACACGATCGGCGGCGCGATCAACGTGACGACGCATGCGCCGGGAGATAGTTTCGGCGCGCAGCTGCGCGGCACGATAGGGACCGACAACCGGCGAGATCTGGTCGCCAAGGTCGACGTGCCGCTATCCGAGTCGTTCCGAGCGGGCGCGGCGTTTCTCACGCGCAATCGCGATGGCTACGTTCACCGGCTGGATGGAGTGGAGCAGGGCGGCGATGACGTGCTCGGCGGTCGTGTCAATTTCCTATGGGAAATCAGTCCATCTCTGCAAGCGCGACTGAGTGTGGACGGTGTGCGCGAGCGCGAAGAGTCTGCTCCGGAAGTGCTGCTGAATGTCGTGGACAACGGTGCCTTCCCGACGCTCTTCAACAACAACACGTTCGGCAACGGCAGCCAGGATCCGGCTTGCAGAGGCGGCGGATCGCTCGACAATCCGGCTTGCTACAACGATCAATTTGCACTCGGGCCGTTCTCGAGCGCATCCAGCGGTGATTCGCAGAGCGACGTCGACACCTGGGGCTCGACGCTCAACCTGAGCTGGGAGTTGAACGACGCGCTGACGCTGAAGTCCATCACTGCCTATCGCGAAGTCGAGGCCGATCTGGCGCGCGATCCCGATGGCTCGGCGTACGACATCTTCTCGACCCACGATGCGTTCGCACAGAACCAGCTCAGCCAGGAGCTGCAGCTGGTTGCGGCGCCCTGGAATGGCCGCGTCAACGTCGTCGGCGGTGCGTACTACTTCACCGAAGACGCCGAGGACTTCGCTTTCGTTACCCTCGTGCCGCCGACCGCGCCGCTGTTCGTCGGCGGCGAGATCGACAACGAGAACTACGCGTTCTTCGGCGAGCTGACCTATCACCTCACCGATCGCTTGCACCTCACCGGCGGCGCGCGCTACACGAACGAGAGCAAATCCTACTTCGGCACGTCATTGCGCGGCTTCGGCGGGCCGCCGAGCGTCAGCGTCCTGACGGGCGACGCTGCGGGCGAGCAGACTCTCGACGACGATCATGTCACCTGGCGCGGCTCCGTCAGCTATGACTTCGCGCCCAAGGTCACGGGCTACGCCACGGCGTCGACGGGCTTCAAGAGCGGCGGCTTCACGATGCGCATCACCGAGCCCAACACGACGCTGCCGCGGTTCGGCCCGGAGTTCATCGACACCTACGAGATCGGCGTGAAGACGCAGATGCCCGACCAGGGGCTGCGCTTGAATGTGGCGGCGTTCTGGAGCGAGTACGACGATATCCAGCTCGACGGCGTCATTCCCGGCGCCTTCGGCACGATGACGTTCAATGGCGGCGATGCGCAGATCAAGGGCTTGGAAGCCGAGCTGGACTGGATTCCCACGGCCAGCCTGCGGGTGTCGACGTCAGTCGGCTATCTCGACTCGAAGTACACGCATATCAACCCGGGCTCGGTGGTGAAGCTCAGCGATGAGCTGATTCGCGCACCGCAGTGGACGGCGTCCGCCGGACTGTCCTATCTCGTGAATCTCGGCGCGCACGGCTCGATCACGCCGCGTCTGGACGCAACGTACAAGAGCGAGACGCACTTCGAGGCAGTGAACACGCCGTTCGCAGTCGACGATGGCTACGTCGCGCTGAATCTGCGTATCCCGTACGTGTCGCCCGACGAACTGTGGCGCGTCGAGCTGGGCATCGAGAACGTGACGGATGAGCGCTACCTGGTCGCGGCGGACACGAACATCGCGATTGGTTACGAGGTTGGCGTCTACGCGCGGCCGCGCAACTGGTCGCTCGCGGTGGAGCGGCGGTTTTAGAGACAGAAGAGACAGATAGACTCTCGCCAAGACGCCAAGATCGCCAAGGTCCGGAATTCACATTTATAGATCTATAGATCCTTAAACCTGAATCTCTGGTTCTTCTTGGCGGTCTTGGCGATCTTGGCGAGAGAATCTTCTGGTCTTAAGTCGTCTTAAACGGCGGGCGTGGCACGGCATCGCAAGTCTTGCCGCGCACGTTGCGCACAGACCCGTCGCGCACGAGCTGTTCATAGAGGCGAGCGATGCAGTCGTTCCACTCGGTGTGACCGTGACCGTTGACCACGACTTCGGCGCGCTCGGAGAAATTCGGCGCGACGCGCTGCGTGAACCATGGCGGACTCGCCGCGTCGTTGGCACCGGATACGAACAGAGTCGGCACTGCAGACTTGGGCGGCGTGCGGTCGGTCGGCGGCGCTACCTTCGGGAAATATCGGCACGCAGCCTGTTGCTGACGCACGCGAAAATCGCGGAGGAACGTGCCGCTGGTTTCGCGCGCGACGTCTTCCTCGTGGATGAATGCGACGTCGTCGTTGCACGTGATCGCGAAAAACAGGCCGAAGCTGTATTCGGCGGCGGCGCCCTCGACGCCCGACTGGATGCTGGCAACGATCGGGCTCCAGTCCCCCGCGTGCGCGCGATGAATGATCCATGGCAAGTCGTAGGAGCTGTACGGACGATAGGTTTTCGAGCGGAACCATTCGGCGGCGCGGCCTCGCGCGACCGGCGCTTTGCCGGACTCCAGCTGCTGCACGATTTCGTCGAACTCCTTGCGCAGGTCTGGAAACGCGGCGTGGCATGCAGTGTCGGCTGCGCAGGCGTCGAACAGTTGATTGCGCGGGCCCTCCGCGGACTTTGCCATCGTCAGCGGTGTTGCAACGTCGAGCGGCACGACACTACCGAGATAGATCGTCCGCACGTTCTGCGGATACGCGCGCAGGTAGAACTGCGCGGCTCGGGTCCCATACGAACCGCCTGAGAGATTGAGCTGACCGTAGCCGAGCGTGCGGCGCACGTGTTCGAGGTCGCGCGCGAAATGCGTATACGTGTACTGCGTCAGGTCGGCGTGCGATGTCAGTTCCTTTGCGCACTTTTCGAGCGGCGCAACCGGAAACAGGTCGCGCAGGCTCGCGCCGGGGTTCTTCGGATCGAACAGCTGGCAGCGCAGAGGCGACGACTTTCCCGCGCCGCGCTGGTCCATCAGCAGCACGTCACGATCCCGCAGCATCGGGCCCCATTGCCCGACGACGTACTCCGCGGCGCCGATCGCGGACTCGCTCGGCCCGCCCATCAACGGCACCAGCGGATCGTTGTGCGACTCGGGGACTTCGGCCGGGATCACTGCGACGGCGATCGACAGCTTGCGGCCTGCGGGCTTATCCCAGTTCTCCGGTACTTCCACGGTGCCGCACTTCGCGGCTCGCGTGACGCCTGGCAATTTGCAGGGAGCAAGAATGTCAGCCGCATTCGCGACGCCTGTGCATTGAAGTGCGATCGCGAGCAACAGCACCCAGACCTTGCCCATCAGAGCCTCGCAGCGCTTGTCGGGATATATCCCACCATCGCCGAATCGTTGCACAACGCGATCTTCAAATCGACGGGCAGAAGCAGACGATCGCTGCCGCCGGCCGGTCACGGCGTACGGCGGTGGAGAATGCACCCTGCCTCGCCAGCCACAGCAACAGTGCGATCAGGGTGCCGCCGGGGAGCAGGATCTCGATCGCCGCGTAGGGCCCGATACTGCGCAGCAGCGCTAGCCCGCGCTTGAGCCAGAGTGCAGCAGTTACGGCCACGGCGTTCATGATCATCAGCTCCCGATTCGTTGACTTCCTGTCTTAATGACGAACGGGAAACCGGGAATCCGACAGCGAAAAGAGGAAGATTGGACAGGATGAACAGGATGAACGGGATAGGTGGAGGAGAGAGAACCCGGGAACACTGTCTCTGCGGGTCCCGCATCCTGTCCATCCTGTTTATCCTGTCAGTCTCTTCTTCTCACTAAGTCTCGAATCGGTAGCTGACCTTGATCAGCAGCTGCTCGTCGTCCCGCAGGCTGAAGCTGTCGCGCACAGCCTGATCCGAGCCTGGGGCCGTATTTTCCTGTTCGAAGCCGCCGCGGCCGTATACGACGTACACATATGAGAGCGGCGCAAACTCGTATCGATAGCGCAGCTGCACGCCCAGATTGCTGACGCTGAAGTCGCTGACCGGCTCGTCAGTGGGAATCGAGTTGCCCGCCGCATCGACGCGGTAGGCCTGGCGCAGCCGCGCATCCAGGCCGATCGCTTGCAGCTTCAGGCGCAGCTCGTGGCGGCTCGTCATGATCCAGGTGAAGCCGGCGCTCACGTTGGTCTGGTGCCGCTCGAAGCTGCCGAACAGCGTGTCCTGCTGCCACACCAGCCAATCCGGCTTGTGCTCCAGCTCCAGGCCGACGTACAGGTTCAACGCGTCGCTGAGGAAATAGCGCGGCTCGAGCTCGAGGCGGTAGCCGACGAGGTCGTTGCCGGCGAGTCCGTCGCTGTAAGCTTCCGCTTCGACCTTGTAACCCCAGCTGCCGATGCGCGGCCGCTGGTATTCGAAGTGGCTGTTGAAGTTCGGCGGCGTGTTGACGGCGCCGTTGCCGCGCGTGAGCAAGTCGTCGACGCCCGCGCTGTTGATGTTGATCTGCCCGTACTCGTAGCTGCCGTTGCGCAGCCTGCTCTCGCGGCTGATGCGGAACTGGTGGTTGAGCAGTTGTCCGTGATCGTTGTAAACGCTGCTGACGCGCCAGCGCCAGTCCTTCGACGCGTAGCGTGACTCCGCGGGCAGCGCGGTGAAACGTCGATTGAACTGCCAGTGCGCGTAGTTGAGGCTGGCGCGATCGAGGAAACCGGCGTCGTTGATCTGCAGCTCGTTGCCGAAGTGCATGAGGATCCACTGCTGGCGCCAGCCGTGATCCATCTCGTAGTCGGCCCACACAGTTGCGCCCGTATCGTTGCTGGTCTCGCCGGCCTGCTCGATGTTGCTGTCGATCAGTCGCGTCTGCACATTCCAGCGCGCCGTCGGTCGCCAGTTGTGATCGAGGCCGAAAACCGTCGCCTGGCGATCGAAGAACGGACGGTCGACTTTGGTCACCATCAGCCCCAGGTTCTGCGCGCTGAAGTCGCGAACCAGGCGCAACGCCGAGAACGTGCGGCCGACCTCGTGGGCCTCGTCGGCGGCAAACACGCCGTACTTGGTCGCGCCGAGACTGCCGTTGAACTTGACCGCACCGATGATATCGCCCGCGCCTTCACCGTCATCTTCGGGGCCGCCGACGCGACGCGTGTACAGCAGCTGGCTGAAGTCGGACGGCGTGGTGAAGTCGAAGATGCCCTGGTTCTCGGTGAAGAACGGCCGTTTTTCGCTGATGAACACTTCGGTCGCGTCGAAGTTCACGACCAGGTCGTCGCTTTCCACCTGGCCGAAATCCGGATTGAACGTGGCGAGCAGCTGCGTCTGGCCGTTCGGCTTCCAGAACACGTCGAAACCGGCGTCCGGCTCGTCGTCGCTGTGGACGATGTCGTGCAGCACCGAGACGTAGGGCGTCAAGGCGAGCAATGACTGCTTGAACTGCGTGACTTCGATCGGCGCGAAGTCGGAAAGAAAGCGCGGCCGCTCGAAGCTCGCGAACGGCCACGCGGAGCGCTCGCCGGTCACGCCGATGACACGGTCGACATAGACCCCGATCGTGCGCACGTCGCCGGCGGCGTTGCGCATCGGCGCAATGTGCCACGGGATCAGCACTTCGGCTGTCCAGGCTTCGGCGTCGCCGCCGACCTCGTGTTGCCAGTTGCCGTCCCAGTCGCTGTTGAACTGCGTTTCGTTGGTGATGACGGCGTCGAAGATGCCGTTGGTGGAGGTGATCGTGAAGTCGTAGGCGGTGCGATGATCGCCGTCGAAATCGATCATGACGTTGACGCGATCGACCTGCTCGTCGAAATCCCGCTGCACGCGCTGCTGGGTGCGCGGCACGGAAGGCGGCTGGACGGCGCGAAACGCCACGGCCAGGCCTTCGGGCGTAGCGAGAATCCAGACTTCGGTCGGGAGCGACGCCGGCTCGCCGTTCAGCGGCTGGACTTTGCGGAAGTCCGTGACCCGCCGGGCGTCAGTCCATTCCTGCGGATCGATGCGGCCGTCGATCGTGACCGCCGCTGCTTGAGCGACGTATGCAACGAACAGGCACGTTCCCAGCCCCAGCGCTCTCCACTCCACCATCGTTCCATTTCCTGCCGGTTTGGCCTTTCGATGCCAAGCCGGTGCCATTGGTTGCAATGCGACTCGTTAGACTGGCTGCCTGTCGTAACGATCGGAGTTTGCGTCATGACCCGGACCTTCGAAGGACATCCGCTGCGGGCGATCCGCGCGCTGGATTATACGATCATCTTCGCGCGCGACCTGCCGGCGATGCGCAAGTTCTACGCGGACGTGATGCGCTTCGAGCTGTACCACGAGCTGGCCGACAACTGGATCGAGTTCCGCGTCGGCGGCAACATTCTCGCGCTGGCGAAGCCGGGACTAGTCGTTCCGGATCAGCAGCCGCCCGCAGGGACTGCGAGCGTGCAACTTGCCTTTCGCGTGCGCCGCGAAGAGGTCGACGCCGCCGAAGCTGCATTGCGGACGGAAGGCGTCGCGATCGTTGCACCGTCGACCGATCAGCGCTGGGGACATCGCACGCTGTTCTTCCGCGACCCGGACGGCAACCTGCTGGAGATCTACGCGGACATTTGACTCACAACTGCGCGTCCAGCCTGAACGTGCGGGCAAGCCAGGCCTGGAACCGACGCCCCATCGACGCATGCGGCTCGTGGTCGAAGCTTTCGGTGCCGTCAGTCCAGTGCAGCTTGCCCGCGTCGAGCGCAACGCGCCACGCGTGCTCGCCCGCGGTCTGTCGGTCGAAAATCCCCTCGAGCTGCAGCGCGAGCGGCTCGCTCTGCGCGAACACGCCTTGCTCGCAGTTCAACCAGGTCGAGCGCGGGTCGAGATTGTAGCTGCCGACGAAGAGTCCGCGGCTGTCCACTGCAAACGCCTTGGTATGCAGGCTCGCGCCCGACGACCCGAAGAGACTGGCGTTGTCCTCCATGCCCGGCAGCGGCTTGAGCTCCCAGATCTGCACGCCGCCTGCGAGCAGATCCTTGCGATGGCGTGAGTAGCCGCCGTGCACGGCCGCGACGTCATTGGCAGCCAGCGAATTCGTCAGGATGCGAACCTCCCGGCCATCCGCGACCAGGCCGCCGAACCGGGTCGTCACTTCCTCGCCGGGCACGAAGTACGGCGAGATGATCGACAAGCGTGTTTGCGCGCCTGTGACCAGCGGAACGAGTGCCGCACCCACGTGAGTGGTCTGCGCATCGCGCTTCTTCATGGTGACCTTGCGCGGATCGTCGGCGACGAATCGATAATTGTCCGACCACTGCAGCGGCCACTCGCCTTCGACCATGCGCTTGATCGCATCGTCCGCGCGCAGTGCCTGCGCGTAGCGGCTCTGCTCCGCCTGCGCGGCATGCGAGCGAAGCTCTTCGCGGAGTCGATTCAGCGCCGCGTCCGTCACGGCCGCGGGATCGAGCGTTTCTATCGGGTACGACGCAGGCGAGTTCCAGTATCGGTCGAAGGAGGCCGACGCTTCGCGCACGACCGGCCCGATCATCGCGAAATCCAGATCGACGAAGTTCACTTCGTCGCTGGCACCGAAATACTCGTCGCCGATGTTGCGCCCGCCGACGACCGCAATCCGGTTGTCGGCGATCCAGCTCTTGTTGTGCATGCGGCGGTTGATGCGCTCGAAGCTGGTCGTGGCCTCGGCGACGAAGCGCAGCGCGCCGTGGCGCGAGGCGAACGGATTGAACGTGCGCAGCTCGATGTTCGGGTGAGCGGCGAGCGCGGCAAACGTGGTGTTCTCGTTGCGCGCATCCATGTCGTCGAGCAGCATTCGCACGCGGACGCCGCGGTCCGCGGCGAGCAGCAATTCCTGCACGAAGTAGCGGCCGGTCAGATCCATGTGCCAGATGTAGCTCTGCACATCGAGGCTGCGCGTCGCCAGGCGGGCGCTCTGCACGCGACTCACGAACGCTTCCGTGCCCTCGACGACCAGGCGGAAGGCGGATTGCCCGGGATGCTTGGCTTCGAGAGGGCCGGTGAGTTGATCGAGCGGCGTCATCTGCGTCGGAGCGATCGCGCTCGCGTCAGGCAGAGTGGGGCGCGGCGGCAGCTGCGCGCAGCCTGCAAGCAGCAAGAGCGCCAGACCGGTTATGTGCGCTGCAGATTTCACCGGCCGGCCGCTGGCGACCGGCTCAGTGGCCAGGCGCTTTCTGCTCGTTTTCTGCGCCTTTGCGCGTGATCTCTGCGTAGAGTGCGGTCATCCGATCCACGATTTCCTGATACTGCGGCAACTTCGCCGCCAGGGTGCGCGCCTCGCGCCCTTCCGTCACCGCGCGTTTCAGGAACTGCGTGTCGTAGTCGGACAGTCGCTCGCCGCGGTCGACCTTGTCCTTGAGCTTGAGGGCATAGGGCAGGCGCTCGGCCTCGAGTCGCATGAGCAGCACCTGCGCGACGCCCTTATCGCGCGACTTTTTTCGCGAATCGCTCATCGCGGGCAAGTCTGGGACGAGTGCGACGGACTAGGGAATACGGACTGCGGGCATCCGCAACGACGCTGCCAGTGCGCCGAGTGCGAGGACTGCGAGGGTGATAGCGAACACGCTGTCTGCCACGAGCGAATCGAAGGCACGCGTGAGTACTGCCACGGCAATTACCGGCAGCGAGTTGCCCAGGAAGCACACGATGAAATACACCGAGGAGACACCGGCGCGTTGATCCTCAGGGGCGATCTGATTCACGACTTGCAGGCTGCCGCGATAGCCGAGCGCGCCGCTGACTCCGCTCAACGCGGTTCCCAACAGCAGCAGCGGCAACGATCCCTGCGCTTGCGCAAGGATCAGCAGCGCCAACGTAGGCACCAGCAGGATGAGAGCCAGGCGCATGCACGTGCCGCTTGCGAGCCGGCGTGTGACGATGATCGTTGCGGCCGCTACCAATCCCAGCTCGAAGACGACGGCACCGCCGATGGCGCGGTTGGACAGATGGAGGCTATCGATCAGCACGCCGGGCGCCAACGAGAAGTAGAAGCCGTAGAGCGAGAAGACCGTGAACGCAGTGATCGCAGGCGCAATGAAACGCGCGCGGATGGATCGCGGGACCGCGACCGAAGTGCGGCGTGCCGTGTTTGTGTCCGAGTGATTGTTCACCGTCTCGGGCGATCGTGCGATGAACACGGCCGTGATCGCTACCGCCCCTATATATATGAGAAAGGGCAGTTGCAGCGGCCGCGAGGAGTATTGAGCGAGGAGGCCGGAGATCAGCGGACCCAGCCCCAGGCCAGCGAAGTTGCTGACGACCGCCACCAATGTCGCGCGCGCCCTGTCCTCCGCGTCCAACTCCGCGATCCACGCTGTCCCGGTGCCCGCTCCAAGTCCGATCGAAAAGCCGCTCAATACGCGCGCGACGAACAGCCACGGTGTGCTCGTGGCGAAGAAATAGATCCCGGTGCTGAGCGCCGCCATCGCCAACGCGCGCAGCACGATGCGCTTGCGGCCGGCACGATCCGACACGCCGCCGAAGAAGAACAGCGAGACCAGATTGCCGATGACGTACGCAGCGTAGATCAGCGTCAGCATGATCGCCGAGAAGCCGAACTGCTTCGCGTACAGCGAATACAGGGGCGTCACGATCGTGCTGCCCATGAACATTACGGCGATCATCGAACCGACCGCCAAGGTCGCTGCCTTCATCAGTGGATCTCCGGCGGGGACGAGCAGACTTGACGCAGCATGCCATGCCGCGGTTCCCTACAGGCGATGGTCAAGGTAGTAGTTCTTGCGCTGGTAGTCGCGCTGACTGGCTGCGCCAGCTCTTCGCTCGTGATCCGCTCCTACGCCGAGGGGCTCGCAGGCGTTCGCGGTACAAGTACCGAAATGAAGTTGAGTGTCGCGCGAGACCCGGCTGTGAGCGACGGCGCAGTCCTGTTGGTCGAATACCCTGCAGCGACAGCTAACCGCGCGGCCCGCGATGTGTGGTGCGAAGCCGAGCACAGCGACTGGACCGCGAGGCGCGCGATCTCGTTCCAGGCGAAACCGGACCACGCGATGCGCCTCTCGGTATCGTTCATGGATCGCAATCGCGTGGCGTACACGAGCTGGTCGGACTTGCGCGCCGGCGAGTGGCAGACCGTGCGCATCGCGTTCGAGCAGATCCGTCCGAATCCGTATTTTCAGCCGCCCGGCGCGCAGACGGGCTCGCCGCTCGACGTCAGCGAGGTCAAGGCCATCGGCTTCGCTCCGCAGGATCCAGGTCCGGGGCGAATCGCGCTCAGCCGATTCGTGATCGTGGACTGACGCGGCGTTTCACTGCGAGGGCGGTCGGCAGTACGCGCCGAGCAGGCGCGGACGCTGCGTCAGTTCTGCGCGCTGAGCGACAAGCCGGGCACGCGCAGCAGCTCGCGCGAGATCTGCGCGCTCAGCTCCTGCAGCAGCGCGAGGCGCTCGCGCACGAGCTTGGTCTTGGAGATCTTCTTCGAATGGCTCGAACTGTTCAGCGCAGCGACGACGCGTTGCGCCTGATCGTAGACTGGCACGGCGACTGCCACCACACCGTACGCGAGCTCGTCCTCCACGGCGGAGTAGCCGGTACGGCGACACTCCTCGATGAGCTTCATCAGCTTGGCAGGATCCGTCACGGTGTGACTGGTCAGTGCGACGAATTGCTCGGTCGCGAAATAGTTCTGCAGCCGCTCGGGGCTGACTCCGGCCAGCAACACGCGGCCCATCGAAGTCGGATAGGCAGGAAAGCGGCTGCCGACATGTGCTTCCAGTCGCATCAGCGTGCGCACTGACGTGCGCGCTACGTACACGATCTCCGTGCCGTCGAGCACGGTAAGCGCGGCGGAATCGCCGGTCCGGCGCGCCAGATCCTCCAGGTAGGTTTTGGTCAGCGTCTCGATGTTCATCGATTCGAGATAAGCGGCGCCGAGCTCGAGCACTTTCGGCCGCAGCAGGAAATTGCGTCCCGCCTGCATGACATAGCCCAGCTCCGCGAGCGTGAGCAGGCAGCGGCGCGCAGTCGCGGCGGGCAATCGGGCGTGAGCAGCGATTTCGCTGAGCGTCAGCGAGGGTGACTCGCGCGTGAAGGCGCGGATGACGTCGAGTCCTTTCGCGAGCCCGCCCATGGCTTCGCGACGCGGCGGGGTAGTTCGGCGTTTCATGCAGCCACTCTATTTCGCTATCCGAAAAAATTTGCAGCCGGACTGCGTCGCTTGACGCCCCGTCCCTGCGCGCGGGACCATGTTCGCATGGCGAAGCAATTTTCGCTATGCGAAAACTTTGAATCATGAAGATCGGCCCGCAGACCCACCGCAGCTCCGCGATCTCGTCCTCGAACCAGGACACGATCCTGGTGCGTGGTCGCGACCTGTGCGGCGAGCTCATCGGTCACGTCTCGTTCACCGATCACGCCTGGCTGCTCGTCACCGGCCAGATGCCGAATGCCGCGCAGCGCCGCGTGCTCGACGCGACGCTGGTTGCGATCGCGGAACACGGGCTGGTGCCGAGCGTGCAAGCGAGTCGCCTGACGCTTGCCGCAGCTCCCGAAGCACTGCAGGGCGCCGTCGCCGCGGGGATTCTGGGCTGCGGCTCCGTAATTCTCGGGGCGACCCACGAAGCCGGGCGGTTGCTGCATGAAGTCGTCACGCGTGCCGGTGCCGGATCGCTCGACTCCGCAGCGAAAGACGTCGTGCAGGAGCATCGGGCCGCGCAGCGCGCGATTCCAGGCTACGGCCATCCGTTGCACAAGACCGCCGATCCGCGTGTCGTTCGATTGTTCGAAGTCGCCACCGCAGCCGGTTGTCGCGGGCGACACGTCGAAGCGGCGCATGCCGTCGAGCGTGTCCTGCCAGCCGCGACCGGCAAGCAGCTCGCGATGAATGTCTCCGTGGCAATTCCGGCAGTGCTGCTCGACGCGGAGTTCCCGCTGGCTGCGCTCAAGGGCGTGCCGATCCTGGCGCGCACCGCTGGCCTGATTGCGCACTTGCTCGAAGAACAGAGCCGGCCGATCGGCTTCGTGCTCTCGCATGCGGGCGCGGCGGCGATCGATTACGACGGGCCGAAGCCGGACGGCTTCGTCACAAGCGACCAGTAGCGAATCATCATGCAGTCCGTTCTCTCAGGCATTCGCGTAGTCGAGCAGGGCACCTTCATCACCGGTCCCTGCGCCGGGATGATGCTCGCCGACCTGGGCGCGGATGTCGTGAAGGTCGAGAGTCCCACCGGTGATCCGTATCGCGCGTACCAGGGCGGACAATTCTCGCCGCACTTCCAGGCCTACAACCGCAACAAGCGCAGCATCGCGCTCGATCTCAACGGCGCCGACGATCGCAGGATCTTCGACGACCTGATCGCGAGCGCCGACGTCTACATCCAGAACTTCCGTCCCGGCACCGCCGAGCGCCTGGGCGCCGGCCGCGAGCGGTTGCAGCAGCTCAATCCAAAGCTCGTTTACTGCTCGATCAGCGGGTTCGGCGCGAGCGGACCCTACGCGGATCGCCCGAGCTACGACTCCGTGGCGCAAGCCTTGAGCGGTTTTCTCAGCGTGGTCGTCGATCCCGACCGTCCGCGCTTTCTCGGTCCGGCACTGGCGGACGCGATCACCGGCATTTACGCGGCGTACGGCGTGCTCGGCGCGCTGTTCGAGCGCAGCCGCACCGGGCGCGGCCGGCTGGTCGAAGTCTCGATGCTCGAGGCGATGTCGCACTTCGCCGTCGAGCCGTTCGCCGCCTTCTTCGCGCTCGATCGCGCGCCGCAGTCGAGCGATCGGCCGCGGCTGGCGCAGGCGTACATCCTGCGTACTGAGGACGGCGGCCTGATCGCGATTCATCTCTCGTCGCTCGAAAAGTTCTGGGAAGGTCTCGTCAGCGCGCTCGGTGCGCCGACGCTCGGCAGCGACCAGCGCTTCCGCACGCGGCAAGCACGCATCGACAACTACGAAGCGCTGGGTGCCCTGCTCGATGCGCAGTTCTCGCTGCGCCCGCTGCAGTACTGGATCGAGTGCCTCGGAGCGAACGACGTGCCGTTCGCGCCAATCAATCGTATTGACCAGGTCGTGCAGGATCCGCAGGTGCGTCATCTCGGCCTCGTCGTGCCGGTCGAGCGCGCGCACGGCGGCAAGCAGGCCGTGCGCCCGGCGGTGCAATTCGACGGCGAGCGCGCAACGCACGTGACCACGGCGCCGCTGCTGGACGAGCACGGCGCCGACATCCGCCGCTCACCTTGGACCTCTTAGCATGTTGTTTCCAACCACTCTCGTCGGCAGCTATCCGCAACCCGAATGGTTGATCGATCGCGAGAAGCTCGCGGGCCGCTTCCCGCCGCGTGTGCGTGCTCGCGAGCTGTGGCGCGTGCCGGAGCAATGGCTCGCGCAGGCGCAGGACGACGCAACTATCGTCGCGATCCGCGCGCAGGAGCAGGCCGGGCTCGACATCGTCACCGACGGTGAGATCCGCCGCGAAAGCTATTCGAATCGCTTCGCTACAGCGCTCGAAGGCGTCGACGTCGACAATCCCGGCACGGCACTGGATCGCAGTGGTCATCCGAATCCCGTGCCGCGCGTAGTAGGTCCGATCCGCCGCAAGCATGCAGTGCAAGTCGACGACCTGCTGTTCCTGAAGCGACACACCAAGCGCCTGGCGAAAGTCACGGTGCCGGGTCCGTTCACGATGGCGCAGCAGGCGCAGATCGAATACTACGACGGCAGTCGCGAGCTCGCCGCGCTCGACTATGCAGCTGCCGTGAATCAGGAGATTCGCGATCTGTTCGCCAACGGCGCGGACATCGTGCAACTCGACGAGCCCTATATGCAGGCGCGGCCCGAAGAGGCACGCGCCTACGGCCTCAAAGCACTCAACCGCGCGCTCGAAGGTGTGAGCGGCACAGTCGCTGTGCACATCTGCTTTGGCTACGCGGCAATCATTCACCAGCGGCCGTCCGGTTACTCGTTCCTGCCGGAGCTGGCGGGCTGCAGCTGCGCGCAAGTCTCGATCGAGACTGCGCAATCCAATCTCGATTGCGCGGTGCTCGCGAAGTTGGCGGGCAAGAAAATCCTGCTCGGCGTGCTCGATCTCGCCGACATGACTCCCGAGACGCCGGAGCAGGTCGCAGCGCGCATTCGCCGGGCGCTGCCGTACGTCGATGCAAAGAACATCGTCATCGCGCCGGACTGCGGCATGAAGTACCTGCCGCGCCACGTCGCGGACGCGAAGTTGCGCGCGATGGTCGAGGGAGCGCGCATCGTGCGCAACGAACTGGCATGACTTGGGGGATCCACACATGAACATCAACAAACGTCTGATCATGCTCGCGTGCACGGGTGCACTGTGCTCGACGGCTCCGGCCCTGCACGCGCAAACGCCAAGCGCGACGAGCAGCCTGGAAGAGGTCATCGTCACCGCGCGTAAGCGCGACGAGACATCTCTCAACGTGCCGGTCGCCGTGAACGTGTTCACGGCAGCGGACATCCAGGCGGCAGGCATCGAGCGGCCGCAGGACTTCATCGATCTCACGCCGAACATGACCCTGGTGCAGACGCAGAACCAGGGCACTTCGTTCGTGACGGTGCGCGGCATTTCGCAAGCTCGGAACAGCGAGCCGTCGGTCGCGGTAGTCATCGACGGCGTGGCCATGGCGAATCCGTCGCAGTTCAATCAGGAGCTGATCGACATCGAGAGCATTCAGGTGCTGAAAGGCCCGCAGGGTGCGTTGTATGGCCGCAATGCCATCGGCGGCGCGATCATCATCACGAGCAAGCAGCCGACCGAGCAGTTCGAGGGCCGCGTCTCCGCCGGCTACGACTCCGGCCCGGGCTACCGCCTCGGCGCGACGGTGAGCGGACCGATCAGCGACACGGTGAAGTATCGCGCGACGGTTTCGTACCTCGATACCGACGGCTACATCGACAATCCGTTCCTGCACGAAGAAGCGGACCCGTACGAGGACCTGTCGGCGCGCGGGCTGCTGGTATGGGAGCCTAACGACGGTTTCCGCGCGGACCTGCGCGCATATGTCTCCAACGTCTCGACGCAGGCGCTGTACTTCAACATCACCGAGAGCGTGAACGACACGCACCTGCCGGTGCGAGTCAACAATCCCGGCGTCAACGACCGCGACCTTGCCGGTGCATCGCTGAAGCTCGACTGGAGCTCGACCTGGGGCACGATCACGTCGGTGACTGCATACGACCAGCTCGAGGAAATCCTGACCGGCGATCAGTTCAATTTCCTGCCGATCCAGGAATCGGTGCTGTTCCAGTTCTTCGGCGCCGACCAGTCGCAGCATCAGTTCCTGGACGTCGACGCGGTCAGCCAGGAGCTGCGCTTCACTTCGCCGGCCGACAAGTCGGTGCGCTGGATCTTCGGCGCGTACGCGATCTCGACCGATCGATTCATCTCGACCGGCAACGTCATCGACATCGGCGACGGCATCGTGCCCGAAGTGAAGCACACGCCGCTGACGAAGTTCGACCTCGCTACCAACTGCTTCCCGCCGGCGTGCCGGCAGTTCAGCTTCCTTTCGGATTCGCAGGACAACTTCGCCTGGGCGGTGTTCGGCGACTTGAGCTTCGACATCAGCGACCGGCTGGAAGGCTCGGTGGCGCTGCGCTACGACGAAGACGAGCGCGAGAACACGACTGAGACGCCGGCGAACTTCCTGCCGACGCCGACCGCGTTCCCGGGCCAGGTGCGCAAGCACACCTGGGACGAGCTGCAGCCGAAAGTGACGCTGCGCTACAAGCCCGCGGTCGATCGCACGCTGTACATCGGTTACAGCCGCGGCTTCCGCAGCGGTGGTTTCAATCAGACCGGCGTCGGTGCCGCGAACATTCCCGGCATCAATGACCTGTTCGACAAGGAAACCGCCGACACCTACGAGGCCGGATTCAAGGGCGAGTTCATGGATCGCCGCCTCGCGACGAACCTGAGCCTGTACTACACGCAGGCGAACGGCTCGTACTACTTCGTGTTCGATCCGAACACCAGCACGCAGAATCTCGGCAACCTCGGCGACGTCGACTACAAGGGCTTCGAGGGCGAGATCACGGCGCGCGTCACGGACAACTTCGACGCCTACCTCGGTGTCGGTTACACCGACAGCGAGATCAAGGAATCCGACCGCGCCGCAACCGACGTCGGCAACCAGGCGCCGCTGGTCTCGGAGTACAGCGTCAACCTCGGTCTGGCGTATCGTCATCAGCTCGCGGCTTTCGGCGGTGCGAGCGCATTCGTGCGCGCGGACCTCGACGTGACGGGTCCCACGTGGTTCTATCCCGACAACTTCACCGAGCGCGACACGATCAACGTGCTGAACCTGCGGGTCGGGCTCGATGGCGGGTCGTGGTCGGTCACCGCGTGGGCGAAGAACCTCAACGACGAGGACTACAACGCCGAATGGTCGCCGGGGCCGCAGTTCTTCCCGAGTCCGGGCTACACCAACAATTTCGTATTCAAGGCGCTGCCGCGACGCTGGGGCGTCGACCTCGCCTATCGCTTTTGATCAGGAGCTGGAGTCATGGCTACTGCACGCAAACTACCCTCACGGCTGCATCACACAGCGTACGTCTCGAAGAATCTCGAGCAGACCCGCAAGTTCTACGAGGACGTCATCGGCCTGCCGCTGATGGCCACGTGGTGCGAGTCGGACATGCTGTTCGGCGCCGAGCGCACGTATTGCCACTTGTTCTTCGGGCTCGGCGACGGCGGTGCGCTGGCGTTCTTCCAGTTCGCGAACAAGTCCGACCAGGACCTGTTCGGGCCGAAGATGCCGGAAACGCCGTTCCATCACATCGCGCTCAAGGTCGATGCGGACGTGCAGAAGGCGATCGAGCAGCGCCTGCACGCGGCCGGCTACACGGAGCCCAAGACGTTCGTACTCGAGCACGGCTACTGCCGCTCGCTGTATGCAGTCGATCCGGACGGCATGATCGTCGAGTTCACGGTCGATCATCCCGACGTCGAAAAGATCAACGCGACGCGGCGTGCAGACGCGCACGCCGAGCTCAAGCGCTGGCTCGGCGGCGACCACACCTCCAACAACATGTATCGCTGACGATCGAGGAACGCTCTTGAAAGCCAGCAGCGAGCGCATCCTCGTCACTCACGTCGGCAGTCTGCCGCGCTCGCAGGCCGTGACGGACGTGCTGTTCGCGCGCGACCGCGGCGACGCGGCCGATGCAGCCGCCGGCAATGCCACGATCGCCGACGCCGTGCGTGAAGTCGTGCGCCGGCAAGTGGAAGCCGGCGTCGACGTGGTGAGCGACGGCGAGATGAGCAAGATTAGTTACGCGACCTACATCAAGGACCGCTTGACGGGCTTCGCGGGCGACACGCCGCGCGAGCCCGGGCAGGACCTGGTGGAGTTTCCGCGAATTCTCAAGCGGCTGGCGGAGAGCGGCGCGACCGCGAAATATCAGCGCCCGCGCTGCGTCGGCGAGATTCGCGTCCGCAGCCTGGAGCCTGCCAAAGCGGATGTGCAGAACATGACGGCGGCGACGTCTGCCGCCGCGCCGAGCGAAGCATTTCTGAACGCGGCTTCGCCGGGGGTCATCGCGCTGTTCCAGCCCAACGACCACTACAAGTCGCAGGATGATTATCTGGAAGCGGTTGCCGAAGGGATGCGGGCGGAATACGAGCTGATCACCGCAGCCGGCCTGCTGGTGCAGATCGACGCGCCGGATCTCGCCATGGGCCGCCACACGATGTATCGCGACCGCAGCGTCGAGGAGTTCTTGAATCGCGCCGCGAAGCACATCGAGGTGCTCAATCATGCGCTGCGCAACGTCGCTCGCGAGCGGGTGCGCATGCACGTCTGCTGGGGCAATTACGAAGGACCACATCATCACGACGTGCCGCTGGAGCGCCTGCTGCCCGTGGTCGCGCGCGCGAAGATCGGCGGCTTGCTGATCGAGGGCGCGAATCCGCGCCACGCACACGAATGGGCGGTGTTTCGCGACTGCCGCGTGCCCGAGGACTGGATCGTGATCCCGGGCGTGATCAGCTCGACCACGAACTACATCGAGCACCCGCTGCTGGTCGCGGAGCGCATCGGCCGCTACGCGGACCTGCTCGGCCGCGAGCGTGTGATTGCCGGCAGCGATTGCGGCTTCGGCACGTTCGCCGGCTTCGGCCCGGTCGATCCGGATGTCACGTATCTCAAACTGCGATCGCTCGCTGAAGGAGCGGCGATCGCGTCGCGCCGTCTATGGGGTCGCCGCTGAATGAGCTCGTCGAAGTCCGCGGCGCACGACTGCGCGTGCGCACTGCCGGCGACGGCCCGGCGATCCTGTTCGTGCACGGCTGGGCGATCGATCTCGACATGTGGACGCCGCAGTTCGCGGCACTCGCGGGCCGCTACCGGCTGATCGCTTTCGATCGTCGCGGCTTCGGCTTCTCGTCGGGCACGGCCGGGATCGATCACGACCTCGCGGATATCGAGGAACTGCTCGCAAAGCTCGACCTCGACAGCGTCGCGATAGTCGGTATGTCCCAGGGCGCGCGCGTGGCTCTGCGCTGGGCGTTGCGCTCGCCGGGCGCGACGCGCTGTCTGATTCTCGATGGGCCGCCGCGCGACATTCTGGCCGTGGGGCGGCCGGAAGGCGAAGTCACGCTGGCCACTTATCGCGAGCTGGTTCGCGAGCAGGGTATCGAGGCATTCCGCAAGCAATGGCTGCAGCATCCGCTCATGCGCTTGTACACGAACGAGCCGCGCGCGCACGCATTGCTGCGAGAGATGGTCGGCCGTTATCCCGGCCAAGATCTCATGGGCGATGAAACAGCACAGCTCCCGGGCATCGGCAGTCTGCAGCGGCTCGATCTGCCGATCTTGATCGTCAACGGCGAGCACGACACCGCAGTGCGCATCGGCGCGGGCGCCGAATTGGCGCGGGCGCTGCCGCATGCACAGCTCGCGATCATTCCCGGAGCCGGACACCTCTCGAATCTCGACAACCCGGGCGCCTACAACCAGGCGCTCGATCAATTCCTCGCGCCAGCGCATGGGTCGCACCGGAGTACGTGTCATGCAAAGTAGAGTTGGAGTCATCATCGGGAGCCTGCGCAAGGCGGCCTACACGCGCATGCTCGCTCGCGCCTTGCCCGAGCTGACGCCGCCGTCGCTGCAACTCGTCGAGATCGGCATCGGCGATCTGCCGCTCTATAACTACGATCTCGAGACCGACCAGCCGCCGCCGGCGTGGACGGCGTTCAGGACTGCCGTCAAAGGGACCGACGCACTGCTGTTCGTCACGCCCGAGTTCAATCGCAGCATGCCCGGTGCGCTCAAGAACGCGATGGATGTCGGCTCGCGACCGTGGGGCGACAGCGCGTGGGCGGGCAAACCGGCCGGCGTGATCAGCATGAGCCCCGGCGCGCTCGGCGCGATGGCGTCGAACCATCATCTGCGCCAGGTACTGATGGCGGTAAACATCGCCGCCATGCCGTATCCGGAAGCCTATATTCCCGCTGCCGGCTCGCTGTTCGACGACTCCGGGCGCCTGACGAGCGCGGAAACGCGGCAGTTCCTGCAGGGCTTCATGGAAGCGCTCGTGACCTGGATCGGCCGGTTCCGCTAGCCGCGCTGAACCCGGACCGCTCGCACGGGGCCAGCGACCGCTCGACACGTAGTTTGCGGCGCTGCCGTCAGCGGACGTAGATTGCCCGCCACTTCGCTCACGGGGATCTCTCCATGCGGCTGCTTGCACCGACTACGGCTCTCGTCCTGGCAACGTTCGTCGGCAACGCGGTTGCCGAGGACTCTCCTGCGCCACAACTCACACGCGGCGACGTCGAAGCCTGGCTGGACGGCTACCTGCCGTATGCCATCAGCTCCGGCGACATCGCGGGCGGCGTCATCGTCGTGGTCAAGGACGGCGAGGTGCTGGCCCAGAAGGGCTACGGCTACGCCGACGTCGCGACGCAGAAGCCCGTCGATCCCGAGCGCACGCTGTTCCGTGCGGGCTCGGTCGCGAAGCTCGTGACGCACACGGCCGTGATGCAGCTGGTCGAGCAGGGCAAGCTCGATCTCGATACCGACATCGCGAAGTACCTGGATTTCCCGATCGAGGAGGCTTACGGCAAGCCCGTCACACTGCACAACCTCATGACGCACACCGGCGGCTTCGAGGAGCTGGTGCGCGGCCTGATGGCAAGCGATCCGCAGATGCACATGCCGCTGGAAACGTACGTGAAGGCCACGCACCCGACGCGCATCTTTCCGCCGGGCGAAGTGCCTTCATACTGCAACTACTGCGTGACGCTCGAGGGTTACATCGTCCAGCGCGTGTCGGGCGAGAGCTTCGACGACTATCTCGACAAGCACATCTTCACGCCGCTCGGCATGAGCAATTCCACTTTCCGCCAGCCGCTGCCGAAACAGCTCGAAGAGCAGATGTCGGTTGGCTACCGGATCGCGTCGCAGCCGCCCGGTTACTTCGAGCTCGTAGGGCCGGCGCCTGCGGGCAGTCTGAGCACGACGGGTGCTGACATGGCGCGCTTCATGATCGCGGAGATGAAGGCGTACTCCGGCGCCGATTCGACGCTGCTGAAGCAGGAAACCGCGCAGCGCATGCAGACGACGATGTTCCGTCCGGTGCCGCCGAGCGTCGGCATGGCGATCGGCTTCTTCGAGCGCGATCGCAACGGCCATCGCATTCGCGAGCACGGCGGCGACACGCAGTTCTTCCACAGCCGGCTCGCGATGTTCATGGACGACAACGTCGGCGTGTTCATGTCGTTCAACAGCAGCGGCAAGGAAGGCGCCGCGTACAAGATTCGCGAGTCGCTGCTCGCGGAATTCACGGATCGCTATTTCCCGGCGCCGTTGCCGGAGCTCACGAAGTCGGCGGATGCGCCCGCGCATGCGCAGGTCGTGGCTGGACGCTACGCATCGTCGCGCCGTGCAGAGACCACGTTCTTCAAGCTGTTCACATTACTGGGGCAGGGCACCGTTGCGTCGAAGTCTGACGGTGCGCTCACGGTGCCCGGCCTCGATGGCCTCAATGGCCAGCCGCGCGAATGGTACGAAGTCGGTCCGCTAGCGTGGCGCGACAAGAACGGTCCGGAGCACATCGCCGTAAAGATGGACGGCGATCGCGTGCAGATGCTCGGCGCAGATGAAGCGGGCGGCATTCAAGTGTTCCTGCCGGTGCCGTGGCAGCAATCCGGCGCGTGGATCCTGCCGACGATCAGCATCGCGAGCGTGATCCTGGTGCTGACGGTTCTTGCATGGCCGATCGCCGCCTGGCGCCGGCGCCGACGCGGCACTCCGCTCGCGTTGTCGCCGCGTGAGCTATCGATCTACCGGGTCGTTCGGGTGGTCGCGCTCATCGACGTGGTGTTTCTCCTGGGATGGATGGGTATCGTGTCGGCGGGCAGCGCAGATCTCGCGGCCTACGATGGGCACCTCGACACCTGGTTCTACGTGCTCCATGCGCTCGGGCTGATCGGCGGCGTCGGCGCGATCGTCGCGCTCTGGAATGGCTGGCTGGCGATCGCCGGCAAGCGCGGTTGGAAGGCGACGACCTGGAATGTCGGCCTGGCAGCCTCATGCGTAGCGATCACGTGGTTCGCCTTTGCCTTCCACCTCATCCGCTTCACGCTGAAGTACTGACCTATCGGACAGGAGGGCGCCTGCAAGGCAGCATTTGCTACGTCAATCCCTGAAATAAGGCCTTAGACCTATCCAACCTGTTTGACAGGTCGGATAGGCATGCTAGAGTCGCGCCCCGCCACTGGAGGGGACATGGCTCAGCTTCATTCGCTGCCGACGCTTCAAAAACCAACGTTGTCGGCCCAGGTCGCGCGGCATGTGCTCGACCACATCGCCCAGCAAGGGCTGCGCCCCGGCGATCTCGTGCCGAGCGAAGTCCAGATCTGCAAGACCCTGCAGGTCAGCCGCGGCAGCGTGCGGGAGGCGTATCGGACGCTCGCCGCGCTGGGCATTCTCGAAATCGAAAGCGGCCGTCGGCCGCGCCTGCAGTCGATGAACGCCGCCGTGCTCGCGCAGGTTTTCGGCTACGCGCTGAGCACTGCGCAGCTGAACCCGACTCACGTCATCGAGACGCGCCGGGCGATCGAGGTGCAGGGCGCGCAGCTCGCGGCCCGCAATGTCACCGACGCGCAGAAGGTCACGCTGAAAGGTCTGGTCGCACAGATGCGCAGTGCGCTCGGCGATCGCGATCACATGCGTCGGGTCACGGCTGACATGGCCATTCACACGACGCTCGCCGAAGCGAGCTGCAATCCGCTCAATCCGCTGCTGCTGGCAGCGCTGCGCACTCCGCTCGAGCAGGTGATGATCATCGACCACGGTAGCCGTGGCGAGTCGGAGCTGGTCCGTCTCGTCGACGCGCATGACGCGATCGTCGAGCGCGTCTGCACGGGCGACGCAGTGGGTGCGGGCGTGGCGATGGCGATGCACTTCGATCTGTCGGTCGGTTCGAAGGACGAGCACGCCGCGGTGCCGACATGACGACACCCGTGCAGCAGGCAATCGAGTCGCTGCGCGGTGAGTTCGGCACACGCATCAGTACGGGCACTGCCGTTCGCGACCAGCACGGTCGTGGCGAGGCCTTCGCGCAGGGCTTTCCGCCCGACGCTGTGATCTGGCCGGAGAACACCGGCGAGGTCAGCACGATCCTGCAGAAGTGTCATGAGCTGCGCGTTCCGGTGATCGCATACGGAGCAGGGACTTCGCTCGAAGGTCACGTCAGCGCGCCGCGCGGCGGCATTTGCATCGACCTGTCGCGGATGGATCTGGTCCTGGCGGTGCATGCCGAAGACGCAGATTGCGTCGTGCAGCCCGGCGTCACGCGCGAGGCACTCAATACCTACTTGCGCGACACTGGATTGTTCTTCCCTGTCGATCCGGGCGCGAATGCGACGCTCGGCGGCATGATCTCCACGCGCGCATCCGGTACGACCACGGTTCGCTACGGCACGATCGCGCAGAACGTGCTCGCGCTCGAAGTCGTGCTCGCCAACGGCGACATCGTTCGCTGCGGCAGCCGCGCGCGCAAATCATCTGCCGGCTATGACCTGGTGCGATTGATGACCGGCTCGGAAGGCACGCTCGGCATCATCACTGAAGCGACGCTGCGTCTGCACGGGCAGCCGGAAGCTGTCGGCAGCGCAGTCTGTTCGTTCACGCAGTTGCGCGGCGCCGTCGAAGCGGTCATCGAGCTGATTCAGTCTGGCGCGCCGCTGGCGCGCATCGAGTTCCTCGACGAAGTGCAGGTGCGCGCCTGCAACGCGTATTCGAACCTGTCGCTGCGCGAAGAGCCGACCTTGTTCATCGAGTTTCACGGTACCGCGAGCAGCGTCGCGGAGCAGTTCGAGCGCGCGAGCGAAGTCGTGCGTTCGCATGGCGCGACCGGGTTCGATTGGGCAGCGGATGAGCAGCGTCGCAGCCAACTCTGGCGCGCGCGCCACGCCGCATATTTCGCCGCGCTCGGGCTGCGTCCCGGCTGCGAATGCGTCGTCGCCGATGTCTGCGTGCCGATTTCCGGCCTGGCGGAGTGCGTCGCGGCCGCGCGCCGCGAGATCGACGCCGCGGAGCTGATTGCGCCGATCGTCGGCCACGTCGGCGACGGCAATTTTCACGTTCTGTTCCTGCTCGAGCCCGGTGACGCCGAAGAGCGTAAGCGCATGGAGCGCGTCTACGACGCGATGATCGACCATGCGCATCGCCTCGACGGCACTTGCACGGGCGAGCACGGTATCGGTTTGGGTAAGCGCGACAAGCTGGTCGCGGAGTTCGGGGCCCCGGTCGTCGCACTGATGCGGCAGCTGAAACAGGCGTGGGACCCGTACGGCATTCTGAATCCGGGGAAAGTTTTCCAAACGACCTGACACTTCTTTTTCGGGGGATCCATGCGCGAGTTCAAAAGCCGGGTGCAGCCCGGAGGGGCTTTGTTTGCCCTGATGTTTGCAGCGACAGTCGGCGCTCAGTCGGTCGACACGGGCACGATCGAGCAAGTCACGGTGACCGCGCGTAAACGCGACGAGTCGCTGCTCGACGTGCCGATCTCGATCACTGCCGTGAGCGAGGACGCCATGGAACGCAACGGCCTGCGCTCCGTCGCGGATATCGCGGCGACCGTGCCGGGCCTGAATATCAATTCCGACAGCGTCGGTCGTGCATTCGTCTCGATCCGCGGCATCGGTACGGCGCTGCAGGCGGGCGTGCAGCCGGGCGTCGGCGTGTTCCAGGACGGCGTCTATGCGCCGCAGACCTCGTACGTCAACAACCCGACGCTCGACATTCAGCGCATCGAAGTGCTGCGCGGCCCGCAGGGCACGCTCTATGGCAAGAACACGCTGGGCGGCGCGATCAACATCATCACGCGTCCGCCGAGCGAGACCTTCGAAGGCAAGTTCTATGCGAGCTACACCGACGAGGACAACGGCCAGGAATTCGGCGGTCGCGTCGGCGGCCCGCTGGGTGATTCCGTGCGCGCGAAGATCGCAGTGGCGACGCGCGACGCCGATGGCTTCTACACGAATAAGCTGATCGGCGGGAAAGTCGATGAGTCGAGCAGCGA
>DATNFA010000048.1:0-45500 GCA_035606615.1 Steroidobacteraceae bacterium
ATCGCGATCATGGGCGTCAACACTTTCGGTTGGACGTTCGTGAATCGCGGCCGCGCAGTACCGACGACCAAGCCGCACGTCCGGCTGCGCAGCCCCTCGGGCGAATGGTGGACGTGGCACGAGCCGGACTCGCGCAACTTCGTCGAAGGCTCGGCGGTGGAGTTCTGCCAGGTCGTCGCGCAGACGCGCAACATCGCCGACACCGCGTTGCGAGTCAGCGGCGAAGCTGCTCACGAATGGATGTCGCTGGCGCAGTGTTTCGCCGGCCCGCCGGAAACGCCGCCGGCACCCGGCAGCAGATTCGTGCGGGTCGGGTCGCACCCGTCATGACGCGGGCCCAGACTCCGGTCATCATCGGCGTCGGCCAGTACACGGATCGCCTGGACTCACCGCAGTATCGCGGGCTCTCCAGCGTCGAGCTGGCGGTGGAAGCTGCAAGCCGCGCGTGTCGCGACGCGCTGGACGATTCGCGCCTGGTCGCGCAGATCGACGGCATCGGCGCACTGCGCACGTTCGAAGACTCGATTCCTCGTTACTCGACGCCGTTCGGCAAGTCCGATAACTTTCCGCATTCGATCGCGCGGCGGCTCGGCGTGACGCCGCGCACGGCGGTGTGGGCGAAGGTCGGCGGCGACACGCCGCAGACGCTCGTCAGCGAATTCTGCGAGCGCATCGCATCGGGCTCGATGCGCGTCGGGCTCGTCGTCGGCTCGGAGGCGATCTCGACCTCGAAGCACCTGATGGCGAACGGCCTGGCCGCCGACTGGTCGGAGTCGATCGACGCGCCGGTCGACGATCGCGGACTCGGTCTCGAGGAGCTCAGCACGCAGTACACGCGGCAGCACGGCCTGGTGCAGGCGTCGATTTCCTATGCAGTCTTCGAGCACGCGCGTCGTGGACGCTTGGGGATGTCGCGCCAGGACTATGCGCGCGAGATGGGCCGATTGTTCGCGCCGTTCAGCGCGGTGGCGGCGAAGAATCCGTATTCGACTGCACCGGTCGCGTACACACCCGAAGCGCTGGTCGCCGTGAGCGAGCGCAATCGCATGATTGCGGATCCGTACACGCGCTCGCTCGTTGCGCGAGATCAGGTGAATCAGGCGGCTGCCGTGTTGATTGCATCGACCGATGTCGCGCAGGAGCTGGGGATCGATCGGAGCAGGTGGGTCTATCTGCACGGTTACTCGTATGTGAAGGAACGCGACATCATGAGTCGCGAGGACCTCGGCGCATCGCCCGCGGCGCGGCTCGCCTGTCGCGAAGCGCTGAGCGCTGCGCATGTGAACATCGATGACGTCGCGCTGTTCGATCTGTACAGCTGCTTCCCGATTGCAGTCTTCAACATTTGCGACGGACTGGGGCTGTCGCCGCAGGATCCACGCGGCCTGACGGTGACGGGCGGGCTGCCGTACTTCGGCGGACCCGGCAACAGCTACTCGACGCATGCGATTGCATCGATGGTGGAGCAGCTGCGCGAGCGCGACGGCGCGTTCGGATTCGTCGGCGCGAACGGCGGACACATGTCGAAGTATGCAGTCGGCATCTACTCGACTCGGCCTGCCGAGTTCGTTCGCTGCGACAGTACCGCGTTGCAGGCGCAAGTGGATTCATGGCCGGCACCGAGCACCGCGGGCGAAGCCGACGGGCCTGCGACGATCGAGAGCTATACGGTCGCGCACAGCAAAAACGGCCCGTCGCATGCAGTCGTGGTCGGCCGGCTCGACGGCACGGGCGAGCGCTTCCTGGCGAACACGCATGACGAAGACGATCGCACGCTGCACGCGATGATCGAGGAAGATCCGCTCGGCGCAGCGATCCACGTGCGCTCGTTCGAGTATGGGAACCGGTTCGTGTTTGCGAAGCCGGGAAGATAGGCCCCGCCTACTTGGTCAGCGCCGCCATGTCGTCGGCCGCTTCCGCAAACTCTTCCATGAACTCGCGCACAACAGCTCGCGATGTCTTTACCTGGTCCAGCAGCCCGACACCCTGGCCGACGTAGTACGTCACCAGATCTTCCGCCTTGCGATTACCACGACTGGCGTCGTGTTCTGCACGGCGCAGCGCCGGCTCGCTGAGAAATAGTTGCAACGGCATCGGCAGCGGACCGGGGCTATCCGGTCCGCTCCATGCGTCGGTCCACGCGGAGCGGAGCTGACGCGTGTATTTGCCGGTGCGGCTCTTCGAGCGCACGGTGTCGCGTGAGGTCGCGGCTGCGAATTTCTGCTGGATCAGCGGCGAGGCTTCAGATTCGCTCGTCATCAGCCACACCGTGCCGGTCCAGGCGCCGGCTGCGCCCAGTGCCATCATCGCGGCCATCTGGCGGCCCGTGACGATGCCGCCTGCGGCGAGCACCGGCACCGGACGGATCGGCTGGATCGCGCGGATCACTTCCGGCACCAGGACCAGCGTCGAGACTTCGCCGCAATGGCCGCCGGCTTCCGCGCCTTCGGCGACGATGATGTCGACACCGGCCTGCACCTGCCGGACAGCATGTTCTTTTGCACCGACCAGTGCGGCCACCGGGACACCCTGCGCCCGCGCCCGATCGATCATCGATTGCGGCGGCACGCCGAGCGCGTTGGCGATGAGCTTGATCGGATGCGAGAACGCCACGTCCAGCAGGCGCGCGGATACGGCAGGCAGCAAGGGCATCTCGCGCTTGGCGACGCGCGGATCGTCGAGGTCGAGAGTGACTCCGTAGCGGGCGAGCAGGGCCTGCACGAATTCCTTGTGGCGCTCCGGCACGCGAGCGCGCAGAGTTTCGATGTCGACGCTGCCGTCGCGCCCGACCATGTTCTCGGGGATCAGGACGTCGACGCCGTACGGCCGGCCGTGCACGTGCTCGTCGATCCACTTCAGCTCCAGCTCCAGCTCTTCGGGCGTGTGCCGGCTGGCGCCGAGCACGCCGAAGCCGCCGGCGTTGGATACAGCGGCGACGACATCGCGGCAGTGACTGAAGGCGAACAGCGGAAACTCGATACCGAGCAGGTCGCACAGTGGAGTTTTCATAGGCTCGATATTACTCTGCGTCCCCCAGTTCAGTGCCGAGTCCTGCTGCCGCCGTTCCATTTATGGGCCCGCTTGCCGGAATCAAAATCGTCGAGATCGCTGCGATCGGGCCCGCGCCGTTCTGCTCCATGATGCTTGCCGATCTCGGCGCGCAGATCGTGCGCATCGAGCGTGCCTCCGCGCGGCAGAACGAGCCGGCGCCGCCCGACCCGTTGCTGCGCAACCGGCGGTCGATCGCCGTGGATCTGAAGAACGCCGCGGGTGTCGAGGTCGTGCTGAAACTGATCGAGCGCTGCGACGTGCTGATCGAAGGCTTCCGGCCCGGCGTGCTCGAGCGCCTCGGCCTCGGGCCGGAGCCCTGTCTCGCGCGTAATCCCCGTCTGGTATACGGCCGCATGACGGGCTGGGGCCAGGACGGGCCGCTCGCGCCTGCGGCGGGTCACGACATCAACTACATCGCGCTTGCCGGCGTGCTGCACCTCATCGGCACGCCCGGCGGCAAGCCCGTGCCGCCGCTCAACCTGATCGGCGACTTCGGCGGCGGCGGCATGCTGCTCGCGTTCGGCGTGCTCGCGGCGCTGCTCGAGTCCCGCCAGTCGGGACGCGGCCAGGTCGTGGATGCCGCCATGGTGGACGGCTCCAACGCGCTGCTCGCGATGTTCCATGGCATGCGGGCCCGCGGCATGTTCCAGGATGCAACCGGCATGAACTTCCTCGCCGGCGCCGCGCCGTACTACGACACCTACAAGACCAAAGATCACAAGTACGTGGCCATCGGCGCGCTCGAACCCCAGTTCTTTGCGCAGCTGCTCGACAAGCTCGGGCTGGATTGGCAGCGCTACGCGCGCGTCGGGTTTCCGGTCGTCGATCCCGCGACGCGCGAGTGGGTAGAGCTCCGCTCGTCGATTGCAGCAGCGGTGGCATCGCGAACGCGGGACGAATGGTGCCGGATCATGGAAGGCACGGACGCCTGTTTCGCGCCGGTCCTGACGGTGGAGGAGGCCGCGCGCCACCCTCACAACGTCGCGCGCGGCTCGTTCGTGAACATCAACGGCGTCGAACAGAACGCACCCGCGCCGCGCTTCAGTCGCACCCCGGCGCAGACACCCGAAGCACCACGTCGATCCGGCGAAGACACCGACGCCGTCCTCGCCGAAGCCGGTTTCTCGCGACAGCAAATCGAAGAGCTGCGCGCCAGCGGCGCTCTGACCTGAAGTCGGTGCCGGGAGAAAGAACGAGGGGAAACTCAGCAGCGCAGCATCGATCGATGCTGCAGCGCTGAGTTTCCCCTCAATTCTTCTCCCGGCACCGGTCCCATCTGGCGGGTTTCGCCTCCGAATAACGATATCGGGGGTAGTCACGGCAGATGACGACAGGCCCGCATGCCGGCGCACGAAGATGCTCAGCTGATGCTTCGCTTTCAGCGCGATGGCGACCGCACGGCGCTCGAACACTTGTTCGCGCGCAATCGCGGCGCGCTGCTGCGCTTCCTCACGCGATTGAGTCGCAACCGCGCGGTCGCGGAAGACGTCGCGCAACAGACGTGGCTCAAGGTGATGGACGTGGCAAACCAGGGCGCATTCGCCGCCGCGTCCGGCGTCGCCTTCCGGACCTGGCTGTGCACGCTCGCCCGGAATCACTTCATCGACGAGTACCGGCGCAAGTTCGCGGCCGCACGCAGCGTGCCGTTGCCGGCCGACCTGGGTGCGACGTTGGCGGAGACGCATCGCGTCGCGCCGGATCCTGCAACTCCGCTCGAAGAGCGCCAGCGCAATGCTCGCTTGTACAAGGCGCTGCGCCGGCTGCCGCTGGAACAGCGACAGGTGGTCGTGCTATGGGCCGATGGGATGCGAATCGGCGCCATCGCGGCGCTGACGGCAGCGCCGCGCGACACCGTGCTCAGTCGCAAGAAATACGCGCTGGCGAAACTGCGCGTGATGCTGCACGAACGCGCAGCTCAAGAGGCCTAGGCTACGGCGAGCTCGGCGCTGCGATGACGCCGCAAGCGACGCGCTTGCCGGAATTTCCGGAAGGTTGAGTCGTGTAATCGTCAGGGCCTTCGTGCACGACGATCGCCTTGCCCATGATGTCGGTCGCCGCCTCGCCGTGCAGAGTCGTGCCCGCCGCAGTCGTGTCGACTTGCGCCACGCCTTCGGCGTTCGACTTGATGTTCGGCATGTCACCGGCATGGTGAGTGCCGCCCGTCGGATTGCCGTGCTGGGCTTGCGTGGGATTGAAGTGGCCGCCGGCGCTGCTGCCGTCCGGCGCGCTGCAATCGCCCTTCTCGTGGACGTGGAAGCCGAATTCGGCATCGGGCTTCAAGCCCTGGATCGAACCTGTGATGTGCACGCCCTGTGGCGAGGAGTCCAGCGCGACAGCGCCCGTGACGGTATTGCCCTGGGTGGGTGCGACCTGCGCGGCGGCCTCGTGGGCCGGTTCTGTCGCAGTCGTCTTCTCGGCAGGAGCGGCCGTGCTGGGTTCGGGCTCGCGCGGTGCGCCTGCGGGTTGTTCGCGGGAGCAGGCAGCCAGCAACAGCGTTCCAGCAATCGCCAGGGCCAGATTCGTCGCCTTCATATTCGTATCTCCGCATCCGCGCAAGCGAGGGAGCGAGAGTCTAGCACCGAGGGAACGCCAGCCGAATCCCACACGTTGGGCGTCAACGATGACGCTGCAGCAGATCCTGGCCTTCGCGGTGATTGCCGGCACGATGGCCCTGTTCGTGTGGGGCCGGCTGCGATACGACCTGGTCGCCGGCGTGGCGCTGCTGGTCGCAGTGCTCATCGGTGTGGTGCCGGCGAACAAGGCGTTCAGCGGGTTCAGCGACGAGATCGTGGTCATCGTCGCCGGCGCGCTGATCGTGAGCGCGGGTGTCGCACGCTCCGGCATCATCGAGCTGGCACTGCAGCGGCTTGCGCCGCATGTAACCTCGCTGCGCACGCAGATCCTGATCCTGGTCGGGGTCGTGACGCTGCTGTCGGCGTTCGTGAAGAACATCGGCGCGCTGGCCATGATGATCCCGATAGCGCTGCAGATGGCCAAGCGCTCGAATCGCTCGCCCTCGCTGCTGCTGATGCCGATGGCGTTCGGCTCGCTGCTCGGCGGGACGATGACGCTGATCGGCACGTCGCCGAATATCATCGTGTCGCGCATTCGCGGGGAGATCCTCGGTCAGCCTTTTGCGATGTTCGACTTCATGCCGGTCGGCCTCGGCCTGGCGGCGGCCGGCGTGCTGTTCCTCGTGCTGTTCGGCTACCGCCTGCTGCCGAAGGATCGGCAGGCAGCGCCGGGTCTCGGCGAAGCAATCGACATCCGCGACTACGTGACCGAGGCACGCGTCAAGGAGGATTCGGAAATCGCCGGCCAGACGGTCGGCGAGCTGCGCAAGCAGTCCGACCAGGAAGTCAGGGTGACCGCCGTCGTCCGGGACGAGAAGACGGCCGTGCCGTCGCCCAACATGAAGCTCAAGCCGAACGACATCGTGCTGTTGCAAGGCGAGCCGGCGGCGCTCGAGCGCGTCGTGGCGCGCTCAGACCTCGAGCTGGAAGGCGAGAATCGCGCCAGCCGGACGGAAGCGAAGGGCGAGGCGAAGGATGAGATCGGCGTCATCGAAGCGGTGATCGGCCCGAACTCGCTGCTCATCGGCCAGGCCGCCGGGCGCATGGCCCTGCACGATCGTTTCAACGTGAACCTGCTCGCCGTCAGTCGCAGCGGTCAGCGGTTCACGGAGCGGTTGCGGGACATCGAGCTGGACAGCGGCGATGTGATCGTGCTGCAAGGAATATTGACGCACATGCCGGCACAACTGCGTGCACTCGGCTGCCTGCCATTGGCCGCGCGTCAGATCCGCCTCGGCAGCGTGCGGCGTGGGCTGATTCCGGTCGCCATCCTGCTCGCTGCCATGGTGCTTGCGGGCACCGGCACGCTGTCGGTCGGGATTGCCTTCTTCGGCGCGGGAGTGCTGACGATCCTGCTCGGAGCGCTGACGCTGCGCGAAGCATACGAGACGGTCGAGTGGCCGATCCTGGTCATGCTCGGCGCGCTGATTCCGGTCAGCGATGCGATTCGCACGACCGGCGGCACCGATGTGATCGCCACGGCACTCTCGGGTGTCGCGCATGCGCTGCCGGACTACGGTGCCGTCGCGTTGATGATGCTCGCCGCGATGTTGATCACGCCGTTCCTCAACAATGCCGCGACCGTACTGGTGATGGCGCCGATCGCCGCGGCCTTCGCGCAGAAGCTCGGGCTGCGGCCGGATGCGTTCCTGATGGCGGTGGCGCTCGGTGCCGCGTGCGACTTCCTGACGCCGATCGGGCATCAGTGCAATACGCTGGTGATGGGGCCGGGCGGTTATCGCTTCGGCGACTATGCCCGGGTCGGCGCGCCGCTTTCGCTGCTGATCCTGCTGCTCGGCGTGCCGCTGATCATGATCGTGTGGCCGTTGTCCTGACTTTCGGGCGCTTCAGGCGCGTTGTGGGCCGCTCGGACTTGGCGGCCTCCGTGTCGTCGACCGTCACGGCGACCGGTTCGTCCGCGTGCAGGCTCATCAGCGATTGCATCAGCCCATCGTCGGCACTCGAGCAAATGCCGATCACCGTCGCCTCCGTGCAGCCTTCCGCCGCGACGTAGGCGTGACCCATGTTCGAGTCGATGTAGATCGACTCGCCGGCCTCGAGCGTGATCGGATCGTAGAACTCCGTGTGGATCTCCACGCGGCCTTCGATGACGTAGATGTATTCCTCGCCCGAGTGGTGCACCAGCTCGCCGAACTCCGCGACGCTGCGCGCGCGGATGCGCGTGAGCACCGGGATCATGCGCTTGCGGCGCAGCTCCGGGCACAGGTAGTAGTAGTCGTAGTTCTTGGTGTTGACGCGGATCGCGCGGTCGATGCGCCCGACGCTGCGCCGTGCAGTCACGGGCGCGTCCGGCACGGCGTCGCCTTCGGCGAACAGCTCCGACATGCGGATGTTGAGCCGATGGCTGAGCTGCTGCAGCTTGTCGTAGGTCAGCGTGAGGCGGTCGTGCTCGACCTTGGAAAGCGTCGAGACCGGAATGCCGGTGCGTTCGCTCATCTCCTTGAGCGTCCAGTCGTTGCGGGCGCGCAGCTTACGTAGCAGTGTGCCGAGGGTCGGCTGTTTGGATTTCATGCGGCATAGGATAGCCGAAGCTAGTACTGGAGCCGAATGCTAAGGAAATGGAAGGCGATTGCCACGTACGCCCAGACCAGGCACGCCGCTGCCAGCGCCGTCCTGCCGATCGACAACGACAGCTTGCGGGCCGGTGCGCGCCAGGTATCGACGGCGGCGAAAACTGCTATCGCCGCGCCGATGACCGCTGCCAGTGCCGACAGCTGCAGCAAGCGCACGAACCAGCGGCCGTCGGATGAGATGACCCAGAACGATTCGCTGGAGAACATCAGCAGCACCGTAACGGCGAGCGCGATGAACGCCGAGCACAGCAGGATCGCCACGAGGGAACGCCGTCGGTTCGGGTCGACGACCGGCGCTGCAATGACGGTGGCCGAGCGGGCGAAACGGCGGCGCACCGGACCGATCACGCGGATCAGCAGGGCGAGCACCACGACCGCGCCGGCAACCACGATTGCCGGCTGCAACCAGCGCTTGTCGCGCCACGCGGGCGGGCGCTGGAACACGATGATGGGTCCATAGCCATCCGGCACCAAACTGATGACCTTGCCCTGTTCGTCGTGCGTGGCCGCGAGGCGCATCTCGCTGCCGACCTCGCGCCAGAGCCAGGGCGCGACTTCGCGGAACTTCTTTTCCTCGTCGTTGAGCCCGGTGAGGCCGCCGACCTGGATCGTGCCGTCGTCGTTGGCGGTCGCCGCCGACTGGCCGAACATATAGAAAAAGCCGAACAGGTTCTTTTCGGCGCGCCGGCTGCCCTCGTAGGGGCCGGCGACCGCAGCCGCGTGCACCTTCGGATCCGCCGGCGGCGCATCCTGCGCCGGCGTCTGGCGCGGGAAATAGCGGTCCATGAAGGCTTCGTACAGCGCGGTCCGCAGCTTGTAGACCGAGTTGGCCTTGCCGCTGCTGTTGAATGAAACGAATATGCCGACCTTCGCCGACGGGATCAGCACCAGCTCGCTGTGAAACGCAGTCAGATCGCCGCCATGCGCGATCGCGTGCACGCCATTGCGCGATTGCTCGTAGAAGCCGTGCGCCATCGCATCGACGCCTTCGGCGGGGCGGTTCGCCACGCTGTGCATCAGCTCCGTGGTCTCGGGCTTCAGGATGCGATTCGCTTCGTCGCCGCCCGGCAGCAGGCCGCCGTTCAAGTGCGCCATCATGAATCGCGCCATGTCCGGCGCCGGCGACGACAATGCGCCGGCCGGTGCATCCGAGCCGAGCTCGAACGGCACGGGCTTCTGCGAAGAGGCGGTGCCGTAGCTGTTCGACAGATGCTCGCGTAACGCTTCCGGCACCGGCTGCCGGAACGTCGAGTGCTCCATCTTCAGCGGCTCGAAGATGTGGTCCTCGATGTACTGCTCGAACGGAACCCCCGAAACGCGCGCGACGATGTAGCCGGCGAGCGATGCGCCGTAGTTCGAATACGCGGGCACAGTGCCCGGCGGATAGATCCGCGCCGGAATGCTGTCCTTCAGCGCCGCGCCCAGCGGCTTCAGCTTGTCGAGGTCCGTGACCAGCAGGTCGAGCAGCGACTCTTCGAAGCCCGCCGTATGAGTCATCAAGTGACGCAGCTTGATCGGTTGTCCGCCGTAGCCTTCGACCTTGAAATCGAGGTATTCGTTGATGTCGTGCTCGAGGTCGAGCTTGCCCGCTTCGACCTGCTGCATGACCGCGGTCCAGGTGAACAACTTCGAGATGGAAGCGGGCCGGAACAGCGTCTGCTCGGCGGAGACGGGAATGCGCTTCTCGACGTCGGCGAAGCCGTAGGCGCGCGTGAGCAGCACCGTATCGTCCTTGACGATTGCGACCGTCGCGCCGGCGATGTCGCCGATCGCCATGGAGGAGGGCAGCATACCGTCGAGGAATGCCGCGGCATCCGCGGCCGTTAGCTGCACGGGACTCCCATGCGCCGCGGGCTGTGCAACCGGCGGCGTCACGGGCGCCGCTTTGGTCGGGTCTGCTTGCGGAACATCTGCAAGCGCGACGGAGGTGGCCAGAGCTGCGATGACGAAAGACACGAGTCGGGTGCTCATGGGGATTCCTCACTGACTTCTGCGCGGCGCGCCGGCTGATTGAACAGCAGCAGCAATGCGCCTGATAACGCTGCGAGCGCCGCTGTTGCCACGAAGAACTGTGGCGGCGTCATGCTGCTCCACAGAGTGCCGAATGCGCCGGCAAGGAGATTGCCGAAGAACGCCGCGAGAAACCACAGCGCGATGGTCGTAGCGGCGAATCCTGCAGGCGCCAGGCGCCCGAACAGGCCGAGGCCGATCGGCAGGATGTAGAGCTCGCCCGCGGTCATCACGACGAAGAAGACGATCAGCCAGATCCAGCCTTCGGCCACGACGCCGCCGTCGTTGAATGCCGCGACGGCCGCGAGCAGCAGATACGCGAGCGCGAGACCGCCAGCGCCGACCGCCATCTTGCGGATCGACGTGAGCTCATGTCCTGCGCGCGCCTGCCGCACCCAGCGTGCGACGAACCAGGGCGTCAGCAGGAAGACCAGCAGCGGGTTCAGCGATTGAAACCACGTCATCGGAATCTCGAACGTGCCGATCGTGCGGTCGACGTGCTCGATCCACAGCGGCAGTGTATTGCCGACCTGCTCATAGGCGCTGCGAAATACCACGACTACACCGCAGATGCCGGCGAGCAGCGCGAAGCGGCGTGCCATTCCCGCTTCGTACCAACGTTGCTGCGCCACCGGCTGCGTCGCCCGCGACACGCGCGCCGGCTCGGCGGGCAAATAGCGGCTGCCGAAAATATAGATGAGCAATCCGGTCACCATGCCGATACCGGCAATAGTGAAGCCCCAGTGCCAGCCGAACACCTCGCCGACGGTGCCGACGCCGAGCGGCGCGAAGAAGCCGCCGACGTTCACGCCGAGGTAATAGTAGTTATAGGCGGTGCTGCGACGAGGGTCGTCGTGCGCATACAGACTGTTGATCTGGCTCGGCAGGCTCGGCAGGAACAGGCCGTTACCGATACCGATCGTCGCGAGCGCGACAAAGAACAGCGGCTCGAACGCCATCATGAAATGGCCGATCGCCATGATCGAGCCGCCGAGCAGCACCGAATTGCGCCGCCCGAGCCAGCGATCGCAGATCACGCCGCCGACGATAGGCGTGAAGAAAACGAACGCCGTGTACAGACCGTAGATGAGCGAAGCGTTCTGCTGCCCGATGCCGAGCTGCTTCACCATGTAATAGACGAGCAGGGCGCGCATGCCGTAATACGAGAACTGCTCCCACGTGTCCGTGAGAAACAGAACCGTCAGGCCGCGGGGCTGACCGAACCAATCTTTCGGCTGGCGCTGCGCGCCAACCGCGACCTCGCTGCTCGCTGCCATGATTTATCGGGGGCGCGCCCCGCCGCCCCACACTTCCGGCGGACACCAGAACGTGCCGTTCTCGTACACGGCACCGGGCGAGCGGTCGTTGCGCAGGAAGATCGGCCCGTCGAGATCGACGATGCGGCACAGCTGTCCGACGAGCGCTGCCGGCGCCATCGCCAGCGCTGTGCCCGTCATGTTGCCGACCATGACGCCGAGGCCGAGCGCGTGCGCCTGCCGCGCCATCGCGAGCCCTTCGGTGAGCCCGCCGCTCTTGTCGAGCTTGATGTTCACGACGTCGAAGCGGCCGACGAGTCCGGTGACGTCTTTGAGGTCCTGCGCGCTTTCGTCGGCGGCGATCGGAATCGGCGAGCGCAACCCGTCGAGGTCTGCTTCGCGCCCGATCGGGAACGGCTGCTCGATCAGGCCGACGCGGGCGTCGATGAGCGCGGGCATGAGGTCGGCGAGCGATGCGCGCGTGAACCCTTGGTTGGCATCGACTGCCAGCCATGCCTCGGGGCGCGCAGCTCTGACGGCCTTGACGCGCTCGGCGTCGATCGGCGTGCCCGTAAGTTTCAGTTTGATGGCCTGCGCGCCGGTGTATGAGACTGCGGTGCGCGCCATCTGCTCCGGATCTTCCGCGCCGAGCGTGAACGTCGTGACGAGCGGCACCGGCGGATTGAGACCCGCGATCTTCCATGCCGGCATGCCGCTGAGACGCGATTCGAGATCCCACAGTGCGCAATCGACTGCATTGCGCGCACCACCCGCGGGCATCAAGTGCCGCAGGCTTTCGCGATCGATACCCGCTTCGATGTCGGCGCGCACGGCTTCGATCTGCGCCACCATCGACGCCGCGTTCTCGCTGCGGTAGTAGACGCCGACCGCTTCACCGCGACCGGTGCAGCCCCGGCAGGAGATCGTCGCGACGACGACGTCGATCTCGACGAACGTATAGCCGGTGATGCGAAACGGCGACTTCAGCGGCCATTTCTCGACATCGACCTGCAGCGTTACGCGTGAGAGTGGTTGGGTAGCAGACATGATGCGACCAGCTCCTCCAGCTCCGGGCCGCCGCGCATCGGATCTGCGACCGGCATGCCGAGCTGCGCTTTGCGCTCGGCGAGCAGGGCGCGCGCACGCGACGCCTCGAGCCCGGCTGTATTCAGTGAAACGCCAGCGCAGCGCACGCGGGGGTTCGTACGCCGCGCCAGCTCCAGGTTCAGGTAGATGGCTTCGTCGAGCGACGGCAGCGGAAAGTCTTCGAGGCCGAGAATGCAGTCGCGGCCTTCTTCGTGGCACAAGACGATGACGTCGGGCTGCGTCCCGTGCAGCAACGCGAGCGAGACGCCCGCGTACGACGGATGAAACAACGAGCCCTGACCTTCGACCACGTCCCAATGATCGACGTCGGCGTCGGGACTCAGCAGCTCGGCGGCGCCGGCAGCGAAGTCCGAGACCACGGCATCGAGCGGAATGCCGCTGCCGGCGATCAGGATGCCGGTCTGGCCGGTCGCGCGAAAATCGGCATCGAAGCCGCCGCGGCGGAATTCACGTGCCAGCACCAGAGCGGTGTACTTCTTGCCGAGCGCGCAGTCGGTGCCGACGGTGAGCAGACGTTGGCCGGTGCGTTTGCGGCCCGATGCGATGGGAATTCCCGCTGGCGGGCGGCGCACGTCGATGAGACGCCGGCCAAGGCGCCGGGCTGCCGCATCGAGCTCGCCATTGTCGGCGAGGCGTGCGTGCATGCCGCTGACGATGTCGAGCCCGGCTTCGAGAGCTTCGATCAACGCCGGCAGCCACTCTGGATTCAAGATGCCGCCGCGATTGGCGACGCCGATCACGAGCGAGCGTGCGCCACGCGCGCGCGCTGCGGCCGGCTGCATCTTCGGCAAGCCCGTGGTCACCGTCGCTTCCGGCAACGCGTACTCGCCGACGCATTTTTCCGGCGCCCAGTCGCGCAAGCCGAACGCCGTCTTTGCATAGGGCGCCTCGGTGATGTCGCCGAGGAACAGCAAATACGGGCTCGGCACGTCGACCGTCAGCGCTGTGACGGTCGACGCACGGGATTCAGCCGAAACGGTAGCCAAGCAGATTCCAGTAATTGAGGATCAACAGGAACGCGAGCACCGACACCGCAGCGAGCGAGTAGTGCACGCGTGCGCCGAGCGTCCATGTGCCGGCGCTCCAGACGCGGAACGTGAACCAGGCTGCGAGCAGTGCCAGCGGGACGGCGAGCAGCGGCAGCGTCAGCGCGAAGTACAGCGAGGGTGGGATCTTGTAGATCAGTCCTTCGAAGCCGCCGGCCAGGATCATCGCGATGACGATCAGGAACAGCAGCAGCAAGCCGCCGCTCAGCGCCAGCGTCGGACGCGCCCAGCGCAGCTGACCGAGCTCGCGATCGGCACGACGTTGGCGGATCGCGCTGACCAGAATCGTGATGAACAGCAGCACGCCGATGCCGACGATGAAGCCGTGCAGCTTGCCGGACTCGTACCAGCCGATGCGCGAGGAGACGATCGGCGGGAACAGCCCGACCACGTGCGTGGCGCGACCGCCGTCATCGCCCTTGAAGGCAGCGAACGCGTCGTAGTCCTGCATGCGGAACACACCGTCGCCGACTTCGACCCAGCGAGCGGGTTTGCCGAAGATGTCGCCCATCAGCAGCGTGCCGTCCGGCATCGCCGTGACTTCGTCGTCGCCGAACGCCGAGAACACCTTCTCGAACTTCGTGTACGAATGACGCAAGGTGCGGTAGCTGCCGGCGTAACGCGCGTTGCGCTTGGCAGCGTCAGCGGGCGGTTTTACGACCGGCAGCTCCGCGGGGTAGTAGTGCTTGAAGAACGCGCGCTCGAGGTCGACGGAGGTGCGGCCGCCCTGGCCGCCGGTGTTCACCGTCGCGAACAGGCCGACGCCGGTTTCCGGCATCAGACTCAGTATGGAGTGGAAGAACTGTGTATCGCCGCCGTGACCGATGATGCGATGGCCGTTGATGTACGTTTCGTAGAAGCCGAGCGCGTGGCCGTTGAGCGCCGGATCCGGGCTCATCACGCGGCTGTGCATCAGCTGCGCAGTTTCCGCTTTGAGGATGTGTGCGTCGCCGAGCGTGCCGTCCTGCAAGTGCGCGAGCATGAAGCGCGCCATGTCGGAAACGGTCGACGAGAGCGATCCGGCGGGACCCGCGGCGTGAATGAACTCGAAGCCGTGCGACTTGAACGCGCCTGCTTCGAACGTGTAACCGCCGGACATGCGCGGCGCGAGCGACTCGGGCAAAGGCTCGCCGAAAGTGCTGCGCTCCATGCCGAGCGGCTGGAAGATGTGCTGCGCGACGTAGTCGTCGAAGGACTGGCCGGAGACGACCTCGACGATGTGACCCGCGAGCGCCGTGGCCCAGTTCGAGTACGACGCACCCGTGCCATCGCTGAAATCAGTCGTCGGCGGACGCACGCGCGTCGGCTCGTGTGCAGCCACCCACTTGCCGAGCGGTAACAGGTCTTCGACCTTGCCCGCGAACAGATAACCGACGGCGCCGTCTTCGAAGCCCGCGGTGTGCGTCATGATGTTGCGCAGCTTCACCGGCTGGGGGAACGTCGACGCGACCTTGAAATCCTTCAGGTACGTGTTGACGTCGGCATCGAGATCGAGCTTGCCCTGCTCGACCAGCTGCATCACGGAAGTCCACGTGAACAGCTTCGAGACCGAGCCCGGACGGAACAGCGTCTGCGCCGGATCGACCGGCACGCGCTTCTGCGCGTCCTCGTAGCCGTAGCCCTTCTGGAAAAATACCTGCCCGTCTTTCACCACGACGACCGCGGCGCCGGCGACCGGGCCCGCTTTCATCTGCGAGTTCATGAAGCCGTCGACGAACGCCTCGATCTCCTCGACGGTCGTCGGGCCGTGCGCTGCGAGCGGCTTGGCAGCCTGCTCGTTGGCCTTGTAGGCCAGCGAGTCCGAACCCTCGCCGCCCTGCGCGTGAGCGAGCAGCGGCAGTGAAGACAGTGCGACAGCCAGCGCTGTGGCGATACGAGTGCTCATTCGATGCCCTCTTTGTAATCGTTGGATCGATCAGAAGCCGATGGTGGCCGAGAGTCCGATCGTGCGCGGACGAATGACGCCGCTCGCCAGCGCGTCGTTGGGGAAGGTCCCCGGATCGCCGAACAGCGAAGTGCGGCCGAGCTCGTCATCGAGATTCTTCACGTACAGCTCCAGCGACCAGCGACCGGCGAGCAGGCCGGCGCGCAGATCGATGACTTCGTACGACGGAATCTCGCGCTGACTGCCGTCCTCGTTGCGGATCGCGAAATCCGCTACCTGGTCGCGAACGGAGCGGACGCTGGCGCCGATGTAGGCGCTGGCACTGGTGAACACCGGCCACTCGTAGTCGACGTCCAGGTTGACGCTCAGTTTCGGCACGAAGGGCAGCTGATCGCCATCCAGGCCGCCGACGATCGGATCGGTGTCCTGAGTCAGGTAGGAGTCGGTATAGGCGCCAGTCAACCTCAGCGTCAGGCCTTCCAGCGGTATGGCTGCAGCGCTGAGCTCCACGCCTTTGCTTTCGGCCGTACCGCCGTTGGCGTTGACGCCCGTGTCGTTGATGGTCGCGAACAGCTGCACGTCCTCCCAATCGAGGAAGTAGACGGCAAGGTCGAGGGTCAGCGCATTTTCGAGCCAGCTGCTCTTGAGGCCGAGCTCATAGCTCGTGAGGCTGTCCGAATCATAGGTCCGCGGCGTGCCGGGCGGCGCGTCGTTGGGCAGGACATTGGGACCGCCCGGGCGGTAGCCGGTGGCCACGCGTGCATAGATCGACGCGTCGTCGCTGAGCTCGAAGCGCGGTGCCAGGGACCAGGTCGTGACGCTTTCGTCGGAGCTCGCGCGCGGCGGTGCGTCGGGTTCGCCGCCGAGGATCGCGGTCGCGTCGATGAACTGGTCCGCCCATTGTCTGTTGTGACTCCAGCGGCCGCCGGCGGTGACATCGAAACGCGGCGTGATGTGCCAGGTGACGTTGCCGAACCCTGCATATTCCTCGAACTCGGATCGCAGGGAGACCTCGACCAGCTTCGGGACATCGGTCGCGATCGTGTCGGTGCCGGCCTCGACGGCGAAGAAGTCCTGCGGATCGATCCGGGATTGTTCCCGCGTGTAATAGCCGCCGAGCATCCACTCGAAGGTCTCCGCTTCGGGCGAGGACAGCCGCAGCTCCTGAGTGAATTTGTCGGTGCCGGTGGTCTGACGCAGGATCGCGCTCAGCGGTCGGGCCACGTCGTCGCCGTAAAGCAGAGTGACGAATGGCGCGAGAATTCCGCCGAAACCCCGAGCCTCATCGCGCTGCAGATCCTCCTGGAATGTGCCGTAGCTGGTCGAGGACAGCAGGCTCGCCGGCCCGAGATTCCAGTCGAGGGTGGCGCTGTAGATGCGATACCTGAGATCGGTGGGCTCGTGGTGATACAGCGAAGACACGCGATCGCCGTACAGCGGCTCGAGCGTGGCCCTGTCAGTCTCGATGCTGTCGGAGCCGGAGGTCGCGATGTTTTGCAGCAGCGCCGTCAGCCGGATCGAGAACGCATCGCTGGCATTGAACAGCGCGGAGAGGCGTCCGCCGTAAGTCTCCAGCTCGTTGATATTCTCCTCGTTGAGCGTGCCCTGGACCACGTTGACGTCCGGGTCGAGCAGGCTCGGGATCGGGTTGTTGCCGATCGAATCGACGACGCCGCCGTCCAGCCGATAGAAGCCGGTGGCGCGCACCGCGAAGCGGTCGCTCAGCGGGATATTGACGAAGCTGCTGGCCGAATAGCCGAGATCGCCGCCCGACACGTCTTCCATGGCGACTTGCGCCTTGCCCTCGAAGGACTCCGTCTGCGGCGGGTTGGTCACGAACTTCATGACACCGCCGAGCGAGCTGGCGCCGTACAGGGTGCCCTGCGGACCGCGCAGCACTTCCAGCCGCTGCATGTCGAAGGTGTCGAAATCGCCGGCGAGAATCGCGCCGTTGGCCAGGCCGCTGCTCGAGCCGAACGGCACCTCATCGACGTACACGCCCACCGTCGAGGCGACGCCGCCGGTGTTGATGCCGCGCAGAGTGATGCGCGAGACACCGCGGGTGCTGCCTTCCAGGCTCAATCCGGGAATGAGCGCGAGATAGTCCTGGAGATTGTCGGCCTGCTGCCGTTCGAAGGTCGCATTGCTGAGGACCGTGACCGACTGCGCTACGTCCTGCAAAGCTTCCGTGCGCTTCTGCGCGGTGACGATGACTTCCTCGAGCGTCAAGGAATTGCGGCTTGCCGGCGCCTGCTGGGCGAATGCGCCGGGCGCTGCGAGTACTGTCACGCTGGCGGCTGTCGAGATGAGCAGTGAGGCGTTCGAACGTTTCATTTGATTTCCCCCCAACGTCGTACCGGCGCGGATTGGCCGGCTAAGGCGTTTCCGAATTTATATTAAATTTTCCATATGGGTCAATTTTTCTTTTGGTACTATTTTTCTCATGAGGCAGCTCTTACCGATGTTCGGGCTCGCCGCGGCACTTTGTGCCGCGGCATCGGCCCCAGGGACGGCCATGGCGGCTGAGCAATTCGCCTACGACGTCGTGATCCGCAACGGCCGGCTGCTCGACGGCCTCGGCAATCCGTGGGTCCGCGGCTGCATCGCCAGCAAAGACGGCCGAATCGCGCGAATCGGACGCTGCGAGGGCCGCGGCCGGCGCGAGATCGATGCGCACGAGCGCTACGTCTCGCCGGGCTGGATCGATCTCATGGATCAATCCGGCGAAGTGCTGCGGACCAGCGGACTTGCGGCGAACAAGCTGTTGCAGGGCGTGACCACGGCGATCGCAGGCGAGGGCGGCACGCCGGTGCCGGCGGCCGAGATCGACGCGTACTTCCGCGGCCTGGAGCAGACCGGCATCTCGCTCAACTTCGGCACTTATTACAGCTCGGCGCAGGCGCGGGTCGCGGTCATGGGCGACGGTGCAGGCGCGCCGACGCCGGCGCAGCTGGAGAAGATGAAAGAGCTCGTCGCGACGGCGATGCGGGCCGGCGCCGTCGGCATCGCGACCGCGCTGATCTATCCGCCCGACAGTTTTCAATCGACGCAGGACCTGGTCGAGCTGGCGAAAGTGGCTGCGCAGTACAACGGCATCTATGCGAGCCACATGCGCGACGAGAGCGCGGCGCTGCTGAGCGCCATCGGCGAGTCGATCCAGATCGGCGAGCAGGCCGGCATCCAGGTGGAGGTGTTTCACTTCAAGGGCGCGTATCAGCCGGGCTGGGGTCAGCTCGTGCCTCAGGCGGTCGCATTGATCGATGGCGCCCGGGCGCGCGGCGTGAACATCGGCGCCGACATGTATCTGTACGCCGCGGGCGGCACCGGTCTCGACATCACCGTGCCGAACTGGGTTTGGGAACGCGGTCTCGAGCAAGGCTTGAAGCAGCTGCGCAGCCCGCGCGTCCGCGAGCGGCTCAAGCGCGAGCTACAGGCGGGCTCGCAGCCCGGCTGGTCGAATCTCGTGCACGCGTCCGGCGGCTGGGACCACGTCGTGCTCGCGAACGCTTTCGACGAGCGCTACGACAAGTATCGCTACAAGAGTCTCGAGTACATCGGCAAGGAGCTCGGCCGCGATCCAGCCGATGTTGCCTGGGACATCCTGCTCGGTGCCGCGCCGAAGAACCGCGCGATGGCGCTGTTCTTCATGATGAGCGAAGGCGACATCGAGACGGCGCTGAAGTCGCCCTGGATGGGCATCGGCAGCGATGCGGGCGCCGCGGAGCGCCTCGGCGAGATCGACGCCATCGGCCTGCCGCATCCGCGCGCGTACGGCAATTTCCCGCGCCTGATCGCCGAGTACGTGCGCAAGCGCAAGGTGCTGACGCTCGAGGATGCCGTGCGCAAGCTGACGTCGCTGCCGGCAACGCGCATGCACCAGTTCGATCGCGGCGCGCTGCGCGAAGGATTGTGGGCAGACCTGACGATCTTCGATTTCGATCGCATCCAGGACAACGCGACGTACGAGAATCCGGTCGCGGTGCCGACCGGCGTCGACTATGTGCTGGTGAATGGAGAGATCGTCGTAGATGAGGGCAAGCACACCGGAGCGAAGCCCGGGAAGGTGTTGCGCGGCGGCGGGTATATACCCAACTAACCTTTCCAGGTATCGCCGAACACCCGCAGCAAATTGCCACCCAGAATCTTCTCGATCCGCGCCGCGCTGTGCCGCCGGTCGGCGAGCATCATCGCGAGCGTCGCGAGTCGCCGCGGCGTGTTCAGGTCCGCTGCAAACAAATAGCCTTCCTCGGTTTCCCAAGGCGCGCCGATGCCGGCCTCGCGGCGCTCGCGCGTGTTCTTCGCGAAGGCGTCTTTGTACTTCTGGTCGACCACCGTCGGCGAGAAGTTGCCGTCGGTGCCGATCGAGACGTGATCTTCGCCGGCGACCTGCACCATGTGCTCGACGTGCCGCACGATGTCGGCAGCGGTGGGTTGTCTGCCTTCCGACAGGTACGGCATGAAGTAAATGCCGGACACCCCGCCTTTGTCCGCAACCGCGCGCAGCTCCGCGTCGGTGCGGTTGCGCGGATGATCGGAGAGCGCTTGGCTGCCGGTATGAGTGAACGCAACCGGCTTCTTCGAAATGCGAATCGCATCGGCGGCCGTCTGGCGGCCGCAATGACTCAGATCGATCAGGATGCCGAGCGAGTTCATGCGCTCGATCGCCTCTATCCCCGAGCGGCTCAGGCCTGCGTTCCCCGGCTCGAGGCACCCGTCGCCCAGCAGATTGCGGCGGTTGTAGGTCGGCTGCACGACGCGCAATCCCAGCGCATGCAGATCGTCGAGACGCGCGAGATCGGTTTCGAACGCGACGCCGTCCTGAACTCCGTACACCAGACCACAGCGCTTGTTCTTCTTTGCTTTCCCGATGTCGCTGGCGACGCGGACACGTCCCAGTACATCAGGATGGCGATCGATCTCGCGCTCCCAATACGCGATGCCGCGTACGGTTTCCATGAAGGCGGTGTCCGGCGCTGTCGAGCCGACGGCGCCCACGGTGATATGCGCGCACGTGACACCCGACTCGTGCGCGTCCTTCACTTCCTGTTCCGACAGACCTGCGTCCGGATTATCGTTGACGCCGCCGCCTGGACCGCCGAGCCCGTCGATCACGATCGCTTCGCGATAGCGAAACCAATCGGCGGCAGTCGCGCGCCGCATGGGCAGGCTCAGCGCGACAGCACTCGCAACGCTTTGCACGAGCAGCGTACGACGGGAGATCGTGCTCATCGGAGCATCCTCTTGATCTCGTCGTCTTTGCCCGTCATTTCCCAATGGATGAGCGAGACCGGGATCAGGCCCGCGGCGTTCAGCTCGGTGAAGTACCGCGACAGCGTGAACGCGTCGCCGAGTTGATGGCTGCGCTCGGCCATGAGTTGCTCCAGCAGATATTTGCCCGTGATGTACGAGGTGCCATAGCCGGGCTGACGCAGATACAGCTGCTGTTCGAAGCCGAGCAGGTCCAGGTCCGGCCGCATCCAGTGGCGCGGCGTCCACTCGACGTGGAAGTCGGCGGCCTGCTTCATCGTGAAGTCGTTGGACTGTGCGTACAAGGATGCGAGACCGCGTGCCGCGCGCGCCGCCAGCATGATCCAGACGACTTCGCGGCCGCGCGGATTGTCGTCGTACAGGCCGGCATGCAGCATCATCTCTTCCATTGCAGTGGCCATGCCCTCGGCGCGGCTGTCCCAGATGTTGAACAGCAATGGACCCCGGCGTAGCGGACTCGCATGCGGCTCCTCGCGCATTCGCGCCAGGTCCCACCAGTGATAGAAGTGCGAGTACAGCGCCAGCGGCTCGTGATGGCTGGCGATGCCGAAGAAGTTGCGGCGCTCTTCGGGCACGTACTGGCCGATCTGCGCGCGCATCGCCGGATCCATATAGTCCTTCACCGGCAGGATGCTGCGCGCTCGCATGAAGTCCATGTACTTGGTGACGGCGGCGTTGCCGCGCCGCTGGAATTCCTCGGCGCTGGAGATCACGGGGAGCGCGGGCAGTCCGCGATTGCGTTGCTCTTCGAGCTTCAGCTCGGTGTGCGCACGTGCCAGCTCGCGCTTGAGCAGCATCACTTCGTCGTCCCACGTCAGCGGCACGAGATGCACGTTGTGCAGGCTCCAGGTGTAGTTCTCCTTGCCGACGCCGGACGGACCGGTCTTGGACGGCGCCTGTTGCTCGAGCCACGTGATGAATTTCGAGGTTGCCTGCTGCGCGGCCTGGATCGCCTGCTTGAGCGCCGGGCCATTGCTCGCGGTCTGCTCTTCGAGCGCGAGCAGGTCGCCGCGCTGGCTCTTGATCGTGCCGATGCCCGCGATCCACAGATCACGCGCGTTGCCGACGAGATTCACCTGCGCCTGTGCGAGCAACGGTGGCACGCTCTGCAGTTCCTGCGCGAGCTTCGCCTCCGCGGCGGGCGTCAGCGGAAACGAGTACGTCCACAGCTCGATGCCCGCGTGGTTGGTCGGGCCTTCATGCGCCGGCGTATCGCTTTGCGCCGTCCAGATCGAAGTGTAGAAGGCGGGATCGCGCTCCCAGGGTTTGAGCACGCGCAGATCGAAGTCGAGACCGTTCATCTCGGCGCGCAGCAACTGGTAGTCGACCTGCTGCGGGATCGGCCACGCGTCCGGTTTGATCGCCTGCAGGCGCGACTGGAACGTCTTGAGCTGCTGGTGCTTGCGCGCGAGCGTTGCCGCCGTGTAGTCCGGCGCGCCGTCGCGCAGGGCAGGCCGTTCGAAGGCGCGCCACTCCGAGAACAATGCCGTCAGGTCTTCGTAGTTGCCGAGGGCCGAGGCGGCGCTTGCAGCTGGGTTGCCGGCGATCGAACTCATGACAAGGGCTCCCCACGCGAACATTCTGGCGAGACGTCCGGCTGCGGTTTGAAGGTGCATCGTTTCATTATATATTCCGCTGGACGGCAGATAGGGGGACGAAAACGATGGATCTGCTCACGATGGTCATCATCCTGGCGTTGATCGGCACCGGCGTCAGCATGGCGCTCGGCCTGCTGGCGATGTCCGGCGGCGGCTCTGCGGACCGCCTGTTCAGCACGCGGCTGATGTGGACGCGCGTTGGGTTTCAGGCATTGACGTTGCTGCTGTTGGTTGCGGCCGTTGCACTCAAGTCAGGCTAAAGCCTGACTTCTTCATCCCACCAGGTGCCTGACCGGCACCCGCGCCGACCTCTTGATCGTGTTGAGAACGATGCTCGAATGCACGTCCCGCACGAAGCGGATGCGCAGCAGCTTCTTCAGCACCACGTTGCTCAGCGATTCCAGGTCCGGCACGACCACCTGCAGCAGCAGGTCGTAGTTGCCCGTCATCGCATGGCAGCTGACGATTTCCTCCATCGCGTCGACGGCGCGCCGGAACTGCTCGATGTTCTCGTCGGTGTGACGCGTCAGCCGCACCTGCACGAATGCCTGCACTTTCAGCCCTAGCGGCGCGGGGTCGATGATCGCCGTATAGCCCTGGATGATGCCGGCCTGCTCCAGCAGCTTCACGCGGCGCGCGCACGGCGTATTGGAAAGCCCGACCTGCTCCGCCAGCTCCACGATCGGCTTGCGCCCGTCCTTCTGCAGGGCATCGAGGATCGCGGCGTCGTAGCGGTCGAGCGTCATGGGTGAGATTCCCTAAAAACGGTGCGATAAATCGACTTTATCACCAATCCGGAACCGGCAAGCGACGTGGTTTGTTGAGTTTTGCCACTCCCGCCCCGTTAGGCTGCCGGCCATGACTGCAAGAGCCCTCGAGCGACCCCGAACGGAAGCCGCGGCCCAGATCGACTGGGAGCGCGCCGCATACACAGTGCTGGTGTCGCGTGCCCTGGATGAATTGGAAGAGTCGCGCCTGCTGCCGGAACGCAAGGTGCTCTATCAGTTCACGGCGCGTGGACACGACGTCACTCAGGCACTACTCGGTCAGCTGCTGACAGGGGCGCGCGACGGGGTTGGGGTGTATTACCGCTCACGGCCGCTGATGCTCGCGCTCGGGCTGACCGTCGAAGATGCACTTGCCTCGACGATGATGCGCTCGGGCAGCGTCAGCGAAGGTCGCGACATCGGCGTCGTGTTCAATCTGCCGCGTCGCGAAGGCCCGTGCGTGTTGCCGGCCTGTGGCGGCGTCGGCGCGCAGTACACGCCCGTCGTCGGCTGGGCGCAGTCGCTCCAATACCGAGCCCAGGTTCTTCGCGATGACCAGGTTGCCGGCAGCATCGCAGTTGCGCACGGCGGCGAAGCTTCGGCGGCGACGAACGGTTTCTGGGCGGCGCTCACGATCGCGACGACCCAGCGCCTGCCAGTTCTGTTCTTCCTGGAAGACAACGGCTACGGCATTTCCGTGAAGTCCGATTTCCAGACCCCGGGCGGCAACATTGCCGCCAATCTCGCCGCGTTCCGCAATCTCAAGATCCTGGAAGGGGATAGCGCCAATCCGCGCGCCGCGGCCGCGATGATCGAGAACGCGGTTGCTGCAGTTCGCGGTGGCGAAGGTCCAGTGCTGTTGCGCGTGCTCGTGCCGCGGCTGTCCGGTCATTCCGGCCAGGACACGCAAGCGTACAAGTCCGCGGAGGAAATCGCCGCCGAGCGCTCGCGCGACCCGCTCGTGCGAATGCGCGAGCAGTTGGTGCCAGCGACGATCAGCGAAGAAGCATGGCGCGCGCTCGAAACGCGGGCGCGCGAAGATGTTCAACGCGCACTCGGCAGCGTGGAACGACGTCCAGTGCCCGACGCCGCAAACGTCACTCGGTATGCCTTCAGCGAGGCATGCGCGGACGGCGCCGTCGATGTGCAGCAGCAGGGCGGCTTGTTGTGCGAAGGAATCGAGCCGCGCGCAGGTACTGAGACAGTTCATGCCGAGGGCGCGCGCATCAACATGGTCACGGCGATCCGGCGCACGCTCGAGCACGAGTTGGCCGTGAATCCGCGCGTGCTCGTGTTCGGCGAGGACGTCGGCCGCAAGGGCGGCGTGCATGCGGCGACGTTGGGATTGCAGGACAAGTTCGGCGCCGCGCGCGTGTTCGATACCAGCTTGTCGGAAGAGGGCATCATCGGCCGCTCCGTCGGCATGGCGCTCGCCGGTCTGATGCCGGTGCCGGAAATCCAGTTCCGCAAGTATGCCGATCCGGCGGTCGAGCAGCTGAACGACTGTGGGACGATGCGCTGGCGCACCGCCAACCGCTTCGCGGCACCGATGGTGGTTCGCATGCCCGGCGGCTTCTTCAAGTGCGGCGATCCGTGGCACAGCCAGACCAATGAAGTGCAATTCGTGCACGCGATCGGCTGGCGCGTTGCGATGCCGTCGAATGCGGAAGACGCAGTCGGTCTGCTGCGCTCTGCGATGCGCGGCAATGATCCGACGATCTTCTTCGAGCATCGCGCGATGCTCGACGGCGCTTGGGCGCGACGTCCGTATCCCGGTGACGAATACGTTGTGCCGTTCGGCAAGGCGCGGCAATTGCGCGCGGGAACGGAAGTCACGGTCGTCACGTGGGGCGCAATGGTTGAGCGGTGCGAGCACGCGGCCGCGGACTCGGCCGTGGACGTCGAATTACTCGACTTGCGCACGCTCATGCCGTGGGACCGCGCAGCCGTTCTGGCATCAGTGCGCAAGACGCGGCGCTGCCTGATCGTGCACGAGGACAATTTGACCGCCGGTTTCGGCGCCGAGATTGCAGCGACCCTTGCGCGCGATGCATTCTTCGACCTGGACGCGCCGATCGAGCGCGTCACGATGCCCGACGTGCCGAGCCCGCACAGTCCTTTGCTGCTCGATGCAGTGGTGCCGAGCGTCGCGCGCATCGTCCAGGCGATCCGCACCATTGCCAGCGTTTGAAGAACACCAAAAGCAACCGAGCATGACGGCTACCATCGAAATACGCGCGCCGAGCGAGCAGACCGAAGGCACGCGCTCGCAAGTGCAGCGCTGGCTGAAATCAGTCGGCGACTCAGTGGTCGAGAACGAGCCGCTGATCGAGCTGGAGACCGATAAGGTCACGATCGAGATCCCGGCGCCGGCCGGCGGCGTGCTCGCGGAGATCCTCAAGCAGGAGCAGGACGAGATTGCCCCGGGCGAGCTGCTCGGGCGCATCGAGGCAGGTGCCGAATCGCAGGCCGCTGCAAAGGCCGCGCCGGCACCGGAGCCGGCGCACGCGCCTGCAATAGATGATGTGGCCACTGCGGCCCTGGCGGCACACGCCGCTGCGCTCTCCGGCGGCCGCAATAGTCCGGCCGTGCGACGCCTGCTTTCGGAGCACAAGGTGCACGCGGCCGACGTTCGCGGTACCGGCGCTGGTGGACGCATCACCGTCGACGACGTGCTGGAGCACGTCGCCAAGAAACAGCAACCAGAGAGGCCGCGAGAGCGTGAGCAACCGGCCGCGTCGCAGCCTGCCGGACAGGGCCGACGCGTGCCGCACACATCGATCCGCAAACGCATTGCGGAGCGCATGGTCGACAGCCTGCTGCACACTGCGCCGCACGTCACGACGATCTTCGAGGTCGATTTGAGCGCGGTGCTCGCGCATCGCTCCAAACATCGCGCGGATTTCGAGCAGCGCGGTGCGTCGCTGACGCTCACCGCGTACTTTCTCGCTGCGTGCGTCGATGCGATTCGCGAAGTGCCGGAGGCGAACAGCCGCTGGCTCGACGATGCGCTCGAAGTCTACGAGAACGTCGACATCGGCGTCGGAACAGCGGTCGAAGGCAAGGGTCTGGTCGTTCCCGTCGTCCGCGGAGTCGCATCGCTGGATCTGTTCGGCATCGCGAAGACGCTGTCGGATCTGGTTGCGCGAGCGCGGGAAGACAAGCTCACGCCGGCCGACGTGCGCGGCGGTACCTTCACGATCTCCAATCACGGCGTGAGCGGCAGCCTCGTGGCGACGCCGATCGTCATCAATCAGCCGCAGTCGGCGATTCTCGGCGTCGGCAAGCTGGAGAAGCGGGCAGTCGTGATCGACGACGACGGCACGGACAGGATCGTCGTGCAGCCGCGCTGTTACGTGACGCTGACGCTGGACCACCGCGTGATGGACGGCCATCGCGCGAACCGTTTTCTGCAGGTGCTGGTCGCGCGGCTCGAAAACTGGCGCGATTAGGCTTGCGGTAATCCGCCGAAGCGCGCGAACACTTCGGCTGCCGGCGGCGGCAATGCACCTTCGAGCGTCTGCACGCGTGTCGACAAAAACTCTTCCGACGCGGCGAATACTTTCGCGTAGAGATTGCGGCACAGCGCGTGCGCGTCCGTGCCGGACCATTGCCGCGGCAGGAGCGATGCCGGCAGCTGCGGATCGCGCAGGTGGACCTTGCGATACTCGTGCACGAGCAGCGTTCGCAGCACGAAGGCAGTCTCGCCCGCCGCTTTGATCGAGCGGGTGAGCGCATCGTCGAGCGGTGCGAACATCTCCACGAAGCGGCGGTAGCGGCGCGCCAGGTCGCCCAGGTCCCAGCCCATGGCGACCAATTGCTCATTCGATGAGTGCGTGACGACGGCTCGTTGGATCACGACCACGTCGCCCGCCGATTCGAGCTCCGCGACTCGCGCGCGCACGGTGTCTTCGCGATGCGTCGGATGCGCGAACACTCCGCTCGTCAATTGGCCGAAGCCGAGCCACGTCAGCTCCTCGCGCAGCCCGTCGCGTGCGGCCCCCGAGGTGCGCGGGAAAATCACGAGCGTCCATTCGCCGTTCCAGTCCGCAGCCGGCGCTGCGTAGATTCGCTGCGTCGCCTCGGCGAAGCGCGCGCGCCCGTGATTCGTGAGGCGATAGAAGCTGACGCGGCCGCTGCGCTGCGAGCTGACCCATTCCTCGTTCGCGAGCCGACCGATCGCCGTGCGCACATGTCGATCGGTGATGCCGAACGGACGCGCGAGCTCGATGAGGCTGCCGAGTGCAATGACGCCGCCGCGCGGAGCGATCGCATCGCCGAGGATCGTCACGAGCAGCGACCCGCCACGCAGCGGCCGCTGGCGGCGAAAACGCGCGAGGAGAGCTTCGGTGCGGCGGGTGAGGGCGTCAGCTGACACGCCGATAAACATGACACAAAAACAATTGCCGCGCACAAAAAAATGTGTCACGTTAGCTCGTCCAGCCTTCCCGCCGGAGCTTAAGATGTACACGCAAGGTCTTGATTCCCTGGGAGCCGATTGTCTGCACACTACGGCCGCCGAGCGCGCGGCGCTGGAACAGCGCTTCCAGGCAAAGGTCGATGCGGAAGAGCGCATCGAGGCGAAGGACTGGATGCCGGACGCCTATCGCCAGACGCTCATCCGCCAGATCTCGCAGCACGCCCACTCGGAGATCGTCGGCATGCTGCCGGAAGGCAACTGGATCACGCGTGCGCCGAGCCTGCGTCGCAAGGCCGTGCTGATGGCGAAAGTGCAGGACGAAGGCGGGCACGGCATGTACTTGTACAGCGCGGCCGAAACGCTCGGCATTGCGCGCGACGAATTGCTGGACCAGCTGCTCACCGGCGCCGCGAAGTACTCGAGCATCTTCAACTATCCCACGCCGACCTGGGCCGACGTCGGCGCGATCGGCTGGCTGGTCGACGGCGCGGCGATCATGAATCAGATTCCGATCTGCAAGTGCTCCTATGGCCCGTATGCGCGCGCGATGGTGCGCATCTGCAAGGAAGAGAGCTTTCACCAGCGCCAGGGCTTCGAAATCATGATGACGCTGGCGCGCGGCACGCCGGAGCAGCAGCGCATGGCGCAGGACGCGCTGGATCGCTGGTGGTGGCCGTCGCTGATGATGTTCGGGCCGAACGACGCGAACTCGAAGCACACCGCGCAGTCGATGCGCTGGAAGATCAAGCGCTTCACCAACGATGAGCTGCGGCAGAAGTTCGTCGACATCACCGTGCCGCAGGCGGAGTTCCTCGGCCTGCGCGTGCCGGATCCAGAGCTGCGCTGGGACGAGGAGAGTCAGCACTATCGCTTCGGGACGATCGACTGGAGCGAGTTCCAGCAGATCCTCGCAGGCAACGGTCCGTGCAATCGCGAGCGCGTCGAAGCACGCCGTCGCGCGCACGATGGCGGACGCTGGGTTCGCGATGCTGCCATGGCGCACGCAGAGAAGCGTCGGCAGCGCGAAACCAAGGCCGCGTGAAGGGCGCAAGCATGACGCAGCAACAGAAGCAGTGGCCGTTGTACGAAGTGTTCATTCGTGCGCGCTCCGGTCTCGAGCACAAGCACGTCGGCAGCATTCATGCCGCTGATGCGACGATGGCAATCGAGCACGCGCGCGACGTGTACACGCGGCGGCAGGAAGGCGTGAGCATCTGGGTCGTGCGCTCGGCCGACATCATCGCTTCGGATCCAGCGGATGCGGACGCATTGTTCGAGCCGGCGAAGGACAAGGTCTACCGGCATCCGACGTTCTATGAGATTCCGGACGAGGTAAAGAACCTGTGAGCGCCACTGCCATGGAAGCGACCAGCGCTGCGTCCGACGTGCTGCGTCGTTACGCTTTGACGATCGGCGACACGAGCCTGATCCTGGCGCAGCGTCTCGGCGAGTGGATCGGTCATGCGCCGGCGCTCGAAGAGGATCTCGCGCTCGCCAACATCGCGCTCGATCTGCTCGGACAGGCGCGCTATCTGCTGTCGCATGCCGCGCAGCTGCAAGGCGGCGGCACTGAGGACCATCTCGCGTTCCTGCGCGATCCGCAGGACTTCTTGAACCTGAGTCTGGTCGAGCAGCCGAACGGCGACTTCGGCCAGACGATCGTGCGTCAGTTCCTGATCGATGCCTGGCAGCTCGAATTGTTCGAGCGCTTGCAGCAGTCCAGCGAGCCGAAGCTGGCCGAGCTGGCAGCGAAGGCGATCAAGGAGACGCGCTATCACTTCCGCTTCAGCTCCGGCTGGATGGTGCGGCTCGGTGACGGTACGGAAGAAAGCCATCGGCGCGTTCAGACTGCGCTCGATGCACTGTGGCGTTTCACGCATGAAATGTTCGTTGCGAGCCCTGTCGAGCAGGAAGCAGCGGCGCTCGGTATCGGACCCGATCCGGCTTCGCTGGCTGCGGGCTGGGCGAGCCGCGTCGAGGAAGTGTTGCAGGAAGCAACGCTGAAGCGACCTGCCGACGTCGCGTATTCGTGGCACGGCAAGCGCGGGCAGCACAGCGAGCACTTGAGCCGGCTGCTCGCCGAGATGCAGATCATGCAGCGCACGTATCCGGGGGCGCAGTGGTAGCGGCTTCGCCGGTCGAACGCGAGGTCTGGCGGCTGCTGGCCGACGTGCCGGACCCGGAGATTCCGATCCTGAATGTGATCGAGCTCGGCGTCGTTCGTTACGTGCGCGACGAGCAAGAGCGCGGCATCGCAGTCGGCGTGTCGCCGACCTACACGGGTTGCCCCGCGACCGAAGTCATCCAGGCGTCAATCAAGGCGCGGCTGCAGAACGCCGGGTTCGAAACCGTGCACGTCGATACAGTCCTCGCGCCACCCTGGACGAGCGACTGGCTCACTGAGAGCGCGCGCGAGAAGCTGCGCGAGTACGGCATCGCGCCGCCGGCAGAATCTGTCGACAGTCCACGACGGTTGTGGAGCGAGCCGACTGTGTCGTGCCCGCGTTGCTCATCGAAGCAGTCGGAGCGGGTCAGCGAGTTTGCATCGACGCCGTGCAAGGCGTTGTACCGCTGCACGAGCTGCCTCGAGCCGTTTGAATATTTCAAGTGCATCTGAATGCTCACCTATCATCCGTTGAAGATTGCTGAACTGCGGCCGGAAGGGAGCGAGGCTGTCTGCGTCACGCTCGACGTGCCGGCTGAGTTGCGCGAGGCGTTTCGCTTCGCGCCGGGGCAGCACATCGGTGTGCGCGCGACGATTGACGGTCAGGAAGTCCGTCGCACGTATTCGATTTGCAGTGGCACGGACGAGCGTCACTTACGGATCGGCGTGCGCTTGCACGAGCGCGGCAGCATGTCGGGACACCTGGGCCGCCGGCTGCGTGTCGGTGACTCGCTGGAAGTGCTGCCGCCGACGGGCCGCTTCTTCCTCACGCCCGAAGCGAAAGCCACGCGCACGTACTGTGCGTTCGCTGGCGGCAGCGGCATCACGCCGATTCTGGGCATCGTCAGGAATGTGTTGCGTCACGAGCCGGCCAGCCGCTTCCTGGTGTTCTACGGCAATCGCACCACTGCTTCCATCATGTTCGCCGAGGATCTGCTGGCGCTGAAGGATCAGTATCCGCAACGCCTCGCGTTGTACTTCCTCATGAGCCGCGAGCCGCAGGACGTGGAGTTGTTCAATGGTCGGCTCGACGCCGACAAAGTCGGTGCGCTCGGCGCCGAGTTGTTCGATGCGCGCGGCATCGATGCGTATTTCCTCTGCGGGCCGGACACGATGATCGAGTCGGTGAAAGAAGGGTTGGTGGGGTTGGGAGTGGAGCAGGCGCGGATTCACAGTGAACATTTCACGAGCGATGTAAAGGCGCGGGAAGTCGGGCTGAAGCCCGACCTGCAGCGCATGAAGGAAGCGCAAGCGCAGACGCAGGTCACGGTGGTGATGGACGGGCGGCGGCGGTCGTTTGGGATGCCGAGCGATGGCACGACGGTGCTCGAAGCGGCGGAGCAGGCTGGGCTCGACCTCCCATACTCGTGTCGCGCGGGCGTATGCTCGACGTGCCGGACTCGCGTCGTGCGCGGCGCAGTCACGATGATGACGAACTACGCGTTGGAGCAATGGGAAGTCGACGCGGGCTACGTCCTGTGCTGCCAGGCACTGCCCGCCGCGACCGAACTCGAAATCACTTACGACGAGCGCTGACATGAGCTACCAGACCATTCTGTTCGACGTGAGCGATGGCATCGCGCGTCTGACGCTGAATCGGCCGGACCGCCTGAACAGTTTCAACGTCGAGATGCACGGTGAAGTGCGCGACGCACTGAGCAAGCTGGCGGCAGACCGCGCCGCACGTGTACTCGTGCTCACGGGCGCGGGCCGTGGTTTCTGCGCCGGCCAGGATCTCGGCGACCGCGCCGTCGCGCCGGGCGGGCAGGGCGTCGATCTCGGCGAGTCGATCGACAAGTACTACAAGCCGCTCGTGCTCGCGCTGCGCAATCTGCCGATGCCGGTCATCGCTGCAGTCAATGGCGTCGCCGCCGGCGCTGGCGCAAACATCGCGCTGTCGTGTGATCTCGTGCTCGCGACCCGCTCGGCGAGCTTCATTCAGTCCTTCAGCAAACTCGGCCTCGTGCCGGATTCCGGCGGCACGTGGCTGTTGCCGCGGCTGCTCGGCAACGCGCGAGCGATGGGCCTCGCCCTGCTGGCGGACAAGTTGTCGGCGGAGCAGGCGGCGCAATGGGGCTTGATCTGGCGCTGCCTCGAAGATGGCGAGTTCAAGCAGACGGTCGACACGCTCGCGCAGCAACTGGCGCTTGCGCCGACGCGCGGTCTGGCGCGCACGAAGCAGGCGATCTACGAGTCGTGGGGCCGGTCGTTCGAGCAGGCGCTCGATCAGGAACGCGACTTCCAGCGCGAGCTCGGCCGTTCGCAGGACTACGCGGAAGGCGTCGCTGCCTTCACCGAAAAGCGCAATCCAAAATTCACCGGCCGCTAGTTCCGACGTCATGAGCGATCCGCAGTCCGTTGCCGAAGCCTCCGCTCGTGCGATGTACGGGGAGGACCGCGCGTCGCAGGCGCTGGGCATGCGCGTTCTCGAAGTGCGCCCGGGCTACGCTCGCCTTGCCATGAAAGTCCGCGAGGACATGGTGAACGGTCACCAGCTCTGCCACGGCGGATTGATCTTCACGCTCGCCGACAGCGCCTTCGCGTTCGCCTGCAACACCTATGACCTCGTGACAGTTGCATCCGCTGCGACAGTCGAGTTCCTCCTATCGGCACACCTCGGCGACGAGCTCACGGCGATCGCCGAAGAACGCTCGCGCTCGAAGCGCACCGGCATTTACGACGTCGCCGTCAGCAATCAGCGGGGCGAATGTGTTGCGCTCTTTCGCGGCCGCTCGCACCAGCTCGGCGGCAGCGTGACCGCGGCGCCATGAACCTCGAACCCATCGAGAAGGCGAGCATCGACGAGCTGCGTGCCCTGCAGCTGCAGCGCCTGCAGTGGTCGGTGCGGCACGCATACGAGAACGTCGCGCACTATCGTGAAAGTTTCCGCGTCGCCGGCGTGCATCCGCACGACCTGCGCTCGCTCGAGGATCTTGCGAAGTTTCCGTTCACGGTGAAGGACGATCTGCGGGCCAACTACCCGTTCGGCATGTTCGCCGTGCCGCGCGAGCAAGTCGTTCGCGTGCACGCATCCAGCGGTACCACGGGCAAGCCTACGGTCGTCGGATACACCGCGCAGGATATCGACACCTGGGCGCAGCTCATGGCGCGATCGATTCGCGCAGCCGGCGGCGAACCGGGCGATATCGTGCACATCGCCTACGGCTACGGTCTGTTCACGGGCGGCCTCGGCGCGCACTACGGCGCGGAACGCCTGGGATGCACTGTCGTGCCGATGTCCGGCGGGCAGACGCAGAAGCAGGTGCAGCTGATCTGCGATTTCAAGCCCGACCTCATCATGGTGACGCCGTCGTATCTGTTGGCGATCGCCGAGGAGTTCGTGCGCCAGGGGCTCGACCCGGCCGCCAGCTCGCTGCGCATCGGCATTCTCGGCGCGGAGCCGTGGACCGAAGCGATGCGGGCGCAGATCGAAGCAGTGATGGGCCTGGATGCCGTCGACATCTACGGCCTGTCGGAAGTGATGGGTCCGGGTGTGGCGAACGAGTGCATCGAGACCAAGGACGGGCCCGTAATATGGGAAGACCATTTCTATCCGGAGATCATCGATCCGCAGACTGGCGCTGTGCAGCCCGAAGGCGCGCCGGGCGAGCTGGTGTTCACTTCGCTGACGAAGCAGGCGCTCCCGATCATTCGCTATCGCACACGGGATCTCACGCGGTTGTTGCCGCCGACAGCGCGCTCGATGCGGCGGATGGAGAAGATCGTCGGCCGTTCCGACGACATGCTGATCGTGCGCGGCGTGAACGTGTTCCCGACGCAGATCGAGGAGCTGATTCTGCAGACGCCGTCGCTCGCGCCGCACTACGTGCTCGAGTTGACGCGCGAAGGGCCGCTCGATGCGCTGGCCGTGCACGTCGAAGCAGCCGACGCCGCTGCATTCGTCGCGGGTGCAAAGGCTGCGACCGTGCTGGTCGAGCATGTCAAATCCATGATCGGGATCAGCGTGCGGGTCGAAGTGCGCGAACCCGGTTCGATCGAACGTTCCATTGGCAAGGCGAAGCGCGTCATCGATAAACGTTGAGGACCATGCGATGCAATTGAAGAGCTACGTGCAAGCCGGCTGGCATGCAGGAGATCGCGACGCGCAAGTGCTGCGCGACGCCACCACCGGACAAGTGGTCGCCGAAGCTTCGTCGAGCGGCATCGATTTCGCAGGAGTGCTGGAGCACGCGCGACGCAAGGGCGGGCCGGCTTTGCGGCAACTGACGTTCCACGAGCGTGCGGCGCTGCTCAAGCGCGTCGCCAAGATGTTGAACGATCGCAAGGACGAGTTCTACGCGCTGTCGTATGCCACGGGTGCGACGAAGGCGGATTCCTGGATCGATATCGACGGCGGCATCGGCACGCTGTTCGCATACGCGTCGCGGGGGACCCGCGAGCTGCCGAACAATCGCGTGTACGTGGATGGCGAGGTCGAAGCGCTGTCGAAGACCGGAACGTTCATCGGGCAGCACATCTGCGTGCCGCTCGAAGGCGCGGCGATTCATATCAATGCGTTCAACTTCCCGGTCTGGGGCATGCTCGAAAAGCTGTCGCCGACGCTGCTGGCCGGAATGCCTGCGATCGTCAAGCCCGCGACTGCGACTGCGTACCTCACCGAGTTGGTGGTCAGGCGCATCGTCGAATCCGGCATCCTGCCGGAAGGCGCGCTGCAGCTCGTCTGCGGCAGTCTCGGCGACGCATTCGACCATCTCACCTGTCAGGACGTCGTGTCGTTCACCGGCTCGGCGAGTACTGCGCAGAAGCTGCGCACGCATCCGACCATCGTCGCGAACTCCGTGCGGTTCATCAGCGAGACCGACTCGATCAACTCGTGCGTGCTCGGTCCCGATGCCGCTCCCGGCCAGCCCGAGTTCGACGCGTTCGTGCGCGAGGTCGTGCGCGAGATGACGGCGAAGGCAGGGCAGAAATGCACCGCGATTCGCAAGGCGATCGTGCCCGCCGCGCACGCCGAAGCCGCGTCGCAGGCGATCAAGACCGGTCTCGCCAAGGTCGTCGTCGGCGACCCGCGTCTCGAGCAAGTTCGCATGGGTCCGCTCGCCGCTCTCGGCCAGCGGCGCGAGGTGCTCGCCCGCATCGTGGAGCTGAAGCGCGAAGCCGAATTGCTCACCGGCGAAGCCGACACGCTGGAGCTTGCGGGCGCGGATCGCGAGAAGGGCGCGTTCGTCGCGCCGGCGCTGTTGTTCTGCCGCGCGCCCGCCAAGGCCAAAGCGATCCACTCCGTCGAAGCGTTCGGGCCCGTGTGCACTGTCATGCCGTATTCATCGGTGGGTGATGCGATTGCCTACGCGCGCAGTGGCGAAGGCAGCCTCGTCGGATCGGTCTTTACGGCCGACGACGACGCTGCAGTCGAGTTCGCGCTCGGACTCTCGCCGCTGCACGGACGTCTGCTGATCGTGAACCGCGACTGCGCGAAGGAGTCGACCGGCCACGGTTCGCCGCTGCCAGGGCTAGTGCACGGCGGTCCAGGCCGTGCTGGCGGCGGCGAAGAGATGGGCGGCATCCGCGGCCTCATGCACTACATGCAGCGCACCGCGATTCAGGGTAGTCCGCAGACTGTCGCGCGGATCACCGGACGCTGGACGCGCGGCGCCACACAGAAGGCACCTGGCGTGCATCCGTTCCGGAAAGCATTCCACGAGCTGCAAGTGGGCGATACGCTGAACACAGCTGAGCGCGAGGTCACGCTGGACGATATCGAAAGGTTTGCAGCTCTGTCCGGCGACACGTTCTACGCACACATGGACGAGGAAGCGGCCCGCCGCAATCCGCTGTTCGGTGGCCGGGTCGCACACGGCTACTTCCTGATTTCTGCCGCGGCCGGTTTGTTCGTCGATCCGCCATACGGCCCGGTGCTGGCGAACTACGGCATCGATCACCTGCGCTTCGTCAAGCCGGTCAAGCCGGGCGACCGCATCAAGGTGCGGCTCACCTGCAAGTCCAAGTCACTGCGCGCCGAGAAGGGCTACGGCGAAGTCGCTTGGGACACGGAAATCACCAACCAGAACGGCGAGGTCGTCGCCAGCTACGACGTGTTGACCATGGTCAGCGAGCAGCCGGTCATCTGACGCACCTGCGCGTGCATACATATATATAGGGCCCGGAATCGAACAATCGCTGCGCTGCACGGATTGTATAAGTGTGGTCGTAGACGATCTGCAAGCTTTCGCACTGCTGATCACCGCGAACGCGGTGCCGGTCATCCTCGGCAAGCTGGCGCGGGAGCGCGCCTCGCTGCCGCTAGATTTCGAGTGCGTGATGCCGGACGGCGAGCGCCTGTTCGGCAGTCACAAGACATGGCGCGGCTTGGCGAGCGGCGTCGTGGCATGCGCATTGCTTGCCGCTTGGTTCGGTTTTCCCATCTGGCTCGGCGCCGGCTTCGCCGCGCTCTCGCTGCTCGCGGACGCGTGCTCCAGCGCCGTGAAACGGCGCATGCGACTGAAGCCCGGCAGCGAAGTGCTCTGGCTGGATCAGCTCGCCGAGGCGCTGGTTCCGCTCTTGGTTTTTTCCAAACCGCTGGGCTTGCAGGCCGGTGAGATCGCGCTGGTGACGGCCTGCTTCGTCGCCCTTGACGCGGCAACGGCCGGACTGCGACATCGTCGCTGGCTGTGACGCGCAACTGACGCGGCCCGACCCGCGCGAACGCATGCGACCAAGGTCGTATGTGACAACTGCCCGCTCGCAGCAATTCTCATGTTCATGGGCAGTTGCCGCGAACTCTCACAGCAATACGTATATGTTATGTCCGGCTCGGCTTGCGGCACGTGTAACTCTGCTGCAATCTTCGTGTGTCTCTCAGGGAACGAAACAATATAAGCCGTGGGCCCGAACGCACGTATGCGCTGGAGGCAGGGAAACATGGCAAGGACACTCCTTGTCGGCGCCTGCGCCTGCCTCGTCCTCGCTCTCGCCTCGGCCGCCGGTGCCCAGGATCCGCCCAAAGATCCCGGCTCGCGCAAGGAATATCCTCTCAACATAGACCAGCAGCCGCTCACTCGAGCGCTCGAGCAGCTCTACGATCAGACCGGCGTGTTCTACGGCTACAGCCCGAACACGACCGAAGAGGAGCAGATGCTCGTCGGCCCGCTCAAGGGCAAGTACACGATCGAAGACGCACTGACCCAGCTGCTGCGCTCGACCGGCCTGACGTACGCGTGGACTAACTCCAAGACGATCTCCATCGTGCGAGCACCGCCGGCACCGAAGGCGCGGCCGGCGCCGCAGGCCAGGACATCGCGCAGCGCGCAGACGGCCGTGTGGCGAACGATGTCGCAGGAGCAGCCGGGCAAAGACGATCTGCTGTACACGGTCATCACGGAGCGTCAGAAGATGAAGCTCCTGAGCGAGAGCGCGGCACCGATCGTGCTGCTCGATCGCGAAGCGATCGAGCGCTCGGGTGTCACGACGCTTTCGGACTTGCTGAAGTACGTTCCGCAACAGCCCTATCTGCGCCCCGACGGTGCTCGCAGCAGCGGCGCGCAATTCGCAGAGCTGCGCGGGCTCGGCGCCGACACGACGCTGGTCCTGATCGACGGCGACCGTGCGCCGCCGAGCGCGGCGAGCTTCCAGGTCAACGCCTTCGATCTCAACACCATTCCGGTGAGCGCGGTCGACCACGTCGAGCTGAAGTTCGACTCGACTTCGGTGCAACACGGCATGGATGCGATCGGTGGCGTCATCAACATCGTGCTGCGCGATGAGATTCCGGAACCGAGCTTGCACATGCACTACGGCTCGGCGGATGGCGGCGGCAGTCAGCTTCAGACGGCGGCCAGCTTCGGCATCGTGCGAGACAGCGCGAGGGGCGCATTGATGCTGGACTACACGAGCACGCAAACGCTGCTCGGCGAACAGCGCAGCCTGTGGGCCGACCAGGACTACCGACGCTTCGGCAGCATTGACCAGCGATCGATCAACAGCAGCCCGGGTAACGCAACGGCGCTGCCGCAGCTGGGCAATCTGCCCGGCCTGAATTCGCCGATTGCTGCGATTCCGGAAAGCATTGCGGGCCAGCGCATCGCGCTGAGCGAATTCGTACCGGGGCAGCGCAATTTCGCAAGCTTGCTGCGGTACGCGCCGATCGTGCCCGCACAGAGTCGAGCGAGCGTCGTGGCCAACGGGACAGTGGAGCTGGTGCCGAAGGATCTCGTGGCCTCCGCCGAGTTGATTTACGTCGATCGCAGCGTGCGGGCGCCGACCGCGCCGCCGCTGCTGCCCGGCGTGCTCGTGCCGATGACGAATCCGTTCAATCCGTTCCATTTGCCGGTCCTCGCCAACACCATGCTCGACAGCATGGAGCGGCAGGAACAGAACATCGACTCGACGTTGGCGCGCGGCGTTGCCTCGCTGCACGGCAGGGCGCGTGAATGGAACTGGGAGTTCTCACTCCTGCGCAGCGAAGAGGACGCCGAGCTCAGGCTCGAGAACACCGTCGATTTCCTGCGGCTGATGCAAGTGCTGGCGAATCCGGATCCGAGCCAGACTCTGGATCTGTTCCGCCCGGGTCCCGCGGCGAGCCAGGAGGTTCTCGATAGCCTGGTCGCGCCGCCGATCGTGAGCACGTATGCCACCGATTCGACGCAGCTGAGCGGCCTGGCAAACGGGCGGTTGCTGGAGCTGCCGGGCGGGCTGCTCACTGCGATGGTCGGCGGCGCATGGCGCAAGGAGTCGGTGCAGTTCGATGCCGCGCTCGATTCCTTCCGGCGCGAAGTCGGATCCGGCTTTGCAGAGCTGACCATTCCGATCGTCGGCGTCGACATGCACGTGCCCGCGCTGCGCGAGCTAAAGCTCACCGCGGGTGGTCGCTTCGACAAGTACAGCGATTTCGGCCAGATCTTCAATCCGCAGTTCGGCGCGCGGTGGCTGCCGTACCAGGATCTAGCGGTGCACGCATCGTTCGGTCGCAGCTTCCGCGCGCCGTCGATGTACGAGCTGTACTTGCCGCGCACGGCGTCCCTGCCGGTTTTCCCGGTCGCTGATCCGCGCCGCGGCGGCGCGGTGGCGCCCGTGTCTCTGCTCGGCGGTGGTAATGCGGAACTGGATCCGACCCGCGGCAAATCGTTCACGGCCGGCCTAGTGTTCACGCCGCAATCGCTGCCGCCGCTCGAAGTATTCGCGACGTATTGGCACGTCACGATGGACAACCGCATCACGCTGCTGCAGCCGGCTCTCGTGCTCGCCAACGAGTCGCTATTCCCGGAGCGCGTCATCCGCGGCGCGCCGACTGCCTTCGACCTGGCCGCGGGCATTCCGGGCGCGGTCACGCAGATCGACATCTCGCGCATGAACTTCGGCCGGCTCCGGACCAGCGGCATCGACCTCGGCTTGCACTTCGACAAGGAGAGCTCGTTCGGTGAATTCGCCGCGAATCTGGTCGCGACCTGGATCGGCGAATACGAGACGATCGACGTGCCCGCGACGCCGGCGGTCGACCGCGTGAATCTCGCCAACGACCAGGCCGGCACGATCACGAAATGGCGCGCTGTCGGCGGACTCGACTGGGATCGCGGTCCGCTCAGCACGACGATGCACGTGCGTTACATTCCTTCCTATGACGACACGCGCGGCGGCGTTCGCAACGGGCGCCGCGTCGCCGCGCAGACCTTCGTCGACCTGCAAGCCGCCGTCGATCTCGGCAAGATGGATTCTGGCCGCGCATTCTTGCGTGGCGTACAGCTGACGGCCGGCGCCTCGAACCTGTTCGACGCGCAGCCGGAGTTTGCGGAAGTCGGGGGCGCGCAGGGGTACGACATATCCCAGGGCGACCTCAAGGGACGCTTCTGGTACCTGCGGCTCGGCAAGACCTTCTGAGGCCTGTAGGCCTTTCTCCTTCAGAAGCGATAGACGAGCTGCGCGCTCACGATGTCGATATCGGAGTGCTGGTGTCCGTTGAGCAGCGCCGACGCGGTCGCGTTGCCTGCATCCTGATCGAGCGGCACCGTATCGCTGAAGAGATGCGCGTAGCCGAAGTCCAGCAGCATTGCAGGCGAAGGTTGCCAGCGTGCGCCGATCGCGACCCAGGTTCGATCTGAGTCGGGAAGGCGGGGCGTGCGTGTTGCGTCCGGTACCGGGGTTTCATCGAACGCCACGCCGGCGCGCAGCGTGATGCTGTCATTCATCGCGTAGGTTCCGCCGAGCGCGTAGCGCCACGTGTCACGCCATTGCTCCGGAGTCACCGACACTGTCGTGCCGGAATCGCGCACGATGCGCAGCTCCTGGATCGAGCTCCAGCCTGTCCACGCCAGGTCCGCGAGGACGGCAAATCTTTCGCCGAAGCGATGCTGCAGCGACAGCGTCGCGCTATCCGGCAGTTCCAGATCGACGTTGACGGGGCCGGAGGACAGCGGCGCGCCGGGTGCGGATGCCGCCGCGATGATCCCGCTCGAGACCGGATCCCTGCCGGCCGGCGCCGTGAAATCGATCGTGCCCTGGACCGTGTAGTCGATCGACGAGCGATACGAAAGTCCGAGACGCGTGTCATCCGACAGATCGAACAGCGCGCCCACGTTGAAGCCCCACGCATCGTCGTCGCCGCGCACGCGCGCGTGACCCGATTGCGCGGCGTTCCCGGCAATGACCGCATTTCCGGTCGCGGGCGGCAGCTGACCGGCAAGGACCAGTTGCTGCACGCCTTGCGCGATGACGGCAGAGTAATTGATGTCGTTCGTCAGCTCGGCATCCAGTCGCTGGTAGTCGATACCGGCGCCGATCGAGATTCGCTCATTGATCCGCCACGCGACGGATGGATTGAAATTCAGCGTCGTGATCTCGTTGTGCAACGCCTGGAAGCGGCCGATCCACTCGTCCTCATAGACGAGCTTGAGGCCGAACGGCGCATTCACGCCGAAACCGAACGCGAAACTCTCGCCGACCGGCAACACGAAATACGCGGCCGGTACCAGATTCCAGTCGCCGGCATCGCCGCCGTTGCCACCCAGCGGCTGCAGGAATGCCGGGGTGGAGCTGGCGTTGCGAAATTCGGAGCCGATCGCGATGCCGCTCGCGCTCACCGCGCCTTCGGGCTGACGCAATGCCGTCATGCCGGCGGGATTGAAGTAGACCGTCGTCGCGTCGTCTGCTGCCGCGGCGGTCCCGGCGAAGGCCGTGCCCAGTCTGCTGGCGCTTTGTTCGAGCAATGCGAAACCGGCCGCGGTCGCGACCGTTGGGATCAACGCCAGGGAGACGGTCGTCGGAACGAGCCAGCTGTGCGAATTGCGATCCTGCATCGTGCGTACTCCTTTTGCATGGACACAGCAGAAGGCTCGGTTCCGCGTCACTGTTCCATGCTGGCCCTCGCTTCATCGCACTCCGCGCAAACGCCGCGCGGATGGAGGAAGACCAGCTCGTTCTCGCGCAACTGATCGAGAGCGGTGACGACGATGTCGCGCGCCGCGATCAGTCGCGCCGGCGCGCCGGCGATGAAACCGCGTTGCTGATGCCCGTCGCCTTCGAGCCACGAGTCGAGGCGTGCGAAATTCGCACAGCAATGATCGATCTCGCGATAGTGATGACGGACCAGGGTTCCGTCGCGCACGACAGTCGCGTACTTCGGCAGCTTGTAGCGCACGCCCGCGACGTTCTCGGCGAGATGCACGGTCGTGTTCGCGTCGTGGCCGACGCCGAGCAGCAGGACTTCAGCATCGAGCTCGTAGGCGCGGCCCACCGGACTGTCCAGTCCGTGCGGGACATCGATCGGATGCGGCGCGGTGATTTCGGCGGCGTGCGGGCCGACGGCCGCGAAGGCGTGCGGGCTGTCGCTGCGATTCACGCCCGGAATGCGCCAGAACGTGTCGGCGACGATTCCCATGCCGGCGCACGGGGTATTTTGCGGATCGAACGGCTGCTCGTCGTCGTCGCTCATGCTGGGCATGACCAAGGTGCCGTGCGGGCCGGCGGCCATCCGCAGCCCCGCGATGAGGTCGGCCGGCGTGCCGGCCCCTCCGCCGAATGCGGAGAAGGCTGTATGTACGACGAGCACGCCGTCGCCGCTCACTCCGAGGGCTACGAGCTCGTCCGCAATGCGTTCTGCGAAACTCATGGCAGGCTCCAAGGCTCCTTATAATAATGTCCAGCCAGGCCCGCACGCATGCTTATCTTTGCACTGAACTGCGGCAGCTCGTCGCTCAAGAGCGCTGTCATCGATACCGACCGACGCTGCCACGTCGTGGATGTCCGTGTGCAGCAGCTCGAGACGGCAACGCTGCCGGCGACTGTCGGCCGAGTGCTACAGCAGCTCCGTGAAAGGAGCCGGCACCATGGACCGCCGGGTGCAATCGTCCATCGCGTGGTCCACGGCGGTGAGCGCTTCGTGCAGCCGACGAAGATCGACGACGCTGTCCTTGCCGAGGTCGAGCAGCTGAGTCACCTGGCGCCGCTGCACAATCCGCCGGCGCTGGCGGCCATTCGCCGGGCGCGCGAGGTCTATCCGCAGACCGTACATGTGGCCGTTTTCGACACTGCGTATCACGCGACGTTGCCTGATCGGGCGCGCGAGTATGCGTTGCCGGGAGACCTGCGCCGGCGTTTCGGCATTCGTCGCTACGGTTTCCACGGCATCAGTCACGCGCATGTGATGCACGCTGTGGCCGCCGAGCTGCGGGTGCCGGCGGAAAAGTTGCGGATCGTTTCCTGCCATCTGGGCAATGGAGCGAGCGTCACTGCAATCGAGCACGGTCGCAGCATCGACACCAGCATGGGCATGACGCCGCTCGAAGGCCTGGTGATGGGTACGCGTGCCGGCGACCTGGATCCCGGCATCCTGCTGGACCTGATCGGGTCGCGCTCGTTCGGCGGCAAGGAACTGGACGACTTGCTCAATCGCCGATCGGGCCTGGCCGGGCTGACCGGGACGAATGACGTGCGTGAGATCGAACGTCGCGCGGTCGAAGGCGACGAGGAATGTCGTCGCGCGCTGGCGCTCTATGCCTATCGCGTGCGCAAGTATATCGGTGCCTACGCCGCGGTGATGGGCGGCGTGGATGCAATTGCCTTCACCGGCGGAGTAGGCGAGAACAGCGCCGGGATCCGCCAGGCCTGCGTGGAACGGCTGGAGTTTCTCGGCGCCAGAATCGTGGTCGTTCGCGCGGACGAGGAGCTCGCGATGGCGATGGAAGCGGCGGCGCTGCTCCAGAAACCTAGTGCCACTTCCAGTTCTTGATCTCCGGCATGTCGTCGCCGTGTCGCGTGACGTACTCGCGATGCTCGACCAGCTTGTCGCGCACCCGCTGGCGCAGATGCGCCGTCTGCGCGCCCAGGCCGGGCACGCGATCGAACACGGCTTCGACGAGATGGAAGCGGTCGAGATCGTTCAGCACCGTCATGTCGAACGGCGTCGTGGTGGTCCCTTCCTCCTTGTAGCCGCGCACGTGCAGGTTGTCGTGGCCATGACGCCGGTAGGTGAGGCGATGGACCAGCCACGGATAGCCGTGAAATGCGAACAGGATCGGCTTGTCGACCGTGAAGATCGAATCGAACTCCGCATCCGCAAGTCCATGCGGATGCTCGCTCGGCGGCTGCAGCGTCATCAGGTCGACGACGTTGACGACGCGCACTTTCAGCGCCGGCAGCCATTCGCGCAGCAGGCTCACGGCCGCAAGCGTTTCCAGAGTCGGCACGTCGCCCGCGCACGCCATCACCACGTCGGGCGCGCCGTCCAGATCGTTGCTCGCCCATGACCAGATGCCGACGCCGGCAGTGCAGTGCTTGATCGCATCGTCCATCGACAGCCATTGGTGCTGCGGCTGTTTGCCGGCAACGATCACGTTCACGAAGTTGCGGCTGCGCAGGCAGTGATCGGTCACTGACAGCAACGTGTTCGCATCCGGCGGCAGATACACCCGGATGATCTCCGGCTTCTTGTTGACGACGTGATCGATGAAGCCCGGATCCTGGTGACTGAAGCCGTTGTGATCCTGGCGCCAGACGTGCGAGCTCAGCAGATAGTTCAGCGAGGCGATCGGCCGGCGCCATGGAATGTGATTGCAGGTCTTGAGCCACTTGGCGTGCTGATTGAACATCGAATCGACGATGTGCACGAACGCCTCGTAGCAGCTGAAGAAACCGTGCCGGCCGGTGAGCAGGTAGCCTTCGAGCCAGCCCTGGCACTGATGCTCGCTCAGCGTCTCCATCACGCGCCCGTCGTTCGCGAGGTGCGAATCGGTCGGCAGGATTTCCGCCGCCCACATGCGCTGCGTCACCTCGAGCACGTCGTTCCAGCGATTGGAGGTCAGCTCGTCGGGACTGAAGACGCGGAAGTTGGCGGTCGGCAGATTCAGCTTCATCACGTCGCGCAGGTAGGTGCCCTGCACGCGCGTTGCTTCGGCAATCGCGGCACCGGGCTTTTTCAGCTGCACCGCGTACTCGCGGAAATCCGGCAACCGCAGGCTCCGCAGCAGCATGCCGCCATTCGCGTGCGGGTTGTCGCCCATGCGGCGCTTGCCTTTGGGCGCAAGCTCGCGCAGTTCCGGTCGCAACTTGCCCTCGCTGGTGAACAGCTCTTCCGGTCGATAGCTGCGCATCCACTCTTCGAGCAGCCGCAAGTGCGGACGCTTCTCCGCGAGCTCCGCCAGCGGCACTTGGTGCGAGCGCCAGTTGTCCTCAACCGGGAGGCCGTCGACTTCGTGCGGACCGGTCCATCCCTTCGGCGTATGCAGCACCAGCGCCGGCCACGTTGGCCGCCCACGAAATCCGTTGCTGCGCGCGGCACTTTGAATCTCACGAATACGAGCGACGATGCGGTCGAGCGTGCGTGCCATCGCGAGGTGCGTCGCCTCGTGGGTCGCTTGCTCGTCGACGAAGAAAGGCTCGTAGCCGCAGCCGCTGAGCAGCTGCGTCAGCTCTTCGCGCGGAATGCGCGCGAGCACCGTCGGGCTCGCGATCTTGTAGCCGTTGAGGTGCAGGATCGGCAGTACGGCGCCGTCGCGCACCGGATTGAGAAACTTGTTCGAGTGCCAGCTCGTCGCGAGCGGCCCGGTTTCCGCTTCGCCGTCGCCGATCACGCAGGCGACGACCAGATCGGGGTTGTCGAACGCCGCACCATATGCGTGCGACAGGGAATACCCGAGCTCGCCGCCTTCGTGGATCGAGCCCGGCGTTTCCGGCGCGACGTGGCTCGGGATGCCGCCCGGGAACGAGAACTGCTTGAAAAGCCGGCGCAGCCCGTGGACGTCTTCCGACACGTTCGAGTAGTACTCGCTGTAAGTGCCCTCGAGATACGTGTTCGCTACCAGCGCCGGCCCGCCGTGTCCGGGTCCCGCGACATAGATCATGTCCAGATCGTACTTGTTGATGACGCGGTTCAGGTGCGCGTAGACGAAGTTCAACCCGGGGGTCGTGCCCCAGTGGCCGAGCAGGCGCGGCTTGATGTGCTCGATCGCCAGCGGCTCCCGCAGCAGCGGATTGTCGAGCAGATAGATCTGACCCACCGACAGGTAGTTGGCGGCGCGCCAGTAGGCGTCGAGGCGCGTCAGGTACTCGGCGGTGAGCGTGGGGTCGGAGTCGGTGTGTTGCGGCATGGCGGGCCTCGGACGATCCGGATAGGACCCGACTACAACGTCAGCGGACGGCGTTAAGTTCTGGATGGCACCAGCGCGTTGACATGAATCCTGGGCTGGATGCGCGTGTCGGAGCCGCCGCCGCAATTCAGCCCGCTCGAAACCAGGCGTATGCGCAACCGCGGGAAGACCTGATCGCGCATCACACGCAGCAGGTCGCAATCGGCGGGACCCAGCGACAGCGGCGGA
>DATNFA010000049.1:0-41965 GCA_035606615.1 Steroidobacteraceae bacterium
CGCGGTTGTAGCCGAGCCGCAGATTCGCGATGCCGCTGCGCTGGCGCTCGCGCGCTTCCAGGTCGAGCAGGTATTGATCGCTGTGCTCGCTGATGCGTTGCAGCTCATCGAGCTCCGCGTCGTAGCCGATTGCGATGACGCCGCCTTCGCGCAGGATCGGCGGCGGCTGCTCGACGATCGCGCGTACCAGCAGCGCGTGGATATCCGGATACGTGCCGGCGCGCGCGGCTAGATCCGCCAACGCCGGCGAATCGAGCCCGGCGAGCAGGCTTTGCAGGTCCGGCAGGCGCGCCAGCGCTTCGCGCAATTGCGCGAGGTCGCGCGGACGCGCCGACTTCAGCGCGACGCGAGCGAGACCGCGTTCGACGTCACCGACATGCGCGAGCAGCTCATGCAACGCGCCGTGCAACCCTTTGTCGACCAGCGTGCCGATCGCCTGCAGGCGCAGCTCGATCGTGCGGCGATCCCGCAGCGGCCGATGAAGCCAGCGGCGCAGCTCGCGTCCCCCCATCGCTGTCGCGGTTCGATCGAGCACGGCAGCGAGTGTGCAGTCCGGCCGATCCGCCAGACTGGTGGAGAGCTCCAGGTTGCGGCGGGTCGCTGCGTCGAGCAGCACCGCTTCGCCGCGTTCTTCGGTGCGCAGACCGCGCAGGTGTGGCAACGCGGCCTTCTGCGTATCGCGTACATATTGCAAAAGGCAGCCGGCGGCCGCGACGGCGAGCGTGCGGTCCGCACAACCGAAACCGCTCAAATCGCGCGTCTGGAATTGCTCACACAGCGAGCGCGTCGCCGTCTGCACGTCGAAGTGCCACGGCGGACGCTCGCGGATGAAGCTCGTCGCACTCTGCGGCGGCTGAGATTGTTCGGCAACGAGCAGCTCCGCGGGCCGCAGCCGCTCGATTTCGCTCGTGAGCGCCTCGCTGCCCTCGGCTTCGAGCACGGTGAAGCGGCCGCTCGACAGTTCGAGCCACGCGAGCCCGAAGCGGTCGCCTTCGCGACAAAGCGCGGCAAGCAACGTGTCGCGGCGTTCTTCCAGGAATGCCTCGTCGGTGACGGTGCCGGGCGTGACGACGCGTACGACCTGGCGCTCGAGCGGGCCCTTGGCTTTGGCGGGATCGCCAATCTGCTCGCAGATCGCGACCGACTCGCCACGGCGTACGAGCTTCGCCAGATAGCTCTCGACGCTGTGAAACGGCACGCCCGCCATCGGAATCGGCTGGCCGGCGGACTGCCCGCGCGCAGTCAGCGTGATGTCGAGCAGTCGCGCGGCGCGCTTGGCGTCGTCGAAGAACAGCTCATAGAAATCCCCCATGCGATAAAAGAGCAGCACGTCGGGGTACTGCGCCTTGAGGCGCAGGTACTGCTGCATCACGGGAGTGTGGGTCTCGAGGGCGGCGGCCATGGAGCCGAGAGCCTACAGGCTACTGCCTCCTCTCTCACGTCTTGACGTACGCCGCGCGCGGCACTAAAGCGTGTGCTCATGACGAAGGATCCGACGAGCGATTCGGAGCTGCAGCGACTCGCGATGAGGGTGGGCGCTTTGCTGATCGACAGCGAGCGCCGGATCGTGACCGCTGAGTCATGTACCGGCGGCTGGATCGCCAAGGTCATGACTGACATCCCCGGCAGCTCCAGCTGGTTTCTCGGCGGCGTCGTCGCTTACAGCAATACTCTCAAGCAGTCTCTGCTCGGCGTGCTGCCGTCCACGCTCGTCGCGCACGGTGCCGTCAGCGAGGCGGCGGCGCGTGAGATGGCGATCGGGGCGCTCGAAACGCTGGGCGGCCAGTTCGCCATCGCCGTGACCGGGATCGCCGGGCCAGACGGCGGCCAGCCCGGCAAGCCGGTCGGGACTGTGTGGTTCGGGTGGGCCTGGCGCGCCGGCGTCGAGATCGAAACGCGCGTGGCGCTCGAAACATTCGGCGGCGACCGCGAGGCCGTCCGGCGCCAGACAGTCGCGCGTGCGCTCGGCGAGCTGCTGCGCATGTGAAAAATCGCCGCTTGTTCTTCGCGCTCTGGCCGACGGATGCGGTGCGTGCGCGGCTCGCCGCCGAAGTGCAGGCCTACGCGACCCTCGGTCGCCCGATCGCCGAGCGCAATCTGCACGTTACGGCCGTTTTTCTCGGCGCGGTTCCCGAAGGCCGGCTTGAGCGCGTGCTAGAAACTGCACAGTCGACCCAGAACGTGACATTCGGTGGCAAGTTTATGCTGCATCTTGAGCGCATCGAGCTCTGGCGGCGTTCGAGCCTGATCTGCCTGACCGCAGAGCGCGCGCCGCCGCAGTTGCTGTCGATCGTCGATGGTTTGCGCGCCGGGCTGCGGGAACGCGGCTTCGAGCTGCGCGACCACGACACGTTTCGCCCGCACGTCACGCTGGTCCGCGACGTTGCGCGCGGGCCCGCTGCTCGCGGCGTCACGCCGGTGCAGTGGCCGGTCGAGTCGTTCGCGCTGGTCGAATCGATAGTCGGCCAGCGCGGCTCGGAGTACACGGTGCTCGAGGAGTGGCTGCTTGTCTGACTCCTGGGCATGACGAAAGAAATTGCACTGGATTATTGAATAACTGTGTAAATGTACAGATAATCGAATCTCGTTCGAGTCGTCGCCTGTTACAACTGAACACCTCGCCACCTCTTCAACCTCAAGGCCGCCACGATGGAAGAAAACCGCAAGAAGGCACTCGCCGCCGCGCTCGGGCAGATCGAAAAGCAGTTCGGCAAGGGCTCGGTCATGCGCCTGGGCGAAGGCACGGAAAACTACGACATCGAGGCGGTGTCCACCGGTTCGCTCGGGTTGGACATTGCACTGGGCGTCGGCGGGCTCCCGCGCGGACGCGTCGTCGAGATCTACGGCCCGGAGTCCTCGGGCAAAACCACGCTCACTCTGCAGGTCATCGCTGAAGCGCAGCGCGCCGGCGGCACCGCTGCGTTCGTGGATGCCGAGCACGCGCTCGATCCCGTCTACGCGGCGAAGCTCGGCGTGAACGTGCAGGACCTTCTTGTTTCGCAGCCGGACACCGGCGAGCAGGCGCTGGAAATCACGGACATGCTGGTGCGTTCCGGCGCGGTCGACATCGTCGTCGTCGACTCGGTCGCGGCACTGACGCCCAAGGCGGAAATCGAAGGCGAAATGGGCGACATGCACGTCGGCCTGCAGGCGCGCCTCATGTCGCAGGCTCTGCGCAAGCTCACCGGCAACATCAAGCGCTCGAACACCATCGTCATCTTCATCAACCAGATCCGCATGAAGATCGGCGTGATGTTCGGCAACCCGGAAACCACCACCGGCGGCAACGCGCTCAAGTTCTACGCTTCCGTGCGGCTGGATATCCGCCGCATCGGCGCGTTGAAGAACGGCGAGGAAGTCATCGGCAACCAGACGCGCGTCAAGGTCGTGAAGAACAAAGTGGCGCCGCCGTTCCGCGAAGCGGAGTTCGAAATCCTCTACGGGGCCGGCATCTCCCGCAACGGCGAGGTCATCGACATCGGCGTGGCGCAGGGGTTCGTCGAGAAGTCGGGCTCCTGGTTCAGCTACAACGGCGAGCGCATCGGCCAGGGCAAGGAGAACGCGCGCAACTTCCTCGATCAACATCCCGAGATCGCTCGGGAGATCGAGGGCAGGATCCGCGAGAAGCTTCTTCCCGGCAAAGAAAAGACGAAGAGGGACGAGGCAGTGAAGGGTGAGGCGACCGTCGAATAGCTCCGCAGCGGACGCGAAGACCGTCGAAGCAGCCGCTCTGCGGCTGCTCGCCGGGCGTGAGCACTCCACCGAGGAGTTGCGTCGCAAGCTCGTTCACAAGGGTTATCCGCCGCAGATCATCGAGCCCGTCATCCAGAAGCTGGCCGGCAAGCGGCTGGTCAGCGATGAGCGCTTCACCGCCAATTTCATCCATCACCACGCCAAGCGCGGGCAGGGCCCGGTGCGCATTCGGGCCGCCCTGCGGCAGCAGGGCGTCGACGAAGCCCGAGTAGAAGAGGCGCTGCGAACCGCCGACATCGACTGGGTGCAGCAGGCCCGGGAAGTCCGCCGGCGCAAGTTCGGGGCGGCAGCACCCCGCAGCCTGGGCGAACGTGCAAAGCAGGCGCGCTTCCTTCAATATCGCGGCTTCGATGCCGAGCAGCTCCGGGCCGCCTTTCGCGACGAATCGGGCGAGGGGGAGGATGCGCCGGACATCACCCCAGACATCACATTTGAGGCCGAATGACGACCGGCAAGCGCCCCACCAGCGCCGAACTGCGTGCGCTGTTCCTGAAGTTTTTCCACGAGCGCGGGCACCAGATCGTGCCTTCGAGCTCGCTCGTGCCCGGCAACGATCCCACGCTGCTGTTCACCAACGCCGGCATGGTCCAGTTCAAGGACGTGTTCCTCGGCAAGGACAAGCGCAACTACAGCCGCGCGGCGAGCTCGCAGCGCTGCGTGCGCGCCGGCGGTAAGCACAACGATCTTGAGAACGTCGGCTACACGGCGCGGCATCACACGTTCTTCGAGATGCTCGGCAACTTCAGCTTCGGCGACTATTTCAAGCGCGATGCGATCCGCTTCGGCTGGGACTTCGTCACCGGCAAGGACTGGCTCGGCATCGACCCGCAGCGCCTGATGGTCACGGTCTACCACACGGACGATGAAGCCTACGACGTGTGGCACAAGGAAGTCGGGCTGCCGCCGAGCCGCATCGTGCGCATCGGCGACAACCCGGGCGGCGGCTCCGACAACTTCTGGCAGATGGGCGAGACCGGGCCGTGCGGCCCGTGCTCCGAGATCTTCTACGACCACGGCGCCGACGTTCCCGGCGGTCCGCCCGGCTCGCCGGACGCCGACGGCGATCGCTGGATCGAGATCTGGAATCTGGTGTTCATGCAGTTCGACCGCTCGGCCGACGGCGTGCTCACCTCGCTGCCGAAGCCTTCGGTCGACACCGGCATGGGCCTCGAGCGCACCGCGGCCGTGATGCAGGGCGTGCACTCGAACTACGAGATCGACCTGTTCGTCAACCTGATCAAGGCTGCTGCCGCTGCGACCAACACGCGCGACCTCGAAGCGAAGTCGCTGCGGGTCATTGCCGATCACATCCGTGCCAGCGCATTCCTGATCGCCGACGGCGTTTTTCCTTCGAACGAGGGCCGCGGCTACGTTCTCCGCCGGATCGTGCGTCGCGCGCTGCGTCACGGCTACATGCTCGGGCAGGATAAGCCGTTCTTCTACACGCTGGTCGCGGCCCTCGAAAAGGAGATGGGCGCGGCATACCCGGAACTCAAAACCCAGCGCGCGCAGATCGAGCGCGTCTTAAAGCAGGAAGAAGAGCGCTTCGCCGAGACGCTGTCGCAGGGCATGGCACTGCTCGACACCGCGATCGGCTCGCTGAAGGACAGCAAGGTGATTCCGGGCGAGACCGTGTTCCGCCTGTATGACACCTTCGGCTTCCCGGTCGATCTGACGGCGGACATCGCACGCGAGCGTGGGCTCACGATCGATCACGCGGGCTACGAAGCGGCAATGGAAGCGCAACGCAAGCAGAGTCAGGCCGCGAGCAAGTTCGGTGTCGACCTGCGCACCGGCGTGACGGTCGAAGGCAAGACCGATTTCAGCGGCTACGAGAACTTCGCCGACACGGGCACGATCGTCACGCTCCTGAAGAACAAGGAGCGCGTGGACGTGCTGCGCAAGGGCGACGAAGGGCAGGTGATTCTCGACCACACGCCGTTTTATGCAGAAAGCGGCGGCCAGGTCGGCGATACCGGCACGCTCGTCGCGGGCGGGGCGCGGTTCGAAGTCACGGACACGCAGAAGATCGGCAGCGCCTACGCGCACGTCGGACGAGTAACGAGCGGCGAATTCAAGCAGGGCGCGCGCGTCGAAGCGCGCGTGGATGAAGAGCGTCGTCGCGCGACTATGCTGAATCACTCGGCCACTCATCTGCTGCATGCTGCTTTGCGCAAGGTGCTCGGCACGCACGTCACGCAGAAGGGCTCGCTGGTCGCGCCCGACCGTCTGCGCTTCGACTTTTCGCACTTTCAGCCGATGACGGCGAGCGAGCTGCAGGAAGTCGAGCGCCTGGTGAACGCGCAGATCCGGGCGAACGCCGCGGGCGAGACGCGTCTCATGAAGTACGACGCTGCGGTGGCGTCCGGCGCCATGGCGTTGTTCGGCGAGAAGTACGACGACGAAGTGCGCGTGCTCAACTTCGGCGACTTCTCCGTCGAGCTTTGCGGCGGCACACACGTGCGCCGCACCGGCGACATCGGCCTGTTCAAGATCGTCAGCGAAGGCGGAATTCAGGCCGGCGTGCGCCGCATCGAAGCCGTGACCGGGCAGGGCGCGCTCGACTGGGTTGCAAAATCAGACCAAGTCCTGCGCGAGCTGGCCGCGATCGTGAAAGCGGGCCGCGACGAGGTCGAGGACAAAGTGCGGCAGCTGGCGGAGCGCAGCCGCAAGCTCGAGAAAGAGGTTGCGGCGCTGAAATCCAAACTGGCGAGCGGGCAGGGCGGCGATCTTTCGAGCACGGCGGTCGAAGTCGCCGGCGTCAAAGTCGTCGCGACGCGCGTCGACGGCGCCGACGCGCCTGCATTGCGCGATGCGGTGGATCAACTGAAAAGCAAATTGCGCTCGGCCGCGATCGTGCTCGCGTCCGTGCAAGAACCGGACAAAGTCGTGCTTATTGCCGGTGTGACGCAGGATCAGATTACAAAAATGAAAGCTGGCGACCTGGTGAACGTGGTCGCCCAGATGGTCGGCGGCCGCGGCGGCGGGCGCCCGGACATGGCGCAAGCCGGCGGCAACGATCCGACCAAGCTCGACGAAGCGCTCGCCGCAGTCGCCCCCTGGGTGCAGGCCCGATTGTTAGGTCAATCGACCTAAGCCGGACTTCCCAACTCCGTGTAAGTGGGGCTAATTCCGACGCGCCTCGCTTGCGAGCGGCGTGTATCGCTTGCACAATGAGACGTACGGCAGCGCCCGTGACGTCGCCGCGTGGTTATGTATACCGAGCCGTTGAGAAAAAACGGCTACGCAGAAACTCGCAGTCGCACGCGCGATTCGAAGGTGCGAACATACCCCGAAAAATTTTTATCCCTCTTGTGAGGGTGAGTGGAGCTTTTCAGGGAAATCCCGATCCCCATTACAGATATCGGTAACCTACTCTCGATTTGAATGACTGGTGTGGCGAAGCTGTGGGAGGGCAGTGATTCCATTGCCGGCGACGCGACACGAAGCTCATTCAGCTGACAGGCAAGGAGCGAAACATGTTGATTCTGACAAGGCGCGTCGGTGAGACCGTGATGATAGGCAACGACATCACAGTGACCGTCCTCGGCGTCAAGGGCAACCAGGTTCGTGTCGGCGTCAATGCGCCGAAGGAAGTTGCCGTGCACCGTGAAGAGATCTACGAGCGCATCAAGCGCGAAGAGCAGGCTGCCGGTGGCGCAGTCAAGCGTCCGCTGACCGGCGCTGGAACCTGACGATCGTCCTCACGCATCGGCGAGCCGCGGAAGTGGCCCAGTAACCCACCTCCGCGGCCCGCTGGAGAGCAAGACAACCCGCAAAGCCTCCAATCCGCTCAACCCTTTACCTTCAGGGTTGCCGCCAGTATTCTTCCCGGCCTTCGCAGCCGGCCCGCATCCAGCTCGACATCGCGCATACCACTGACGTGGTATGACACGACCGACAGCGGGCCTGCCTTGACAGGTTTGATCGCGCCGGAGAGATGGCCGAGTGGTCGAAGGCGCACCCCTGCTAAGGGTGTAAGGGTCAAAAGCCCTTCGAGGGTTCGAATCCCTCTCTCTCCGCCAATCTCCGCCGCATGTGGCCGAGCCACGCGACTGCGACGATCGCAGCAACCAGCCAGGGAAGCAGGTAGGCGTTCATCAGCCTCCAGCCGGCGATCTGCAACAACACTCCCGCGGTCAGCGACGATGCGAGGCCGACCACGAAGATCAGCAGATCATTTGCCGCCTGGGCGCGTCCTCTCTCCGCCGGAAGATAGGCGTCCGTCAGCAGCGTCGTGCCGCCCACATAAAGGAAGTTCCAGCCGACCCCGAGGAGCGCGAGCGCCCACGCAAAGGAGACGAAGCCCGTGCCGCTCACACTCAAGGCCACGTGTGCTGACAGCAGAACGGCGCCAGCAAACATCACACGCAGCACTCCGCAGCGGGCGATGAGTGAGCCTGTGAAAAACGACGGCAGAAACATTCCGAGCACGTGCACTTGCATGACAACGGTCGTAGCCGAGAGGCCGTGATGGTGTTGCGCCATGGCAAGCGGCATCGCGGTCATGGCGAGGACCATCACACCGCCACCGGTTGCCGCCGCGAAGATTGCAACGGCGAATGTCGGCTGACGCATGATGACGAGGAGCGGACGTGGCTGGCTTTGGCCGATCTGCGCCTGCGGCAGCGGTACGCGAAGTCCCAGTAGCACGCCGGCCGCTGCCAGCGAGACTGCGGCGAGGATCAGGAACGAACCTGCGTAAGCACGTTCGAGGAGCGATGCGCCGAATCCGGCGAGTGCAGGGCCAAGCAAAGCTGCGGCCACGCCACCGGTGAGCACCAGCGAGATCGCTCGTGGGCGAAACGCGTCGTCGGACACTTCGGAAGCGGCGAAGCGATAGAACAGCGTGAATGCCTGGTACGTTCCTATCAGGAACAGGCCGAGCAACAGCACGAAGAAGGAACGAACGACGATTCCGGATGCGGCGACCAGTCCGCCCAGTGTGCCGAGCAGAGCACCGGTGATGAATCCCACCCGTCTGCCTGCCCGGGCCATCCACATCGACGCAGGCACGGTCGCTATCACGGTTCCGAGGATCATCGCGCTGATCGGCACCGTCGCAAGCTGCGGGTCAGGAGCGATCTCTCTGCCGGCGAGACTGCCGACTGTCATGACGAGGATCGAAGCTGTCTGAGCAAAGGCCTGCGCCGTCACCAGGAGCAGAACCTGCCGATTCATGGGTCGCATGCGTTTACGTGTGTGCGACGACGGCGCCGATGATCGTGTCCCAATCAGCCGGGTGAAGTTCGTGACCGCCGCCTTCGATGCGAGTGAGCTTTGAGCCGGGGACTGCCTTGGACAGCGCGATTCCGTGCTCGATGGGAAACACAGGATCCGTCGTCCCGTGAATCACGAGCAGCGGCACGCGTATTTCCCGCAACCGGCTCCGTTTCGAGACTTCGCTCATCAGTACGCCGTGATTCGTGGCATTCAGATAGCCGCCCGCCCGGTCATAGTCCCGTTCGATAAACGCTCTGACCCGCGTCTCATCGAACGGGTGCACGGTGCTCGCGGTCATGCGCGCGTCGTCCACCATGAAAGCGATCACCTGCGTACGGTCTGACCAATCCACGGTCTCGCTCGTAGTGGCCTGGTGCTCGAACCAGATTTTATCGCTCGCTGGAAGCCGGGAGCTGTGCGCCCCCACGGGCGTGCTGCTGATCACCGTCAGCGACAGGACGCGCGACGGAAATCCGACAGCAGCAAGCTGACCGATCATGCCGCCGAGCGACATGCCGACGACGTGAGCGCCGGCGATGCCGTACTCATCGAGTACGCCGATCGCATCCTTGACGAAATCGTCGAGCGTGTAGGGGGCCTTGCCAGGCGGATATTTCGTCGAGTGGCCCGTGTCACGGTAGTCATAACGAATTACGTACCGGTTGCGGCTGGCCAATTTCCTGCAGAACTCGTCGGGCCACCACAGCATCGAGGCCATCCCGCCCATGATCAGCAACAGCGGTGGATGCGCCGGATCACCGAAGGCCTCGGTTGCGAGCTCGGCTCCATTCGTCCGGATCATTCGCTCGGTCATGCTGTTGCCCGCGCCGTTTCATGAAATTGAACGAGACTCATCCTGGGCGCATGATCGCCGAATCACATTCGGCTTCAACAGGAACAAGGCTCATGTCACCAAATACAGATGGCGTTCGGCAGAACGCTGCTGCCGGCCATGCGGTCGACGACTTCGACCGAAAACTATTAGGCGTGCTGGTCGAGGACGCGACCGTCAGTTACGCCGAGCTTGGGCAGCGCGTGGGTCTGTCGGCGCCAGCCGTGCATGAACGCGTGAAGCGGCTCAGGAGGTCCGGCGCTATCCGGCGCACTTCGGTGCTGCTCGATCCGACCGCCGTGGGCAAGCCTCTGCTCGCTTTCATCCATGTCGACACCTCTGGCTGGTGCAAGTCGCAAGCGCTGCTCGCGATCGAGCGCTTCCCCGAGGTCGAAGAAATACATTCGGTCACCGGCGACGCCTGCTTGCTGCTCAAGGTACGCGCCAAGAACACTCAGGCGCTGGAGGGCCTGCTCGCCCACCTCTACACCACACCGGGCGTGTCCGCGACGCGCAGCTATGTGACGTTGTCAACGCAACTGGAGCGACCGGTGCAGCCCGGGGTCACAGAGTCATGGCCTCTACGTGAGCAGTTGGACCGCGCACGGGCGGAGCCCTAGTCAACGAGCTCGTTCGGAAACGTTGATGGAGTTCCATTCCCAGGTCTTGCCGTTGTCGGTGGAGAACGCCTGGCTCCAGATCGGCAGCTGCGGGTTGCGCACGTCCCAGCGGAACACGACGATGATCGGCTGGCCCTTGAAGGTGTCGCGCGCGAAGAAGTGGCCGATCTTGTTCTCGAACGAGCCGACGACGGGCGGGTCGAGATGGCCCGAGTTGCTGTCGGCCCAGTAGATGCTCCAGAGCTTCGTCTTGGTATCGAACAGCCGCAGCGCCACGCCCTCGTACGGCGTGCCGCTGGCGTTGTCGGTGTACTTGTCGATGTTGCCGACGCCGTTGAGGATCTGATGCATCTCGACGCACGAGTCGAAGCTGATCCATTCGCTCGAATGAGCGAGACGCGCCTTCAGCTTGCGATTGCGCAGCTGCCAATTGCCGATCAGATAGTCGAAGTCGTGAACCGAGGAGGTCGGCGACGCCTTGATGAGCAGCGCACCCGTGCTGTCGAAATGCAGCTGCGGGATCGGCAACGAGGTATCCGGGATGAGCGCAGCTTCCTGTGCGCGAGCGGCGCCGAAGGTAATAGTCAGTCCCGCGAGCAACACGAACGCGAACGATCCAGATCGAGTCATTGGCCGGCTCCTGTGGGTGGCGAACAGCGTAACGATGCGCTGCTAGACCGAAAGTGCCATTCAGGTGCGATGGACTAGGCCACTTTCGATCGCACCCGCGACGCCGAACAGCCGGTCGTCCTGGTCGTGCTGGCCGATCAACATCAGTCCCACGGGCGCTTCGCCGGGCCGATGGATCGGCAATGAGATCGAGCAGCGATCCAGGAAATTGGCGAGCGACGGATTTCTCAGCACCAGCGCGTTGAGCCGGATGTAATCGGCGTCCTGCTCGAATGCGGCAAGCGGCGGCGGGATGATCGGAACCGTGGGCATGACGAGCGCATCGAACTCGCGCGTGCTCCGGTTGACCGACTCGATCACTGCCGCTCGCGCCTCACGCACCTCGTTCGCATTCACATCGCGGCCCTTGAGAATGCGCATGGCAACGCGCGGGTCGTATCGATCGGCGTGTTGCTCGAGCAGCGTGCGATGCCATGCATACGCTTCGGCGGCTGCGAGACCGCCACCGGCATTGATCTGCGGCAGGCGCTGCAGCTCATCGAGCGGTTGACGATCGATCGTGACGCCAGCCCGCGCAAGAGTCTCGACGGCGCGTTCGAATGCGCGTCCGACCACCTCATCCATCGCGTCGAGCACGAGTGTCGTCGGCAGCAAGAGGCGGATGCGGTTCAATGGCACATCGGGCAGCGGTTGAGGATCGACGCCGCGCAGGATCGCATCGAGTGTCGCGCAACAGGCCGTGCTGCGTGCGAGCGGGCCGACCGAGTCCAGCGTTTGCGACAGCGGGTAGACGCCGTCGCGCGGCACGCGACTCGCGGTCGGCTTGAAGCCCACGATGCCGTTGAAGGCCGCGGGGATCCGGCAGGAGCCGCCCGTGTCCGTGCCGAGACTTGCCGCGGCCATGTCGTCCGCCACCGCGACGCCGCCGCCGGAGGTCGATCCGCCGGGAATTCGTCGTGTGGCGCGATCGAAGCAGCTCAGCGGCGTGCCGTAATACGGATTCAAGCCGACGCCGGAGTACGCGAACTCCGTCATGTTGGTGCGGCCGATGAAGATGAAGCCTGCCGCGCGCAGTCGTGCGATGACCGGCGCATCGCGGTCGGCCGGCGGCCGGTCCGCGAGGATGCGCGATCCCGCACGCGTCACTTCACCCGCGACGTCGAACAGATCCTTGATCGCGAGCGGGATGCCGGCGAATGCAGGCAGCGCCTGGCCGGCGGCGCGTCTTCGATCCACTTCATCGGCCTGGGCGCGGGCAGATTCGCTCGACACGCTGATGAAAGCGCGTGCGCCTTCGCCCCGTGGATCCATGATGCGCGCCAGCGACTGATCGACCAGTGAGCGCGCACTTACTGCGCCACTGGCAAGGCGACGCGACAACTCGTTGAGCGTGAGCATTGCCTCAGTGTGCCAGAGACGCCTGCACTGCTGAAGCGAGGGCGAGATTTGCTACGGCGCGACGGTCTGCTCTTTGCGGGCAATACTTCCCGCCGCACACCACGCGGCAGCGGAGATGCTCGTCGCGATCACGAGCATCGTCCATTCGGCGCGGCTGCCAGGGTCATGGATTACACGGGGTACGTGCAGCAACAGGACGAACCCGCTCACCATCGTTGCAAACGCAGTTGCAGCGAGTCGCGTGAGCACGTTCGTCAGTATCGCGACGCCGGCAACGATGTGAGCGGTGCCGGTGAAGTAAGCCCAGAACAAGTGCGCAGGAATGAAAGCTGGAATCATGTCGGCCGTGAACTGCGCATAGACCCAGTGCGACAGGCCGAAGACGGGCAGGCACACGCCGAAACAAATCCTGCCGATGAGCATGCCCCGGCGCGCGAGCAGCGTGCCCGGTACCTGGCTGGCGGCCAGCATGAGCGCGCCAGCCGCGACCTCGAGACGCTCGGTGAAGCCGAGCCAGGGCAGGACGCTCAGCGGATCTTTGACGACGCCCGGTCCATGCAAGAGCACCGCCCACACGGCAAAGGCCGCAGCGCTCGCGATGGCGAACGAATACTTGTAGCGATCGATCAGCAGGCCCGCGCCGAGAGCCCAGAACAGCGCGGCGGTCAGGTAAGCGAGAGCCGTGCGCCCCGGCACCCATGCGGGCACCGGCTGCCAGTTCAGCGCGAAGTCGCCGGTGATGAACCCCAGTAACCCCAGGCCGAGCATCGCCAGCGCGAGCGCAATCCAGCCGAGCTTCAACATCGTCGGCGCATGCGCGGCGGCCGCTTCCGCATCGACAGCGATCGTGCTTTGATTCACGGGTGATGCGCCCTCCCGGAGCAGATGAGCAGGCTAACTCGGGGAGGGCGCCGAAGACTTGGGGGATCTTGGCGGCGTGGAGCAGCAATGACTTTTTGGCCGGAAATGCGCTTCGAAAGGATTTCCACCGACGCGAAGATCGCCGATCCTGCTGCGTACGGGATCCCGCCGGGCCCCGCGGGCTATAGCATCGCCGATCTCCACTGCGTCCCTGCCGTTCAGCGCCACGCGCGCGGAATCTATACGGAGAGCGGGGTTGCGCTGGTCCTCTCCGGTACGTTCGAGCACCTGAGCGACAGCCGGTCATGCATGGCCGTTCCGGGCTCGCTGGTATTTGCCAACAAGCGCGCCGAGTTCTCCTGTCGTCATCAGGGGCTGGAGCGCAATCGCCGCATCGTCGTGTTCTTCTCCGAGCAACTGCTCGAGCCGCTCGCAACCGATCTGCACCTCGATGCGCCCAGGTTTCACACGGCGCTGGCGCCGCCCTCGCGCCTCACGCCCAGGATCGCGGGCCTGTTGCTGAGGATCGCGCGAGGTGCGGCCGACAGCGACGAAGCCGCGGTCGCGATCGCACACATCTGTCTCGGTGCTTCCGGCCGCTTCGCCCTGGACAAGGCGTCAGATCTCAACACCCGACGTATTCTCGAAGCAGTGCGCTATATCAATGCGCACTTCGCCGAGCCTTGTCCGCTCGATACCCTCGCAGCCGTCGCCAACATGAACCGCTTCAGTTTCGCAAAGCGCTTTCGCGCAGTGACGGGCGAGACCGCGAATCAGTACGTCATCAATCGTCGCCTGTCGGCCGCCGCGACACGCCTTGCCTCGACCCGGTTGCCGATCGCGGAGATTGCCTTCGAGGTCGGGTTCAACGACCTGTCGCATTTCGACGCGTGCTTCCGCTCTGCATTCGGCTGCGCGCCGAGGGTCTGGCGTCGCAGGTGAGCATGCGCTACCTGTCGGCCCTCGATCTCGAAGCTCTCGTTGCTCCGGCGATGCTCGTCGCCGCGATCGAGCGGGCGCTGCGCGATTTCGCGCAAGGGCAGGTGACGGTGCCTGCCCGGCAGCATTTCGACTGCGGCGACAAGATAGTCCTGAGCATGCCGGTGATCGGAGCAACGGCGTTCGGTGCCAAGCTCGTGTCCGTCGTGCCTGGCAATGCGAGCCGCGGTCTGCCGGTCACCAACGGCTTGATGATGCTGAGCGACGGTCAGTCGGGGCAGCCTTTGGCCGTCCTCAACGCGGCCGCGCTCACCGCGTTGCGTACTGGCGCAGTCGGTGCGCTCGCGCTCGACCTGATTGCACCGGCGAGCGTGGATCGCGTCGGCATCATCGGCACGGGAGTCCAGGGCACGTGGCAAGCGATTTTCGCTTGTGCGGTCCGGCCGATCACGACCGTCTACTTTGTCGCGCGCTCTGAGCACAGCGCGCAGCGCTTCGTCGATGCCGTGGCACGCCGTGTTCCAGCTGTGAAGCTCGTGCGATGCAAGGGTGCTGCCGAGCTGCTCGATGCATGCCCGGTCGTCATCGCGGCCACGACCTCGGCCGATCCGGTATTGCCGAACGAACCGTCATTACTCGAAGGCAAGCACTATCTCAGCATCGGCTCGTTCAGGCCGGCGATGCAGGAGCTGCCGGACAAGGTCTACGAGCTGGCCGGGTGCATAGTCGTCGACTCGGATGCCGCGCGTCACGAGGCGGGCGATCTCATCAATCCGTTGGCAGCAGGCGTGCTGCACGAAGCGAATGTCTATCACCTGGCGCAGCTGATCACCGGGACTCGCAGTGTCGACGTGCGAAGCACGACAGTGTTCAAGAGCGTCGGCATGGCGCTCTACGATTTATATGCAGCGAGCGCGCTCGTAGCGGAAGCGCAGCGCGTGGGTCGAGGCACGGTGCTCGAATCCGATCAGCGCAGCGGCGGCCACCAGTAGCGCAACTCGGGCACGCTCAGGTCCTGCGCGACGGGCCGCGTTGCAGTTTCCACGATCTTCCCGCCCTGCCGCTCGTAGAAGCGGCGCGCCCCGTAGTTGCGCTCGACGCACCAAAGGTGCATCGCCATGCCCGGCGCAACGTCCGCAATCCATTCGCGCGCGGCGTTGAAGAGCACATAGCCGATGCCGGTGCCTTTCGCTTCGGGGCTGACGTGCAGGTTGTCCAGCCGCGCGCCCCACTCGGGCTCTGTATCGAGCAGCACGCAGACGAACCCGAGGAGCTCGCCGTCGCTCGCCGCTCTCAGCACGAGCCTGCGCTCGGGTGCGACGTTGGCGAAGCGCGAGGTCCAGAACTCGAGGCGGTCCGCGACGACGTGCTCGTCGAGATATGTGTCCGAGAGCATGCCGCGATACGCGCTGCGCCAGCTCTGCGCATGCAGTCGGGCAATGGCTTCGGCATCGTGCGAACTTGCTGCGGACAGGGCGATCGAGCTCATCGTCGGGCCTACATCGCGCGATGACGCGCGATCGTCTGCTCGCTCAGGCGCAGAAAGCGCGCCGCATTGTCGTACAGGATGGCACGCTGCTGCGCAGGCGTGAGAAACGGCGCCTGCTCGATCGCCTCGATCGAGGCTTCGATCACGCCGGGCCACAGCCCCGGATCGGAACCGAACATGACGCGATCGCCGAAACCTGCTTCGACCAGTTCCTGCAGATAACGGTAGAACGCGGCGCGCGGCTCGCCGCTCACGATTGCGGAAATGTCGACGTAGACCTGCGGATGCGTGAACAGCACGGCGCGCAGATCCGCGATGAACGGATAGCCGGCGTGCATGATGTAGACGCGCAGGCGTGGATGATGGACGAGCGTCTCTTCCAGTCCCAGCGCGCTGCTGTTGCGCGCGCGATAGTTCGGACTGCCGTTGTACGGATCGCCCGGACCGCCGGGTCCCATGTGGATGCCGACGGGGATATCCAGCACTTCCGCGAGCGCCCAGTACGGTTCGAGCCGGGCATCACTGGGCGCGATGCCTTCGTACTGCGCCATCACTTCGCCGATGACGTCGAGCAGGCCAGCGGCGTGCAGTGCCCGCAGCTCCTCCGGTGTGCGAGTCTTCAGGCGTCCATCGGCAGTTCCCTGCCGGATCCGCAAGTCGCTGCCGACGATGATTCTGTCCGGAGCAGCCGCCTTCCACGCAGCCATCGTATCGGGCTCGCCACTCACCATGCCGATGATGTTCCGCTTGGTCATTACCGCCAGCGTGTCGCGCATGAATTGCGTGGCGCTCGTGACCGCCACCAGCGGATGCGGGCAGGGCGCATTGGCATCTGGCGGTACGCATAGCTTCGGCAGCTCCGCGCCGGAGTAATCGCCTTTCCTGGCGTGCAGGTGCATGTCGATGATCGGCGGCCGTGCGTGCGTCGAACCCCAGGGCAGGAGCAGACAGAGCGGCAGCGCACAGAGCAACCCACGCGAGAACCTTTGCATGGGCGATATTCTATTGCCTGTTCAGCTCGCGCGAGCCTGCTCCCATGCAATCCGGCAGCGGCTGTGCATGTGGAGCTCGACCTCACGTTGCGGCATGCGAAACGACAGATCGAAGCCGATCTCGTCCGGCCGCACCAGGATCTGGCATACGCAGCACGGCTCGCCTCGCCCGGACCCGGCCCAGCTCACGGCCGGATCGCCGCCGGGCAGCTTTCCCGAAATCAGCAGCCGCCGTGCTCGCTCGCGCAGCACGCCCTCGTCGATATCTGCGACTGTCATGGCACCCTCCGGTCTTTTCCTGACCACCCTTCAGACAATACGATCCAACGCAGCGCTTTATTCCTGTCAGTGTCGATTTCGGGCGAATTGGTTCGTCATATAAATATATGAACACTCATTCCTACCGCTGGACCATCGTCGGGATCGGGGCGCTCATGACCTGCGTCGCCCTGGGCGCCATGTTTTCGCTGGCCATCTTTCTCGACCCGCTGTCGCGGGACACGGGCTGGTCACGCGCGGGTGTTTCGGCTGCGATGACGATCAATTTCCTGGTCATGGGCGCCGGCGCCTTCGGCTGGGGCGCACTGAGCGATCGCTACGGCACTCGCCTCGTGGTGTCGATCGGCGCCGTGCTGCTCGGACTCGCATTGGTTCTGGCCAGCCGCGCGCAGTCGCTGCTGCAGTTCCAGCTCGTGTACGGCGTTCTCGTGGGCCTGGCCGCGAGCACGTTCTTCGCGCCGATGATCGCGTTGACGACCGCGTGGTTCGACACGCACCGCAGCCTCGCCGTGTCGCTCGTTTCTGCGGGCATGGGCGTCGCGCCGATGACGATCTCGCCGCTCGCGCGCTGGTTGATCACCGCGTATGACTGGCGCACGGCGATGTTCCTCATCGGCATCCTCGCGTGGGTGTTGTTGATTCCCGCTGCGGTGTTCGTGCGGCAACCACCGGTGCCCGCCGCCGCGCCCGCAGCGAACGACGTGCCGGATGGACCGATCAGCTCGCTCGCAGTGGCGCTGCGGTCGCGCCAGTTCGTCGTGCTGGGTGTCGTGTTCTTCCTGTGCTGCGCGGCGCACTCCGGTCCGATCTTCCACATGGTGAGCTACGCGATGTCTTGCGGAATCGCGCCGATGGCCGCGGTGACCATCTACAGCGTCGAAGGGTTGGCGGGCCTGGGTGGTCGATTGCTGTTCGGCGTGGCCGGCGATCGTTACGGGGTGAAACGCGTGCTGATCATCGGCCTGCTGGTCCAGGCGGTGGCGATCGGCTCGTATCCGTTCGTGCGCGAGCTGGGCGAGTTCTATTTCATGGCCGTGATCTTCGGCACCGCTTACGGTGGGGTGATGCCGTTGTACGCAGTGCTCGCGCGCGACTACTTCAGTCAGTCGATCATGGGTACGGTGTTCGGCGCGGCGACGATGCTGTCGAGTCTCGGCATGTCGGCTGGTCCCGTCGTCGGCGGCTGGATCTTCGACAAGTTCGGCGGCTACTCGTGGTTGTTCTTCGCGTCGCTCGGCCTCGCAGTCGGCGCGATGCTGATCGCCTTCGCGTTCCCGCGCGCCGCGCAGCCGCAATTGCAACCAGCGTAAGCGACGTCAACGCGCGGCTTCGCGCCGCTTCACGATCTTGAAGTCCGCGGCGGGCGCATGCGCCACCACGTGCGTGACCGCGCCGTGCTCGTCAGTGAAGAATTCGTACGTGCCGAGCAGCCGCGGCGAGAACATCGTATTCGACATCGCCACCATGGGAACGTGGCCCTTGCCGTTGAAGTCGGCGAACAGTTGCGAGCCCGACAGCGACAGCGTGAGCGTGCGGAAGTTGAACGGATTCAATCCTTCGAAATCGTAGATGCCGACGTACTTCGCGAGGATTTCCGGCGGGACGCGCACCTTCTGCTCCTCCTCGGTGCGGCCGACCAGGTGGTACGGCGGCGTCTCGGCGCAGACGTATTCCAGTAACTCGGTGTCCGGCACGAGCGTCAGGTCGGAGGAAAGTGTGATGGGCTTGGCGAAGACCTTCGCATCGGTCAGCGTGATGCGCCGTTGGATGTGACCGAAGTCGACGCGCCGATAGCGCTCCGTGAGGTGCAGCGCTTCCGAGTGCGGATGGCCGCCGAAGTCGAGCCAGGTGCTGTCCTTGAAGCCTTCGCTCTCGACCACGAGCTCCTCGCCCTCCCACCGGCCGATCGAGTAGCCCATGAAGCTGGTGTTCGGATTCGGCGGGAGCTTGCGGCCGTCCATCAGGACCTGCCGATAGGCGAGATCCTCCTGCAGGATGACGAGCAGCGTCGGCGTCTGCACGATCTTGGCCCGCGCCGATTCGGGCAGTCCCGTGCCGAGGATGCTGCGCGGACCGAACGGCGCACAGCCGATCGAAGCCGGATCGTCCTTGCCGATGTCGTTCATCCGCGCGACGAACAGTTCCGTCGCCCAGGGTTGAACATCCGCTGCCTCGAGGTCGGCGGCGATGTTGATCAGATAGGCCGGATGCGGCGAGGCGATCCAGATGCCGGAAAAGTCAGGTTTGCCATCCGCGGTGCGCGGCGTGGGTGCCGAGAGATTCGGCTTGCCGTCCGCCAGACGCGGAATTCCGGGCGTGCGGTCCGTCAGCCATTGCGCATGGGCTGCAACGCTGCAGGCGAGGAGTGCTATCCCCGTGACGATCGTTGTTATGCTCATGGCGCTCTCTATCCCACGAAGGCCCAGTATGACCCTTGCAGCGTCTCGCTTTGCAGTGTTCTTGTGGGCCGTCGCGATCCTGCCCGCGAGCTCCTTCGCGCAACTGCCGGGAACGCGCGTTCCGGGCGGGTGCGACACTCCAGCCCCCGCCAAGACGAAAGAAGTGGGTTGCTACCTGACCGCAACGGAGACACTCGACACTCTGCCGGCCGGCGAGGTGTTCTGGCATTTATATGAGTATCCGACGCGTGCCGCTGCCCAGGCAGCTAAGCCGTCCTCGTTCGGCACCGTCGCCGAGTCGCTGGGCAAGGTCTGGCTCTACGTCATCGCAGGGAAAGAATGGCGTCCAGCCGCGGGCCAGCGCGTCGCGATCATTGGTCCGCTGAAAGTAAAACCGGCCGCACAATACACAGCTCGCTACATGGAAGCTGTATTCTCACCGGGAATGCAGACCGCCGCGCACACGCATTCCGGACCGGAAGCCTGGTACCTCTTGAGCGGTGCGCAGTGTCTGCAGACACCGGACAGCGAGACGATCGCTCGCGCGGGCCAGGGAGCGGTGGTGCCCATGGGTCCGCCGATGGTGCTGACCGGCATGGGCACCGAGCTGCGCCGCTCCGTCGTGCTCGTGCTCCACGACGCTCGCGAGCCGTGGATGACGGTCACGACAGACTGGAAACCCGCGAAGCCCTGCGTCCTGTAGTCGGTTACTGCAGAGCCATTCGCTTCGCGAGCGAGGCGAAGCGCTCGTCGCTGCGCAGCGAATCCCATTTCCTTTCGATCTTCAGGAACGTGAGCCTGACGTCGCGATCGGCATACGCTTTTTCCAGCCACGCGAACGTATCGTCGGTGTCGCCGAGACCGTTGTAGAGCATGGCCACGTTGAAGGGAGGTACATACTGTTGCTTGCCTCGCTCCAGCAGTTCGGCGAGTACTGCCTGGGCACCCTTGCGGTCGCCGGCGCGCGCCAGCGCGTAACCGACCATCGACACGGCTTCGGAGTTTTGCGCCGACAGCGTCTGCGCCTTGCGGAATTCGGCGAGCGCATTCGGCAGATCGTTGTCCGCGAGATGGACCTTGCCGAGAAACAGGTGCGCGATCCAGAAATTCTCATCCAGCTCGAGCGTGGCGCGCAGTTTGGCGGCGGCGTCGGCATTGCGGCCGGCGTACAGGAGCACATGGCCTTCGATCGCGTTGGTGATCAGTGCGAGCGGGTCGAGCTCGGAAGCTCGCCGCGCCTCGACGATCGCCTGCTCGTGCCGTCCGAGATCCGACAACAGCACTGAGTACGCGCGGTGACCATCGGCGCCGTTCGGATTGAGCTCGATTGCCCGGCGGCAGGAGCGCTCCGCCGCCGCCCAATCCCAGTCCCACCAGGTCTGAATGAAGCACAGCGAGCCCCACGCCGAGTCGAGACTGTCGTCGAGCTCGATCGCCCTGAGCGCAGCGGCTTGGCCCTGCGGCATGACCTCGCTCGGCCGCCGGTCACCGGTGATCGTCATCGCGCGGTACGCCTCTGCGAGTCCTTCATACGCGAGCGCGTACTGCGGATCCTGCGCGATCGCATTATCGAAGTACTCGATGCTCTTCTCGATCTCCGGCGGCACCAGCTTGAGAAAGTGGTAACGGCCGAGCAGGTACGCGCGATACGCAGCGGCGCTTTGCGTGTGGCGTCGAGTGAGCCGCGCGCGCTCTTCGTTCGTCAATTGCAGCGCAAGCGCGGCAACCACCTGCCCCGCAAGCTTGTCCTGCATGTCGAAGAGATTGCTCCACTGCTGGTCGAGCTTGTCGCTCCAGATCGATGAGCCGTCGCTGACGCGCAGCAAACGCGTGGTCACGCGCAGAATGTCGCCGCTGCGCTGGATGCTTCCCTCCAACACCGCATCGACTCGCAGCTCGCGGCCGGCGAGCAGCGCGTCCTGTTCGAGCGCGCTGTACTTGCGCACCGAGCTCAGTGGGCGAACGACGATGCCGCCGCCGCTCCCCAAGCGCGCGATCAGCGTGTCGGCCATGCCGAGCTCCAGGGCCGGATCGCCCGACGCTGGCACGAGCGGCTTGAAGGGCAGGACGGCGATGGTCTTGATGCTATCGACCGGCGGCTTCGTCTCGAACCGCCCACTGAGAAACCAGGCGATCGCCAGAACGACGACGAGAACGGCGGCCAGGCCTCCGATAACTTGCGGAATGATCCTGCGTCGTGCGAGCGGCGGCTGCGCGGCCGGGGGTGCGGCGCCTTCCACGGCGACCGGCGCGATGAATCGATACCCCCGCCCGGACACCGTGACGATGAAGCGATGCTCGTCCGGCCGCTCGCCGAGCAGCTGACGCAGCGTCGAGATCGTTTGGGTGAGGTTGTTCTCCTCGACGACCGCGTCGCCCCACACCGCATCCATCAGCTCACGCTTGGTGACGACCCGTCCCGGGTTGCGGACCAGGTACAGCAATGTGTCGAACGCGCGGCTGGTAATGGGGACGGAGCCCTGCGCCTGGTGCGCCAACAGCCTGCGGCCGGCGTCGAGCCGGAAGTCACCGAAGGCATAAAGCGTCTCGTCAGGCACGGCGGCTCCTTGGGCTGGCTATCTTTCACGATTTTTCAGGACGCGTTTGGGGATTTTTCACGGCCCGGAGCGCGAGCGTGGTACCGCCAGCGAGGTGCTGGCAGCAGCAGGAGACCACCATGACGATTGCGACTTTGTGGAAAACAGTGACCCTTGGCCTGATCGTGGCAGTTCCGGCAACGACATTCGGCGGCGATGCCCTGACAGCATTTCACGGGCGAGCGCCGTCCATCGAAGGGGTCTGGGACTCGACGGTGACGCTGCAGGTGTGCGGCGGGGGGCCGGTGATTCGCGCGTTTCGGGCGATCAACCTGTTCGAGCACCACGGCGCGCTGGTCGCGACCAGCGAGGCGGTACCGCCGCCTTCGCTCGGCCGCTGGCGCTGGACCGGTGGCCGCACCTTCCGGGCGCAGTTTCAGTTCATGCGGCTCGGCGCCGGCGGTGTCTTCGAAGGGATGACGCGTGTTACGCGGGCGATCGAGATGGCGCCGGATGGCACGTCGTTCACCAGCGTCGTATCGACCCAGTTCTTCGACGTTGCCAATACGTTGTTTGCCGAAGGTTGCGGCAAGGAGAGTGCGACACGCGTGTACTAGCTGCGTCCGTGCCCGACCAGCAGCTGATCGAAGAGCGGCGCGAGGACCTTCACCAGCGTCTTCGCGTCCGCCTTCGCCAGGGCAGGGAGCTCCAGCATCTGGCGCATCAGCTGGAAGCCGGCGATCAGCGACAACATCACGGCCGCGCGCTGCGGGGCAAGCGCGCCCTGCAGTGCGGCCGCGATGCGCTTTTGATGATGGCGATCGATTTGTTCGCGGCCGATGCGCGCCGCGCTCGCGCTGGCGGCGGAGCGCAGCATGATCTGGAATCCCTCGAGCGGCGCGGCGTCGGCCTTCGTGATGCCGACCAGGGCGGTCGCGATCGCCTTGCCGGAGATGCCCGCGCTCGCGATCTGCGGCGCCAGCACGCTGGTCGTCGCCATCGATTCCGCCACTGCTTCCGCGAACAGCCGTTCCTTCGAGCCGAAGTAGCGGTTGACCAGCATCGCCGTGACTCCAGCGCCGTGCGCGATCTCGCGCACGCCGGCGCCGGCGTAGCCTGCTTTGGCGAAGGCTCGCCGCGCGGATTGCAGAATGGCCTGGCGCGTGGCCGCTGCGTTGCGCTGGCGCTTGGGGCTCACGTTGGTCTTGTGCGTCGCTCGGGGCATCGCAAGGCCTCTTCAGGTATACACCTGTAGACTTTAGTCCGCTCGCTCCACTAAAGTCTACAGCTGCAGACTTGTGCAGTGAGGAGTCCGGTTGTGGCGCAGACAGTGCTGGTAACTGGTGGAACCGGGTTCATCGCCGGGTGGTGCATCGTGCACCTGCTGGAGCGCGGTCATGCCGTGCGTACCACAGTCCGCGATCTGACCAAAGAGCAGCGCGTCCGCGCGGCGGCTGGTGCCGCCAACAGCGATCGCCTCACCGTGGTCGTTGCCGACCTGAACGACGATCGTGGCTGGGACGCGGCGGTCGCTGGCTGCGATTACGTGCTGCACGTGGCCTCGCCGCTCGGCGGAGGTACGACCACAGATCGCAATGCGCTGATTGCTCCTGCGCGCGATGGCACGCTGCGAGTCTTGCGAGCCGCGGCGAAGGCCGGTGTCAAGCGAGTCGTGATGACCTCAGCAGCCGCAGCCGCGCGCCCGCCGCTGACTTCGCAGCGGGCGAGCGACGAAACGGTGTGGTCCGACCCGGACGATCCGCAGTTCGATGCCTATCGTGTTTCCAAGATTCTCGCGGAGCGCGCCGCCTGGGACTTCGTGCGCGCCGCGGGCAAAGAGACTCTGCTGACGACGATTCTTCCCGGCGCGGTGTTCGGTCCGATTCGCGACGCGGAGAACCTGGGCTCGGTGCAGATCATCCAGGGACTGTTGCGAGGCCGTCCCGGCGCGCTGCCGCGACTGGGATTCTGGATCGTCGACGTGCGCGATCTCGCAGATCTGCACGTCCGGGCGATGACGGCCGAGTCGGCCGCTGGGCAGCGCTTCATCGCGGCGGGTGAGTTCATGTGGATGGAAGACATGGCGAAGACGCTGCGCGCGCAGCTGGGCGCGGCCGGCGCGAAGATCTCCACGCGGCGCTTGCCCGATTTCGTGGTTCGGTTGCTGCTGCCGTTCATGGCGAACCTGCGATCGCTGGCGCCGCTGCTCGGACGTCGCTTTCCGCTGAACACGGACAAGGCTCGCCAGGTGCTCGGATTCACGCCGCGACCGGTGGCGATGACTTTGGTCGAGTGCGCGAGGAGCCTGGTGGATTAGAATCGCGAGATCCACGAGGAGCAGCGTATGACAGTCAAACGTATCCAGGTCGGGCCCCGCATGAGCCAGGCCGTCGTTCATGGCAACACCGTGTATCTCGCCGGCCAGGTGTGTCCCGCCGATGCAGGCGCGACCACGGTCGCAGCGCAAGCCAAGGTCATTCTCGGGCAGATCGACCGCCTGCTCGCCGAGGCGGGCACGAGCAAGCAGAATCTCCTTTCCGCGACCATCTGGCTGACGGACATGGGGACGTTCAAGGAAATGAACGAGGTTTGGGACAAGTGGGTCGTGCAGGGTTCGACACCTGCGCGCGCGACAGTCGAGGCGCGCCTCGCGGGGCCGCAGTATCTGATCGAGATCGCAGCCATCGCCGCAATCGGCTGAGAGCCGCACGGCTGTGTTGGCCTTCCGAACCGCGAGGTGTACTGGTCTCAGCGGCAGCGAGCGGTCACGATCCACGCGCGGGAATCCAACCATACACCGTCTTGGCGATAGTGTTGCGCGAGCGTCTTACGCAGACGCTCGCGCGCGCGCTCGGCGGCAATGACATCGAGCGATTGCAGCAGCTCGCGCGTGACCTGAAATCTTCCGACCCAGTCGAACGCAGCCTCGACGCTGTCGCCGTAGTACACCGGTTCGCGCACATCCTGGAACGTCGGCGGTGCGAATCCGGCCGCATCGAGAATCGCTGACACCGTGTGCGGATCGGCGAGCGAGAACGTGTCGGAGGGCTGCGCGGGTCCCTGTTGAATGGCGACGGACCACTCGTTCGCCTCGTGGCTTTGCCAGACCATCATCACGAGGCGTCCCTGGCTCGCGAGTGCCGCGCGGATATTGCGGAAGGCGGCGACCGGAGCGGCGAAGAACATCGTGCCGAACCGGCTGATCGCGACGTCGAAACCTTGCGCCGGGAACGAATGCACCTGGGCGTCGTCGTGCTCGAATCGCACGTTCCGCAGGTGCTCGGCCGCGGCGAGCTCGCGAGCGCGAGCGATCATCGCAGCAGAAACATCGATCCCGAGCGCGCTGCCGGCCGACGCGGCGCGAGCTGCATCGCGCGTCGTCTGTCCAGTGCCGCACCCGATATCGAGCACACGCTCTGTAGTAGCGATCGCACACGCGCGGCGCAGGACTTCGGCGTGCAGGCGCAGCTCAGCGTCGTAGTTCATGGGCTAGAATCCAGCAGTTTTAAACGTCCTGGCCATGCAACGCATCGAACATAGACAACCACATTACCTGGCGGTTTGCATGCGAGCTTTGGCCATTCTCTTCGTGGCAGTGCCGCTGTGCGCCCACGCGCAGCGCGCTGACGACAATGCGGTGAAGTCTGCGGAGGATGCGTTCGGCACCAGCGTCGGCAACGAGAACATCGGCCTCTACCAGCCGTTCGAAGTGCGCGGCTTCAGCGCCGTCGACGCCGGCAATGTCCGGCTCGACGGGCTGTACTTCGACCGGCAAACCGATCCGATCACGTTGCTCGTGCCGAGCAGCACGATGCGCGTGGGAATTTCCGCACAGGGTTATCTGCTGCCTGCGCCCACCGGCATCGTGGACTATCAACTCGCGCGAGCCGGCGACCAGCTGCGAGTCAGCCCGGTAGTCGGCTACGGGCCGTTCGACAGCCTGTTCGTCGATGTCGAAACGGAGCTGCCGATCGTCGCCGGCCAACTCGGCGTCGCCGGCGGCGTGTCGTATTTCGAGGACGCCTTCGAGAGCGGCTCCGACGAGCGCGGCTGGTCGGTCGCAGCGGCGCCGCGCTGGCGGCCGAGCGAATCGATCGAGATCATTCCGTTCTACAGCCGTACGGCGATCGAGGACAGCGAGGCGCAGCCGCTGGTGTTCGTCGCCGGCGCGTACTTGCCGCCCGAAGTGGAGCGCAACCATTTCTATGGCCAGAGCTGGGCCGACAACGAGGACGTCGGCGAGAACTACGGTGCGGTCGCCAACTTCGGTTTCGCCCACGACTGGGCCGTCAACGCCGGCATCTTCCGCTCGCAGTTCAAGGCCGGCGCGAGCTTCGCCGATCTGTTTCTCAATACCACGCCGGATGGCTTCGCGGATCACCTGGTGATCGCGGATCGCAATCAGAAGTTCGCTTCGACGTCGGGCGAGCTGCGTGTCTCGAAGCGCTTCGTCAGCGGCAAGAGTTATCACGCGGTCTACTACTCGCTGCGTGGCCGCGATCAGGAGCGCCGTTATGGCGGGTCGGATTTCGCCGATCTCGGCGTCGCGCGCATCGGGCAGCGCGTGGATCTGCCGCGGCCGCAGTTCGAGTTCGGCCCGCAGACGCGTGACCAGGTCACGCAGTGGACACACGCGGTTGCATATCGCGGACGCTGGTCGGAGCTCATCGAGGTCAACGCGGGATTGCAGAAGACGCGTTACGAGAAGCAAGTGACCGAGCCGGGCGCAGTCACGCCGCAGCTCGGCAAGGACGATCCGTGGCTCTACAACGCCGGGGTTGCGCTGTATCAGTCCGACAAGCTCGCCTGGTACGCGAGCTATTCGACCGGTCTGGAAGAGGGCGGCGTCGCACCGGAGAACGCGGCGAACAAGAGCGCCGCGCCGCCGGCGATCCGCACCCGGCAATGGGATGCGGGCGCTCGCTACGCGTTCACGCCGGCGTTGAAGCTCGTCGTGGGCGTGTTCGACATTCAGAAGCCGTACTACGGTCTCGACGATGCGAGCTTTTTCCGCGAGCTGGGCGACGAGCGTCACCGCGGCATCGAGCTGTCGCTGGCCGGCGAGATCGTCGACGGACTCAATGTCGTACTCGGAACGGTGCTGATGGAGCCGCGCGTTTCGGGCGAGGAAGTGGCGAACGGCACGATCGGCAAGGTTCCGGTCGGCCAGACCGAGCGCCTGACGATCGGCAGCGTCGAGTATCAGCTGCCGTGGGTGAAGTCGCTCTCCTTGAGCGCGACGGTCACCAGCGTGGACGATCGCATGGCCAGCAGCGACAACCAGCTGTCGATTCCGGCGCGCAGCGTCTACGACCTCGGTGCACGCTATCGATTCCAGATCGGCCGTGCACCAGCGACGCTGCGCTTCTCATTCGGCAACGTGTTCGACAAGTTCGGCTGGCGCACGAATGCGTCGGAAGTGTTCGTGACGAACGCGCCGCGCCGGCTGGCGATCACCTTCGCCGCCGATTTCCCCGGCGAGCGTTAGCCGACTTCGAAAGCGAGCGAGCGTGGCGGACCGTCGTTGCACGTTCCTGCGGGACACGCGGACACCGCGATGGCCAGATCCATCTCCGCGCGCAATACCATCGAATCGCCCTTGCGGCACTTCGGCGGCAGGATCTTGAGTCGTCCGTCGGGCTGCACTTCGACGTTCATGAAGAAGTTGAAGGCAGTGGTCGGTACGCTATCCGGCTCGATGCCGAGCTCACGCAATGCCGCTCGCAGATTGTCGGAGCAGTTCGCGTGATAGCCGGTGACGCCGTACTGCATGCGATACATTTCGATGCTGCAGGAGGCGTATAGAAAGTCGTGACGGCCGACGTCGTCCGCGACGATCGTTAGCATCGGGTTGCTGAGATCCGACCACAGCACATCGCCGGTCGACAGCAGGAGCTTGCCGTTGTAATCGAACGAGCGGCCATTCGACAGCCGCTCGCGTCCGTCCAGCGAGAACGCCATCAGGTCGCCGGTCTGCCCGCCTTCGATGTCGATGAGCCGGATGTGCGCGCCGCGCGCGAGCTTGACCCCGGCGCCGCCGCCGGGCGAAACGATGTGTTGCGTAGCCATTCAGCGATGGTACGCGATGGTCAGGATTTCCACTTGATGTTGCAGCCGAGGCTGGGCTTCTGGTTCGACGATAGGGCTGCGCCGCTCAGCAGCGCGTCGCACGCTGCGCGGAGATCTTTACCCGTCGGGGTGCCCCGACCAGGCCTGCTGTCGTCGAACTGACCGCGATAAACGAGCTTGCGTTGCTGGTCGAACAGGTACAGGTCCGGCGTGCACGCGGCGTCGTACGCCTTGGCGACGCTTTGTGTCGGATCGAACAGATAAGGGAATGTGTAACCGGCGCTGCGCGCTTCCTCTGCCATGCCTTCCGGCCCGTCCTGCGGATAAGCGTCGATGTCGTTCGAGCTGATTGCAACGACCGCGATTCCCTGCGCTTGATAGTCGCGTGCGAAACGAGCGAGCTCGTTGCGCATGTGTTTCACGTACGGGCAGTGGTTGCAAATGAACGCCACCACCAACCCGCGGGCGGCGGCGAATTCTTCGAGCGTGCAAACCTTACCGTTGAAATCGGTGAGGCGGAAAGCCGGCGCCGGGGTGCCGAGCGCGAGCATCGTCGATTCGGTTGCGGCCATGCGGGAATAGTACTCCCGAGGACGCGCGAACGGTTAGAGCTCGAGGGTCTGTTGCGCGGGCGGAGGCGGCTCGAGGCTGACGCCTTCGAGCTCGAGCATGCGCTGTTTGGTCGAGGAGCCGCCGGGTGCGGAAAAGCCGCCGAGCTTGCCGCCGGCCGCGAGCACGCGATGACAGGGAATGATCAACGGCACGGGATTTTTCGCCATCGCCTGGCCGACGCTGCGCGCAACTTCGGGTCCCGCGCCGACCTGTTTCGCGAGTGAGCCGTAGGTAGTCGTGTTACCCCAGCCGACGCGGCGCGCAGCAGCGTAGATCTGGTTGAAGAACTCATCCTGTCCGCTGAGGTCGAGTTGCAGATCGGAGAAGTCGATCTGCTCGCCCTCGAAGTAGCGCTTCGCTGCGTTCACTGCAGCCACGATATGTGCTGGCGGCGAACCGGGTTCCGCATTGGCAACGCGTCGGCGCAGATTGTGCTCGGTCGCCTCTGCAGTGCTCGAGGGCAGCATGAAGCGCGTGATGCCGGCATCGCTCCACGCGATCCCGCAGAAACCGGCCGCGGTTTCGAACACGAAATACTGTTGAGGAGTCTGATTCATGGCTTCGCCACTCTAAGCGCGAACGCCGATCGGAACAATCCGATTATTGCGCTTCAGACCAGGTGCTGTCGCAGAGCGACCAGTACGGCCTTGGTCCGATCGCTGACGCCGAGCTTGGCGAGGATGCTGGAGACATGATTGCGGACCGTGCCCTCGCCGAGCCTGAGCGCGCTGGCGATTTGCGTGTTCGCAAGGCCGTTCGTCATGAGGCTCAGGACCTCGCGTTCGCGCGCAGTCAGGGGATCCGCGGCGGATAAGGGCGGCACGCGCATTTCTGCGACACCGACCGATGGCGTCAACGCGGCATGCAGAAACGTGCCGCCAGCGGCGACCGTGCGGATCGCTTCGACCAGCGTCTCGGGAGTCGTACCCTTCAGCAGAAACCCTCTCGCGCCGGCGCGGATGCCGCCGATCAGCGCAGCGTCGTCTTCGAATGTCGTCAGCAGCAACGTCGGCGGCAGAGCAGATTCACGCGCCAGCGCTGACAACACTTCGACGCCATTCAATCGCGGCATGCGCACGTCCAGCAGCAGGACGTCCGGTTTGCACTCGAGAACCTTTGCGACCGCCGCTTCGCCTTCTTCCGCTTCAGCGACTACCGAGATGCCTTCGAACAGCGCGAGCAAAGCCCGCACGCCGCTGCGAAACAGCGCTTGATCGTCGGCGAGGCAAACCCGGATCACGAAACAGCTCCGAGCGCAGGAATCTGTCCTTGCACGCTGAATCCGCGACCCGGCCCGCACGCTACCGAGAGGCTGCCGCCGAGTGCCTCGAACCGCTCGCGCATGCCGGCCAGGCCGTGTCCTTCGGTGACCTCGCCGCCGCGGCCGTCATCGCGGGCAGCGATCGACAGCGCGCCGTCGACCGATTGTCGAATCTCGATCGCGAGTGCCTGCGCCTGCGCGTGGCGCATCGTGTTCGTGATCAGCTCCTGCACGCAGCGAAGGATCGCATCGGCCCGCGCGGGATCGAGCGCAGTCAGCTCGTCTGGAATCGTGAGATCGACCCGCAGGCCCGGCAGATTTTCGGTGAGCGACAGCAACGTTGCCCGCAGGTCGACCGGTTGCACGCGGATCTGGCTCACCACGCCGCGCACTTCGTCGAGCAGCGTTCCGGCGATCGTCCGCGCGCACCGAACGTGCTCGACGCTGGCTCCTTGTGCCAAGCGACCTGCGACATCCAGGTGGACGGTCAGGCTCGTGAGGTTGTGGCCGATCACGTCGTGCAGGTCGCGCGAGATTCGCAAGCGCTCGGCCATGCGTGCGTTGTCCGCCAGCAAGGCGTGCGTGGCCCGCAGCTCCGCATTCGCTTGCGCCAGGCTCTGCCGCGCACTTGCCTCGCTGCGCGCCAGATGAGCAGCGCTGACGGCAAAGAGCATGAATCCGCAAGTGCTTATCAGCACCAGCAGCGACATGCCGTCTGCCTGATCCACGCACTTCATCGCCGCGAGCGCCCCGGCCAGCGCCAGAACGGCTGCAATCGCCCTGCGCAGCGTCGTCGACCAGGCGATTTGCCAGGCAACGACCACGAGCAACGCCGTCACCAGAAAATTCGGATACAGCCAGACCAGATAGAGCGCGCACAGACTCTGCAGGATGAGCAGGCCGGCGTGCTCGCGCGAGTCGAGCCGCGTTCGGAAAGCCAGTGCGTAGGCGACGATGAAAGCGACGTAACCGACCGACCACTGGATCGGCCAGGGCGGCGCCAGGCCGAACTTGTCGAGCTCGAACAGCGCCGTGAACGCAGCCCGCATCCCCGCGGCTGCGATCATCAGGATGCAGCCGACGCGCACCAATGACGACTGCGTGAGCCCCATGCGATCCAGTCTAGCTACGTGTCCGGGACGTGTCACATGACTCCTGTCATGGCTGCCGGCCATGACGGCGCTCACTTCCGCGCCGGCCGGGCAGCCGACGAGACTGCAGTCAGTCGTCACACCTGAGGATTCATCGATGAGAACGCTGTTTACGTGCCTGCTGGCCGTCCTTGCGATGCTCAATGCCGCTGCGTCCCGCGCCGATGCGCAAGCCGCGTTCGCGCGAATGCGCAGCCTGGTCGGCGAGTGGCGCGCGCCCTTGTCGAACAACGAAACGATGATCGACATCTTTCGGCCGATCGCCTTCGGCACGGCGCTGCTGCACGAGGAGTGGAAGAACGGCGAACAGCTGACTGCGACGGTGTTCTACGTGGTCGGCTCCGAGCTGCGCGCCGATCACTACTGCGACATGGGCAACCAGCTGCATTACGTCGACGAGTCGACCGATCCGCAGGTGCTGCGCTTCGTGTTGAAGGATGCGAGCAACCTCGACACTCATCCTCACCACTTCCATTCGACCACGTGGCGCTACGGCGATGCCGACCACCACGTGCAGGACTGGGAGGCGATGACGCCGGGCAAGCCGTCGAAAACCATTCGCATGGACTTCACGCGCGTCGCGGCGGCGAACGTCGATCCACAGGCGGTTGTGCGGGCCGACGTGCAGGCGCTCAACGACGGCAACTCAGCCACGCTGCTGTCGCTGTTTGCAGCGGACGCGCGGATCTTCCGCACCTCGCGCGATCCGGATCGCCTGATCGGAGATCTGTCGGACAAGATGGGCACGCAGGAGCAGCGCAAGTCGTTCTTCGGCGAGATGCTCGCGCGCCGGCCGCTGTCGCGGGTCGAGCTGCTCGACAGCGTTGCCGCCGGCGACCTGGTCGCGACCAAGATCAAGTTCACCAATCCCGACGGCTCGCCGCCGGGATATGCGCTGGCGATCTATCGCGTGCGCGACGGGCTGATCCAGGACCTGTGGCATCTCGTGATGGCGGAGCAGGACGACCCCGCGGCGTCCCGGTCGGCCGAAGACGTGATCGCCAAGCTCGGCGCGGCGAACAATCGCGGCGACGTCGAAGCCTTCCTCGCGCTGTTCAGTCCGGGCGCGAAAAACTTCCGCAACAGCGGCAACGCACACACGTTGGGCGACAAGCCTTCCGTGCGGATCGTCGACGAGAAGACGCGCCGCGCCGCCTACGTGCAGATGTTCGCCAACGGCGCGCCTGCGCAGGTCCAGACACTGGGCACCGTCGCGCTCAACGACATGATCGTCGTCCGCGAAACGGCGACCTTGCCGACCGGCAAGGTCGTCGACGAGATGTCGGTCTACCGCATCGCGAACGGACGGATCGAGCGCGACTGGTTCGTGTTCGCTCAGGAGCGGCCCTGATCGCGGCCGCTGACTTCGACGACCGCGTACATGCCGTCGTTGAAGTGCTCGAGCACCGCGCAGATCACGAGATAGCGGCCGGGACTCAGAAACGACACGGCCTCGACGCGGTTCTGCGCGAGCGACAGCGGCGCGAACGGCGGCACCTGCGGCGGCGGGCCGATCGAGTTCAGCCCTTCGTAGAGCACGTCGAGGCCGAGCGGCGGGATCACTGCAACGGGGCCCTGGGTGAAGCAGTTCGCGGGAAACTCGGCGGGCGGCGTCGGGTTCACCTCGCACTCGTCGGGAATCTGCGCTTTGACGTCCCGCAGCTGCACGCCTTTGTCGTACACGCGGATCACGTGCAGGCCGGAGACGACGAAGCTCACGACGTCGCCGGCGCGGACGCGGATGACGTTCGGCAGGATGTGATGATTCTGCTCATTGCCCGGTTGCGCCGTGTTCAGGCCGGCGCCGAAGGCGACCGTGACGATGCTGCGGCCGCGATCCCGGTCGCCGCGCTGGCTGTCCTGGCCTTGCTCGTTCTGCGCGCCCGCGAGCGGCGAGGCGAGCAAGGTCACGGATATCGACAGGGCAAGCAGCGGCGCGCGCGAAAGAATTGTAAAGGTCATCGACAGGCTCCTCTTCATGGCGAGCGGAAAGCGGCGCAGCCTGCTCTGGGGCTGCCGTTCGCGCAATCGGCAACTCGTGGACTCGCGGTCCGTGCTCTTCGTCGTCGTTGACCCGCGACTGCGACTCATACGTTACAAACTGATAACAATTTTGCGGCGGTGAGCGCATGCATTGGCAATGTGCTCATGCCAATGTGTCGGGCGATGCGCAACTTCACAATGAGGAACGTGCACGCGGCGGCCTTCGTCAGCCTCGACGGCGTGATGCAGGCACCGGGTGGTCCCGAGGAAGATCCGACCGGCGGCTTCGAGCTCGGCGGGTGGACGGTCAACTACTGGGACGACGTCATCGGCGACGTGATGGGCGGCATCTTCGGCCAGCCCTACGATCTGCTGCTCGGCCGCAAGACGTACGAGATCTTCGCGGCGCACTGGCCGTACATCGAAAACGATCCGTTCGCCGAAGCGTTGACCAACGCGAAGAAGTACGTCGCCACTTCGTCGACGGCGCCGCTGAAATGGAAGAACTCAGTGGCCATTCGCGACGTGCCGATGGAAGTGTCGCGGCTGAAGCGCGAGGACGGCCCGACGCTGCTGACCCAGGGCAGCAGTCAGCTGTTGCAGACGTTGCTCAAGCACGACCTGATCGACCGCATCGACCTGCTCATCTATCCGCTGGTGCTGGGCAAGGGCAAGCGCCTGTTCGGCGCCGGCACCATCCCGACTGCGCTCAAGCTGATCGATTCGAAGATCTCGCCGAGCGGCGTCACGATCCTCTCGTACGAGCGCGCCGGTATGGTCAAGCCCGGCTCGTTCGCGCTCGACAAGCCCTCGGCCGATGAGGTCGCGCGCCGCGAGCGCATGAAGCGCGAAGGCTGACTCATCCCGCCACTGGCAACTCGTGGACTACCGGTCCGCGCTCGTCGGCGTCGCTGACCTGCGACCGAGCGCGATGATCGGCTGCGAGCAGCTGATAGAACACCGGCACGACGAACAGTGTGAACAGCGTGCCGACGATCATGCCGGTGACGAGCACGATGCCGATGCTGTTGCGTGCCTCCGCTCCCGGGCCCGAGACCAGCACCAGCGGAAAGTGACCGAACACCGTTGCTGCTGACGTCATCAGCACTGGCCGCAATCTCGTCAGCGTCGCCTGGCGGATCGCATCGAGCTTCGCGAGCCCGCGCTCCTGCAGCGTATTGGCGAACTCCACGATCAGGATGCCGTTCTTCGCGATCAGGCCGACCAGCGTGATGAGTCCGACCTGCGAGTAGATGTTGATCGTGGTCAGGTCCAGGAACGTGAACACGAGCGCGCCGGAGATCGCCAGCGGCACCGAGCCGAGCAGCACGATCAGGGGATCGCGGAAGCTGCGGAACTGTGCTGCGAGTACCAGATAGATGAGCAGCACTGCGAAGCCGAGTGTGGTCGTGAGCGCCTTGCTTTCCTGGCGGATCTGGCGCGACTCGCCTGCATAGTCGAGTGTTACCGCGCCGGCGTCGGCCTGCCGCGCAGCCTCTTCCAGCACTCGCAAGCCCTGGTCCTTGGTGACGCCCGGCACGACGCCGCCGAAGATGCGCGCGGAGTTGCGCTGCTGAAAGCGGTTCAAGGTGCGCGGGCCGGTCACGGTCTCGATGCGTGTGAACGTCGAGACGGGCACGAGCCGGCCGTCCGGGGTCTTGATCTTCAGATCGAGCAGCGGATTCAGCGTGGAGCGGTCCGCGTCGCTCAACTGCGGGATCACCTTGTAGCTGCGGTCGAAATAGTTGAAACGGTTGACGTAGGCGCCGCCGAGCATCGTACCGAGCTCGCGCCCCACCGTGGCCAGGTCGAGCCCGAGATCGGCGAGGCGCTCGCGATCCAGCACGACGCGCGCCTCCGGCAGATCGATCTTGAGATCGGTATCGACGTACAGGAACTTGCCGCTCTGCCAGCCTGCGTTCAGCACCGCCTGCGTGGTCGCGAGCAGCTGCTCGAGCTCGCCGGAGCTCTGCACGATCAACTCGACGTCGAACTGACCGGGCGTCGGCAGCGGCGGATCCAGACGCGGGAAGATGCGCAAGCCGGGGATCTGCGAAAGAGCGCCGTAGACCTCGCCGTACATCTGCGACGTCGAGCGGCCGCGCTCGTGCCAATCCTTCGCGACGAGGCCGCCGAAGCCGCCCCACGGCGCCGTCAGCGACCACATGAAGCGCGTCTCCGGGAAGCCGGTGATGCTCTTCACCACTTGCAGCGAGTTGTCGTTCGAGGCCTGCAATGTCGAGTCCGGCGAGCCTTCGAAGAACAGGCTGATGTGGCTCTGGTCCTCGACGGGCGCGAGCTCCTGGTGCGAGTACTGGTAGAGCGGCCAGGCAGCGATCGTCACGATCGCGGCGACACCGACGATTGCCCAGCGCATGTCGAGCGCGCCATCGAGCAGCCGTGCATAGGTGCGGCTCACGACGTTGAAGCCGCGATTCACCAGTTTCGTCAGACGCGTCTCTTCGCCATGCTCGTGCACCCACTTCGAGCTCATGACGGGCGAGAGCGTCAGCGCGACCAGGCCTGAGACGACGACGGCAGCAGCGAGCGTGATCGCGAATTCCAGGAACAGCGAGCCGGTCAGCCCGCCCTGGAAGGCGATCGGCGTGTAGACCGTCGCGAGCGTGATGGTCATCGCGATGATCGGGCCCTTCAGCTCGCGTGCACCGAGGAGCGCCGCCTCGATGCGCGACTTGCCCTCGCGCACGTGCCGTTCCACGTTCTCGACCACGACGATGGCATCGTCGACGACGAGGCCGACGGACAGCACGATGGCGAGGATCGTCAGCAGGTTGAGGCTGAAGCCGGACGCAAGCATGACGATCGCGGCGCCGAACAGCGAGACCGGCATCGCGACCAGCGGCACGAGCGCGGTGCGCACCGAGCCCATGAACAGGAAGACGACGAGGGCGACGATCAGCACCGTCTCGCCGAGCGTCTTGGTGATCTCCTTCAGCGCATCGCGCATGAACATCGTGCCGTCCCACACGAGCTTCATGTCGACGTCGCCGGGCAGCGTCGGGCGAATTCGCTCCATCTCGGCGCGCAGCGCGCTCGCCACCTCGATCTCGTTCGAGCCGGGCAGCGGCCAGATGCCGAGGTAGACGCCTTGCTGGCCGTTGTACTTGGCGACCATCGCCGCTTCTTCGGCGCCGAGTTCGACGCGCGCGACGTCGCTCAGGCGCACGATGCCGCCGTCGCGCTCGGCGACGATCAGGTTCTCGAACTCGTCGACGGCCCGCAGATCCGTGTTCGCGAGCAGGTTGACCTGGACCAGATTGCTCTTCGTCTGACCGACCGCGGCGAGGTAGTTGTTGCGCTGGAGCGCAGCGTGCACGTCGCCCGGCGAAAGACCGCGCGCTGCGAGCCGGTCGGGGTCGATCCATACGCGCATCGCCAGCGGCCGGCCGCCCTCGATGGTCACGCGCTGCACGCCCGGCAGCGTCGACAACTGCGGCTGCAACGTGCGCGAGAGCCAATCGGTCAGCGCTGGCACGTCACGTTGCGTCGAGGTGAAACTCAGATAGAAGGTGCCATAGGGACGGTCGGCGCGCTGCACCTCCACTGCTGGCGGCTCGGCCTCGCTCGGCAATTCGGAGCGGACCTGCTGCAGGCGAGCCGTGACTTCGGCGAGCGCAGCAGTGCTGTCGTGATTGAGTTTCAGGCGCACGGTCACAGTGCTGACGCCAGCACGGCTGGTCGACTCGACATAGTCGACCCCGCCGATAGAGGAAACCGCGCGTTCGATCGGCGTAGTGAGAAAGCCGCGTACCGTCTCAGCGCTCGCACCCGTGTAGACCGTCGTGATGACCACCGACGAGCTCTGGATGCTCGGGAACTGTTGCACGGGCAGCGTGGTGAGCGCACGCACGCCGACCAGCACGATCACGAGGTTCACCACGGCGGCGAGCACCGGGTGCCTGATGAAGATGTCGGTGAACGACTTCATAGCGCGACCGGGGCGCCAGCGCCGTTGTTGGCTGCTACTGACTCGGGCTTCGGCACGATCGAAACCAGCACTGCATCGCGCAGCTTGAACGAACCCGACGTCGCGACCTGCTCGCCCGCAACGAGACCGTCGCGAATCACGACCTCATCGCCGGCCAGCGCTTCGACCTGGACCGGACGCTGCTGCGCGCGCGGCTTGCTGTCCTTGTCTTGCGCGACGACGAACACGAAATCGCCGCCGGGTCCCTTGCGTAGCGCACTGGCCGGGATGGCGACGGCGAGGCGCGAGACGCCGGCCGGCACCTGCACGCGAACCGATGCACCCGGTGACGGCGCAAGTTTCGCGTTGGCGACCTGTGCGCGGACGGCGGCGTTGCGTGTCGACGGATCGACGCGCGAATCCGTCGCCATGATGGTTGCGAAGATGGGAGCGGTGCCGCCGGTCAGTACTTGAACCTGCTCACCGCTGCGCAGTCCGGCAGCAACTTGCTGAGCGACGGTGAAGTCGATGTACACAGAGTCATCGACACCCTGCAAGCTCGTCAGGTACGTGCCTTCGCTCAAGTACTGCCCCGGATGCACGTCGGAGATGCCGACCTGCGCGCGGAACGGTGCGCGAATCGTCTTGCGCTCAATCGTCGCCTTGGTGCGGGCGATTTGCGCCAGGGCGACGTCGCGAGCGGCGCGAGTGCTGTCGACCTCTTCGGTGGAGACGGCACGCTGCTCGTTCAGTTTGGTGACGCGCGCAAACTGGGTCGTTGCGAGCTCGGCCTGCGCTTCGAGCGCCTTCAGCTCGGCCTGCTCGACAGCGACGTCCAGTGCGACGAGCACTGTGCCTTGCTCGACGACCTTGCCGGGCACGAGGTCGACGTAGCGGACCGTGCCGGGTAGCTCGTTGCGAACACTGATAGAACGCGTCGCGACGACGGTGCCGATTGCCGTCGTGACCGGACGGTACTCACGTTGATGCGCAACTGCCGCCTGCACCGCTTCCACGGGCTCGGGCTGGTTGGCCGCGGCAGCGTCGGCATTTTGCAGCGCCGAGTGCTTCCACGCGGCGAGCACAACGCCCGTAGCAATCACGGCGACGACTAGAACGATCGATCCCCAGCGGCCCGACAAAATCCGACTCATGAACACGACTCCCGGCGCGGTTGCGATGCAATGAGGTCGTACCTTATGCAGCGCGCAGCCGCCGAGAAACCGGCTGCAGCGAAACTCACTTGTGCTTCCGCGGCAGCAATGCGTTGTCCAAATCGCCGGGTGACGCGCGTCTGCGACAGCAAGTCACAAACCGATAACAATTTAGCCGCGTAAGCCATACGTAAGCGCGCCGTTGGCATTCTTCCTGCGTACAGCAAACGGGAGAAGCGCGTGTCAACGTGGATACTCAGGCAGTGGCCGGTTCCTTTGGTAGTCGCAACAGCATTGATCGTGTTGCTCGCTGCACACCGCTTCGGCGTCGTCAACGTGCCGATCCTGCAAGACTCCGCCGAGTGGTCCGACGCCTCAGGCTGGTTTCAATACCATCAGCGCAAGGCCGGCGACTGGTGTGAGCAGAGCGATCGCGCCCCACACTTCCCACCGAAGTGCGAGGGCACGGTAGTGCTCGTAGTCGAACCTGCCGCGCGTTCCGTTCTCCGCTAGCGCCCTGAGCTCACGCTGCAGCGGTGCGATTCGTGCACCGAACACGGCGCCGGAGATGGCGAACAGCACGAGCGTCCAGAGGATCCACGGGGTGCGCAGCAGCGGGAAATGCCCGTACACCGCGAGGTACACACCTGCCGCGATGATCACGACGACACCTGGCAAGGTGAACCACCGATCGCTGCGGATGATCCCGTCCATCGTGTGGGCCAGCAGCTTCGGATCTCGTGTGCGTGCGGCGTGGGCATGCCAGAACAGGCCCGTCGTGATATTGCCGAGAAACACGATCACAGCTGCGATGTGCAGGAGTTTCAGCGCGAGGTACATACCGGCATCCTCCCTTTGTCGCCGGAGCGTGGTCGCTCGCAACGATTGTGAGAAGCCTCCGCCGGCCAACGACAGCCGTGAGCCGGCGGAGCATGTCGGCTAGCCGTAAGTCGGCTTCTGCGGCCAGCCCGGCGGCGAGTCTTCGAAGTCTTCCTGTCGGCCGTACGGGGTGCGGTCGAGCAGGGCATAGGCGTCGGTCAGCGATTCGGTGCCGCGCGCGTAGGCCGAGTAGGTGTGGAACACGTCGTTGTCGAGGCGGAAGAACACGCTCAGTCCGTGCTCTTCGCCCTTGGTCGGGTTCGGCACCTTGGCCGCTTCCATTTCCGCTTTGCTGCGGTAGTCGTACTCGACCGGGCGGACGTTCTCGTCCAGCGTCACGTGGAAGTCATAGTTGAAGTCGCTGCCGAACGAGGAATACCACGGCCACTTCCAGCCCTTCGCTTTCTTGAAAGCTTCGAGCTTCGCGAGCGGCGCGCGCGAGATCGTCACGAACGTGGTGTCGCGCTTGGCGAGCATCGACAGATCGCCGATCGCGTCGATGTAGCCGGTGCAGCCGGGGCAGCCCTTCTCCCATGCCGGGTCGAACATGAAGTGATAGACGATCAGCTGGCGCCGGCCTTCGAACAGGTCGAGCAGCGAGGTTTTGCCGTTCGGTCCATCGAACGTGTACGGCTTGTCGATCTTGACCATCGGCAGGCGGCGGCGCGCGGCATTCACGCGGTCCAGGTGCCGGGTCAGCTCCTTTTCCTGTTCCAGCAGCGCTTTGCGCTGGCTCAGCCAGTCGCTTGCCGCTACGACCTTCGGGCTCGGTACGCGTTCTCGCTCGGCCATGGGGAATCCTCCGCTTCGATTGGTGGGCCTGTACCCCAATGACGATCGGGAAGGGGCCGTTCCTACACCGATACCTTCCAATAGACGGCGTAGCGCTCATCGAAGATCCGGTTGAGCGGCACCAGTGTCAGCTCGTTCGCCTGGCCGACGGTGCGGAACTCGAGCGGGCCTGCGGCCTTGAGCCAGCTGGACGGATCGCTCGACGGCGCACGGATGGCCGGGGCCGCGAGGGGTTCGGCCTTGTACTCCGGAACGGTCCGCGGCTTGGTCGGTTCCGCGCGCAGAGTGTCGGCAGTGAGACCCGCGGCGCCGAGCTTGCCGGCGAGCACGATCGGGCCGTACATCACGGCCTGCACCGTCGGGTCGTCGGGCATCGGCGCGGAATGCAGGCGCATCGGCAAGCGCATTTCCACGCGATCGCCGTCGCGCCAGGTGCGATCGAGCACGAAGTAGCTGCTCGGCGTCGCAAAGCTCTCCAGGCGCGTGCCGTTCAGTGACGCCGAGCCGCCGGTAGACCAATAGGGAACACGAATCCGTAGCTGCGCGCGGCGCGGCGCGGCCGCTCGAATGGTGAGCGTCACGCGATCGCTCTCCGGCAGCGTCGTGTCCTGCACGATGCGCAGGCCTTTTTCCTGCCACGACACTTCCGATGGCACGAACAGGTTCACGTACAGGCCGTCGTCGTCCTTGAAGTAGATGCTGTCGCCGAGCTTCGAGAACGCCTCGGCCATGCTTCCGGTGCAGCACCAGAAGTCGTGCATCGAAGTGCCGAACAGTTTCCAGAAGCCGCTCTGCAGCGGCACGTAGTAGAGCTTGCTGCCGTCGCGCGGGTGTTGCACGCCGAGAATGCCGTTGTAGTAAGCGCGCTCGTAATAATCAGCCGCGCGCGGATCTGCAGTCCAGCCGAAGATGTGTCGCGTCAGCTTCTGCATGTTGTAAGTGACGCAGCACTCTTGCGTGTAGCCCGACAGCTCGCCCGCCAGTTTTCCCGGCGCTGCATTCCACGACTCGCCGTTGCTCGTGCCGCCGGTGCAGTAGGAGCGACGCTCGGTGACGGTGTGCCAGAAGTAGTCCGCGCAGTCGTGCAGATTTCGGTCGCCGGTGAGCTCGTAGCCGCGCGCGGCGCCGATGATCTGCGGAATCGTAGTGTTGACGTGCAATCCCTGCAGCTCGTCGCGCCCGGCCGCGAGCGGTTCGAAGATGCGCCGGCGATCGAAGCGTTGTGCCAGCTCGCGCCAGCGATCCTGTCCGCTGAGCGCGGCGAAGTTGTAGAGCACTTCGTTCATGCCGCCGTACTCGCGCTCGAGAATGCGATTCATCAACGCGTCGTCGATCGGCCGCACCCATTGCGCTGTCCACGTCGCCATGCCCTCGAGCACGTCGCGAGCCTGCGCGTTGCCGGCGAGCACATGCATGTCGAGCAAGCCGGCCATGATCTTGTGCAGCGTATAGAACGGCGCCCACGCGGGTTGGCTGGCCCGCAGCCGATCGAACAGCTCCTCCGGAAACGCACTCAAGTAGCCGTTGCCGAACTTGGCCTGACATTTCGCCAGCTCACCGACGATTGCATCGCCGCGCGCTTTGAGCGCTTTGTCGTCGGCGTGCGCGAACGACAGAGCGCACGCTGACAGGTAGTGTCCCGTGAAATGTCCACGCAGCTCGTTGTTCGGTGCTTCCCAACCGCCGAGCGGCTCGGCCGCAGAGGGTAGGCCCGCGGTCACGCGAAACATGTGCAGCAGGCGATCCGGATCGTAGGCAAGCAGATGTCGCAGATTGACGTTCATCGCATCGAGCGCGGCCCCCGGTCGCAGCCTGACCTGCGACAACTCGAACGGACGCGCGATGGCTCGCTGTACTTGCTCCTGAGCGAGCAAACTGTGCGGCCAATACGCGAGCGCACTCGCAGTCAGCAGCGAGCCTTGGATGAACGTTCGCCGATCTAGGATTCGAGCCATGGCAGCGCTTCCGGTTGTTCGACCGCTAGCTTAGCATCGGGCTGTAGGTCGGGCTTCAGCCCGACTCCGAGGACCCCACATGTCGACCACGACCGCAGACTTCGCCTCCAAGTATTCGACCCACCTGAACATCCTGCACGCCGCGGGTGAAGTGATCGACGTCAATGCGATCGTCGCCGCCAACAAGCATCCCTGGTACAACCAGACGCTGTGCAAGGTCAACGAGTCG
>DATNFA010000050.1:0-75396 GCA_035606615.1 Steroidobacteraceae bacterium
GCCGGTGAGGATTGCGGGTGGGTCTACGTCGATCGCAGTCGCAACGGCTTCCGTCGCTGGTGCCGCATGCAGACGTGCGGTACAAAATCAAAGTCACGCCGCCGTCGTGAGCGCAGCGCGCATTGATCGATCGTGGTCGAACTCTGTTTCAGCCCGACCTTGCCGGATGAGTCGGCGGCGCGTCCGTGGAGTGTCGTCTGGAGTATTGAGTGCCTGATCGGACGCAGACACCTCAAGACCTCACCGCACAAACTGCATCAACATTCGCCTTCCCACTTATGGCGGCCTATTTCCGTGGGACCGCGAGCAGGATGGACGCGAAGTTCTAGTGCGCGTTGAAGGGCAGTTGATCTTCAATAGTGTGGGGACTCCGCCTTGCCTCCGCATTGCAAGGGTCGGGACTGGCCTACATGCCTGAAGACCAGGTACTGCCGCACATAGCTACCGGTCAGTTGATTCGTGTTCTGGAAGATTGGCGCATTTGCTCTTCTCGTAGATGCGCTGCGCTTCAGAGGATGAAAGCACTCGATCGCTAGCAAGGTCGAAGAGAGATCATTCTACCGATCACATTGAGTGCCCTCGGCGCCAACCCAGACTCGCTATCCGCTGGCACTGAGGTCCAATTGCTTCCGCTCGGCCGGCGGCGAACACTTCAGCCGCAGAGTGGGCGGGTCGAATGCGTGCTGCACGCTCCCGTTGTCCTTCCGGACCGAAGCACCATAGGGAATATGCCATGAAGACCTGCACGCCCCGCGACATTTTTCTGCAAATCGAACCGCTGCCCGACTACAGCCCACTGGCGCCGATCTTGTGCGCGCGGCGCTACGGGCGCGATTGCATGTTCAACGAGGGTCACGAGCTCGGCCGTATTCCCGCGGATGAGATTCTGGCGAAGCGCTTGAATGCGGTTGTCTATCGCGAGTATCTCGATCCGGACTACACACAGCCCAACACGGCGCCCCTGGTTCCCTCGGATGCGATGGAACCGCCCTGGAATCGCCGTGTTCCAGGCGCACTGATCTGGGCAAGGCCCGGCGAGCATCTGCGCATTCACGTGCGCAACGCCGATCCGAGTGACTGTCACAGCTTCCACCTGCACGGCTTGCGCTACGGCATCGAATCGGATGGAGCCTGGCCGCTCGGCGTGGCATCGCGCGACGGTCGACGCAGCGACGAGATCCTGCCCGGCGAAAGCTGGACCTACGTGTTCGATATCACGGAGGAGATGATCGGCGCGTGGCCGTTTCACGATCATGTTCGTCACGTTTCGCACAACGTCAATCGAGGCCTGCTCGGCGGGCTGATCGTGCGCGACCCAAAGGCACCACGCGTCGATCACGAAGTGCCTCTGTTCATGCATGCGATGGCCGATGCCATGACGCATTGCGAGTTCGAAAGCCCGACGCTCAATACCGGCGGGACGTTTCAGCTCAACTTCCCCGATGCCAACGAGATCTGCGACTACATCTGCCGCATTCACGGCGGCAGCATGGCGGGCCGCATTCGTGTCGTGGGCGGCACGCCGAATCCGTCGCCGGTCGACATTCGCATCGAAGACAACAAGTTCGTGCCTGCCGATGTCACGATCACAGCCGGCACCGCGATCAAATGGACTAATTTCGGCAGCAATCAGCACATCGTGTTCGCGGGGGGCGGCGGCAATCTCACGTTCTGCTTGAACGGCCGAGCGTTCATCGGCAACACCCCGACGATCGTCGGCCGGCCGGGCGAGAAGATTCGCTGGTACCTGTTCAATCTCGACGTAGGAACGATGTGGCACAACTTCCATCCACATTCGGCGCGCTGGCAGATACCGACACCGCCAGGCGGTGCGAGCGATGTGCATGCGTTGAGTCCGGTGGAGACTTTCGTTCTCGATACCGAAGTGCCGCCAGCGATTCGCTTGCCCTGCGAGCTGGAGGAACTGCAATGCTGTCCGCCCCGTGATGCGTGCTTGGTTAAGGTATGCGCGGACTTTCTGTTTCACTGCCACATCGAAGAGCACATGATGGCGGGCCTCGCGGGCCTGGTACGCGTTGAGCAGCGCGTCTGGGTGACCGACGCTGCGCTCAAGCAGTCGGAACTGCTGTTGCCGATGAATTGCTGTGGCAATGAGTGCAGTTGGGTCGATCTTAAGCGGTGCCTCGCGGCACATCGCCATGAGCCGACGCCCACCGGCGAGCAGCCACCGCCGCACGGTCACGACGCCGAGCACGAGCATGAGCACACTCACGTCGCACCCCACCACGCAGCGACGCCGGTCTTTGCGCCGGGAGCGCATGTACTTGCGCAGGCCCAAGAGGTGCGAGCGACGCTCAGTGTGGTTCCGGAAACGATCGTCATGGTGCGAGAGCACTCGCACGGCGAAGTGGGTGCTGCACATGAACCCGCTGTGCAAGAACTCAAGGTACCGGCACAACCGCTGATCGATCCGATCGAAGCAGCGAACAAGGGGTACTGGGAACTTCTGCCATGCGAGACGCCGCTTCTCACTGTGCATGCCGCGCTCATGCATACGGGGAAGATCCTGTTCTTTGCAGGTTCGGGCAACGACGAGCTGTACACCACCGGCTTTCGCAGTGCCGTATACGACTACGAAAACGGCGGCTTCAGCGTGCCGCCGACACCGGTCGACGTGTTCTGCGCGGGGCAAACCATTCTGCCGGACGGCCGCGTTCTGGTCGCGGGCGGCACTGAGCGCTACGACCCATTCGTCGGGCTCAAGACTGCATTGTTGTTCGACCCTATCAGCGAGCAATGGACGTTCGTTCACCCGATGAAGAACGGCCGCTGGTATCCAACGCTCCTGACGTTGGGGGATGGACGAGGATTCGTCGCTTCGGGCGGCGGTGCGCCGGAGGATGAGATCTACGCCAATCCCACCGGCTGGAGCGTTGCCGGCCCCGGCATTGGTTGGCCCCTGTATCCGCATCTGCACCTCCTGAAAGACGGCCGCGTGTTTCATTCAGGCATGCGTCTGGGTGGCTCCGGCATGCAACCAGGCTTCCTGAATCCAACGACCGGCGTATACACAGCGCTGCCCGCGGCAGCGATTCCGGCGAGCTTCAACTTCGGCGCGCGCGATCAAGGCGCGACGGTTCTGTTGCCGCCCGCTCAGGATCAGAAGGTAATGGTGATGGGCGGCGGCAGTCCCAGCATCGCCGCTGTACACGTGATCGATACGGACGCGGCGTCACCGAAGTACGTGGCGGCGCCCTCGATGTTGCGCAATCGCGTACACGTCAACTCAGTGATCCTGCCCGACCGCACCGTCGTCGCCACGGGCGGCAGCGGTATCGCGGAAGATGCGTTGACGGCGTCGACCGAAGCTGAGATTTACGATCCGGCGACGAACAGCTGGACAACGGGTGCCAAAGCTCGCGTGCCGCGCATGTACCACTCCATCGCCATTCTGTTGCCGGATGCGCGCGTACTGACCGCAGGTTCCAATCCCAGCCGCCGCAACGATGAGATGCGAATGGAGGTCTACCATCCGCCGTACCTGTTCCGCGGTCCGCGGCCTTGCATCGAAAGCGCACCGAAGAAGGTCACTCTGGGCGCCTCGTTCAATGTCCACATAGCGGGGGCGACCGACATCAAATGGCTGAGCCTCATTCGGCCTATGGCCACCACGCACTCGTACGACAGCGATCAGCGCCTGGTCGATGTTCCATTCCGTCGCAGCGGTGCGTGCCGCCTCAACGCGCAGATGCCCGCGAATCCGAATCTGGTGCCGCCGGGCTACTACATGCTGTTCGCGGTGAATCGACGCGGTGTGCCGTCGATCGCCAAGTGGGTTCAGGTGGTCGCACCTGTCAAACCGCCGCGGCCGGGACTAGTCAGAGGCGACATCGTCGTGGGCACTGGCAATCGGCTGGTGCGCGTAGACCCGGCAAGTGGAGCGACGAGCGTCATTGCCGAAGACGGTGACATACAGAATGCGCTAGGCCTGGCGTTCGATTCGCATCCGCATGTCGCCGTCGTCACGGACAGCGGCAGGTTGCTGCACGTCGTACCGGCGAGCGGCGCGCAGACCGTGATCGTCAACGACGGACGCCTGTATCAGGACGTCGCAGTACGATCCGACGGCAAGTTCGCAGCGATCAATCTGCCATCGGCCGGGCCTAGTGGCGTGTTTCTGATCGATCACGACGGCACGACTACGAAGTTCAACACCGGGACGCACTTCGGCGACGGACCGACCGGCCTGGTGATCGGCAAGGACGGCCATTTTTACGTAAGCCACTTGGGCACGCCCATGGTCATTAGGGTGGACAAAAACAGCGGAGCGGAGACGGTCGTTGCCGAAGGCGGACTGTTGCAAAGCCCAAGCGGTATCGCCGTCTCGAAGGACGGTCACTTGCTGGTATCGGACTTCGGCACGGATGCCATCGTGCATATTGATCCGGGTACTGGGCACCAATCGTTCGTCACTCAGGGCGGGCTCCTCAAATCACCTTTCGATATCGCGGTCGAGCCCGATGGCAACATTCTGGTCGTGGACCTGGTAGGCGACAAACTCATCCGCGTCGATCGCACCACTCACGCGCAGACGGTGCTTGCACAAGGCGGGTTGCTCGCCGGCATTCGCAGCGTAGAGGTGTTTGGCGGTGGTTGATCGGGTCACGCTTGTCGTCGGAGTCGAAGCGCATTCGCATCACAGATACAGAGGACAGACTCATCGCGAGCGCGGCAACAAGGGGGCTCAACAGCCAACCGGTCAGCGGGTAGAACAACCGGCAGCGATCGGAATCCCGAGCGCGTTGTAGCCGAACGCGAAGAACAAGTTCTGTCGGATGTTGCGCACCGTGGCTTGACTCACGCAGATCATCGAGAGGCATACGAAAGTGTCCAAAACAGTGTCCACAGCCCACACGAAATGCCGCAGAAAAATAGATAGGTGGCCGTGCCGACTACCTGATAGAGCATCAAAGCGGGACGACTCATAGTGTCGCCCTTTGCCGGCGAACGTGTGATCAACCACAGCAAGGGTGTTCTCGAAGAGAACTACGACCTGTGGGACTACTTCGATGAGAAGCGCGATGCGCTGGAGCGATTTGAGAACTATCTCTTGCGGCTGCAAGACAACGAAGGAGCGGCCGCCGCCGAAAGCGCGACCGCAAAGCACGCGCCTCCGACTAGTCGCCGTGCGCAGACCCGTGCGGCGAGGTCTCAGAACGCATGACGCCACACCGGCGGCCATCAGTGCCGCGTCGGCGCCTTTGCATTGGCGACTACATCGAACGAGCGCGACCTTCGTACATGAACGTCATCGGCTTGGGACCTTTCATGTAGCCCGTCTCGAGTTGCAGGATGGAGAACCCGGCGCTCTCAATCAGCTCTTGGATGGGCCGATTCAAGTGGCAGCCCCCGCCGACATACTTCCAAGCGGGAGTCAGCCGATCCTGCCACTTGCGGACAGCCTGATCCGGCGACCTTCCGTGCTCTACAAATAGAAGCTGACCGTCCAACTTCATTACGCGGCGCATCTCCCGGAGTGCAGCGATTGCATGCGGAATAGTGCACAGCGTCCAGGTCGTGACGACGGTATCGATGCTGTGGGCGTCGAGCGGGATCGATTCAGCTGATCCCTCTATGAGTGTCACAGGCACTGTGCAGCGGCTGGCTGTTCGCTGCGCCATCGCCAACAACCGGGGCGCGGGTTCAAGTCCGACGATCTCGGAAACTCGCGCCTGGTAGAGGGGCAGATTGAGACCAGATCCAATACCGACCTCGAGCACCCGCCCTAGCGCCGCCGAGGTCACTCGGCGTCGATACCGCAACAACTGGCGATTGCGCATCGCGAGGTTGATGACGTGGGGCAGGAGATGGTTCTCATAGAAGCCCATATTCGAATCGAGATTGCCCGCTACGTTCCGCAGAATGTCCGAAGCACCCGCTCCGACGGCTGCGGTGGCTGTTCATAGTCAGCGACGTCGGGCTGGTCATCGTAGGGTCGCTGCAGAATTCCATGCAGTTGATGAAAAGGATCGAAGTCACCGTGCTCGGCCGCAGTCAGCGCCGCCTCAACGCGGTGATTGCGCGGAATGAACGCGGGATTCACGCGGCGCATGCTCATCACCCGTTCAGTGACGCCTTGCGGATCGCTGGCCAGACGCTCGCGCCAATCCCGCAACCAGCCATCGATCTGCGAGGACCGCGCAAAGAGCTCACGCAAGGCGCTTTCGCTGCCGGGACTCTCTACAACACGAGCAAGCCTACGGAACGTCAGCGTGAAATCTGCACTCGCTTCTTGCATGGCTGCGAATAGACGGTTGACCAGATCAGAGTCACGTTCACTGCCGTTGATGAGCCCGATCTTGCGGCACAGCTGGTCAAGGTACCGTGCATTGAACTCCGCAGTGAACGACTCGAGGACTTCCGTTGCGAGTCCAACCGCTTTGTCAGTGTCAACATCAATCAGTGGTAACAGCGTCTCGGCGAATCGTGCGAGGTTCCATTGCGCGATCGCGGACTGGTTCGCGTAGGAGTAGCGCCCAACCCGATCGATGGAGCTGAATACGGTGTTCGGATGATAGTGATCCATGAACGCGCATGGACCATAGTCGATCGTTTCGCCCGAGATCGCCATGTTGTCGGTGTTCATGACGCCATGGATGAAGCCGACTCGTATCCAGTCCGCAATGAGCGCAGCCTGTCGCAGTACGACCGCCTTCAATACATCGAGTGCAGGAACGGCCGCATCGCGCGCGTCGGGGTAGTGACGCGCGATGACGTAGTCCAGCAACTCGTGCACAGCATCCAGATCACCGCGCGCAGCAAAGAACTGAAACGTTCCCACGCGAACATGACTTGCAGCCACCCGAGCCAGCACAGCACCCGGGACTGACGTTGCGCGAAAAACCTGCTCGCCGGTGGCGACCACTGCGAGCGATCGCGTGGTCGGAATGCCAAGAGCATGCATCGCTTCGCTGATGAGGTACTCGCGCAGCATGGGCCCGAGCGCGGCGCGGCCATCGCCGTCGCGCGAGAACCGCGTCAAGCCCGCGCCTTTGAGCTGCACGTCACGTAGCACTCCGGTGTGCCCCTTCAGTTCTCCCAGCAGGATCGCGCGCCCATCGCCTAGCTGCGGTACGAAACTGCCAAACTGATGCCCGGCATAGGCCATCGCGATCGGGTTTGAATCCTCTGGCACTTGATTTCCTGAGAACAAAGTCGCGGCTTCGCGCTCGACGTCCGGCTTCAGTCCTAACTCATCGGCCAAGGTTCGATTGAAGATGACGAGCTTCGGGTCCTTGACGGGCGTCGGCAGGACGCGCTGATACAGCTCGGGCGACAACGAAGCGTAGCTGTGTTCGAAACCTAGCCTCATCAAATGACCTGTATGCGCTTTCGCTGAAAGCCTGAATTGCTCCGATTGCACGGAAGTGTGGTTGGCGGTGAATGAGCCATCTACCGGAGACTTTGGATCGAGACCGATGATCTCAAGTCTTCCGGTGTTCGGTATTCTTTCGAGATGAGGAAGTCCTACATGCTGGTGGGCTTTTGCGCTGCCCTGACATTGGCGGCGTACCTGCTATTGCGCGGCGATCCGATCGAGAAGTTCCCGCCCGAAGCTACTGCTAGCGAGGCAACTGCTGCAGCGAAGAGTTCTGCCGAGTCCTCTGTGGGGGCGGTCAGCGCAGCGCAGCTGCCCGCAGAGTCCGCGGCAGCGCGGCCGGCCGTAGCCACCCCGACCGTATCCGCCCCTGCTCGCTTCCGCTCCCTGCGACAGTGCTTCCACGCCGCTGCTGATCTCGGCAACGCGAAAAGCGTGGGGGACTGCAAAGTGTACGAAGGACGACAGGAGTTCGAGCGGGCCTATGCCGAATGCCTGAATGGCTGGAGGGATTGGCGGAACCGCACCGCCGCTGCCGAAAAAACCTTGTCCGAATGCGGCGATGTCACTGACATCGAGAAGCAATACTACGAAGCCACCAGGGCGGCAGCCAAGGCGGGTGATCCTGATGCTCAACTTTGCTATCTGGCGTTCGACTTCAGTTTCCACGGTCACCTTACACCCATTGCGGGGGCTGAGCTTGCAGAGTACACGGAGGTTTCTCCGACGTACGTCGATGCCGCCATCAAACGGGGAGACTGGCGCATCGCGTACCTGCTGACGCAACGTAGCGGCCCGTCCACGCGGCTCAATCAGGGAGGTCGGCCCGAAATCGTTTACCGGATGAGCAAGTTACTGAGGCACGGTGCCAGCGGCGACTTCGCAAAGTTTCTGGACTACAAGCTCAACTCTCTGGCGCATCCCGATCTCAAGCCAGAAGCGGCGCTGCCCCCGAAGGTGATGAAGGAGGGCGATGCCTGGGCGGAAGAAACCTACAACACTTACTATTCGGGCGTTCCCGTGATCACTGAGCCGCCAACCATCTGCGATCACTAGGGACGCTGCGGGATCTGCGCAGGGAGCATCATTCATGATCGTGAGCTTCGCGGGCAGCACGTCATGAGCTTGGAAGATTACCATCGCCGCTTGGGCATCGTTGCAGCGATGATGGGAAAATCGACTGAATACTGCGGCTACCCCATTGCTTGTCTGACGGGATGGATCGAACCTGCGATTCTGCTCGAGCAGATCCATCTTTCATGACCTCGGCGGCAATGATCGCCGAGATTTCTCGCGCACGGCATCGATGCTTTCGTGCCCCATGACCCGAAACGGGCCGGCGCTATCGCACCCTCCCGTTCAGAGCTTCATTGCGAGCCTGCTCAGCGCGCGATCCACTGGCCCGATTAAACGCTCAGCAGGGCGCAAGAGTGTCCACAAAGGTGTCCACAGACACCAACTGGGCAACCATCGCAGCCAGCAAAATTCAGCGGTTGGATCGTCTGGAGTCTTGTTGACTACCTGTTGAAACGAAAAGGGGTCGCGGCGCAGCGGCGATTTTCAGCTCACTACACCCTCGTGAGACATAGAATTTCTCGACTACACGAGCACTTGGGATTGGTGCCGGCTCACGGACTCGAACCGTGGACCCCCTGATTACAAATCAGGTGCTCTACCAACTGAGCTAAGCCGGCGCGGCCGCCTCTCATATATATGGAGTACGAATGAGGAGGCGCGGCGAATTATGACCATCATCGGCCAGTAGCCGCAAATCAGCAGGAGATTTTACGGCCCGAGCACCCGAGAATCACCACGCTTGTTCCGGTCGCGCGAGGACGGCGCCAAGGCCGCGAGCACTGCGCTCCAATGAACAGCCCTGACATAGCCGATTGCAATGAGCAGTCCGACGGAGATTCCCGTCCAGAGTCCGAATAGCACGCCGAGTATCGTGCCGCCCAGCAACCAGGTCGCAACGAAGCGCACGCACACCCACAGCGGTGCGTCCTGGTATCTGGATTCGGGGGTCTGGTCTGCTTGCAACATGCGCACGGCGCAGCTGCCTCGACTGATCGGCAGCGGCGCCCGTGCTGAATATAGTGATGGGATGTTGCAGCTTGATGCAGCTTACGTTGCTGTCATGCGTGCACGTCGCGAAACAGATAGTCCGACACGAGCTTTTCAGCGCTAGCCGGCTTGAACCTGCCGTCCGCGTTGTCCGCGCAGTGCGTGATCTCGCCGACACACACGCTGTTGTCATCGCTATAGAGATCGACTCGAACGAACCCGAAGTTCCTGCTGAGCTGCGCCGCAACGCTGAGCATTTCGTCCAAGTTCCTCGGCCGCGCAATAGTCTCGTCGGTCCGGCGATACTTGATCGAAAACGGTTGCTCGTTCCACGCTGCATCGAAGTACTTGCGCTTGTGCTCGATGTAACGGTCGACGTCGACTTGGATGAGCTTCGGCGTTCCGTTCACGCAAAAAATCTTGTAGTCCTTGAGGTTCCAGCTGCCGAACAGTATCGGCTCGACAATCACCTTCGGCTTGAGCGACTTGTAGTTCGCCTCGCGCCCCATCCGGTAGTAGTTGATGTCAAACCAGCTCTTGATCAGCGCACGATCGACCGGTTCGCCCTGTTTGCGCAAGATCACGCAGCCGCTGGTGTGCGTGGCTTTGATGCAGCACTGAGCCGGAAACTCGTATGCGTCGATGGCAGCTTTGCTCTTGATCACATCGAGCGTCGGAACGACGTACGCGTCTCCAACTACTGCTCTCACATATAGTTTGAGGAACTCTTTGTCCGTGACGAAGACGCGCAGCGGATCGAGAATATCGTCGCTCGTCTTGATCCTATGCAATACATCGTTGTAGGACATGCTCTTGTTTGGCAGGCGCTTGTGGAATCTGACGAACTGAATGAGCGAGACCATTCGATCGCCCGCGCGGCTTTCCGGAAGCGATCGCAGGAACGACCGATAGACACCACGGCGCACACGCCTGAACAACGATTCCTCGTCTTGCTTGCTCCAGCTCATGGCAAACCTCGGAACGGCTCCTGTGCGAGCTCTTCTATGAGCGTCGCGTACCCCGCAACCATGCAGCTCTGCGAGAACTCGCGCAACACACGCTTGCGCGCGGCTCGCCCAATGCTTTGACGCAGCTCCGCCTTCTCGTGCAGCTCGGCAAGCAGCGGCGCCAGCCTCGAATCGAGCTCCGTCCGGTCCAGTGTGAAACCATCGACGCCGTTGCTCACCATTTCTGCGGCGCCGCCGATTTCGCTCAAAACGACCGCTCTACCCATCGCCATCGCCTCGAGCGCTGCGTTCGAGAACGTCTCGACCTGGATGGAGGGCAACACGAAGACATCCATCGCGCAGAGCGCCGGCCGCACGTCCCGCATCTGGCCCGCGAAAATGACTTGCTGCCCGATGCCCAGCGCCGCTGCCCGGCGCTCCAATTCGCCTCGCAAGTAGCCCTCGCCGATGATCAGCGCAAATGCATTGATGCGGCGGCGTCTCAATTCCGCGACCGCGTCGATCAGCACGGCCTGATTCTTTTCTCGGAACAGCCGTCCCACTGTGCCCACGACGAAGCCGTCTGGCGGCACGCCAAGCCGGCGCCGCTCGTCGTGGCGCCGGACTTCCGTCTCGTCGGGCATGAAGTGCTCCGGGTCCACTCCGTTGTAGAGCACCATGGATCGTTCGCTTGGATAACGCAGCACCGAGTGCCAATACGCTCGCTGCGCTTCGCAGCCGTAGACCGTACGGTCAAAGCGCCGCAGTAGCGGCCGGTAGAACGAAGCCTGCCACCCACCGCCACTGCGAAACTCGGACGTATTGATCAGGCCGACCGTGCGCGGGCGGTTCGTCATGCCGAGGACGGCCAGCGTGATGTACAGCGCGGGGTAGAGGTTCACCGCCAACAGGACACTCGGCTTGTAACTGTCAACGATGGAGCGCAGCGCGCCGATGGCGGCGAGGGAAACTTTGCCGCGGCGCCCGAGATGCCAGAGAGGTACGGCTGGATCCAACTCGGCGCGCAGATCTTCTGGTGCATTCAGATACGCGATCCCTGTCGACACGCCGCGCGCACGCAGCGAGTTGACGAGGCGCACGATCTTGGTTTCGGATCCGCCGCGCCCCAGGTTCGAGAGCACGAACAAGGCGCGCATACCTGCATCGCACGCCTGCGTCGCTGACAGCGGAGAAGCCGCCATATCTGTGCTTGCGATAGCCATTGCCGATCCGTTCTAGAGCTCGCGAACGGCACCGACCGAGCGATCGTCGAGCTTCGATTCGAGCGGCGACGCCCTGCGCCGCTCGAGCAGCTCGAGATACTTGAGGGCAATGTGTCGCGCGGAGTATTGATGGCTTACGAAAGCCCGCGCGCGTGCGCCGATTGCAGCACTCGCGGCAGGATCGCGCAGCAACTGACCGATTGCAGCACACATGTCGTCCAAATCGACGCAGCGCCGGCCCAGGTTCCGCCGCTCGATCAATCCGTCCGGATCGAAGAACGACACGACGGGGACGGAGCGGATCCAGGCCTGTAGAAAGGTATTCGGAAACCCTTCCGAGTCCGAAGTGTTCACATGGATGCGCGAGCGCTCGAACCACTCGCCGACCGCGTCGTAGGAGACGGCACCGGTCATGACGACATTGGGCAGAGACTTCGCCTCTTCCGCAATGCGCTCGAAATAAGCTTTGCCGCTGGGCACGCTGCCGCCGACGATGGCGAATCGGTAGCCCGGAAGGCGGCGCGCCAGCTCGAGGACGAGATCCGGCCGCTTCACGTGACGCAGATTACCCACCCACAACACATCGATGTCCTTGCTTCGCGCCGCGGCTGGGTTGGCAGCATCGACCGCGATGTCCAGGATTTCGCTATTCACTCCATAGTTGTGGACGAGCAGCGCGCGCTGTTTCTCGGTCTGCGCCGCCAGCAGGGATGCGTTGCGGACGGCGTAGTCGAACAGCCACCGATCGCGTCGATGCCGCATCGGCTGCTGGCCCCGGCGACAGTCATTGTCCCCTGCGATGCGCACGATCGAGCGCTTGCCGACCTGCTTCGCGAACCAGACCGCTACTCCCGACCAGGAACCGGCCGGCGATTGATAATAGACGTCCGCACCGACCTGCCGCATGGCACGAAGTACGCTGCTCAACCGCGGATGGAAGAATCGAACCATCCGGATCCCCTCGTCCATGCGATACGCCGCGACGGCGCGAATGCCATCCACGGTGGTCACGCGCGGTTGACCGTGATCGTGCACGACGATCGAAACATCCAGACCCAGATCGCGCCAGGCCCGCGCGAGCAGTACGTGCTGCACCGATTCGCCGCCGATGTAGCCGTACGAGCTGTCGCCCGTCAGCATGGCGTAGTCCTCGAGCCCGATGATGCAGATCTTCGTTATCGCCATACGTCCGGTGAGTGCCTGGAGTCGTCAACGTCTTTCCCAGGCAGCAATATGCATGCCACTTATAGCTCGCGTTAATCGCTGCTGCTCGTCAGGGCAAAAGCGCTTGTAAGTATTACGCTGGCGCCTCCCCGGCTGATGAGCGCTGCAAATACTGCACGCGAGTTGTAAGGATGGCCCCTGGCCTACTTCCAGCCGACCATCCAGATGCCCAACACACTGCGCGCGAGCCGGTTCCGGCACAGGCGCTTGCGCAGCGACGGGGACAGAGCGCCGAGACCTCTCTCGAGCACATACGTCACCCACGCAGGAATTCGGAAATACCCCGAGCGCAGCCGCGCGTACTGCACGGTCCGCCGGAAGCCCGCATTACGAAAGATGCGGCGCAACTCCGTGTTCGTGTATTCCTTCAGATGAAAGCCGGTCGCAGTGTCGTCGAAGGAGCGCGAAACGTCGTGCGGTCCAGTGAGCAGGTTCGGCGTGACGCACACGTAGACGCCGCCGGTTGCGATCCCGTTGACGATATTGGCGAGCTGCTCGGCCGCATCCTCGGGATGCAGGTGCTCCATGAGTTGGTTGCTGTAAGCCACTGTGACGCTGCCCGGCGGAACCGGCACGCTGACGCCGTCCGAGAGAATCAAGCGAAAGTTGGCCGGAACGCGGCTCTCCCTGCTGATCGTTTCGGAAACGTCGAGCGCATACACCTGGTGAACGCGCTCTGCCAGATGCAGCGAGAGGGCGCAGTCACCTGCACCGATTTCGAGGAAGCAGCTATCGGGCGTGAGGAAGCGCCGTAGCAGGCCCAGTTGCTCCTGCACGTTCCTGGCCCGTTCGGCCGACGACACTTTGCGTGCGAGCTGTGGATGATGGGGTACACGACGGAACAATTCGTCGTACGCCTCGCTGTACAACTTGCGACGTTCGGTCCTGGAGGCGTTACGCAGCTGCGCGGCGAGCTGCTTTTCGATCTGGTAATGCTCCCACAGCTGGTCGGCAGTACGGTTCGGCGGCGAAGCTGCACGCAGCGCGGGCATGATCACGCTCTCTGGATTCGACACGTTCACCGCCTCCCTCAGGACCGTTTCTTGCAGATTGTCCGGGACGCTGCAAACCCTATGCCGTCCTCGTCCAGCGAGGCTTTGTAGCATTTGCTCAGTCGACGACCCATGCGCGTGGAGAGATTTCCCTATGGACTTAGGCTTCGAGACCTTCGGCAACGCGACGATACTTGCATACGACAGCGGCTCACCCGTTGTCGTCACGGACCCATGGATTCGGGGCGCTCAATACTTCGGCTCGTGGACACTGCCCTACACGGTCAGTGCACGGCAGATGGAAAGCCTGCGCCAGGTACGCTACGTATGGCTCTCGCATGGCCACCCGGATCACTTGAATCTTCCGTCCCTGGAACTGTTCCGCGACAAGATCCTGCTGGTCCCTAGACATCGTGGCGACCGCATCGCATCGGACCTGCGGCAGGCCGGGTTCAAGGTGCAGGATCTGCCGAGCGGCGAATGGGTGCAGTTGTCCGCGCGCGTCCGAGTGATTTCCTACGCTGACTGGAACCAGGACGCGGCCCTGCTGATCGCGCTCGGCGACAAGTGCGGCGTGCTGAACCTGAACGACGGCGGCGCGCTCGGCACGAGAGCTCGGTTGCGGCGTCAACTGAGGGAGTTCCACACGCGCTTCGTGCTGCGGCTCATCAACTATGGTGACGCGGACATGATGAACTTTTTCGCCGAGAGCGGCGAGCGTATCAAGCCGACCGCCGCTCATCCGAAGACGCTCGGCTACGACTACAACCATTTGTTGAAGCGCTGGGACGGTACGCACACGGCGCCGTTCTCCTGCACTCACGCCTATGCGCGAACCGACTCCCAATGGGCGTCTGCATACGAGACACCTCAAGAGGCGCACGCTCAGGGCTTCAACCCGGCGCTCGGCACTTTCATTCCCGGCTATTTCATGTACGACGCGCTGAAGGACGAAATCACCCTCACGCCGATGGAGCGCGCCGAACATGTCTTCCGCCGGCCGGAAGAATTCGGCGATCACTGGGAAGAGCCGCTGGAGGCCGGCGAGCGTGCCGAGGTTGCGGCTTACTTCCGCAAGTTCGAGCATTTGCGCGACAAGTTCGCCTTCATCAATTTTCGCGTCGGCAGTCGCGACAACGTCATCGATCTGGCCGGGCCGAAAGGTGTCGGCATCACGTTCGAGGCGCCGCGCAAGTCGTTGCTGGAGGCCGTGCGGTGGGAGATCTTCGACGATCTGTTGATCGGAAATTTCACCAAGACGACCTTGCATGGCGGGCTGCGCTCGCTCTATCCGGACTTCACGCCGTACGTCTGCAAGTATGGAGATAACGGGCGAGCCTTCAGCAGCCTGGAGTTGCGCGACTACTTCGGCGCCTACCGCAGTGCTGCCGGCTTGCAGGGCTGGCTGGATCAGATACGGGTGGAGGGCACGCGCAAGGTCCGCACGCTGCTGTCGGCAAACCGCGGCGTGTACCTATTCGCGCGCCGCATGTACGGACACCTGAAATCCTAGATCGGGCGTTCGCCGGGTCGAGGGAGGTCGAAATATGCCGGGCATAGTTGTGGCGCTCGGGGGATTCTCCACCGATCGTCTGCGCGCAGCCGTGCAGAAGCTGGTGTACGTTCTCTCGCATCGCTCGGAGGCCGTCAGCCTCTCTGCGGAGCTCGCGATCGGCTGGGCGGGTCCGCGAGAGCGCATCGACAGTCAGACGTGGGCGGACGAACCCGGTCACGAAGTACATGTCTGGCGCTACGGACACACGTTCAAGGACGCAGCCACGCCGCAGCCGATCGACGCTGCGCAGATTCTTCGAGACTACATGTCCGAAGGCATCAAAGCCTGCTACGAGTACGAAGGCTGCTTCGTCATCGTCGTAGCCGATCTGCGACTGCAGCGGCTGTACGTCGTGCCGGATCGATTGAGCACGCAGCCGCTGTACTACACACGCGCTGGCGACGACATCGTCATTGGTCCCGAAGTCAAGGCGTTGAGCACGGTGATCGCAAGGGCGCCGACCTTGTCGCGGGACGGCCTCATCGGCTTTCTCTCGATAGGCTATGACATCGCCGCACGAACCGCGTTCAACGATATCCAGCGGGTGGAAATGGGCAAGATGCTGGAGATCACTCTTGACCGGCCGAGGCGTTGCACCGCGCGGCGCTTCTGGAAGATGGACTTCAGCTCGACGCACAAGCTCACCGATCGGCGAGATGCCGAGGACGCGCTACTACAGTCGATCAAGCATGCGCATCGCCTTCTGCTGAGCGACCAGCCCACTTTTCAGATCCTGCTCTCGGGCGGGGCGGATTCGCGCGGCATACTCGCCACTTGCTGCTTGCTCGGCGTGCTGCCGGCCAAGGCCATCAGCTGGGGACTCCTGCAGGATGCGCCTCGTTCCGACGCAGCGATCGCAAAATCGCTCGCCGAGCGCTGCGGGGTGCCGCTGGACTTCATCGCTACTCGCGCCGAGACCTTCATCGAGAATTGCGAGCAGTGGGCGTATGTCTCGGAGCTGTCGAATGACAACTTCGGCTGGTACGGCGAAGGATTTGGCACGTTGCGCTACCTTGACCAGGTTGGCTACCCGTGCTCCTTGATCGGCGATGAGGCCTGGGGTTGGCAGGGCTTTGCCTATGACGAGCCGCATGCGTACTCGAAGGTGCTGGCGCCCAGCGTCCCTGCGTCGTTGCTGGGACTGATGCACGAGAATTGTCGCGAGGCTGCGGCGTCCTCCTATCTGGCCAACCTCAGAGAGGTCATGCGAGATTGCCATGATACGGACTGGACCGATCGCAAAGACTTCTTTTATCTGCATGCGCGTGTGGCGCGGTTCATCATGGCGCTCGGCTACCACCGAGGACAGGCGCTGGAACAGCGCAGACCTTTTCTCACCCGGGGCGTGCTGGATGTCGTGCAGCGCCTGCCAGCGCAGTTTCGCGTTTACAAGAACCTCTACCTCACGATGCTGCAGCGGTACTGGCCGAAAGCGGCGCGCGCGCCCTATCCGAGCGTGAATAGCCTGATCGACTGGAACTACGAGCTGCGCATGAACGCATCGCTCAGGGATTGTTTCCTGCAGATCCTTCACGATCCGCTCATCGAGTCCGGCTCGTTGGGCGATTTGATCGACCCTGGTCGATTCCGCGCGCTGCGCGATGCATTCTTCGCGCAGCGCCCCGCGCCGCTTTCCAGACGCAGTCGCGCGTCCGGAATCATCAAGTCTCACGTCAAGCAGCTGTTTCGGCGGCAGCCGATCTACAAGCATGTCGATCGCTGGGCAAATTCGCGTCCTGACGACCGGCCTGCGCCAACTCTCCCGCCGCTCGACATCCTGCGCAGAGTCGCAATCGTGGTGCTGCTCGAACGGCAGCTAGAGCGTTTATGCAAATGAAACGAGCACAAGCGCCATTCGTACTGTCCTTCACGAAGAAGGAGGGCATCCCATCTCTCGCGTGGTGCCTGGAGGCAACCTCGGCAACAGAGCGAGTGACGGTCTGCCACGGTTCACGGGTCGAAACGTCGACGGACGCTTTCGTGGAGGGTGCGTGGGATGGAACCTATGTCGACATGGCAATGGACCAGGGTGTGTGTATGGGATCGGGGGGACGTATCAGAAACGGTGAGTTAGTTCTGAGTTCTCCAAGCCATACGCTCGAAGCCCTGTATTCCGTACGAGTGGCTGACCGGCTTGTCGTTTCTAATAGCCTGCCATTTGCGCTGGTTCGGGCAGGTCTGGATTTGGATCCCGGCTATCGAAGCTATTTGATCGACATGCGGTCGATCAAGCGAGGCCTGCAGCGATACGTGAAGATCATCCCCACGCTGCAAGGGGTTCCGGTCCAGAGGCATTTTTTCAGTAACCTGGTTGTCGACCGGGATTTGCAAGTGCGGCAGGAACGCAAACCGCCGGCGCCGCGCTTCGCAGCCTTTGCGGACTACCGGGAGTATCTGAAGAGCACGCTCGAGCGAATTACCCTGAATGCAAACGACAGCAGCCGTTCATTTGTCTACCGGCTTCTGACTACGGTTTCGCGGGGGTACGACTCTCCGGCATGCGCCGTGTTGGCGAAGGAATGCGGGTGCGAGCGAGCGATGACCGTCAGCGATTCATCTTGGGGCAATCCCATCGATAGCGGCCGGGAAATCGGGGAATTGCTCTTCGACGAAGTCATTGAACGAAAGCGGCAAGCTTACTTTCACAACGCAGGCATGCCAGAGGCTGAATTCGCAGCTTTAGGAGACGCGGGAGACGTCCAATTCAGCGGCTTTGAGGACGTGCTGGCAGGATGCATTTTGACTACGGGGTTCCCCAATGCGTGGGATCCTCAGTGGGACATGGGACCTGACATTCGCCGTCACGACGCAAGCGGTTCGAGTCTCGGAGAGTTTCGCCTCCGTGTGGGATTTATTCATGTGCCTGTTCCCTTCATCGGCTGTGAAAACCATTCCGATATCAGTGTCATTGGCCGCTCTGCCGAGTTGGACCCATGGAGAGTGGGCGGACTCTACGACAGGCCTATCGCGCGAAGGATTGCTGAAATTGGCGGAATACCTCGACACATGTTCGGCCAAAGAAAGTCAGCTGCGGCCACATGGTGGACGCTGCAGCCAAAATCCGAATCAAAAGAGAACTACGAAAAGTTTCGTAGCGCACATCGAAGACCCGAAGATAAGACTACAGAACTCGTTCATTCGCTGCTGTACTGGTTATCGCGGCGGTGGCTCTATTTTGGCTGGCTGTTCGCGCGCGTCCTCGGAAAACTAGGTATCCATGTGCAGATTCCACAGGTAGTCCCGCTGCGATTTACTGAACCAGCTGTTGAGGCACAGCTCGTCCAATGGGGCATTTCGATCGTTCGCCAACGCTATCAGTTTGAACCTGATAGATGATTGTCGGCGCGTTCGAACGCGAACAACTTGCGTCCGCTTGCGGAGACAGTCTCGCTGGCCACGATGCGCGCTCGTTCCTGCAGGCAGCTCACGAAGTGCTCTTCGTCGTAGTGCGGAAAGATGTCCTCGCGCATCCTCAGCAATTCGACCACCATCGGATCCGTCTTCGGAACGAACTCGATGACGCCGCGCGGCGCCATGCCCGTGAGCCACGACACCACGCCGTCGAGCGGCACGTTCTTCGAGATCGCGACGTGGTGAATCAAGGCGAGCGCGAGAACTGCGTCGGCTCTCGCTCGGCCTTGCAATCCGCGCCGTTCGGCCTGTCCCCAGCCCTGGTCGGGCGCGGGGTTCGTCACATCCAGGAACAGCGGTGTGAAGGCCAGGTTCTCGGAGCGCGCGCGATCGAATGCCAGGTCGAGTGCGCCTTGATCGAAATCGAAGCCGATCACCGCGCGCGCGCCGGCCTGCAATGCCGCCACCGAATAGTCGCCGGTGTTGCAACCGATGTCCCAGACGGTGCGCGCCCTGCTGTCGCTCACGAAGCGCGCCACGAAATTGCGCTTGGCTTCGGCTTCCGTGCCGCGATACGAATTCTGCCGCGCGTACTCCTGCCACGTCGTCGGCTGGCGATCCGCCGGATGGAGCGCTGCGATCCACGTGCGCAGACCGGTCAGCAAGCGCACGAATGCGGGCTTTGGAAAGCGCAGTTTTCCCGCAACGGCTTTTTGCGCGTCCGACGATCGAGTCTTCTGCAACGACCCTTGCATGACCACGTTGGTGAGCACGCGCCACGAAAGCTTGCGCCGCAACGGCAACAGCGCACTCAGCTCCGCCGCACCTATTCCCTCCGGGCTGCCGCGATACCATGCGTTGTGTGGAATGCCGAACATCGAGCGCAGCAGCAGCGGGTTGAGGAACTGCTCGCAGAATTGTCGATGGCCCAGCCAGAACTGCCCGTCGACGTACCGCCGGAACGAGAGGCGATCGATGAACACCGGTCGCGCGCCGTCGAACTGGATGTTGTACGCAGTGGCATCCGAGAGCGTGACGCCGTGCTGCAAGCCTTCGAGATACAGGTCCAGTTGTAGCAGCGCTGCCGACTGCAGCGCGCGGAATGACCACTCGTAGGGGTACGAAATGAAATCCAGCTTGGGATGCTCGAGCACGTAGGCCGCGCCGGCGGCAGCTTCCCCGATCAGTGACGCGGGACGGCGCGCCTGATCGATGAGCATTCCTTTCTTGATGAGCGCGGTGACGATCCCAGTGGATTCGACGTAGTCGAAATCTGCGACAGCCTGCGGCATCACGGTCCGCAGCACGCGCTCGCCAAGCCAGAAGATGCGACCGCTCGGGTCGCGAAACGAACCCGGCTCAGCGCGAACCTCCGCTGCCGCCAGAAATTCGGCGGGCACTGCCGCCGCCTCAGGCGTCGTTGTCAGGGGACGTTGCACTGGAGCGAGCGTCGTGCGAGTCCTTGCGCCTGTTCGTCAAGAAGGTTTTGAGCCGCTGCCAATACAGACTCACGACCGCTGCCGCGCCCGCGATGCCGGCGAGCAGGCTCTGCACCAGAATGCTGCCGGTGCCCGGGTCAAGGTAAGCATGTGCTGCAGCGGAGAAGCCGGCGAGTTGCACTGCCAGCCATATCAAAATGACGCGCTTTCTGGGCATCAGGTCGCTCCTCGTCGCGGGTTGCAGACGTCAGTCGAATCCGTACTCGCGGTGAGTGAAGCAGCCGGCTCAGTCGTGGTCGCCCTCGGATGCTGCGTTCTCTTCACGTGCACAAAACCTCGGCTCTACCTTGGTGAGGACACTGCGAGCGTCCCCGGAAATCAGGAACACCCTACAACTATTCTGCTCGCTCAAGGGTTCCCCGCCGAGATAGTGATCGAGAAGACTGACGAGCGGCGCTGGCCGCTGCACGTATCCGGGCTGGACGCCCGGAGCCTTGATGGCATACAGCGTGGAGAACGTATCCCGGTAGTCCGTGTCGGTGAGCACGCCGCCACGCAGATTGATGCCGTTGGGAAAATGCGCAGCAATTCTCGAGCCGTGATCGCCGTTCACGACGACTGTGGCTCCCTCCAGCAAGCCGCGGCTCTCGAGTGTGTCCAGCAAGTCATCGAGCATGCTGAGCACGCAACGCACCTGATCCGTGTAGAGCTCATACCTCTGCGCGCGGCTCTCTGCAGTGTTGTAGACGAACGAGTCGCTGGGCGTGAGGTGATTGGTCAGCCAGTCCGCCGCCCGCGGCCGCATCGCGCAACGGTCGTCGAACACATAGGGATAGTGTGGCACCATCAGGTGCGCGAAGAATGCATGGCCGCGCGGATGCGCGACGATATCCGCGGTCAGCTGTTCGAGCACGGCGGGAACCGGCAGCGACCCGAAGCTCGGCGGCTCCAACCGTCGGCTCGGCACGTCCACGCCGCGGCGCGCCAGCGGCTGGCGCACCAGGCGCTCGTATGCCCTGTTCAGCACCAGCAGGCTACGCGAGCGCGACAGCAGCGCCACGACGATGAAGCGGGCTTTCTCACGCGCCTGCAGCGGCAGATCCTGAAGCGACTCGAGGCTTGCCACCGGATAGGTCAGGCAATTTCGCAGTCGCACGCCATTCGCGTGGCACAAATCGATGTATGTCGACTGATACAGATGCAGCTGATAGCCACGTTGCTGCAGCATGCTGAAATAGGCGGAGTCGCTCAGTTCCCACTCGCGCCCCCCAGTGCCTCGCCTGACAAACGAATGATTGAAGCCGCGCTCCGCGAAGTTCAGCAGGTTGGCGATGGCGTTCTCCGTGTTCGCGTACTGGCTGTACGCGCCGCCGAACAGACGAAAGCCGCGCGAGGTATAGAACTCGAGCAGCTCGCCGCGCAGCCGGCGGGCAGCGTCGATCTCCGGCGGCAGTCCTTCGACCCCGATGTGCTCATCGAGAACGAGATGAATGAGGAGCGGCGCATTGCTGGCGTGCGCGGCCGCCGTCCCCGCCCGGTTCGTGATGCGCTGGAAGCTGGGGTCGGTGGTCAGCATCGTGAACGCGATGAGCGTGACGAAAATGACGCTGACGATCGCGGAAGCATGCTCGCGCAGCAGCCAGAGCAAGGCACCCAGCGCAGCGGCTACACCGAGATACAGCACCACCACTAGGATTGAGGACAGGCTAGGAGGCAGCGTTACGTGCAGGTCGATGAACAACGTAAGCAACAGGGCGAACAGCACCGTGCGACCGAGGGCGCCCATGAGCCCGGACGCGAGCGCGAGAATTACCGCAATTGCGACCGCTGCCATAGCGACCAATAGCACCTCGGGCGCTAACAGGGTGTAGCCGTGGTAGCCGAGCAGCACGAACCACGGCGCGATCAGGACCAGAGCGAACGCCAGCAGGTCGAGCAGGAACTTTCGCATCGACAGCCGTTGCGTGATGCTGCGCGCAATCGGCAAATCAGAAGCCTCTGCAGTCATCGGCTCAGCCCGCTGCGGCTCGGCAGGCGCGCATCTCCAGGCGCGTGATCTTGCGGGGATCGGATTGAAAAATACTGCTATCGAGGACCTGGCCAGGCTCCTGCAGGTCCACGTCGATCCAGTACACGGAGCCCGCGCGCTTGCGGTCGTCGATGCGCGCCGTCAGGCCCAGCGCATGCACTTCGTCGACCCGTCGCTGCGCGCGCTGGTAGTCCGAGAACACGCCGAGCGACAGCACGTTCGGCGGATCGGAGCCAGGCATCAAGTAGACGTCGCTGATGCCGCTGCTGCTCAACATCCTCAGCGCGGACTCGGCCGCCTCGCGCGTCGCGAGCCCCTGCACGCTCACCCAGTATCCCGCCCACAGCTCGCCCTGCTCCATGCGCTGCCGCGGCTGAAATCCTGCAGCACGCAACCCAGCTTGCGCTTGTGCAGCCTGCGGTAGATCCGCGAACGGCCCGATGCTCATGCACGACAGCGCGTCGTCTTGCGCACCCGCGACGGATTGCGTCGGCGCAGTCTCCTTGGCTAGCGGTTCGACGGCGGGTGGTTGCACATCGCGGATCTGCTCGACGCCGGGCTGCGGCGGGTTCGCTTCCAGCATCTCCCGCGCGAGCACGATGCGCAGCGGCGGCTCGACAGGCTGCGCTCCCTTGCGCTCGAGACTACCGACCTGCACGTCGATCATCTGTGACCACGTCAAGTACAGCACATTGGCCAATATCAGCAGCAGACAGAACGTGCGCATGTCGAAACGGTCGACCCTCTATTTGCGGCCGGCGCCCCAGTATGCAGCGATGTCGGCGATCTCGGCCGCGCCGAGCTCGAGCTTGCGCTTGTGCTTCACCTTGCCCGCGACTATGTCGCGGATCAGGCTCTCCAGCGACGCGGCATCCTCGCCCTCCCAGTCGTCGGCGTCGTGACACTCGGCGCACTTACTCTGCGCCACGCTGCGGCCAGCCTGTGCATCAGCGGCCAGCGCGGCTCCGCCGGCGCCGAACGAGGCGATGATCATCACAAATCTACCAAGTACTTTTGACATCCATGCGCCTTAAGCAGTGAGCCAGGCTCACGCGTGCATGATACATGAGGCGTGCGCCAGCGGCGGAAGGCGTGCCCGTGCAAGGCAGGACTAACGCGCGGCGCGCAGACTCACCTCGCCCGAGGCGAAGCGCCGCAGGTGTCCGTCCACATCGACGAGCAGCGTCCCGTCCAGATCGACACCGCGGGAACGGCCGAAGGTCGTTTCGGTTCCGCTGATCACCCGGACAGGTGCGTCGGCGAGCGTATCCAGCCGTCGCCATTCCTCGGCGAAGGGCTCGAAGCCGCGTTCGCCGAAGGTCTGCAGCATCTTGATGTTCTCCTCCGCCAGCACCGCGATCAGCGCGTTGCGCGTGGGAGTGCGCTCACGCATGATCTCGTGCACATCGGAGATGAGCGCGGCCTGCTGCTCCGCCAGCATCACTCGCACGGCCGCCGGCATCCGCACGTTGATACCCAGACCGATCACGACCTGCGCCGGGCCCGCGGACTCACCGCGCATCTCGATCAGGATTCCGCCGAGCTTGCGCTGCTGCCACATCAAGTCGTTCGGCCATTTCAACCCGACACCGTCGATGCCGAGGCGCCGCAAGGCGCGCACCGCCGCGACGCCGACCGCGAGACTGAGAGCTGAGAACGTCGGCGGCGCCTCGCCGAACTGCCAGCCCAGCGACATGCAGATGGCGCAGCCGAAAGGCGCGACCCAGCTGCGGCCGCGCCGGCCGCGTCCCGCATTCTGGATTTCGGCGACGCAGACGTGCGCAGTGCCCGGAGGGTTGAGCGCATGCTCGGCGACGTAGCGGTTGGTCGAGTCGACGGTCAGCAGCACTTCCAACGGCGCCAGCAGCTCGCGAACACCCGGCGCGAGCTCGGCGAGCATCGCATCCCGGTCGAGCAGATCCACGGCGCGGGGGAGCCGATAGCCCTGGCGCGGCACGGCCGTGACTTCGATGCCCATGGCCTGCAGCGAGCGGATGAGCTTCCAGACTCCGCCCCGCGAGATCCGCAGGCGCTTGGCCAGTCGTTCGCCGGAGTAGAACTCACCGCTCGCCAGCATGGCGAGCAGCCGGTTCCTGCGCGCCAGCGTGCGCTCCTTGGCGTTGCGGTTCTTCGCCATCGTCACCGCCGGCGCAACAGCCACAGGCGCTGGGCACGATTCTCGCTTCCGGCGCGCATGCGCTCGATGTTGGCGCGATGCGTGTAACACACGAACAGCAGCATCACGCAACCGAACGTCAGCAGCGGCCCGGCGGGCTCGATGCCCGCGACGGCGACGTAGGCAGGAAAAGTGGCCGTCGCGATCATCGTCGCGAGCCCGACGAATCCCGTGAGCATCACGACGATGAGCCAGACGACCAGCAGGGGAATCAGTGCAGCCGGTTTCAGGCCGAGCACGACCCCGACGAGCGTAGCGGCGCCTTTGCCGCCACGGAAGCCGTACCACACGGGATACACGTGGCCGACCACGACCGCGGTCGCACACGCGACGGCCAGCCACACGCGATCGACGCCCGAGTCGATGCTGATGAAGGGCAGCTCGAGGCCAGGCAACAATCCGGCAGCGATCCAGCCCTTGCCGATGTCGATGACCATGACCCAGATCGCGAACGCCAGCCCCTGGGTCCTGAGGGCGTTGGTGCCGCCGGCGTTGCCGCTGCCCATCTTGCGGATGTCGACGCCGCCGCGCAGCTGACCGACTATGAGGCTGCCGATGATCGAGCCAAGCAGGTACGCGAGCAGGATTTTGCAGCCGAGTTCGAGCATGCGCGAAATTGTAGTCGGGCTAAAGCCCGACCTACAGGGGTTTATCTTCCCTTCTTTGGCAAATGAATCTCGGCCAGCATGCAGCGCACGCTGCCGCCGCCGAGCGTCTCGATCGTGGGGATCGCGGCCGCAATGAGCGTCCCGCTCCTGCCGAGCGTCGAGCGCTGCTGCGGTGACAGCGAGTCGAGGGCACGCTGCGACATTGCAATCAGCGTCTCGCCACGCGCAGAGCGCAACTCCAGCATGTTGCCCGCGAATTCCGCCAGCTGCTCCAGGCTCAGCTCCACGATCTCGTGGCCCGTCGTACGCAGCGCGCCGACGACTGCAGCGCGCTCATCCTCGCGAATGCAGGCGGAACAGACCGCCGCGAAACCTGTGCCGACGCACATCAGCACGTTCGTGTGGTAGATCGCCGTGCCGCCGCGATCTTGCGCCTCGAACGCGACGACGTCGTAGTCGAGCTGCTGCGCGAAGTCGCCGAGCACGTCGACATCGGTGCGCGGCGAGATGCACGCGTACGCGATCCGGTTGACGCGATCGAGAACCAGACTGCCGGTGCCTTCGAGGAACTTGCCGTCGCGCTCGTGCGCCGTCATGTCGAGGATGCGGGTGATGCGGAAGCCAAGCTCGACGCTCAGCCGCTCGAGCAAGTCGTTGCGCCGCTCCTGGCGGCGGTTCTCGGCGAGCATCGGATAGAGCACGACCGTGCCGTCGGCGTGGAAGCTGACCCAATTGTTCGGGAAGATCGAATCAGGCGTGTGCGGCTCCGGCGTGTCTGCGCACGTATGCACATTCACGCCGGCCCCGCTCAGGGCCTCGGCCAGGCCATCGAACTCGCGCGCAGCCGCCGCCTGCGGCGCGACGTGCGGCGCCTCGCTCTGGAAGCGGTTCGATGCGCGGGTCTGGGGATTCCCGGCGAAGTTGACCGGGCGGATCATCAAGACGTCGCTCGCGCCCTGCAGCTCGCGGATGCTCATGCCGCCGCATGGTAGCGGATGCCTGGGGAACTTGGTGCGGCGATGAAGCATATCTCGTAGGTCGCCGCGGACATGGCGTCGGAGCGTCTACATCGGCATGAAACTGGTCAGCCAGCACTACAAATCGGGCGCGATTGGCCTGCAGGAAGTCGCGCCCCCGGCACTGAAAGCCGGCGGCGTGCTCGTCCGGACCCACTTCAGCGTGGTTTCGAGCGGCACCGAAGGCATGAAAGTACGCGAGGGCCGCCTTTCATACATCGGCAAGGCCCGTGCGCGTCCGGATCAGGTGAAAAAGGTCCTCGCGACCGTTCGACAGCAAGGCCTGGTGGCCGCCTATCAGAAGGCCATGAATAAGCTCGATTCCCTCACGCCGCTCGGCTATTCGCTCGCGGGAGAGGTGGTTGCGGTCGGCGAAGCAGCAACCGAATTTCATGTGGGTCAGCGCGTCGCGTGCGCCGGCGCCGGCTACGCGAATCATGCCGAGGTCAATTTCGTTCCGACCAATCTTGCGGTGCCCGTCCCGCAGGGCGTGGCCACCAGGCATGCGGCGTTCGCGACTGTCGGTGCGATCGCATTACAGGGATACCGCCAGGCACAAATGCAGCTGGGCGAGAGCGCATGTGTCATCGGCCTCGGGCTGCTGGGACAGTTGCTGGTCCAGATTCTGCGCGCGAGCGGCGTACACGCGATCGGCATCGACATCGTGCCGTCACGTTGCGAGCTCGCCGTGCGGGTCGGGGCCAAGGCCGCGCTGACGCCGGACGATCCGGGTTTACCTGCCCTCATCAAGCGCATGACGGATGGGCATGGCGTGGATTGCGTATTCATTGCAGCCGGCGGAGCGAGCAATGCGCCAGTCGAGCTGGCAGCGACCATCGCCCGTGATCGTGCCCGCGTCGTGGACATCGGCAAGACGCGACTCGATCTGCCTTGGAACGATTACTACCTGAAGGAGCTGGACGTGCGCTTCTCGCGGTCCTACGGCCCCGGCCGCTACGACCCGCTGTACGAAGAGCATGGCATCGACTACCCAATCGGGTACGTCCGTTGGACCGAACGGCGCAATCTGGCCGCCTTCCTCGATCTGCTTGCCGAGGGAAAGATCGACCTCGATGCGCTTGCCTGCCCGGTGCGTCCGTTCACGCAAGCCGAGCAGGTGTATCAGGAGCTCGCTGCCAGTGCGGCCGCGCTCGCCACGGTCTTCGATTACACGGCAGAGCTCGCAACGCCGGTCAGCCGGCTGCTTCCGACGTCGCGCGCGCAACCTGCGAGCGCACGCACTGACGGGCGGATCAATCTGGGTTTGATCGGCGCCGGCAACTACGCCAGCAGCATGCTGCTGCCGCACTTCAAGGGCAGCAGTGCGGTCAAGTTGGCGGCCGTTGCGACGACCAGCAGCCTGTCTGCGGAGAATGCGCGGCAGAAGTTCGGCTTTGGCCGTGCGACGACCGACTTCAACGACGTGCTGGCCGATCCGACGATCGACGCTGTCATCATCGCGACGCGCCATTCCTCGCATGCCAGGCTCGTATGCGCGGCGCTGCGCGCAGGCAAAGCAACCTACGTGGAGAAGCCGCTTGCCCTGACGTTGGAGGAGTTGCGGGACATCCGGCTGGCGATCGAGGAATCGGGAAATGCTCGCCTCATGGTCGGGTTCAATCGGCGCTTTGCCCCGCTGATCGGGACGATCGCAGAGCGCTTCAAGCATGAGCAGACGCCGCTGGTGCTGCAGTATCGCGTGCACGCCGGACAGCTGACAGGCGGTTCCTGGTATCTCGAGACGAGCGAGGGCTCGCGTTTTGCGGGTGAGGCCGGTCACTTCTTCGACGTGCTGGCGTACCTCACGCGATCGCGGCCGGTGAGCGTGTCCGCTGCGTGCCTGCGCCCCGGCCGCGCGACACCGGACGACATCGACAACGTGATTGCAACCGTCACCTATGAGAACGGCTCGCTCGGCAGCGTGTCGTATCTCACGCAGGGAGGTTCGCGCTTGCCGAAGGAGCAGCTGGAGGTCTTCGGTGGCGGATGTGCCGCACGGTTGGAGAACTTCGAGACTGTCGGATTCTACGGCGACACCGATTCTCGACGCGTGAAATCATCCCGCCTCGACAAGGGACAGGGCGCGCAGCTGAATGCCTTCATCGCAGCGGTGCAAGGACGAGCTCCGATGCCCATTCCGCTCGAATGCCTGTTCGACACAACCCTCACGACTCTTGGTGTCGCACAGGCGCTCGGTAACTCGGGATTCGCCGACATCCGCGCGCTCTGGTCGGGCGTGGAACCCTAGCGAGGGAACGAACTGCGGGCGCCGGACGTACCCCTGAGATCGAGCGCGGCGCTGACTACAGGGCAAGCCCCCGTGGCTCTGGCAAAACATACAAGCCGGATGTTGTTCTCGTTGGCTTTCGCTTTCCTGATCGCCGGCTGCGGTGGCGACGGCGGCAGCACTCCGAAGGAACCACCGCAAGCCCCGGCAGTTCCGCCGCCGCCACCACCACCGCCCCTGCCCCCGCCACCAGGCCCAACCGTTGGACTGGACGCGCGGCCCAGCAACGCAACCTGCATCGCACCCGAGCGCGACACGGGCAGCGTCAAGATCGGCATACAGCCGGCGTTTCCCAAGCTCAAGTTCGTGGACCCGGTTACCAAAAATACGCACAGCCCGCTGGCGCTGCTGCAAGCACCGCGCGATGCGAGCCGCTGGTTCGTGCTGGAGCGGCACGGCATCGTGCGCGTGTTCGACAACAACGAAGGTGTGGCAACTTCCTCAGTTGTTCTCGACATCGACGCGCGCGTCGAGTCCACGTGTGCCGAGTGCGGTCTGCTCGGGATGGCGTTTCACCCTGATTTTCCCGCGACACCGCGCGTGTACGTGACCTACACCAGCACGCAACGCACGGGCAGTGGCCCGGATACGCACCTATCGGAATTCACCTCGCCAGACGGTGGGCTCACGCTGAATCCCGATTCCGAGCGCGTCCTCATCACGATCAAAAAGCCCGGAATCAATCATCACGGCGGCACCGTCGCGTTCGGCCCCGACGGTTTTCTCTATTTCGCCACGGGTGACGGCAACAGCGGCCCGAACGACTTTTCGCAGCACCTGAACTCGCTGCTCGGCAAGTTCCTCCGCATCGACATCAGGGGCACCACGGGCACGGCGCTCTATCGCATCCCACCCGACAATCCGTTTGCCGCCAGCACGACGCTGTGCAACGTGAATGGCACCGGTTCGCAGAACTGTCCCGAGATCTACGCCTGGGGCTTGCGCAATCCCTCGCGCTGGAGCTTCGATCGTCAGACCGGCGAGATCTGGGCCGGCGACGTCGGAGAAGCAACGCGCGAAGAGGTTGACCGCATCGTGCGCGGCGGCAACTACGGCTGGCGTTGCTTGGAGGGCACGGTGCGGACACCGGCAAACCGAAGCTGCGACGAGCCCGAGAATCCGCGGCCGCCGATCGCCGAGTACGACCACACTGTCGGGCGAGCTGTCACGGGAGGCTACGTCTATCGCGGAACGGCAATTCCAGCTCTGGTCGGCCGCTATGTCTTCGGCGACTTCGCGTCCGGGCGCATCTGGGACATTTCGAATGGCACGCAGCCCACGATGACCATGACCACGGGGCTCGAAACCGGTTTCTTCATCCCCTCGTTCGGCGAAGGCAACGATGGCGAGCTTTATGTCGTGAACTACGGCGGCACTCTGCATCGCATCACCGCCGCAGGCAGCAGGGGCGAGGGCGTGGCCACGCAACTCTCCGCCACCGGCTGCGTGAACCCCTCGAATCCGACGCAGCCCGCGAGCGGCCTCATTGCGTACGCGCCGAACGCGCCGTTCTGGTCCGACGGCGCAGTGAAAGAGCGCTGGCTCGGCTTGCCGGACGGCAAGAACATCAACGTCCGCAGCGACGGCGACTGGGATTTTCCGAACGGCACGGTGCTGATGAAGAACTTCCATCTCGATGATCGTCTGATCGAGACGCGGCTCTTCATGCGCCACCCCGACGGCGTGTGGGCAGGCTACACCTACGAGTGGAATGCGCAGGGGAGCGATGCGACGCTGGTGCGCGGCGGCAAGCGGACGACGATCGGCGGGCAGACGTGGATCTACCCGAGCGAAGCACAATGTCTGTCGTGTCACACACAGGCGGCGGGCGACTCCCTCGGTCTGGAGACGCGGCAACTCGCGTTCAACATCACGTATCCGCAGACCGGTCGCGATGCACATCAGCTCGTGACGCTCAACGCGATCAACATGCTGACACCGCCGATCGCCGATCCGGCGAACCAGACGCCTTATCCCAATCCGACCGGAACGGCGGGCACGCTTGCGGAGCGTGCCCGTGCGTACCTGCACACGAACTGCTCGCAATGTCATCGCCCGGCCGGCCCCACGCCCTCGGAAATGGATCTGCGCTACTCGACTGCGCTAGCGGATACCCACGCCTGCGACGCAATGCCCGCAGACGGCGATCTCGGCATCGCCGATGCGCGGCTCATCGCGCCGGGAGCGTCAGAACGCTCAGTGATGCCGGCGCGCATGAGCCTGCGGGACAACGTCAACGCCATGCCGCCGGTGGGGCTCGGTGCGCGAGTCGACGCAGGCGGCGTGCAGCTGATCCGCGATTGGATCGATTCGCTCGCGGGCTGCAACTGAACGTCTCAGCTCCGCGGCTCGGTAGCGATGACGGCAAGTCCCTGCAGGACCAGATCGGCAACCACGCGATAGGGCAAGCCGATCGACTTCTCCAGACGGCTGCTCGCGCCCCCGGTCAGCAACAGTTGCGGAGTCTGACTGAGCTCTCGTCGCATGGCCTCGACAGCCCGCTCGACCAGCGCACCCAGCGCCTGTTCCGCTCCTTGCCGGATTGCACCGAGCGTGTTGTCCGCGAACAGGCCGTCGCGAGTGCCGCCCTGTTGCGCGCGCTGAGCGATGTCGCTGGTACCGTGCAACAGGCTCGAAATCATGAGATCCGGGCCGGGAACGATGAGCCCGCCGAGATGACGACCGCCGGCATCGATGCCGTCGATGGTCAGGGCTGTGCCGACACTGACCACGCAAACAGCACCGCGCTCGAGCGCGTGTGCGCCGATGACCGCGAGCCAGCGGTCTACGCCGAGTTGCGCGGGCTGCGAGTATGCGTTGCGCACGCCACCGGCGGCGGCGCTCGCAGTTACGAACTCAGGCTCGATCTTCCATTCCCGGGAAGTTGCCGTGCGCACGACATCGGCCATGCGTGGACCGCTGACGTTGCTGACCAATACTCGGTCGGCGAGTCCGCCGGTCTCGAGAATGGTTTCGAGGAGCGTCTGCGCCGTCCACGCTGCGTGCACGGCGGCGGACTGCGGCTGCAAGGCGCCCCGCTCGAAGCGCGCCCACTTGATACGCGTGTTACCGATATCGATGAGAAGAATCACCGGGCGGCATCGTAGCGCCTCATGCCCTCACCGCGCGAGCCGCCTCGCGTCAGGCGGTGACGCCGCCGTCCGCGGTTCGGCGCGGACGCACGCGGCGATAGAGTGCACGAGTCTTCATGTACAGCCCGGGATGGGCTGCCAACCAGTGACGGAGCCGGGGAACGACGCGCAGCCGATAGCGAATGCGTCCCGCCAGCGGCACGCGTTCGCCGAGCCCCTCGTCGATTGTGTAGATGCAGGGGTTGCAGGTCCCGCACGGCTGCCCACGGCGCGGGCGGTGGCAGAACCAGGTCAGGCTCATGATTTCATCGAAGCCTGCTTCACGGGCCTGCGCGCGCATTTCGCGCTTGGTGGTATCGAACAGCGGCAAGCGAAAGCAGCGGAACAGCTCGTAGCGGCTATCGCCCCGATATGCGGGGTCCAGACGCACCCGCGAACCGTCGATGAGCCCGGCGAGCTGCTCGCGCGCTTTGTCGTCGCGATGAATGGCGAGCTCCATGCCATCGATGCCGTGAGCGGCACAGTATCGAGCCAGCCACTCGTACTGCCCGCCGATGAAGCCCTTCGCGAGACATCCCTCGTAGTGAGCGGTCAGCACCGCATTTGCAGGGACCGCTGCGACGGCGCAGTCGATGGTCGGCAACAGGCGCGGCGCAGCTTCCGGATGCCGACGGGCGATGAGCTCGCGAATGCGACGCATCGCCTGCTGCTCTTCCGGCACGCCGGGCCGGTGGCGCAAACCATCGACTATGTAATAGGGCTGAACGGCGCGCCGCTCGATCAGCAGCGCCGCCAGCAGTCGAAAAGTGGAATCCCAGCCGCCCGTCCACAGCAGCGGGACCGGAGCCAGATCGAGTTGCTGGTTCTGCATGACCGACCGTAACGCAGTCGACTCCAGCTGCGTTCCAAAAACCGGCGGGCCGGTCGATCCCAAGTCGCTCCAGGGATCGCCGGCCCGCCGTAGCTGTAGCAGCTCCTATCAGCGATCGTTCAGGTCTCTGAACCCGACCGGCGGCACGGTCGGATACTTGTAGCTCGTCTGGTTGGACACGTGCGTCACGCCCTTAACATTGGCCCAGTCGCGCGCTTCCTGCGTAGTGCGCGCAATCACCATCACGCGGCGGTGACCGAGATTGCTGAACGCATGCCCGGCCTGACCGCGATGATAGGCCGTTATGTACAGCGCCGGATGCTCCATGGCGATGCCGTCGACATACTTCTCGCCGGCCAGGGGGGTCGCGTTAGGAACAGTAATGCCCCACACGTTATTGCTCACGATAATGAAGTTCGGATCGATGGCGCGGCGCTTGGCATCCAGCCGGCGCACGAGGTCGACGTTACCGTCGGCCCAGAGCTTCTTCTCGGTCGCAGACCAGCTCGTCCACTGGCTCTGACCCCACGGGCGCGCGCCGATACCGTCGAGGTACACGCCGTCCACCTTGCGTTCGCGCATCAGCTTCTCGACGTAGCTGACGACATAGAGGATCCACTTCGAGCCCGGGCGCATATCGGTCAACTTCGTGCCGGGCCACGCGTAGCGCTGGCCATAGCTCGGGTACGGCCACAGCGGCACTGCGCCGTAATTGTTCATGTAGAGGTCTTCATCCATGGAACAGATGAAGTTGTCGGGCCGTTCGAATGCATTGATGTACGCGTACACCTCGGCCCCTTTCGATCGAGCCGACGCAAAAGCGCTGGAATAGCGGTTGCAGCGCCCGGCGAGGAGCACGCCGGTAGGCTTGGCATAGAGGGACACGTTGGTCGTCGAGCTGTAGGCTATCCCCAGTGGATTGGCCGCTTGGGCGACCCCGGCGAATACAGTGAACAGCAGGGACGCGCCCAGGCAGGCTAACGCTCTCAGTTTCATAATCGACTCTCCCCAGATGGAGGGTGGCACCGGCCCTCGGTGCGGGACCAGTTATGGTTGGCAAACTGAACTACTCGACGAGTGGCTGTTTCCGCCGCTTTCAAGTTTTCCAGGTCATCTATGGCCGAAGCCGGGCGCGAATTTAACGAGCGAGTTCACCCGCAACAATTGTCTCTGATCGATCACAGGGAGAGTGATTACAGCGATGCGCTCGAAACGGCGCTTTTTCGTGACGCGGCACACACCGCGAGCACATCCCATAAGAGAATCCCTGAATCGATCATCGCCTCATGCAGCAACGAAATCGGCGTCGCGCGCAAACATCGCGCGGACCGCGCTCCGTTGCCATTGCAATGAGCGGTGAATGTCGGCGCTCGCGCGGCGATGCACGCCGATTCTCTCGCGGCTCGTGGCGCAGACACGTCAACCAGGATTGAGGATGCGCCCGGCAGTTCGCGCTTTACGGGCTAATTGGCGGGCTTTTCCAATATGTAGGTCACCCGGTGCAGAAATACCTCCTGCAATCCCGGCAGCGCGGTGAGGGGCACGAACAGCCGCGACATCAACCGATAGGAAAGCTTGCGCGAGGCGTTGCGACCGATGCTGCCGATGGGCGCCCGTGAGTTCATCACGACTTTCCAGCCGCCTTCCCGGATCAGCTTGCCGAAGCCGCGGTACGTCGTGCCGTTGATGGTATTGCCCTTCTCCCATGCTTCGAGCTCGGGCGCGTCGCGCCAGTACCATTGGGCGTCGCTGCCACGCTCGCGCAGAATCTCGTAGTACGCGCGCGTGAGCGTGGCGCCGCTGAACAGGTATTGCAGTCCCGGGATGCGCGTGGCCAGGGCCAGGTGATGCTCGACCGGCTGGTAGTAGCTCGGGAACACGACCATCAGGCGTCCTCCCGGGCGCAGCACCCGCCGGCACTCGCTCAGCGTCTGGCGCAGGTTCTGCACGTGCTCGAACACATCGAACGATATGATCGCGTCGACCGACTCCGACTCCAGCGGCAGCGTCTCGCCGTGCGCCACCTCGAAGCGCGCGTCGACCCGCTTGGACTGCGCGAACTGCGTGGCGGCCTCGATGAATTCGGGAGCGACATCGATGCCGAGCAGCCGCTTGAACCGGTAGCGCTCGCACCAGGCGACACTGCGGCCCGCGGTAAAGCAGCCGAGATCGAGCACCTCGCGCTCGGTCAGATACGGCATCAGATCGACCCCGAAGTAGTTGTCCAACGGGTACGTCTGCTCTTCGGCGTAGCGCTTCTGCGATGACGCCAGCATGATCGCGCGGCGGTCGGCTTCGGCAGCGCGCACGAAGCGCTCGTGGCGGAACACCTCCTGGCAGGCACCGATTTCCTTCAGGGGCGACGCCGGGCGCACTTCGCCGAGCTTCATGATCGCTTTGGCGAGACCAACGGTATTCATTGCATCCTTCATGTTCGCCGCGGGACTGCGGTGTCTGACATACGTGCCAGGATAGGCAATATGCATGCCTGCTCCGGGCCGGAAAAACTGCCCTTGGCGCGCGCCAACCGGGGTAACTGTTACAACGACAGGGGAATTAGTTGCACGAATCCGGCGGTTCCGACTGTCGCCCGCTGAAGCGGCCGGACCGTTTCGTTGGACATCGCTGTGATGCGCTTCACATTTGGCAAAGCGTGAGTTGCGGCATGCTCCGCAGGCCGTGTGCGTGAGCTTGCCGATGGCAGCATCGTGGTCGGCCGCATGTCACGATGAGCTGATCGTCGCTACTTCGCGAGCGGTGCGGCTGTTAAGTTAACAGTCGTTCACAAATGTGATTTTCTCTTGGCAAACCCGTCGAAAGACGGGGACGCAAAGCTTCCGGTCTAACGGCTCCACACGAGCCTACGACAGCGGGGTTGCCGGCCAGCCGCGGTGCTTGATGGAGCGGCGCGAGGTCGTGACTAACTGCTAACGAGCGAGCGTTTGCGCCCCGCCACCGACGACGATTTCCCGGTGCAATGCGCGTAGGCGCTCGATTAGCAGGACCACAGTCATGATTCAGATTCGATCCCTCGTTGTGAGTTGCGCAGCGTTGCTGCTGGCCAGCGGCGCGCTCGCTGCGGACAAACCGCCGTTTCCGCGGCTCGCCGGTGTGAACATCAGCGGACCGCACAACTACGACGATCCGGCCTATCAAGCACAACTCGCCAAGCTCAGTTTCGCGGTGATCAACTATTGGCCCGGCTGGGACGGCTCGCACACCATGACCATGGAACAGGTAGTGCGCAACATCAAGGCGCGCAATCCCGACACGAAGATCTTCCTCTATCAGATCAGCATGGAGGGCGACGACTACAGCGGGGCGTTCGCGCCGGTCAAGGCCAAGATCGATCAGATGCGCTGGTGGGCCTACCCCGCCGGCGCGACCGGCGACCGCATCCTGTCGCAATATGGCGCGCAAACGGACAAGCCGGTCCACGTCATCAACACGACGCTGTTCACGCCGCGCGACAGCAGCGGCTATCAGTACTGGGAATGGCACACGCGCTGGATCGTGCAGAACTATGTGAAGCCGATTCCCTCGATCGCGGGCCTGTTCGAGGACGCCGTCTTCTGGAAGCCGCGAACGGATGCCGATTGGAATCGCGACGGCGTGATCGACTCCCAGAACAGCGCCAATGCGGCCAAGTGGCTGCGCGAAGGCTATCGCGCGCGCTTCGCGCTGATGCACCAGCTGATGCCGGGCAAGATCATCATCGGCAACATCGCCGACTGGGGCCACAAGGACGCGGTGCTCACCGAGCTGAACCAGACTCTGCAGGGCGGCGTCATGGAAGGAATTCTCGGCACGAGGTACGCGCCCGAGAAGTGGGGTTCGTGGTCGGAGATGATGCGCTGGTACCGCAAGACCATGGCCGCCATCGCCGAGCCGAAGCTGGTGACCTTCAATCAGCGCGGCGTCAAGACCGACTACCAGGCGCTGCGCTATGGCCTGGCGTCATGCCTGCTGGACGACGCCTATTTCTCGTTCACGGACAGCGCGCAGATGTACAAGGGCCTGGTGTGGTTCGACGAGTACGACGCGAAACTCGGCCAGGCGGTCCAGGCACCCGCGACCACGGCGTGGCAGAACGGCGTGTACCGGCGCGACTTCGAGAACGGGATCGCGCTGGTGAATCCGCGCGGCAACGGCCCGCGCGAAGTCACGCTCGAAGAAGACTTCAAGCGCATTGCCGGCAAGCAGGCGCCGGCCGTGAACAACGGTCAGGTGACGCGCAAGGTCCAGCTCAACGATCGCGACGGCATCATCCTGCTGCGACTCAAGCCCACGTCCGCGCCGAGTGCACCGAAGCTCGTGGGCGTGCACTGAGCGCATCGCGCGCTGTTGCCAAGTCGACCCGCAGCTCGGTGACGAGCGTAGTCGGACCGCGAATCGCGAGTGCGCCGAGAAGCGTCGTTGTCGGCTGCTTCGAGTCGAAAGCGCGGGAGATCCAGCCGAGCGGCGGATCCTCCTGACCGCGCACCAGCTGCCAGCGCGCCGCCGCTGGCAGCGTCATATGCAACACGGCGGGACCGTTGCGTGCGATCAATGTCCGGGCGTCGAGTCCCACTTCACAGCCCTCCGCGAAGTGCCACGGCAGCTCGAGCTGATGCTCGCTCCGACATAGCAGCTCATCGCGCACGGTCAGCGTGCCGGTCGCGCGCACGAAGCGCAGCTCCCGCCGATGCACAACGCGATCCTGCAGGCGCCCGTAACCGTCGTGCTCGGCGATCCAGCATTGCTCGTCCGGGGTGACCTCGAAGCTCACCAGCCGGGCGCGCGCGTGCGACAGCCACAGGAAATTGCCCGCGTTGATTGATTGGTCCTGGAGGTCCACGCGCACCGTGTTGTGAGCAATGGTGCCGCGGAAGTAGTCGCGCCAATGCTTGTGCGTGTGGTACGCAAACGTGCCGGGGTCGATCAGCAACTCGTGTCCGCCGGCGCTGAGCGTGAACGACAGCGCGTCGGCATGACCGTGTGCAGCGATGGAAAGGTAACCTAGCGGTCCCGCGTCGGCGACGATACGGACTTCCCGCGGGCTATCGAAATGATCGCCCAGAACGTAGTAGCCGCCGTGGTCGAAGCGCTGCTGGACCGGCGGTCGTGCGGCGTCGCCTGCGTTGCGCACGTAGCTGCCTTCCGCGGCATCGCCGAGCAGCCAGCGGCTCTTGTCGTCGAAAGCGTCAGCCTTCAGCTGGAACTCCGGGCGACCGAACAGCACGGCGCCGCGCGCGAGCAGCGAACGATAGGCGTGACCCTCATGCGGATCGAGCGGTGCGATGACCGCATCGTCAGCGTCACCGAAATTGGGCACGTTCCCGCTCACGTCCATGATGCTCGCAAGAAAGGCGAGCATCGCTTCGAGGCGCTGCCAATAGTTGCGGCCGAAGTCGCGACCGTTGGCGCGCCCGACGAGCCCGGCCACGATGAGCATGTCCGCGACTTCGTGGTGATACCAGATCGCCTGCTCGGCATTGACGCCGTCGGCTCTGTTCTGCTCGAGCGCCTCGCGCTCCAGCTCACGGTGCGCGCTGTCGCGCCAACGCTCGCTGCTCTTCCACAGCGGCCAGGTCACGCTCGCGACGAACAGACCGGTCAGCTCGCCCAGCAAATGATTGTTCGCCGACGAATGGCGCGAGAGATGCCGGCTGATGAAGCGGCAGTGCTGATAGATGCTCGTCAGCCACCGCGCGCGAAACGCTTCGCCCGCTGCGCCGTGGAACACGGCTGACTGCGCGCCGCCGAGCAAGTGCCAGGCGAACGACCAGTTCACCAGCCGCAACGCGAGCTCGAGGCTGCTGGTCCAGTGCGGTCCGACTCCGTACGGACACTGCTCGAACCACGAATCCAGCAGCAGCTGACATCCCGACGCGAACTTGCGGTCCCCGGTCAGGTGCCAGGCCTGGGCCAGCGTGACCAGCGCCGCATGACGGCTGGGCTCCCAGAGATATTTGATATCGCCGACCAGGGCCTCGTCGCGATAGTCGATCTGCGTGCTGCGCGTGAGCGGCGCGCTCGTGCCGGTCTTTGGATCGCGATTCCATTGCGGCGGAAAGCCCAGGTGCGCGGGACGCAGCGCGAAGATCTGAAAATCGCCGCTGAGAATGCGCTCCGCGGCAGCGGCGTACTTTTTTGCATCGAAGCCGCGCGGCAGCGGCTTGACCCACGGCTCGCCCGTTGCCTGCCCCTCGATGATCGAAGGACTGGCAGCAGCGTCGAAGCGGTCCAGACCGTTGCGAGCGCGCTGCCCGATGCGATACGCGACCTCACGGCCGCTCATCGCGGAAAGGCGGCGAATTGCCCAGGCGAGATTCATGCAGTAGCTGGCTGCGCTCGAACGGCAGCAAGCGACTGCTTGACCGCCGGCCTGTGAATCACGAACGGCGTCTTACCCACCGCAGTGCGCTCCAATTCACCGACGCAGTCAATCGCCACCGCCATGCTGGCGGGAACCTTGAGTCGAATGTTGTGCAACAGGTGGTCGGTGTCTCGCTGCGAGTAGCCGGGCAGCTGCTGCACCAGCAGCCGCACGCTGTCCAGCTGCTCTTGGATGATCTGAACCCGCGCAATGTGCGGGACGTCGCGATAGAAGTGACTCAGGCCGGTGAGCTTCACGCCCTGCGGCGTAAGCAGAATGTCGCTGTCCCGGCCGGTGACGCCATCGAAGGAGCGAATACCGAGCGTGACCTCTTCGATCTCCGCCTTGCCCCACAGCGCCGGCAGGTGGACGAGGTCGCCCGTCCGGTAGCGCACGAGCGTCATCGCCGGATTCCACAGGCTCGTGCCGACGATTTCGTAGACCTTGCGATCCTCGCGCGCATCGACCTGCACGAGCTCCACGTGCGCGTAGCCGGGCACGAAGCGATACTGTCCCGGTTCGGTCGCGCAGGCGCGTGCGACCCGCTCTGCCTGCCCATACCGATCGAGCATGGTGCAGCCCAGAGTCTCGCGTGCGAGCGCCCACACATGCGGATGGAGCATCTCCGACGAGCACGCGACGTGCGGAATGTGCACCTGCTCCCCTGCCCTGCGTAACAACAGGCACAGCGCCTCGAGCGAAGTCGGATACGCGAACAACACCTGCGGGCGAAACTCCCGCAGGATCTGCGCGTAGGCGGCAATCGTGTCGGCGTTCAGGTGACCTGCCGAGCACACGAGCCGCCGGCCGCCGGCCGCAAAGATCCAGTACGGCGGGCGGAAATCGTTGGGATCCTTGATCTCCTCCGTATGCAGCACGGCACAACGAGCGTCGGCAGGCAGGCCGGTCGCTTCGTGGGTTACGAAGTCGATGAATGCCTGCTCGAGCGCAATCTCGCGCGCAGACCGCAACAGCAGGAGCGGCGCTCCGGAGGTGCCGCCGGTGTGGGCCGCAACCGCGAGCCAGCGCGGCCCAGAATAGAACGCGCGTGGATCCGCGCGCACCTGTTGCTGCGCGAGCAGTGGCCAGGTCTCCAGGCTCGCTGTGCCGCGAACCTTCCTGCCATAGCCGCTGCGACGTGCAGCCCACAACACCTTGCTCAAGCGTTCCGACGTCCACGCTCTGCGCTGCGCGAGATCGGCGTCTTTCAGCGTGCGCAAGACCCGCATGGCCTCGTCGTAGAACAGCGGATTACGTCGCAACACATCGCCGAGACGCATTCGCTTCAGGCGACTGATCAGCCCGCTCATGGCGACGTGCTCGCGGTGCCCGTGGCTTGCGCAGCCATGCGGTACAGCCTGGAGACGCGCTGCGCATACACGGCGACGTCAAGCGGCTCTACGGTCGCGCGTGCACGCCGGCCGAGTTGCCCGCGCAAATTGCCGTCCAGGACGACACGCTCGATTTTCTGCGCAAGCTCGGCGACTGCGCCCGGGCGCACCAGCAGTCCGTTCACGCCGTCCTCGATGTATTCCGGAATACTGCCGATCGGCGTGCAGATCGGCGCCAGCCCCCAGGCCATCGCTTCCAGCAGCGACATCGGCAGACCCTCGTAGTACGAGGGCAGGACGAACACATCGGAGCTGGCCAGCAACCGGTCGCGCTCATCCGCCTCGATCCAATTGCGCACTTCCAGGATCTCCTGCAAGCCCAGACGCAGCGCTGCGGCGCGCAGCTCGTCCACCGCGCCGGTGCCTGCAGCCACGACGTGGACCTGAGCCTTGATTCGTTGCGGCAGCTGGCCGAGCGCTTCGAGAAGGTCGAAGGAGCCCTTGTCGCGACTGAGCGATGCCAGGTGAACCAGACGTACCCGGCCGCTGTGCAGCCGCTCCGGCAAGCGCTGGGGCACGGCAACCGGATTCGGCAAAACTTCGATCCGCTCGCGCGGCGCGCCGATCGACGCGTAGAAATCGCGCCAGTCCGCACCGAGCACGATGATTCGCTGCGCGCGCCGCAATGTCTGCTGGATCAACCTGCGTTCGAGCGATGAAATCCGCGCCCAGTACCGCCGATAGCCGCCGCCATGGGCGTGCAGGATCACGGGAACGCCGTGGCGCATGGCCAAACGCGCAATCATCATCTTGCGCCGGCTGCTCGCGCCGCTCGCGAAGTGGATGTGCACGACATCGACGCCGCGCTGCAGTTGCGTCCGTACCGCGACGAGACCGCGGAGAAACGTGAGGAGTTTGCGGCTGTGTCCACCTTCGGCCATGGTCGCAACGTGGGTCGCGGTGATATCCCGCGGCAGTGCCGGCAGCAGCAGTCGCTGGACGGCCGATACGCCGCCGCGGACGCGCAGGTCGGGCCCGACCATCAGGATGCGCAGCGCAGGAGGTTGCGCGTGGGCAGCGGACTGCTCCACGCAATTCTCAGACATCGATGGTGACAAGCGAGCGATCGACATGGGAGCACTGCGCAAAACGGCTTGCCGAGTACGGAAGTTCCGGACATAGGCCGGACGCTGCGGGGCGCACGCGGCGATGTGCGCTCGGTCACAGTGTCACAGCGCTCGATGCGGCAGAGTGCCGCGAGGATTGAAGCTGATTTGACAAGGGCAAACCCGTCGAAAGGCGGGGACGCAAAGCCTCCGGTCTAAGGGACGCAAGTCCGATGACAGCGGGGCTGCCAAACTCAAGCGTAGCGTGTCGCTCGGAAGCGACCGCTTCCGGCGCTGCCCCGCAGTGCCTTTTTTGGCCGCCGCTCACCCGAGCGGCCTTGCTCACGCCCTTGCCGCAGCCGCCGGCGCTATGGGGTGTGACATGCGTGAATATCAGGCTCGTGGATCGTTCGGTCGCGTCATCGTGGTCGCGCTGCTGGCCGTGATGCTGGCTGGTTGCGGCGATGACGACAAATCCGAATCGCAGGCGGCCGCCAACCCGAGCGGCAACCCCGGCACCGTGCCGCCGCCCATCCCTCCTCCCCCGCCGCCGAGCTCGACGGGCACGGCGACTCTGGAATGGATCCCGCCGGTGACGACTACGAACGGCGCAACGCTCACCAACCTGGCGGGCTATCGCATCTACTACGGCACCGATGTCACGAAGTTGGTGCAACGAATCGATGTAACCAATGCCGGGGTAGCGACCTATGTCATCGAAGGCTTGGCGCCGGCCACGTATTACTTCGCCGTGACAGCGGTCGACGCGCGGGGGGCGGAGAGCCCGCGCTCGAACGCCGGTCGTAAAGAGATCAGCTAGCTTTCTGCAGCCACGTCAGCGTGACGTGATGGCACCCCACCCGTGAGCATCGCGACCTCGGCTGGCGGGCGCAGCCGCTGCGGGGACGCTCGCGGGTGCGGTCACCGGTTGCTCCATTGCGTTCACCGCAATGCGCATCACAGTGCCGACATACGCCCAGACGAACAGCCAGGGCGAAAAGAGATTTACGAAGAACAAGGCCACGGCCAGGGCCGTTGTGCCAACGACGAAGCCAATCAGGTGCGGACGAACCGTCGCATTCGCGACCCGTGAGGCCGATAGCGCCACCTTGATCGGCACCACGAGCAGCAGCACGGTGCAAATGAGCCCGGGCAGTCCAAGGTTGAACCATGCCAGCAGATAGCTGTTGTGCGTGTTCCAGCGGAACGGCATCGCCGCGTAGGCATTCCAGCCGAAGCCAGTCAGCAGCGTCAGCGGATGCTCGAGCATCGTCCCCATGACGCTGACCCACATGTCCGTGCGCCCCGAAGACAGCCCGCTGAGATCCGAGGTTTTCACAGCGCTGCCGAGCATGCGGCGGCCGAGCAGGTCGCCGAAGCCGAGCGAATACGCAACCCCCACGGCCAGCACCGCCACTGCGAGTGTGCACGCGACGGCCATCATCAGCTTCGTCGGGCGCACGTAGCGCCTGAACAGATACAGGGCGAGCAGCGCCGCGAAAGCTATCGCGACGTAAGCACCGCGCGAAACAGTCATGATCAGCGTCAGCGCCGTAAACGCGGCCGCCGCCATCCAGAACATCCGCCACAGGCCGCGCGTCACGAAAATCGCCGCTGCGATGGCCGGCAAAGACAAGGCAACCAGGGCGCCGTACTGGTTCGACTCGCCGGCCGTGCCTTGCACGCGGCCGTCGCCGCGCAGCTCGATGTCGCCGATCTGCACGTAGCCGAGCGCGTCCAGTACCGCCACGATGTGCGAGAGCGCCAGGCAAATGAGCAGGACCTTCAGCACCGCGACCGCGTCCTCGGTGGAGCGCAGGCCGTAGAAGAACACCAGGAACAGCAACATGTAGTCGACCATCTGGTTCTTCAGCTGCATGCCGCTCGACAGCCAGTTGTAGTGCGGGTAATCGATCGCCAGCACGATCAGTACATAGGTCAGGATCGAATACCCGACCAGCACACCCCACAGGGTCAACATCCCCGGCAGCTGAATGCGATAACGCTGAAACGTCATGCGCAGGAACAGGCCGACGATGATCGCGTACATGAGCGCGTTCTTGATCTTGACGCCCGGCATCGGACCGGGATCGAAGTTGAACACGCCGCTGAGCGTCAGGAACCCGATTAGTGCGATGAGCAGGAAGCGCATGGTTGTCGGGCAACGCCGCAGTCGCGTCGTGGGTTCCGCTACGCTTGGAACCGCGCCAGGAGCGCGCGTGAATAACCCTGCGCGTGACGCAGGAGCATGGTGACTTCCGGCACTCCGGCAAGCCGCAACAACAGCACGAACAAGAGCAAGTACAGCACTGAACCCAGTACCGCGCCGGCGAACCCGAGCGATTCAGTCCAGAACGTGCCGTATAGGATGACAGCCGCCGCCACCGCCGCCGCACTGCTCTTGAGAAGATCGCCCCAATCCGCCAGATCCCGCAGCCCGATCTGGTACGCACGCATCGTCTGATACGCGAGTAAGGCGCCCTCGACGAACCGCGCGATCACGTGCGAGACGACCGCGCCGACCATGCCCCAGCGTGGCACCATCAGCAGCATCAACCCCCCGTTGAGCACAATCGCTACCAGGTTACTGCGCAGCATCGGCGCGGTTTTGTTGATAGTCCGCAGCGGCACCGAGAAGTCGAAGCTATCGCGCAGTAGTGCGAGGACGTAAATCTGAAATATCGGCACTGCCGGCCGGTACGCGTCCGAGAACAACGTCGTAACGACGATATCGGCGAAGCGGGCCAGCACGATGCCGTACGAGATCAGGAAGATGAAGGTCACGACGGTGCTGCGTCGCCAAAGCGCCAGCGCGCGGGCGTTGTCATCTCGGCCCCCGGCGATCTCACCGAGCAGGACGTCGGAAACCGAGTTGCGCAGAATCGTGATGATCGGCTGCGCGTAGGTGCCGATCGCGTAATGCGCGAGCGCGACCGGCCCGAGCATCTTGGTGATGAACAGGCCGCCTAGCGATTTGTTGAAGGTCGCCAGCATCACTGCGAAGCCCAACGGCAAGCAGTAGCGCAGCTGCTCGGCCCACGAGCCGGCCCCGCCTTTCGGCGCCACGCGGTTGCGCCCGTACCAGCTATGGATTGCGATCAGGATGCGAACCGTCTCCAACCCGATCAACGACCAGATGATCACGTTCACCTCGCGCGTCAGTGCCGCCGAGACCGTGACCACCGTGATGCGCGCAACCAGGCGGCCAGTCGTATAGCCCCACATGGAGTAGGGCCGCCGCTCCGCAAGCCAGAGCGCTTCCCAGAAATCGAAGTTGACGAACAACCACGTATAGATGACCGCCGGCAGCGCGTTGTGGCCGATCAGCGCGCCGTCGAAGATCGTGTTCAACACCAGCGTCAGCGCACCCACCAGCGTGCTGCAGATGAGCGTCAGGACGATCGATTGGTTGACGTAGCGCCAGCCGCTCATCGGATCGCGCGGCACGAAGCGCAGCAGGCTGCTGTTGAAGGTGAACGCAGCGAGGCCGGTGAGCACCGTCACGTACAGCAGGAACTCGCGATAACGGCCGAAATCAGCGACTGTGAGCAGCCGCGCCAGGATCAACGGGCTGATCAGGAGCAGCCCGCGATTGAGCATGCGCGTCATCGCGACGATCAGCGTTCGATGTGCGAGGTTGATGGCTCAGTCTCCGCTCGCGGGCCTGGCACGCCACACCTTGGTCTTGCCGTCGTTGCCGAGGTACACCTCTTCCAGGCGATCGGACGTCGTCAGTATCTTGAAGATGCCGGCACCCCGCTGCTCGCGACGCCCGTCTTGTTGGTTCTCGCCGCTGCCGATGATGAAGATGCGCCGGCCGGCGCCGGTGTCCAGAACCTGCTCCAGTTGCTCGCCGCTGTCGATCACAGGCGTACTGGTATAGAAATCGCGGATCACGCCATCGACGCGTTGCACGTACAACTGCGCTTGCTTGCGGCTGATCAGCCAGTAATCGACGCGGCCGAGATAATAGGTCTGTTCCAACACATCCTCCGCGATCAGAATGTCCCCGGGCTTGATGTTCTGGTTGCGGATGAATGCTGCGGCGCCTTTGTGGTCGGGAAACAGCCCCCTACTGGGCATGACCCTGGCGAGCACCTGCGTTGGCTCTACGACCAGCGCCAGCGTGAGCAGCGCGGCGACGGGGCGCCACGAGCGCAGCGAGCCGTTGCCTAAGCGTTGTGCCAACCAGTCGAACGCATACTGCGCGAGTGCAAAAGCGGATACGAGCATCGGCAGCAGCGACGCCGCGGCGTAGCGTGACGGCATGTTCCAGGCAAACAAGCCGAGCACGAACAGCGGGATCCACAGTCCGAGCAGCGCGACCAGCGCATAATCTGGCGCGCGCTGCCGGTTCGCAATCCGCCACAATCCCCACGCCGTGGCGCAAAACGCCAGTACCGCGGCGCAGAGCGAGAACTGCGAGACGCGCACGTACTGCCACACGCTCGGCTGGCCGATGATCACGCCGACCAGCTTCACGACCGAGCCGGGACGTGAAGCGAGAAACGTCACCTGAATCAAGCCAACGGCAGCACTCGACAACAGGAAGATCCCGAGTCTGCGCAATACGATCGGACCGGCAGCGCGGTATGCGACCACCGCGCCGGCCAGCCCGAACAGCACCGCCAAGTGATAAAACAGCAGCAGCTGCAAGGCCAACGCGATCAACAGCAACAGCGCCGCGCAGAACGCGGGCAGCCGCTGTGGCACCTTGCGGCCCAGGTGCACCGTAAATACAGCCGTGAGGGCACCAGTGACGAGCAGCGCGATCTGGAATTCGCGCGGGTAGCCCGTGGGGCGACTGCCGCGCCAGCCGGGCAGCGCGATGTCCGCCGCGTACTCGGGTGGCGGCACCGGGTATTGCGAGTTCACCCACGCATCGATGGCCAGGAAAGCGATCATGATGAATACGCAGGCGATGAGGCCCTGCACGATCTTGCGCGCGTCTGCGTGGAGAATGCCGGGCAGCAGAAAGAGCAGCCCTACCGTCACGGCGAGCGTGTGCAACTCGATGCCTACCGTGAGAGCGGCCACGGCGCCGACGAGCCAACGAAGGCGCCCGGTGCGCTCCCATTCGAAGAGGCATGCCATGCAGCCGGCGACCGCGGCAAGCATGAAGATGTACATGCGTGCCGTTTGCGAGTACTCGATCGCTTGCGGCAGCAACGCAATCGTCGCAGCGAGTGCCAGATTCCACTGCGGCCGCAGGAAACGCCGCCCGACCAGGTACGTGAGCGCAATCAACAGCACGCCGCACAGCGCGGAGGGCAGACGCAAGGCCCATTCCGATTGTCCGAAGAGCTGTACCGAGAGCGCCATCAAGTACAGCTCGGTCAGCCCCCGCGGATACAACATGCCGCTCGGCAGGAGCGGACGACCGTCCTTCAGGATGTGCATCGTGGCCATGGCCATCGTTTCCTCGTCGCCGTGCAGCCCAGGCACGCCGAGATTCCAGAAGCGCACGAGGATTCCGATGCCGAGCAGCGCCGCGAAGAGAACTCGATGCAGCACGCGCGCACGCTCCAGCGGCGCGGTGACTTCGAACAACGCAGCCAGCGAACGCAGGACTTCCGCGACCCACACACTCAAATGCGTAGTGGCAGATGTTGCGGGCCGGCTTACTGCATTGGACATGAATCAGAGCGGAGCAAAAGACGTACCACGGCGGCGATGTACTCGCTTCGCCGACTGCGTGCACGCACTAACGCCCGCTTGCTCGCAGAGGTTTCCTCGGCGCGAGCCGCCGAGCAGACCCCGGAGAAAACCTTACAAGCGCGCTTGCAACCGTTACACCGCAAAGCTTGTACAAATTGCGCATGCGCTCGCTCCAGCCGCGCGCGAGTACATAAATTCTGACGTGACCCCGGCACCGAACGTGTAGCGCATGCGTTGTCATTGCCAAGATGAATCGCATGCAACGCAATCCTGCAGGACTCGTCGCCCAAGAATTCGACGTTCTGATCATTGGTGCAGGAGCATTCGGAGCGGCGGCTGCTCGTGACGCCGCGCTGCGCGGACTGCGCACGGCACTGATCGAGCGCGCCGATTTCGGCGGCGCAACCTCGGCCGAATGCTTCAAGATGGTTCACGGCGGCATCCGCTACCTGCAGCATGCAGACGTGCCGCGGTTGCGGGCATCGTCCTACGAGCGGTCGGCATTGCTGCGCATCGCGCCGCACCTGGTGCAGCCGCTGCCGATCGCGATCCCGACGTATGGTTCCGGTCGCCGCGGGCGCGCGTTCCTTGCCGCCGGCGCAACGGTGTACGACCTTCTCACGCTCGATCGAAACCGCGGCATCCGCGATCGGCACAGACAGATTCGCCGCAGTCGATTTCTTGCGCGCGCGCGGCTGCTCGAGTTGTTTCCGCATCTGCGCGCGCCGGGCCTCACGGGCGCCGTCGTCTTCGAGGACGGCCAGATGCACAACCCGGCGCGGCTGGTGCTCGCGTTCGTCAGCTCTGCAGTCGACGCCGGCGCGACGGCATGCAATTACGTCGAAGCGACGAAATTCCTGTGGCGCGACTCTGCCGTGTGCGGCGTGCGCGCACGGGACCGATTGACGGGCGAGGAATTCGATGTGCGCGCACGGCTGACGCTCAACGCCGCCGGGCCTTGGGCCGATTATCTGCAGAACGACCCGCAACACTTCGGCGAGTGGCAGCGCCTGCCGTTCTCGCGCGATGCCTATTTCATAGTCGATCGCGCGCCGACTTCCGAGTACGGTGTGGCCGTGCAGGGCCTGAGCCGCGATAAAGATGCAGTGCTCGGCCGGGCGACCCGCCATCTGTTCGCAGTGCCGTGGCGGGACAAGACGCTGGTCGGTGTGTGGCACACGTTATTCCCCGAATTTCCGGATGGCGCGCACGTGCGGCTGGACGAGATCGAGACCTGGATGGCCGAGCTCAATTCCGTCTACCCCACGCTGCAGTTGACGCCGTCCGAAGTCACTTTCGCGAACTGCGGGCTCGTGCCGTTCGGCGAGACGGCGACTGCCACCGAGCTGAGCTTCGGCAAAGAGTCGCGCCTCGTCGATCATCGGGCCGCGCACGGCGTGAGCGGGCTGGTGAGCCTGGTCGGCATTCGCTTCACGACAGCGAGAGCCGATGCTGCGCGTGCGCTCGATATGCTCCTACGACAGCTGCCCCGCGCGCCGCGGGGCCTCGACACCGCGCTGCTCCCGCTCGCCGGAGGCGAGATCGACGACTTCGCCGCATTCGAAGCGCAGGCTCTGCGCACCAAGCCGGACGAAGTCAACGACGTCAGCTTGCGCGCGTTGCTGCGCAATCATGGCGCACGTTATGCGCAAGTCTTACGCGGCGACGCAGACGCGGGCGCGTGCATCGGCGAGACGACCACGCTGCGAGCCGAGATTCGTCACGCAATCGAAGGTGAGATGGCAGTGAAACTCGAAGACGTCGTCATGCGTCGCACCGAACTGGCCGCGGGCTCGCATCCGGGCCGGCGCGCATTGGAGGCAACAGCGATGATGATGGCGCAGCATCTGCAATGGTCCGACAGCCGCATGCGCGAAGAGCTGACGGCGCTGGAGCGCACGCTGGCGCGTCATCTCGCACGCGCTCCGGCCGAGGCCGCGAGTGCACCGCAGATCGTGCGCGCCAGACATGGCGCGATGCTTGCAAACTCACGCGCATGAGCGACACGCAAGGGACTATGAACAATCGACAGACTTCGACACCGATGCGCTTGCTGGTCACCGGCGCGACCGGTTTCATCGGCTCGCGCCTCGCGCTGCACGCGCGCCGCAACGGCATCGACGTGCTCGCGACCGGGCGCGCGGAAATCGACGTCGAGCGCGAGCGTCTTGCCGAGCTGCGCGCGGCGGAAATTCCAGTAGAAGTTGGCACGCTGCACGATGTCGGCTTCGTGCGACGTCTGGTGCGCGACCGCACAGTCGTGATTCATTTGGCCGCCGCACAACACGAATCGCACATGCCGGCGGCGTATTTCCGCTCGGTCAACGTGGATGTGGTGCGGCAGTTGCTGCAAGAGTGTCGCGCCGCCGCGATCCGCCGCTTCGTGTATGGCAGCACCATGGGCGTGTACGGCGACGCGAGCGAGCAGCAGCTGGACGAGCAGAGCGAGGTACGCCCTGAAAATCCCTACCAGGAGACGAAGCTGGAAGCCGAGGCACTGGTGCGGGCGCGCGAGTACGACTTCGACACCTCGATCGTGCGCATCGCGGAAACGTATGGGCCGGGCGATTGGCGGCTGCTGAAGCTGTTTCGCGCGATCGAGCGCGGCCACTTCTTCATGATCGGCCGCGGCAGCAACCGGCGGCAGTGCATCCACGTCAACGACCTGGTGCGCGGACTGATGCTCGCCGCCGAGCATCCGGCGGCCGTCAGCGAGACGATGATCATGGCGGGCCGCGAGGTCATGACGACGAACGAGATGGTCGAGCGCATTGCGACCGCGCTGGATCGTAAGCCGCCGCGCACACAGCTGCCGATGTGGCCGTTCCTGGCCGCGGCGACGGTGTTGGAAACGACGCTGCAGCCGTTGCGGATTCATCCGCCGCTGCATCGCCGGCGGCTGGACTTTTTCCGTCGATCGTTCGTTTTCTCGACGGTGAAGGCGCAGCGCTTGCTCGGCTTCACGCCGGAGATCGATTTTCAGTCCGGCGCGGCGGACACCGCGCGGTGGTATCGCTCACGCGGCCTGCTGGCGCCGCGTGCAGCGGATGAAGTGGCAGGAAGAGTGGAATCGGCCTAAGACCATGTCTGCAACATTCTTCAATCCCGCGCAGCCCGCCGAGCGCATCCCGCCGACCACGGACCTGGAATCGACCACGGACCTGAACGGCCACACCACGGATCTAGCGCCTGTGACGCCTGCGACGCCTGCGACGACAGATATCGAGCCCGCGGAGCTTTCTGCCGAACTTGCCGCCGAAGTCGCTCCCGAAATCGCACCCGAAGTCGCCCCCGAAATCGTTGCGGCTTCCCAGCTGCAACGGATCGAGCGAGAACCGCGTCGACTCCGCCCGGCAGCCCCAACAACGCTCGCGCCCGGCGCAGTGCTATGCGACCGCTTCATTCTCGAACGCGTCGTCGGCAGCGGCGGCACCGCAGTCGTCTACCAGGCACGCGATTTGAGCGCGCACGGCGATGGTGCTGCAAAGGTTCGCGTCGCTGTGAAGGTGCCGCGTGCGGGCCGCGATCGGGAACGTGCCGCCACCCGTCTGCATCATGAATTCGCGCAGGCCTGCAAGCTTTCGCATCCGAACATCGTCCGGGTGTTCGAGCTGATCGAGCACGACGACTCGTACTTCATGACGATGGAGCTCATCGAGGGGCGGCTGCTCGCGACCATCGTGCGCGATTGGACGATGCTGCCGCGAGCGCTGGCGAACAAGATCCTGCGTTCGTGCGCGCTGGCCCTGCAGCACGCGCACGAGCACGACGTCGTGCACGGCGACTTCAAGCCCGGCAACGTGTTCCTGACGCGCGAAGAAGAGGTGAAAATCGTCGACTTCGGCGCTTCTGCGGCACTCTCCGGCGACAGCTCGCGCATTCCCGCGGGCACGCCCGCGTACGCCAGCCCGCAAGTGCTGAGCGGCGAGACTCCGGATCGCCGCGACGACGTTTTCAGTTTCGCGTGCGTCGCGTACGAGGTGCTCACGGGACAGCATCCATTCCAGCACCGCTCGTCGCTGGACGCGCGCGATGCCGGTGTTACGCCGACCCGGGCGTGGAATCTGTCGGCACCGCAATGGCTCGGACTGCTGTCGGCGCTCTCGTGGGATCGCGAGCAGCGCCCGGCGGACATCATGACGCTGCTCGAATCGCTGTTGACCCACGCGGAGCCGATCGCGTTGGGACCACCGATTCAGCCCCTCGGCAATGTGGTCCCGACGGAGTTGCCGCAAGAGCTCATCCCCGCGCAACGCGGCTGGGGCTTTTTCGCCTTCGTCGCCTGCGCGATCGTGATGATCTTCATCGCCGTGCAACGCCAGGACGGCCCGGACCAGAACGAAACGGCAATCGATGCGGCGGTGGCGCACGAGGTCGCTGACGAGCCGGCGTCGCTGCCGACGCTGACGAGCTCCGTTGCGGGCTCGGTCGAGCGGCCGCGCGAAGGCCTGCCGCTGGGCACCACCGAGTCATCGTTCGCCGCCGACGCGCAGCTGGCAGCCGCGAGCCATCCTGCACTGGTGTCGCCTGCACCGCCGTCGGAGGCGATCCCAGCTCCCGACAAGCCCCCGTCGGCGCCGCCAGGGCCACTAAGCGAGATCTCCTTCGACTCGAGCTCGATCGTCACGACGGAAAGCTCGGTGGCTGCCGTGTTCGTGATCAAGCGCTCGCAGCCGCTGCGCGGCCGCGTGCGCGTGCAATGGATCGCCAAGAGCGGGACTGCCGATGCCGGGATCGACTTCGCCTCGGAGGCGTCGGGCTCAGTGGAATTCGCCGACGGCCAGGCGCAGCGCGCGATCTACGTACCGCTGCGCAACGATCTGCTGACGGAAGGCGACGAGACGTTCACGGTGCAGCTGGTGTCGCCGCAGAATGCGAAGCTGGGCGCGAACTCGAAATCGACCGCTACGATCAAGGACGACGACTGATCACTTCACTGCGGACGCGGCGACCTTCTTGCTCAACACGCGCACCTTCTTGCCATACAGCATGAAGATCACGCGCATGCCGAGCTCCAGAACGGTGGTCACTGCGAGCCCGACATAGTTCAGCGGATTCTTCCAGAACACGTACAGCTTCAGCGCGAACGGCCGCACCTGCCGGAAGCCGCCGAGCTCCAGCAGCTGCGTCAGGCTGTACTCCGTCACGAGATAGAAGTGATCGATGTTGTGCGCGAGGTTTTCCGAGCCCACCAGCGGATTCGCGCCGTTCATCGCATACACGATGATGTGGCCGCCGGGGCGCAGCGCTGCGTTACACAGCTGCAGAAACTCGATCGTCTCCTGGTGCGTGAGATGGTTCAGCTCCTGCTCGGGAATGATCACGTCGAACTCGCCGCGGCTGCGCTCCAGATAGCCGAAAGCTTCCGCCACTTCGCATGGCAGGCTGCGGCGCCGCGCATGCTCGACCTTGCCCGGATCGGAGTCGATGCCGACGACCGATTTGTAGCCGGCCTGCGCGAGCACGTTGACGAGATAGCCGGGGCCGCAACTGATCACCAGGATGCGCGCCCCGCGGTCGGCGGGCAGATGCTGCAAGTAGTTGGCGCGGTAATACGCTGCGAACGAGCTGTAGCCCGCCTCGATGTCCTTCGGCGCCTGCCAGTAGGAGTCGAAGGGCTCCAGGCGGGCAGCGAGCACGCGGCGGGTGGCCGCGGCCTTCTGGGGCACGAGGGGCTGAGCATTCATAGTGGAACTCCTGACCGTCCCGGTAAATTCGTCAATACGAGCCGGAGTTCCCCGGACGGGCTGCAGGCATAGAACTTGCTCGGTTGTCTCTGATGCGCATCCTTTTTTGCAACTACGAATACCCGCCGCTCGGCGGCGGCGGCGGTGTGGTGATGGCAGCGCTGGCGCGCCATCTCGCGCGGCGCCACGAGGTGACTGTGCTCACTTCGCGCGCCGGCGATCTCGCCGCCGAATCCGACGATCAGGGCGTGCACGTCATCCGCGTGCCGGTGTTCTTTCGTCGCCAGCTCGCGGTCGCGAACTTTCCTTCGATGCTCGCGTACCTGCCGAGCGGTTTCGCGCGCGGCCTGAGATTGCGGCGAGCGGACTTCGACGTAATCAACACGCACTTCGTCGTGCCGACCGGACCGCTCGGCGCCGCGCTCGCGCGCTGGCATCGATTGCCGAACGTGTTGTCCGTGCACGGCGGCGATCTGTTCGATCCGAGCAAACGCTCATCGCCGCACCAGCATGCGCCGCTGCGGGCCGCGGTGCGCTGGATGCTCGCTGCAGCCGACGATGTCGTCGGCCAGTCGCGCGATACCGTGCGTCACGTCAACGAGCTGTACGGCGTCGATCGGGACGTCCGACTCATTCCACTCGGAATCGAGCGACCGCCACAGACGCGCTTTACCGCGTCACGCGCGACTTTCGGCCTGCCGCACGATGCGTTCGTCATGGTCACTATCGGGCGACTGGTCGCACGCAAGGCGACGACGCAGCTCGTCGACGTGCTGGCAGCGAGCGCGATTCCGAATGCGCACCTGCTGATCATCGGCGACGGTCCGGACGCCGCAGCCATCCGGCAGCGAGCAGCAGACCTTGGCGTGGCGCAGCGCGTGCACTTGCCGGGACAGGTCGCAGAGGCGGACAAGTACGCCGCGCTCGGGATTGCCGACGCATTCGTCTCGACCAGCCAGCACGAAGGCTTCGGCCTGGTGTTCCTGGAAGCGATGGCATGCGGCCTGCCGATCATCTGCTACGACCGCGGCGGGCAGACCGACTTCCTGGCGAGCGGCGAGACCGGCTTCGTGGTGCGGCTGAACGACACGCTGGCGTTCGGCCATGCAGTCCGTGCAATTCATGCCGACATTTATTTGCGGCGGCGCCTCGGGCAGCGGAACCGACAGCAGGTCGAAAACTATTTCATAGACAGCTGCGCGGCCCGCTATGAGAAGGTGTTCGAGGCGGCGATCGATCGCCGCCTGGCAAGCGAACGCGGCGTGGCCCCGACCAGTTAGTAGTCACGAGTCCTCAAGTCCCTTCCCAACGTCATGTGCGGCATCGCAGGCATTGTGAGTACCGATCCGGCGCACGCTATCGCGATGCGCCGCATGCTCGATGCACTGGCGCATCGCGGCCCGGACGGCGAAGGGATCTACCATGACGGTTCGGTGACACATCACCCGGTCGCGACGCTGGGCCATCGCCGCCTGTCGATCATCGACCTGGCCGGCGGCCAGCAGCCGTTGCAGAACGCCGATCGTTCGATCGTGCTGGTGTGCAACGGCGAGATCTACAACTACCGCGAGCTGCGCCGCGAGCTCGAGCGCGACGGCCACGCATTTCTGACTCACAGCGACTGCGAGGTCATCATCGGCCTGTACGAGCGTTATGGCGACCGGCTGCTCGATCGCCTGCGCGGCATGTTCGCCTTCGTGCTGTGGGATGTAAAACGCCGCCGCCTGCTCGTGGCGCGCGACCACCTCGGACAGAAGCCGCTGTACTACCTGCACGACGAACGCGGTTTCGCGTGCGCGTCGGAGATCAAGGCGCTGCTCGCCTTCGACGCACGAGCGCCGCGGATGAATCTCGCGGCGCTCGATCAATATCTCGCACTGCGCCTGATCGACGCGCCGCTGTCGATGTTCGAAGGCATTCACAAGCTGCCGCCGGGACACTCGCTGGTGCTCGAAGCCGGCGGCACGCCGCGCATCGAACGCTACTGGCGGCTCGAGCAGGAGCCGAAACTGACGGGCTCAGAGGATCAGCTGTGCGATGAGCTGGAGGCGCGCATCGAAGAGGCACTGCGGCTGCACCTGGTGAGCGACGTGCCGGTGGGCGCATTCCTCAGCGGCGGCATGGATTCGAGCCTGCTGGTCGCGATGCTCGCGCGCAAGGTCGGAGTGCGCCAGCTACCGACCTTCACGATGGGACTCGACTATCAACGTTTCGATGAAGCGCCTGCCGCGCGTGCCGTCGCGCAGATGCTCGGCACCGAACATCACGAAGAGCGCGTCAAGCCCGAGATCACCGCGCTGCTACCCGATCTGGTTGCTGCGCTGGACGAGCCGTCCGATCCGCTGTCGCTGTGCACGTGGCTGCTGGCACGCTTCACGCGCCGTCACGTCAAGGTCGTGATCGGCGGCGATGGCGGCGACGAGCTGTTCGGCGGCTATGACCGTTACTATGGAAATCTCTACGCGTCGCACTACGGCAGGGTCCCGGAGACTCTGCGCCGGCGCGTGCTGGCGCCTGCCGTCGCGTTGATTCCCGAATCCGGTTGGTACAAGAGCGTCGGCCACCAGCTGCGCTGGCTGCATCATCTGTCGTTTCACTCGGGCGGCGCGCGCTATGCCGCGAGCCTGTCTTATTTCTATTTCGATCGCGAGCGGCGCGCCGGGCTGTTCGCACCGCAGGTCGCCGAGCAGTGGCGAGGGCTCGACGCCGAAGCTGCGATCCGCACTCCGTACGAGACGGCGCCAGGCAACCAACCTCTCGATCGGATGCTGTTCGCCGACAGCATGGTCCGGTTGCCGAATCATCCGGTCATGATCACGGACCGCATCTGCATGGCGCACGGTCTGGAGGCGCGCAGCCCGTTCATGGATCACGAGCTCGCCGCCTTTGCCGCGCGGCTGGCGCCGGCACTGAAAGTTCGCGGCGGCACGCTGCGCTACATCCAGCGCAAGCTCGCGGCGCGTTATCTGCCGCCGCACATCTTGAATCGTCCGAAGCAGGGCTTCTCGTCTGCCCTGCCCTACCTGCTGCAGCGTGAGTACGCACAGCTGTATTCGACCTGCCTGCGCGACTCGCGGCTCGCGCGCGACCGCATCCTCGACGGCGCCGTGATGACGCGATTGATCGACGAGCACCTGGCGAAGCGCGCCGACCACGGCAACCGCCTGTGGCTGCTCATCAACGCGGAGGTGTGGTACCGGATGGCGATCCTCGGCGAGTCGAAGGAAGACATGCAGCGCGAGCTGACATACCAGCAGCCCGAGAAGAAGGCTGCAGGCGGCAGGCTGTAGCCAGAATGAAAAACTGGTTGCGCATTTCGATCACGGTGCTCGCCTGCGCGCTGCTGCTCATCTACGTCGTCGACGTGCGCGCGGTGTGGCAGACGCTGAGTCGCTGCGATCCCATCTGGGCAGTCGTCGCACTCGGCGCGTTCCTGCTCGACCGGGTGCTGATGAGCTTCAAGTGGGGCCTGCTGCTCACGATTCGCGGCTATCGCGTGACGCTGACGGAGCGGCTGATGGTCTACTGCAGCTCCATGATGTGGGGGCTGGCGTTGCCGAGCACGGTCGGCGCGGACGGTATCAGGATCCTGCTGGTGCGCCGCTTCGGCGTGCGCGTCGACGATGCGCTCGCGACGATCCTCGTCGAGCGCGGGCTGGGCTTCGTGTCGGCGCTGCTCATGGGCGTGATGAGCCTGCTGCTGCTGAGATTCCTCGTCCCCGACGCGTCGGAGTACGACACACCGCTCCTCATCGGCATCGCGAGCCTGCTGGTCGCGATCGTCCTGCTGCTGTTGTCGTTCAACAGCAAGGCCGTCACTTCGGTGCTGAACCTGCTGCCGCGGCGTGTCGCGCAGAGCTCCGCCGCGCGGCTGGTTTCGCGACTGCACGAGGCCTATCGCTCGCTCGCCTCCGATCGCGGCAGGCTCGCGTGGTTCTTCGCGCTCACGCTCGCGGAGCAGCTGCTCGTTACCCTGTGCTATGGGCTCGTCGCCCTGGCCCTGCAGCTGAAATTCAACCTGGTGTTCCTGCTGGCCGCGGTGCCGCTGGCGATCCTGATCTCGCGGCTGCCGATCTCCATCGATGGCCTCGGCGTCTATGAAGGCATCTTCATCGGCATCATGTCGCTGGCCGGCGTGCGTCCGGACGACTCGCTCGCGCTCTCAGTCGCGGCGCGCATCTTCCAGATCGTAGTGTGGCTGCCCTGGTGGCTGATGCTGGTCGCACGCACCGGCGCGCTGCGGCCGCCTGCCGAGTCGGGCACGTCCGAGCCGACGAGCAACGAGCCGCCGCCGCGGCGCGTTGCGACTCCTTGATTATCGCCTGTTGGGACTACTGCCTGTTGGCGTACGAGTACGAGTAGTACGCCGCGTCGTTGCGCTCCGCCGAGCGGTTCAGCACGACGCCCAGCAGGTTCATCTCCGCCAGCACTTCCTTGGCGCGAGTCAGCTGGTTGCGATCGGTCGTGCCTTCTGCGACGACCAGCAGCAGACCGTCGATCTGCGGCGCGAATGCCAGGACGTCGTCCGCCGCAAGCACCGGCGGCATGTCGAAGATCAGGATGCGTCGCGGCGTTTCCGCTTCCAGCGCCTGCATCAGCTCGCCCATGCGCGGCGAGGTCAGTGTCTCGGAAGCATTCAGGAGCGGCGTGAAGTTCGGAATGATCGCGAGCCGCTCGATATCCGACGGCGCATACACGATGTTCTCGAACGTGGCGTCGCCCTGCAGATAGTCGCTGAGACCCTTCTCGCCGTGGGTGCTGCGCAATCCGAGGTACTCGGCGACGCGCGGCCGCTGCAGATCGAGGTCGACCAGCGCGACCCAGGTGTTCACGTCCTGTGCCAGCGCAATCGCCAGGTTGATGGCAGTGAGCGTCTTGCCCTCGCCCGCCGTCACGCCGGTCAGCGCGAACGAGCGCCACTGATTCGCTTCCAGGCGCCGCAGCACGCGCGTGCGCAGGATCTTGTATGCGCGCAAGGCCCCGGCGTCCTGGAGCTGCGGCAGTACGAAGTTGTCGTGCAACACTGCCTTGTCAAGCGTGACAGGCTGAAAGCGCTGCGCATGCGAAGTGTCGACCGGCGCCGTCGGTACACGCCGCAGACGGGCCTGGCCACGCGGCGGATCCGTCGCAGCCTGCCGGTTCTGGCGTTCGGCGTTCTTGCGGACTGCTTCTTCGATGATGCTCATTTACCCTGCTCCAGCTGTCGCGCGTGAGAACGCCCAGCGCATCTTGCGATGCGGATTGCGACCGGCCCGCTCGATGACCGGCACCGCGGTCAGCGGCGTCACGTCGAGGATGTCGCGGATGTCGCGTACGCCGCGCACTGTCGGATCGAGCAGTTGGGAGAACACGATCGCGGTCAGCCCGACGATCAGCGCCAGCGCGAAGGCGACTGCAAATATCGCGAGGCGCTGCGGCTTGGCCGGCTCGTCCGGCGTTCCCGGTCTGGACTTGATGTGGAACTTGTCGGCAGTGCCGCCGGCAATCGCCGCCTCGCTGACCTCGGCATCCATCTGGCGCCGGAGCAGCTCCTCGAACTTCGAGCGCGCACCCGCGAGATCGCGCGTCACGGTCTGGTAATCGCGCTCGACCTGCGGCGACGCCGACATGCGCCCCTCGAGGTCCGTCATCTTCTTGCGCAGCTCGAGGCCGCGCGCCTGCAGCGCAGCGATCTGCGTGTCGGTGGCGTTGAGCTGCGTCTGCAGCTGCACCGCCATCGGCGAATCCGAGGCGAGGGTCGTGTCGGCAGACTCACCGGCCTTGATGCGCGCCTCCAGCGAATCGATGTTGCGCTGGATGCGCTTGATGTCCGGATGATCTTCGCCGTAGCGCTGGCGCGCCTCGGCGAGGATCGAGCGCTGCTGCTGCACCTGCTGCCGCAGCGTCATGCCGCTCGGGGAGCCGCCGGAGCGCATCATGTCGATCTGCCGGCGCAGCGAGATCAGGTCGGGGTGGTTCGGATCATAGGTCGCGAGCTTCTGCTTGTACTCGTTCTCGAGCGCCTGCAGGCTGTTGGTCTCCGGCCCGGTGGAACGCGCCTGCTGCAGCTGCGCGACCAGGAACACACGCTCGCGCCGCAGGCCCTGCAGTTGCGACTCGGTGCTGTTGATCTCGTTCTCGGCGCGGTCCATCGAGTTCATGTTCATGCCAGTCGTGTCGGGCAGCTGGCCGATGTTCTTCGCTTTGAACTCCGCCAGCTTGCCCTCGAGCTCGGCGACGCGCTGGCGCATGCGATCTGCTTCGGCCGCGAAGAACTGCGCGTTGCCAGCGGCAAAGCTGCGACGGTCCTGGCGGTTGCCCTCGAGGAAAGCCTGCGTCAGCCAGGCTGCGCCTTCATGTGCGCGTTGCGGATCGCGGTTGTCGTAGCTGACCGTGAACGCAGTTACGACCTCGCGCTCGCGACCATTGTTGGGGTCGAGAATCGGCACCGTCACCATGTCGACCCTGATGTCCTTGTGCAGCCGCTGCAGCGCTCCCTTGGGATCTTCAGCCTGGTCGTCATACAACCGCTCCTTCGCCAGGAGCTGCCGCAGATTCTTGTCGCTCAGCACCTGAGTAGTGAGGCTCTGCACGTACTGGTCGGCGTAGAGCGGCTCGTCCGACTCACGCGCGATCGAATCCTGCAGCGTGCCGTTGGCAGCGCCCTCGCGAACGCTCTCCGCGCCCTCGATCTCGATCAGGCCCTGCGAGCGGTAGATGTCCGGCAGGCCGAGGGCGAGCAATCCGCCCAGCGCCAGGATCGGCAATCCCACCATGAACAACAAACGCTTGCGCTTGCGCAGGATGCTGAGGTAGTCGCCGAAGCCGGGATCTTCATCGGCGGGGCCGGGGACGATGGTCGGTTGCTGCTGCATGTCTGTTAGTGATCCGGTCGTCAGTTCAAGCGCCTGGGTTCGTACACGAAGCCGACGAGGAATCCGTTCGCACTGCGATCGGACAACTCGTCCGCATACTCCTGCCACCGATAGCTATAGGTGGCCGTCACCGCGAAGTCGCGCAGCACGCGCCACTCGAAACCGCCTTCGGCCGCCACGTACTTGCGCGTCGCGAACGTCGAGGCGGGATCGATGCTGTCGTCGTGCGACGCGCGCGCCCCCAGCATGAGTGCGATACGCGGCGACACGTCGTGGTGAATCCGCATACGCAACTGGTAGCGCTCCACAACAGTTCCCGCGGAAACGGGCTCGACGGTCCGCGTGAGGTCGAGGAACAGCGTGTTGCGCTGGTTGTTCCAGCTGCCGCCGATGCCGCCGATGGCATTGGTGTCGCTTGCGCCGTTCTCGGGTTCAGTCTGCTGCGCGCCCACCCGGACGTAGACCCGCGAATTTTCGGTGAAGTTCGTGTCCCATTGCAGGTAGGCGCCGTAAGCGTCGGTATCGAAGGTCGTCTCGTACCGCGATGCAAGAGCGTGCACCGACAGCGACGAGCGCTCCGAGAACCGGTAACCCCAGCCCGCCTCGACGCCCTCCTCGCTGAAATCCTGCTGGGCGTTCTCGAGCTGCTTCTCGAAGTCCGCTTGCAGGTAATAGGCGTTGAAATCGAGGCGCTGGCGCTGGGTCACGTCATAGCTGATGAACGGCGAGACGCTCAGGTAGTCGCGCTTGTTGTGCTCGATGAAGCGGCCGGAATCGCCCGTCGCGGGATTGCCCAGGTCGCCGCCGCCGACGTCGCCGCCCTCGGGCAGCTCGCTGCGCGTGACAGTCTCGTGGGCGAACGAGCCCGTCACGCCCATGCGCCGGCGCGGCGTCACGTCTTCGAAGCGTCCGTCCAGGTAACCGTCGACCGAATCGTCGTCCTGCGCGTCCGGAAAATACGTCGCCAGGATGCGCGGCGTGATCTCGATCTGCGTGCGCGGGTCGAGCGTGCGGAACGCCACTTGTGCATCGGTCTCGCCACCGGACACTTCCACTTCGGTGCCGGGCGGCCCGAGATGCCAGTTGTCGCTGTAGCGATAGCCCGCCTCCACGCGCGGCGCGATTTCCCAATTCTCGGCAGATGCCGTGCCCGCGGCGAGCAACGCCGCGAACAGGATGGCCGGACTGATGAACTGGGGGCTCGTCAACTGCGGCGTAACCAGGCGCCGCGGCGATTTACGGCACAACAACGATGTCTCCACTCAGCAGCTCAATGTTGGTATCCAGGCTCCGGCCGCGCACGACGTCGTTGTAGCGGAAGGCCATCGCCTTCTGCTGCGTGCCCTGTCCGCGCAGCACGATGATGTCGTTGGTCGCGGCGAACGGCGTCATGCCGCCGGCCATGCTCAGCGCCTGCATGATGTTCACGCTCGGGTTGACGATGAACTCGCCGGGCTTGTTGACCTGCCCGAGGACGAAGATCTTGTTGCCCTTGATCTCCTGCACCGAGATCGTCACTACCGCGTCGGAGATGAACTTGGTGAGCCGGTCGCTCACGGTCTTGTTGAGCTCGCTGACGGTCTTGCCGCGCGCGTCGACTTCACCGACGAGCGGGAAGGAGAACGCGCCGTCCGGCCGCACCAGCACCGTGCGTTGCAGATCGGGCTCTTTCCACACCGAGATCTCCAGCGTGTCGCCCGGCTTCACCGTGTACCCGGCAGTCGCCTGCGCGTGCGCCGTGGTGACGAAAAAAAAGCAGGCGGCGCTGCTCAAGAGCACGCGCACGACCAGGAAAATTCTACCGAGCAGCATTCAGTCGACTCCACAAACGAATGTGTTGGCTTGGCCCTTGCAGGTGATGTGCCAACGATCGAGAGTGTCGCTCGACGCAGTCGGCGACGACGCCCGGACGCGCGGCGCGCCTGGGATCGTGAGGGCAAAACGCTGTCGGCAAGTTGAGTGCGTCGCCAGCGTTGCGTGGAGCGAAGTTGTAATAAGGTCGGATCGAGTCATGTCTGGTGCAAAAAGTACAACGTGTAATGACAACAGCGACGCTGCACAACGCACAGCGAGCCCGCGAGTGCCCGTCCAGTCGATCAACGTGTCCATCATCGTGCCGCTGTACAACGAACAGGAAAGTGTCCGGCCGCTGTACGAGGCGATCGTGCGGGCAGTCGAGCCGCTGCGCCGGCCGTTCGAGATGGTGTTCGTCGACGACGGCAGCAAGGACGACACCGTCGCGATCGCCAAGGCGTTGGCGCAGCGCGATGCACGCCTGCGCGTCGTCAAGTTCCGCCGCAACTATGGCCAGACAGCGGCAATGGCCGCGGGCATCGAGCACGCGAACGGCGAAGTACTCGTCACGATGGACGGTGACTTGCAGAACGACCCGGCCGACATCGCGCTGTTGCTCGAGCAGATCGAGGCCGGTTTCGACCTGGTCGTCGGCTGGCGCCACAACCGCCAGGACAAGCTGATCACGCGCAAGATTCCTTCGCGCATCGCCAACTGGCTGATCGGTCGCGTGACTGGCGTGCCGATCCGCGACAACGGCTGCTCGCTCAAGGCGTTTCGCGCCAGCCTGATCAAGCGCATCCCGCTGTACTCGGAGATGCACCGCTTCATTCCGGCGATGGCATCGATCGCCGGGCCGCGCGTCGCGCAGATCAAGGTGCGGCACCACGCGCGCCGCTGGGGCCAGTCCAAGTACGGACTGTCACGCATCTACAAGGTGCTGCTCGACCTGATGGTGATCAAGACGATCGCCAGCTTCGCGTCGCGGCCGCTGCGCTGGTTTGCGCTGCTGTCGCTGCCGCTGTTCGCGCTGGCGTTTTTCGCATTTGCCCAGACCGTAGTCGACCTGGCTCTCGGCGGCGAGAGCAGAATCTCGCTGCCCATTGCCGGCTCCGGCGTGATCTTCCTCGGCTCGGCGCTGATCCTGCTGTGCAGCGGCGCCCTGGCGGAATTGATCTATGCGCGCGGCGACGTCCGTGACCGTGAATTCCTCAAGTTGACCCAGACAATCCTTTCAGCAAGACGCAACCCTGAGACGGATCGAGCGTTATAAACGACCATGAAGCCGCAAGCCGCACCGCCTTCGCTTTCCATCATCGTGCCAGTCGGTGCGCGCCGTGCCGCCGACATCGCCGCGCTGTACCGCGAGTACCGTTCGAATATCGCGGCAACGGGCGCCACTTTCGAATTCATCTTCGTGCTCGATGGGCCGCGTCCCGAAGTGCGTCGCGCCCTCGAGACGCTGCTGCGCGAGGGCGAGGAATTCACGATCGTCAATCTCACGCGCAATTTCGGCGAAGCTGCGGCGCTGACCGCCGGCTTCGAACGCTCGAGCGGCGGCACGATCGTCACACTGCCGGCGTACCCGCAGATCGAGCCTGCCGACATTCGCAAGCTCCTCGCTGGACTGAGCACGGCCGACATGACCATCGGCTATCGCTCGCCGCGGCACGGCAATGCGCTCGCTCGCATGCGACGCTCGGCTTTCCATGGCCTCGTCAACTGGGTGACCGGCGCGCGGCTGCGCGATCTCGGCTGCGGCGCGCGCGCGATGCGGCGGCAGGTGCTCGAAGAAATCGATCTCTACGGCGACCAGCATCGCTTCCTGCCGATCCTCGCACTGCGGCTCGGTTTCCGCGTCAGCGAGATGCCGATGCGGCAGTCGCCGCAGGATCGCTACGGGCGCATCTACCGGCCGCGCGAGTACATGCATCACCTGCTCGACCTGTTCAGCATCTTCTTCCTGATGCGCTTCACCAAGAAGCCGCTGCGCTTCTTCGGCATGCTCGGCGCCGTGACGTTCGGCGTCGGCGCGGTGCTGATCGCGTACCTGGGAATGGATCGCGTGCTGTTCAGCGAGCCGCTCGCCGATCGACCGGCATTGCTGCTGGCAGCGTTGCTGCTGGTTCTCGGCCTGCAGATCTTCGCGCTCGGCCTGCTCGGCGAGCTCATCATCTTCACGCACGCGCGCGGCCTGAAGGACTACCGCGTCGAGGAGATCATTCAGTATCCGGATGCGGTCGCCGCGTCCGATTCAGGCAGCGATTCCGTGCCGGCAGAGACCGCCGGAAGCCCGGAGATGCGTGCCACTGCCCCACCCGCGGTCACCGCCTGAGTCCCACTGTCCAGCGTCAGCGTGACGCTCTCGATGATGCGCGCGGGCAGCCGCTCGGGCTCCGCGGTCGCGTAGATCATCGTTACCTCGGATAGCCGCGCAGACGAAGCCATTGCGCCGTCTGCAAGGAACGAGTGTGCCTGGCGGATCAGCACGACGTGCGGCCTGCCCAGGCGGTCGTGCAGCGCCTGCAGCTGCACCAGCAACGCATCGGTGAATACTGGACGCGTCTCGACGGCCAACGCGGCCAGGTTGATCGCGACGCTGGCCGTCGGCTGGTCGAGCGCGCAGAGAATCTCCGTGAGGCGTGGCACTTCGTGCGCGTCGCCGAAGACCTCCACATCGTCCGGCACCTGCATCTCGCCGGCTTCAGCATCGATGACGCAGCACTGATAGCTGCTCTCCAGGAATTGCTCGAGCAACCGATTGCAGAGTGCAACCTTGCCGGTGCCGTCGGGCCCGTGCACCAGCAGCGAGTCCTGGCACGGCGTGATCTCGACGGGCGCGCCGTCCTCGCGAATGCCGATGATCACCTTGTGGCGCGGCAGTGTGCCGGCGAGATCCGTGGCGACCAGGTCCCGTGCCAGCTGCAGAAAACCTTCGCAGTACGCGCCTTCCGTAGTGCGGTTCGCCACGCGTTGCACCAGCGGATCCGCGTTCTGCACCGCCACGGCGTACCCGGCGAATTCGAACAGCGCGAGGTCGTTCTCGCCGTCGCCGATCGCAACCAGGTTGTGGCGCGAGATGCCGAGCTCGCGCAAGGCGGCCCACACGCCCGACGCCTTGTTGACGCCCGCCGGCAGCATCATGAGCGCGCCGGGATTCGTCACGAGCTGGAAATCCAGCTGGAGCTTGCGCAGGGCGGCGCTGACTTCGGCTTCGTTGGCCTGCACCGTGCGCACGATCGAGCTGCCGACAGTGAGCGGCGTGACGTGCCGCCGTCGCAGCTCCTGCAACAGGATCTCCGGCGGTGCTTGCGCCAGGATCTCGGATTCGCGTGTCGCCGGCCGATGCATGACGGCGCCGTTCTCGGCGACGACATAGTCGAAGAGACGTACTTCCGGGAAGATCTCCAGCAGCTCGCGCAGCTCCCGTCCGGTCACAAGGATGAGCTTGCGCCCCGTCGCAGCCACCGCACGCAGCGCTTCGATGCAACGCTCGTCGCAGACGCCGTCGCGCGCCAGCGTGCCATCGAAGCCTGCGGCGAGGGCGACGTATCTCATTTGAACAACTCGTCGTAGGCCGCCAGCAGGCGCGGGACTTCGTGCTCCCAGGCCAGCACGCTCTGCACGCGTTCCAGCCCGGCAGCGCCCATGCGCGCGCGCAGGTCGGCATCGTCGAGGAGCGCGACCAGCTTGCGCGCCATGTCGATCGGGTCGTTGCGCAGCGCGTAGAGCGAGGCCTCCTGCGCCGACACGCGGCCCTCGGCCAGATCGAACTGCACGATCGGCTTGCCGAGCGCCATGTACTCCATGATCTTGTTCATGGTCGACTTGTCGTTCATGTCGTTGGCCACGTCGGGGTTCACGCACACGTCGGCGGTATTGAGCATCGCGAGCAGCTGCTCGTCCGGCACGCGCCCGGTAAACGTCACGCAGTCCGCGACGCCGAGCTCCTCGGCGAGCTTGCGCAGCGCCGGCAACTCCGTGCCGCCTCCGACAAGGCCGAACTGGATGTCGTGCCGCTGCATGGAGTGCACGATGTGCTGCACGGAGGCGAGCAACCCGTCGATGCCTTCCTGGCGACCCATCACGCCGACGTAGCCGACCAGATACCGCCGGCCGTTCTTGAGCGCCGGCGTCGGCGGCAACACGCGCAGGCGCCGCAGATCGGGCCCGCTGCGCACGACGAATACCTTGGCGGGCGAGCGCTCGCCGCGCTCGATCGCGATCCGGCGGTAAGACTCGTTGGTCGCGACACAGACGTCGGCGGTCTTGAACGTGCGGCGCTCGAGCCAGAGCATCAGGCGGTAGAACAGGTCGCGGCGGCGGAACTTCGCCTCGTACAGCTCGGGATTGATGTCGTGGTGATCGAACAGGAATTTCTTGCCGAACAGCTTGTAGAAGCCGCCGATCAGGAACAGCGTATCGGGCGGATTGCAGGCATGGATCGCGTCGAAGCCACGGTCCAGCAGCACGCGCAGCGAAAGCGCGAACTCCGCCAGCAGCGCCCAGCTGTACTCGGCGAGATAGCCGAGCGCGCCGCTGCCTTCGAACGGCATTGGATGGCGATAGATCGCGATGCCGTCGATCTCCTCGTAGCTCTGCTCGTAACCCTTACCCTTCGGGCAGATGATCGACACGAGATAGCCGGCCGCGGCCAGCGTGCGCGCCTCCTGCCAGACGCGTCGATCGAACGGGCACGGCAGATTCTCGACGATGATCAGAACGCGGCGACCATGCCGCGTCATCACGGCCGCGGAGCTCACTGTCTGCTCTTCGACGGCCATTGCTTCACCAGCACACGCCGCGATAGTGCGCGTGATGCGCCGCGCGGTCGGTAAGAGCGGCGACGTCGAGCAGCAGTTGCTCCGGCCGCGTGTGGGTTTGCAGAGCTGCGAGGACTTCAGGAGTTCTGGTCGCAACGACCAGAACGTCCGCTTCGCGCACGAGGGCGGCGACGTCGCTGGTCATCACCGATGCGATGTGCGGGATGCTCTCTTCGATGAAGCGGCGATTCGCGCCGATCAGGCGGGCGACGTTCACCTGCGGATCGTAGATCGACAGCTGCAGCCCCTTGCCGATGAAGCGCTCCGCCATGATGACCAGCGGGCTTTCGCGCAGATCGTCGGTGCCGGTCTTGAAGCTCAGGCCCAGCATGCCGACGCGGCGCTTGCCGCTCGCGAGCACCTGTTCGATGGCGTGCTCGATATGCGCGGTGTTGCTCGGCATGACGCTGGCGAGCATCGGCACTTCGATGTCGGCGCTCTTTGCCAGGTACACGAGCGCCTTCAGATCCTTCGGCAGGCACGAGCCGCCGAAGGCAAAGCCCGGCCGCAGATACGCCGGCGAGATGTTGAGCTGACGGTCCATGCACAGCAGCTCCATCACCTCGTGCGGATCCACGCTCGCGGCCTGGCAGATGCGACCGATTTCGTTGGCGAAGGTCACCTTCACCGCATGAAAGGAATTGCAGGCGTACTTGAGCATCTCGGCAGTGCGGATCGAGGTGTGCACGAACTCGCACGGCAGATGCCCGAAGATCCCGCGCAGCATCGCGACGCCGTATGCATCGCTCGCGCCCACGACCGTCAGCGGCGGATGATCGTAATCATGGATGGAGGTGCCTTCGCGCAGGAATTCAGGCTGGAAACACAGGCTGAAGTCGACGCCGGCCTTCAGGCCCGAGGCGGCTTCGAGCGCAGGCTGGATCACTTCCTCGACGGTGCCGGGCTTGACCGTGGAGCGCACGACGATGACGTGACGCGTCGCCTTCTCCGCCAGCACGGCGCCGATCTGCTCCGCGACGCGCGTGATGGCATCGAGGTTCTGGCTGCCATTGGCCCGCGCGGGGGTGCCGACGCACACCAGCGACACGTCGGTCGCAAGAATCGCGTCGCGGACGGAGTTCGTCACGGTGACGTTGCCGCCACGAATCACGCTGCGCGTCAGCTCCTGGATGCCGGTCTCGACGATCGGCGCCTGCCCTCGCCGCAACATCTCGAGCTTCGCCTCGTCGATGTCCACGCCGGTCATCTCGTGTCCGTCGCGCGCAAGGCACGCAAGCGATACGGCGCCGACGTAGCCAAGGCCGAAAACGCTGATCTTGCGCGGCGTCGCCAGCGCCAGTGCCTCATCGCTGGCAGCATCGTGCAGCCACGCGTGTCGTGCTGCTGCTGGTTTCGTGTCCGCCGCGTCGCCCTGCAATGTCATGCTCGCTCCCGGTCTGCGAATGGTTTGCGCAACGCGAAGCGGCAAGTTCTATGCCGCCGAGGACAAACGTGCAAAATCTGCAGCCCGCTGTCGTCGACGTGCGACGTGGCTGACACGCACACACGATTCACAGACTGTTCCTGGTGCGTGCGTCGTACATGGTCGCAGCGTGGCGTGGCCATTTTTCCGACACGCACTGCGCGACGCTGCACAAGAAAAAACTTATTACAAAGGAACCGCGAGGCCGCTTGAAGAATTTGCATCTCACGTAGCGTGAGCTTGAAGGGGGCGGACCGAAGTGGATGCAAGGATTACTTTGCACGAGAGCGGACTGGGCAACTTGCTGGGTCGCTCGCTGGCGATGAAACAGGTGTTCGCGCTGATCCAGCGCGTCGCCCCGACCGAAGCCACAGTGATGATCATGGGCGAGAGCGGCTCGGGCAAAGAGCTGGTCGCCGAGTGCATTCATCAGCTGAGCCATCGCGCGCAGGGACCGCTGGTGGCGATCAACTGCGGATCGATTCCAGCTTCGCTGATCGAGGCCGAGTTGTTCGGTTACGAGAAGGGCAGCTTCACAGGAGCGTCGCGCACGCACGCTGGCGTGTTCGAGCGCGCCACGGGCGGCACGCTGTTCCTGGACGAAGTCACCGAGATGCCGCTGGACATGCAGACGCGGCTGCTGCGCGTGCTGGAAACGGGACGGTTCTATCGCGTCGGCGGCACGCAGGAAATCAAGACCGATATCCGCGTCGTGGCCGCCACCAATCGCAACGTCACCGAAGCGGTTGCGAATCGGCAGCTGCGCGAAGATCTGATGTATCGCCTCGCCGTTTTCCCGCTGCACTTGCCGCCGCTGCGCGAGCGCGCTGGCGACGTGCCGCCGCTCGCTGAGCACTTCCTCGGCGTGCTCAATCGCACCAACGGCACGCACAAGCGCTTCTCGCTGACATTCGCCGAAGCGCTGCGCACCTATCGCTGGCCCGGCAACGTGCGCGAGTTGAAGAACGCGGTGGAGCGCAGTTTCATTCTTGCCGACGATGTGCTCGACCTCGACCTGACGATGTCGATGGCAAAGCAGATTCCGCAGCAGATCGAGCAACCGCATGCGGCAGGTCTGCACGTACCGCTGGGCTCGCGTCTCGACGAAGCGGAGCGCTCGCTGATCGAAGTGACGCTGGAGTATTGCGAAGGCGACAAGCGCCGAACCGCAGCCATCCTCGGATGCAGCCTGAAGACGCTCTATAACAAGCTCAACAGCTATGCGCGCACCGGCGCGCCGGACCGGACGCGGATCACTTCGAGCGCACTGAGCTTGCAGTAAGCGCCAAACGCGCTAGACTCCATACCAGACATCCGTCTGGTATGGCTGCAGCATGTCCGATCTCACTCCCAAACAGCTGGAAGTGCTGGCTTTTATCCGCCGTTTCATGGAGAGCGGCGGCCTGCCGCCGACGCGCGGGGAGATTGCCGAGGGGCTGCGGCTGAAGAATCGGCAGGGAATCGATCAGCATCTGCGGGCGCTCGCTGCGAAGGGCGCAATCGAGCTGATACCGGGCATCTCGCGCGGCATCCGTCTGTCGCAAACCGCGCCGGCGGGACTGCCGCTGCTCGGAAGAATCGCGGCGGGTGCGCCCATCCTCGCCTCCTCCAACATCGAGGATTACGTAAACGTCGATCCGGCGCTGTTTCGGCCGGCCGCCGATTTTCTGCTGCGAGTCCGCGGCGACAGCATGAAGGATGCCGACATTCTCGATCGCGATCTGTTGGCCGTGCATCGCACGAAGCAGGTGCGCAACGGCCAGATCGTCGTTGCGCGCCTCGGCGATGAAGCGACGGTGAAGTATTACCGGCGGCAAGGACAGCTCGTCCGGCTCGAGCCTGCGAATCCCGAGTACGCGCCGATCGAGATCGATCTGCGCGAGCAGGAACTGGCGATCGAAGGGCTGGCGACGGGCGTGATCCGCACGGTGCTGAGTCGCCGGTCGTGAACGTTCCGGTGCGTCGCGATGAATCGGGCCGAGACACTGCAACACCTGGCTTGGCTTTGCCGCAATGGCCGCACGGCCGTCGCGCCGGTCATCGAAGCGAGCGGCTGGACGGAACTGGACGCTGTGTTGCCCGGCGGCGGCTGGCAGGTCGGCACGATCGTCGAGCTCATGCCTACAGCAGTCGGCATCGGCGAGCTGCAGCTGCTGATGCCCGCGCTGGCGCGCATCACCAGCGCTGGTCGTCACGTCACACTCGTCGCTCCGCCGTACATTCCGTTCGCACCGGCACTGTCGCAGCACGGCGTACGGCTCGAACGATTGCTCGTCATTCAGGCGCAGCGGGCCGAAGACATTCTGTGGGCGACCGAACAGTCGCTGCGCTGCAGATCTTTCGGCGCGGTCCTCGCATGGCCAGCGACGGTCCGGGATCGCGAGATCCGTCGCCTGCAACTCGCGGCTGAAGCCGGCGGCAGCACCGGATTTTTGTATCGCAGCGTCGATGCCGCCCGGGAAGCTTCGCCGGCGGCGCTGCGCTTGAAGCTGCAGCGAATCGCGAATGTGCTGCAGATCGACGTCGTCAAATGCCGCGGCGGACGGCGCGGCGTGTCCGTGCAAGTGGCAGCGCCGTGCTCTGGTTGTGCATAGCGCTGCCGCAATTGCCTCTGGAGGCGCTGCGTTCCGAAGACACTGACGCGCCGCTGGTCGTGGCCGCTTGCGAAGGCAGCGCACGCTGGATCGTCTGCGGCAATCCGGCCGCGCACAGCGCTCGACTCAAGCCCGACATGAACTACACGGTAGCGCTCGCACTCTGCCCTACTGTGCAGAAACTCGAGCGCAGCGCTGCCGCAGAAACTGCGGCGCTCGAACGGCTGGCCGCCTGGGCTTACCAGTTCAGCAGCACGGTGATCCCGGGGGAAGTGCCGCTCGATTTCCGCCGAGCGCGCAGCGGCGCGTTGTGGCTCGAGATCGGCGGCAGTCTCAAACTGTTCGGCGGTTTTCGCGATTTCATTGCGGCACTGGAGCGCGAGCTCGGGCTTCTGCACTACAGCTATCAGCTCGGCATCGGGCCGACGCTGGAAGGCGCTGCCCTGCTGGCGCGTAGCGGCATCCGCGTCGTCATGCCTTCGCCCGCGGCGCTGCAGTTACGCATTCGCAACCTGCCGATCGCGTTGCTGGCGCTGGAGCCCGAGATCGCCGGTGCGCTGCACACGGCCGGCGTGCGTACGATCGGCTTGCTGCTGGAGCTGCCGCGCGATGCGGTGATCAAACGTTTCGGAGTCCAGCTGGGCAATTTCCTCGACCGCCTGGTCGGCACGGCGGCAGATCCGCGGCCGGTTTTCCGCCTCCCCGCTCGTTACGCCGCGCGCTTCGATTTCGAATTCGAGGTGAAGAGCACCGAGGCGCTGCTGTTCCCGCTGCGGCGCATGCTGCACGAATTCGCTGGCTTTCTGCGCGCGCGCGACACCGGCGTGCAGCGCTTCACGATCACCTTCGCGCATCGCGGCGCAGCCGGCACGCCGATGGCTATCGGTTTGTCGCTTGCCGATCGCGACGCGAACCGGTTTTTAACGCTGGTGCGCGAACAGCTCGAACATCTCGAGCTGCCGGCGCCGACGATCGGGCTCGGCCTCGCCGCCGATCAGTTCGCGATGCCCGCGGCGCTCCAGGCAGATCTGACGCACGGCTCTTTGCAACAGAACGAGGAGCTCGCACATACGATCGACAGGCTTGCAGCACGTCTCGGCGCGCAGCACGTTCACGGACTGCGACAGGTCGCGGATCATCGGCCCGAAGCAAGTTGGACGGCGGCGCCGCTGCAGGCAGCGCGTGCAACTCCGCAATTTCCCGAGCGACCGCTCTGGCTCCTGCAGGAACCCAAGCCGCTGCAGCTGTCGGTCGTGCCGCAGATCGTGTCGGGTCCCGAGCGCATCGAAGGCGGCTGGTGGGACAGCGGCGACGTGCAGCGCAACTACTACGTCATGCACCTGAGCAATGGCTCGAGCCTGTGGGTCTACCAGGATCTCGGCGAGCGCGGCGGTTGGTACCTGCACGGATTCTGGTCATGAGCGGGTACGCGGAGCTGCATTGCCTCAGCAACTTCACGTTCCTGCGCGGGGCGTCGCATCCAGGCGAGCTGGTCGAACGAGCGGCGGCGCTGGGCTATGCGGCGATCGCAGTGACGGACGAATGCTCGATGGCCGGCGTCGTGCGGGCGCACGATGCGGCCAAACGGCACAAACTGAAGCTGATCGTCGGCGCGGAATTCCGCACGCCCGACGATCTGCACGTCGTGCTGCTCGCGCCGACGCAGACTGCTTATGCAGAAATCTGTGCGTTGATCACCCGCGCGCGTCTCGCGGCAGATAAAGGCACGTATCGACTGACGCGTGCTGATTTTCAAGCAGGGCTCGATCACTGTCTCGCGCTGTGGGTACCTCCGGCCGAACCGCGCGCCAGCACCGCCGGGTGGATCCGCGAGCTCTTTCCCGGGCGCTGCTGGATCGCAGTCGAGCTGCACTTGGGCGCGAACGATGCGCAACGTCTTGCACGTCTGCAGCAACTTGGAGCTGCACATGGTTTGCCATTGGTGGCGGCCGGCGACGTGCACATGCACTCGCCGGAACGGCGCGCACTGCAGGATACGCTCACTGCAATCCGCCATCGCTGCACGCTGGCAGCGGCGGGTCATCGTTTGCATCCCAACGGCGAGCGGCATCTGCGTCGCTACGAGCAGTTGCTGAAGATCTATCCGCGGGAGTTGCTCGATGAAACGCTCAATGTCGCGCAACGCTGCGAATTCTCGCTGCACGAGCTGCGCTACCGCTACCCGCGCGAGCTGGTCCCGCCAGGCATGACAGCCTCCGAGTACCTGCGCGACTTGACCGAGCTGGGCTTGAAAGCGCGCTGGCCGCGCGGCGTGCCGGAGAAGATTCGCGCCGTGGTCGAGAGGGAGCTCGCGCTCATCAAGCAGCTGCAGTACGAGCATTTCTTTCTGACCGTTCACGAGATCGTCGAGTGGGCGCGCGGGCGGCCGAAACCGATCCTGTGCCAGGGCCGCGGTTCGGCGGCAAACTCGGTCGTGTGCTACGCCTTGCGCATCACCGAGGTGAACCCGGACAACATCGCCATGCTGTTCGAGCGCTTCATCAGCGCGGAGCGCAACGAGCCGCCGGACATCGACGTCGACTTCGAGCACGAAAGACGCGAGGAAGTCATACAGCACGTGTTCGAGAGGTACGGACGCGAGCGCGCGGCGCTGGCCGCGACAGTCATCACCTATCGGCCGAAGAGCGCGCTGCGCGATGTCGGCAAGGCGTTGGGATTGGATCCTGATGTGATCGATCGCCTTGCTAAAGCACAGGCGTACTGGGACGACTGGGAAACGTTCCGCGACAGCGTTGCCAGCCAGGGACTGCACCTGGATACGGACGTCATCCGGCGGCTGTGCGCGCTGGTGAAGGAGCTGCTGAACTTTCCGCGACATCTGTCGCAGCACGTCGGCGGTTTCGTGATCGCGCAGGAGCGCGTCAGCGACCTCGTGCCGGTCGAAAACGCAGCGATGCCGCAGCGCACGGTCATTCAGTGGGACAAGAACGATCTCGAGTCGCTCGGCCTGCTCAAGGTCGACGTGCTCGCGCTCGGCATGCTCACGGCCTTGCAACGGACGTTCGATCTGCTCGGCAAAACCGGCACCGGTCCCACGAACATGGAGATGATTCCGCGCGAGGACTCCGCGACGTACGACATGATCTGCCGCGCCGATACGATCGGCGTGTTCCAGATCGAGTCGCGCGCGCAGATGAGCATGCTGCCGCGGCTGCGGCCGCGCAATTACTACGACCTGGTGATCGAGATCGCGATCGTGCGGCCCGGCCCGATCAAGGGCGGCATGGTGCATCCCTATCTGCAGCGCCGTCATCTACCGCCCGAAGAAGTGTCCTATCCGAGCGAGGAGCTCAGGCCGGTGCTGGAAAAGACGCGCGGCGTGCCGATCTTCCAGGAGCAGGTGATGCAGATCGCCGTCGTCGCCGCAGGCTTCACGCCGGGCGAAGCGGATCAATTGCGACGTGCGATGGGCGCCTGGCAGCGCAGCGGCAATATGGGGACGTATCAGCAGAAGCTCATGGACGGCATGCGCGCCAAGGGCTATGCGGAAGCGTTCGCCGAAGCGATCTACAAACAGATCGAAGGGTTCGGCGAATACGGGTTTCCGGAATCGCATTCGGCGTCGTTCGCGCTGCTCACCTACGTGTCGAGCTATCTGAAATACCATCATCCAGCCGCGTTCTTCACTGGCCTCATCAATAGTCAGCCGATGGGCTTCTATCAACCGGCGCAGCTGCTGGAGCAGGCAAAGCGGCAACTGGTGCAAATCCTGCCCGTGGATGTCACGGTGAGCGAGTATCAGTGCACGCTCGCACCGAGAGTGCAGGGAAGAGATGCGATACGCCTCGGCATGCGGCTAGTCAAAGGATTGCGCGATGAAGACGCGCGACGGATCGTCGCTGCGCGCGGAGAACGGCCGTTCGCGTCGATGGCCGACGTAGTGCAGCGGGCCGAGTTGTCGCCACGCGCGACGCGGGTGCTGGCGACGTGCGGCGCGTTTCGCGGCCTGACGGAGCATCGCAATCTCGCGTACTGGGAGGCACTGGCAGTGGAACGGGCGCGACCGCCGTTGGCTGGCGCGCAGGTAGACGAAGCATTGCCAGCGTTGCCGCCGCCGAGCGAATGGGAAGAGATTCTGCGCGACTACTATCAGCTCGGTCTGAGCACCGGGCGGCATCCGCTCGCGCTGCTGCGCTCGCGCTTGCGATCACTTGGCGTGCTCAGGCGCCGCGACCTGGAAGCGATCGACAGCGGTACTCACGTGTCAGTCAGCGGGCTCGTAACTCATCTGCAGCATCCGCAGACAGCGAAGGGCGTCGTCTTCGCTTCCCTCGAGGACGAGACCGGCATCAACAACATCATCTTCTGGCCGGGCGTGTTCGCGGCGGAGCGCCCCAACATCATCGGCACGACGCTATTGATCGTGCACGGGGCGCTGCAGAACGAGAAAGGAGTGATTCACGTCGTCGCCCAGCGCGTCGAAGACTATTCGCACTGGGTCGAGCGACTGCCCCGCAAGTCGCGGGACTTTCATTGAGGGGACCGGCGCTTCAGGCGCGCGGATAGGAAATCGTATCGACTCTCAGCTTGGCGTAACGGCTGGCGGCCAGCGCCTTGCGCAGCTTCTTCGCGGCATCGGCACGCTCACGGCGCGACTTGTTGATCGCGGTCTTGGCGACCGACATGTCGATAACTTGTCCCCGCACAATCTGGCGCCGTTCGAGTGTGTTCATTGTGGTACCTCCACAAGTGACCCAGTTCCGCGTAGCTGACGGAAAAAGCCCCGCCGGATGATAGTCCGGCAGGGCTTTCCACTTCAAATTAGAAGCCTGGCAGTGACCTACTCTTGCATGCCCGAAGGGCACACTACCATCGGCGCGCGGCGTTTTCACTTCCGAGTTCGGTATGGGATCGGGTGGTTCCCACCTGCTATGGCCGCCAGGCAAATTGGCTCACGTAGCGGTCGCGTCCTGTTGAGGGCTCAACCGCACCTGAATTCGAAAGTTGTTCGACGCACTGTCGCATTTGAGTAAATCAGCACACCTTGCATTGCATCAGACCGCTGCATCGCGGCCCAAGCGCATTGGGTGTTATATGGTCAAGCCTCACGGGCAATTAGTACCGGTTAGCTCAATGCATTGCTGCACGTACACACCCGGCCTATCAACGTCGTAGTCTGCGACGGCCCTTTAGGGGAATCGAGTTCCCAGGGAAACCTAATCTTGGGGGGGGCTTCCCGCTTAGATGCTTTCAGCGGTTATCCCGTCCGTATATAGCTACCCGGCAGTGCCACTGGCGTGACAACCGGAACACCAGAGATACGTCCATCCCGGTCCTCTCGTACTAAGGACAGCTCACCCTCAAGTTTCCAACGCCCACGGCAGATAGGGACCGAACTGTCTCACGACGTTCTGAACCCAGCTCGCGTACCACTTTAAATGGCGAACAGCCATACCCTTGGGACCTGCTACAGCCCCAGGATGTGATGAGCCGACATCGAGGTGCCAAACTCCTCCGTCGATGTGGACTCTTGGGAGGAATAAGCCTGTTATCCCCGGAGTACCTTTTATCCGTTGAGCGATGGCCCTTCCATA
>DATNFA010000051.1:0-12557 GCA_035606615.1 Steroidobacteraceae bacterium
TCGGCCGTCGTCACTTCCGACCGCATCGAATACCTGCACATCGACAGCGAATTTCTCGACGTCGTCGTCACCTGGGACCAGACCGGCAGCTACAAGGTCATCGAGCTGCGCGAGTCGGAGGAGGGCGGCAGCCCTGCCGACGACTGGATGACGGCACTGCTGCAGACCAAGGCATTCCACAAGGTGCCGCCGTCGAACATCCAGGCGGTCTTCATGCGCATGCAGCGCGTCGACTATCGCGCCGGCGAAGTCGTCATCAAGCAAGGCGATGCCGGCGACTATTTCTACGTCGTCGTAAAGGGCTCGTGCTCGGTCGCGCGCGAGACGCCACTCAACAAGGAAGGGGTGAAGCTCGCCGAGCTGAAGATGGGCGAGACCTTCGGCGAGGAAGCGCTCATCTCCGAAGCGAAGCGCAACGCGACGATCACGATGCTCAGCGACGGCGCACTGATGCGGCTGTCGAAACAGGATTTCCGCACGCTGCTGCACGAGCCGCTGCTGCAATGGGTCGAGTGGGCCGAGGCGAAGCGCATCGTCGCAGGCGGCGGGCAATGGCTCGACGTGCGGCTGCCGTCGGAGTACGAGCACTATCGCGCGGAGGGCGCGCTCAACATTCCGGCGCAATCGCTGCGCCTGAAGATGAAGGCGCTGGACCGCAACGTTCACTACGTCGTGTGCTGCGACACCGGCCGGCGGAGTTCCGCGTGCGGGTATCTGCTGTCGGAGCGCGGGTTCCAGGCGAGCGTCCTGCGCAATGGTTTGCCGGCGGCCGAGCTGAGCAAATAGATAGTCAGGCTAAAGCCTGACTACAATTGGGCCCCTACAAGAACAGGGGGCCTTCCATGCGTCGATTCCTGCTTTGTGCCGCGCTTGCGGCGATTCCCTTCTTCGCCCACGCGGACACACCCGCCGCCCTCGACTCCAAGGCCCTCGGCCCGCCCGACCGCGTGCTGTTCTGGACGCCGGAGCAGCAGCAGGCCAGCTACCCGAACATGGATCGGATCTTCCTGACGCGCGAGATCAGCCGCGGCGATCCGAAGACGCATCCGGCCTATCCGCTGCCCGTCGCGCTCGAGGATCTGTCGAAGGTTTCGTTCGAAGTCGCGGGCAAGCGCTACACGATCGGCGAGTATCTCGAGCACAATCACGTCGCGGGCCTGCTCGTGATTCACAACGGCAAGATTGCGTACGAGCGCTATGCGCTCGGTCACACGGCGACGAGCAAGTGGACATCGTTCTCGGTCGCGAAGTCGCTGACCTCGATGCTGGTCGGCGCTGCGATCAAAGATGGCTACATCAAAGATGTGAACGACCCGGTCACGTCGTACCTGCCAGTGCTCAAGGGCACCTCGTACGAAGGCGTGACGATTCGCCAGGTGCTGCAGATGTCCTCCGGCGTCGGCTGGAACGAGGACTACACCGATCCCAAGTCGGATGTGGCACGCATCGGCGCCGTCGCGGCGCAAGGCGGCTCGCTGGGTCTCGTGACGTACATGGGCGCGTTGCCGCGCGTCGCGCCGCCGGGCTCGAAGTTCAACTACAACACCGGCGAGACGCATCTGGTCGGCGCGATCGTGCGCGCCGCCGTCGGTAACAATCTGTCGAGCTATGCGAGCCAGAAGATCTGGTCGAAGTTCGCGATGGAGTCGAACGCCTTCTGGATGCTCGCCGACGAATACGGTGCGGAACATGCCGGCTGCTGCCTGAGCGCGACGCTGCGCGACTACGGCCGCATCGGCTTGCTCGCGCTGCGCAAGGGTGTGCTTGCGGACGGCACTTCACTCCTGCCGGAGAACTGGATCAAGGATTCGACCACGCCGTCGCCGTCCATGCCGGGCTATGGATATCAGTGGTGGCTCGTCGGGCCGGGTGACTTCGGCGCACGCGGCATCTTCGGTCAGTCGATCGAGATCTACGAGCCGCAGAACATCGTCATCGTCACGCACGGGCTGTGGCCGAGCGCGCAGAGCAAGGAGCTCTCGGCGTTCCGCACTGCCTTCCACGAAGCCGTGCGCGATGCGCTGAGCCACTGATCATGCGCAAGATCCGTGCATGGTCCGCCTTGTCGCTCCTGCTCGTGACTGTGACGGCCGGAGCGCAAACGGCGGAAAGCTCGCTGCAACAGATCGTCGCTGACTACGAGACCTTCATTCGAGAGGTCGATCCGATCTCCGCCGGGCAGGAGGGCGATCGCGCAGCTCTGCGTCGCTTGCCGGACGTGCGTCCGGAGGCGGAGGACACGCAGCGCCAGCGGCTGACTGCATTCTCTCAACGTCTCGCGAAGATCGATGCGAGTCAGCTGGCAGGCGAGTCCCTGGTGAACCATCAGCTCCTGACCCGCATCGTCAAGGAGTCGATCGAAGAGCTGCGGTTCGACTTCGGCCGCATCCCGTTCGAGAACGACAGCGGGTTCCATACGATCGCGGACTATCTCGCACGAACCACGACCATTGCTTCGCGCGAAGATGCCGATGCCTGGCTCGCGCGACTCGAAGCAGTGCCGGCGTTCTATCAGCAGAACGTCGCGAACCTGAAGCGCGGCATCAAGACGCGCTACACGCAGCCGCGCATCGTCGTGGATCGCGTTCTCGAAACCGCGCGCAAGCAGGTGGAAGTGAAACCGGAGGACAGCTCGTTGTTGCTGCCGTTCGGGCGCATGCCGGCGAGCATTCCCGCAGCAGCGCAAGCCGAATATCGCGGCAAGGCGCTCGCGATCGTCCGCGACAAGATCTATCCGGCGCAGCGCGCGTTCAACGACTTCATGGCGCGCGAGTACGTTCCTGCGGCGCGGCCAGCGCTCGCGTGGCGCACGACACCGCACGGCGAGGAGAGCTATCGCTTCCTCGTTCGCCAACACACCACGACCGACCTCACTCCCGATCAGATCCACAAGCTCGGCGAGGACGAAGTCGCACGCATTCGCGGGTTGATGGAGAAGGCGATCGCGCAAACCGGTTTCAAAGGCAGCTTCGCCGAGTTCCTGAAGATGCTGCGGACCGATCCGCGCTTCTATGCGCATACGGCCACCGAGTTGCTGGAGAAGGCGAGCGAGATTGCGAAGCGCTCTGATGACCAGCTGCCGCGCTTGTTCGGCACGTTGCCCCGCCTGACGTACGGCGTACGGCCCGTGCCCGCCGAAATGGCTGAGGGCTACACGACCGGCCGCTACTGGCAGGGCAGCATGCAGATGGGCCAGGCTGGCGGCTACATGGTCAACACGACGCACCTCGATCAGCGAGGTCTATACGAGCTGCCGGCGCTGACGCTGCACGAGGCGGTGCCGGGTCATCACTTGCAGATTGCGCTCTCGCAGGAGCTCAGCGGCCTGCCGTACTTCCGCCGCAACATCAGCGTCACGGCCTTCACCGAGGGCTGGGGCTTGTACTCGGAGTTCCTGGGCGAAGAGATGGGGATCTATCGCGATCCCTACGAGCTGTTCGGGCGCTACTCATACGAAATGTGGCGCGCCTGTCGGCTGGTCGCCGACACCGGCATTCACTGGCTCGGTTGGGACATCGAGCAGGCGCGGCGCTGCTTCACGGAGAACTCGGCGCTCGCTCCCCACAACATCCAGACGGAGCTGGAGCGCTATATCTCCTGGCCCGGCCAGGCGCTCGCCTACAAGGTCGGCGAGTTGCGCTTCCGCCAGCTGCGGCGGGAGGCCGAGCAGACGCTCGGCGAGCGCTTCGACATCCGCCAATTCCACGACACGTTGCTGCTCGGCGGGCCGCTGCCGCTCGATATCGTCGAGGTGCGGGTGCGGGATTGGATCAAGAAGAGTCAACGTTAACCGTTACTAACGGTGAATAACTGGCTGCGGCATGGGCGCTGAATAGAGTTCTCCCTCCACCGCGGTGTTGGGAGAAGGACGTTGCAGCCAGTCAGGGCTCTTTGCTTTTGCGCGCCGGCATTGCTGGCCTGCACCTCGGCGCTGGCCGGGGACGTGCTCGAGGAAGTCGTGGTATTCGCGCGCGGCGAGGCGCTCATCGGCAAGGCTGATGCGGCCAGCGAGGGTGCCGTCGGCGGCGCCGACCTGTCGGTCCGACCCTTGCTGCGAGTCGCCGAGCTGCTGGAAGCCGTGCCCGGCCTGATCGCCGTCCAGCATTCCGGTTCCGGCAAGGCCAACCAGTACTTTCTGCGCGGCTTCAATCTCGATCATGGGACCGACTTCACGACCGTGATCGACGACGTGCCGATGAACATGCGCACGCATGGGCATGGCCAGGGCTATCTCGACGTCAACGGCCTGATTCCCGAGGTCATCGACCGCATCGACTACCGCAAGGGCACCTATCGCGCCGACATCGGCGACTTCTCGATGGCCGGCTCGTCGTTCATGACGACGAGCCGCGACGTCGCCCCGTTCATTGCGCTCGAAGACGGCGATTACGGTTGGCGCCGCGCCGCGGCCGGCACCTCGGTGGACGTCGGGGAAGGCAAGCTGATGGGAATCGCGCAATGGAAGACCTACGACGGCCCGTGGCAGCTGCCGGAAGACCTGCAGCATCAATCGATGTGGGCCAAGTACGTGCGGCCGCTCGGTTCGAACACGCTCGAATTCAGCCTGTCGGGCTATCACGCGCAGTGGCGTCCGACCGAGCAGATTCCGGAGCGGGCGATCGGCACGAGCGTGTGCAAAGACGCGTTCTGCGCGCTGGACCCGACTGCGACCGGCGAAACGCTACGCTGGATCGGCGCGGCTCGTCTGCTCGGCGATGGTTGGCGTGCGTCGCTGTGGGCGCAGTACTACGACTGGAGCATGCTCTCGAATGCGACGTATGACTTTCAGATCAATCAATTCGATCGCAGGTGGATCGGCGGCGGACGCTATCAGCGCGAGCTGCAGCTGAGCGACACGCTCGCACTGACTGCCGGCGTCGAGACTCGCTATGACGACATCGGCAACGTCGGATTGCAGCACACCGATGCGGGCCGCGCGCTCGAGGACATCAGCCGAGTCGCAGTGAACGAAAGCTCGGTTGGTGCGTACTCGGAGGCGCAGTGGGAGCCGCTCGACAGTCTGCGAGTGACGGCCGGCTTGCGTGCCGATTACTTCGACTTCGACGTTCGCGCACGCATGCCGGGTCTCGACCAGGGCTCGGCGAACGACAGCGCCGTATCGCCGAAGCTCGCCGCTGCGTATCGCATCAATCCGCACGTCGAGCTGTACGCGAACTGGGGCCGCGGCTTTCATTCGAACGACGCGCGCGGCGTCGTGAACACAGTGACGCCGGTGCAAGGACTGAGCAAGGGCGAAGGCGAGGAGGTCGGTGCGCGCTTCGAGCTTGGCGCGTTCAACATCACTACGACCTACTGGTGGCTGTCGCTGGACAGCGAGCTGAAGTTCGTCGGCGACTCGAATTCCGTCGAGCCCGGTCCGGCGACGGACCGTCGCGGCTATGAAGTGGTGGCATTCTGGCGGCCGCTCTCCTGGGTCGCGATCGATGCTGTGTGGACGGGTAGCCGCGCGCGTTACGTCGACAGTCCGGACGGCAGCTACGTTGCCGGCGCAGTGGAAAACGCGGGCGAGCTCGGTGTGTCGCTGGTGCGCAATGTCTGGGAGGCCAGCGTGCGCGTGCGCTATCTCGGCAAGTACCCGCTGATCGAAGACAACTCGCTGCGCGCCGATGCCGAGACCGGCGTGAATCTGCGCGCCGCGTGGAAGCCGGGCCGCGTTACGGTGTACGCCGAGGCGCTCAACATCCTCGATGAGGACGGCAAGGACATCGTCTATTTCTACGGTGCAAACGTAGCGGGTCTCGATCCGCCAGGCGAGCAGGTCGAAGGGCGAGTGAGCCGTGCGGAGGAGCCGCGCACGATAAGAGTGGGTGTAAAGTACGCGTTCTAATGAGAACGCCGATCGTCCTCCTTTGCGTCTTCGTATGTGCGAGCGCCTTCGCTCAGCAGCCGCAATGGCGCGCGCCGCGCACTGCCGACGGTCAGCCGGATCTGCAGGGAATGTGGACGAGCGCGACGATCACTCCCCTCGAGCGGCCCGATGAGTTCGGCGATCGCCGTGCACTGACGCCGGAGGAGGCCGCGCGCCTCGAAGGCGCCGAGGCTACGCTCGTCAGCGATTCCGCGAAGGCGACGGATCTGAAGAAGCAGCTGCCGGGCGATTGCAAGGACTTCGGCCGCGGCTGCGGTTATAACAATTTCTGGCTCGATCGCGGCTCGCAGGTCGTGGCGATCGACGGCGAGAAGCGCACTTCGCTGCTGATCGACCCGCCGAACGGCAAGATTCCGCCGCTCACTGCCGAGCGTCAGAAGTACCTGGCTGCGCGCCCGCGCCTGAGTTTCGATGGACCCGAAGCGCGGCCACTCGGCGAGCGTTGTCTGCTGGCGTTCGGTTCGAGCTCAGGCCCGCCGATGCTGCCGGTGCTGTACAACAACCATTACCAGATCGTGCAGAGCAAGGATGCGGTCATGATCCTGGTCGAGATGGTGCACGACGCACGTGTCGTGCGGCTCGGCGGTACGCACGTCGCGAGCAACGTCCGCAAGTGGATGGGCGATTCCATCGGACGCTGGGAAGGCGAGACGCTGGTCGTGGAGACCACGAACTTCACCGATCACGAGAGCTTTCGCGGCGCGACCCGCGAGGCGCGCGTCATCGAGCGGTTCACGCGCGTCGCGCCGGACAAGATCCACTATCGCTTCACGGTGGAGGATTCGCAGGCCTTCACCCGGCCGTTCACCGGCGAGATGCCGTTCTATCGCACGGACGATGCGATCTACGAATACGCCTGCCACGAAGGCAACTACGCGCTGAGAGGAATTCTCGGCGGCGCGCGGGAGCAGGAGAAAGCCAGCCGCTAGTGGCGCGCTTGTGATGCCGCCGCGTTGTCGCGCGGCCGTCTTCCGGTTTCGATGAACGTCTTGAAGCGCGACAGATCGCTATCGATCTGCCGCTGCGGATCCTTGCCGAAGACCTTGGCGACCGTGTGACCCACGCGGTTCACCGGCGGGCGATACGACAAGCGTACGTGAACGCGCGCACTACCATAACGCTGGCCGCCACGATTCGATGGCTCGAATTGCACTACGCCCACGCTCTGGACAGCCGAATCCTCCATCGTGCGCCATGCGATCAGCTCGCCGGGGACATCCGCGGTGATCACTGCGTCCCACTCGACCGGCACTCCGGCCGGGCCGTCCACCTTCCAGTGATAGTGCGTGTCATCGATTTTCGTGACTTCGCGCACGTGGCTCATGAAGCGCGGGAATTCCTCGAGCTTGCGCCAGCAGGCATAGGCTTCATCGACGTCTGCATAGACGTGGATCGTCTTCTGCACGAGCACGCCGTCGCTCACGTCGCCACCGATGCCGATCAGCTGCGGCCACGAGAGGTTGGAGATGCTGCGTCCGAACTTGCCTGCCAACTCGCGTCCGCGCTGGCCAGCGCGGACTGCCTGATCGCGCAGCAAGGCCCGACGACGCCGACCAGACTCGGGGTCGAGGAAGTAGACAGCCGTGGCGGCTGCTACTGCGCCTACAGCCGCCAAGCCGGCAGCTGCGCCGATGCTGTATCGCGTACGCCGCCGACTCCAGAAAAACGGGCCTCGCCGGGATAGGAACATTGCGTGCCTCCTTCGAACAGAAATCAATGGTGTATTGATTCAAGGCACGAGAGCTGCGGTTGTTCCCCGCGTGTCGGGGCATTGCCGCGGGGCATACGGCAGAGTTGCTACGGACCCAGCAGCTCGGAGACCGTGACCGAGCTCAGCCCGCGTTCGCGCAGACCTCGCAAGATCAGCGGCAGCGCAGCCGCAGCGAGCCTTCGATGCTTCCCTTCGCGGTCGTGGCCGTCGTGCATAAGCACAATATCGCCCGCTGTGATGCGCGACAGCACACGAGCAGCAGTCGCATCGACATCGCGCGCCAGCGTGTCGCGACTGTGCAGCGACCACGCGATAACTTTCAACTTGCGTGCGTGCGCGACGCGGGCGAGCGGCGGACTCTTCAATCCGACCGGCGGTCGATACAGCGGCTCCGCGTCCGAGCCCGATAATTCCTGGATCAATCGCGTGCTGCGCTCGACGTCCGACTGCTGCTGGTCGGTGCGATAGAAATTCTGGAAGTACGAGTGCATCCAGGAGTGATTGCCGAGCTCGTGGCCCTCGCGCAGTGCGCGAGTCGCGATGTGCCGATGTCTCTGCAGGTGGCGACCGATGACGAAGAAGGTCGCGCGCGCACCAGCCGCATCGAGCGTGTCGAGAATCGAAGGCGTGACCTCGGGATCGGGGCCGTCGTCGAACGTCAACGCCACGCGCGGTCGATCGCGCGGACCGTGAGAAATGGTCGGATAGAGGACGCTGGAGGATGGCCGGAAGATGCCGTCCGTCAGCACTGCCAGGAACGCTGCGGAGGCGCCAACTGCAAGCGGCGTCGCGGTCAGCAGCGCCGACGAACCCAGCACGGCGGCACCGCCAGCAAGCAGGACTTTATCGGCACGGCACAGGCTCACCGAGGGACTCTAGCACCATCGACAGTTTCGATGGACCTCATCGCGAAGTTCGATTGCCGATTGCGCCTAATGAGCGCAGCTTTGTAGCCGTTGCAAACCCGGAGGGTTCGATGAGCGAAAGCAAGCCCGAGAGCAAACTGGTTCCCGTGACCGACGCGACCTTCGCCGAGCAGGTGCTCGGCTCCGCCACGCCTGTGCTGGTGAAGTTCGAGGCGGACTGGTGCGGCCCGTGCAAGGCGATGAAGCCGATGGTCGACGAGCTCGCCAACGAGTACTCGGGCCGGCTGACCGTGGCGACGGTCGACATCGAAGAGAACCAGCAAACGGTGTACCGCCTGGCTGTCCGCGCCGTACCGACGGTGGTTTTGTTCAAGAACGGCGAAGTTTTCGCCCAGAAGGTCGGCCTGCCGCGCAAAGCGGACCTCGTCGCGCTGATCGACAAGGCGCTGGAGAAGGCCGCCGCGTAAGCTTTTGAGATAGAGTGCGCGCTCCAACCCGAAGACGCTGAGCGAAAGGGGGAAGAGTGCGCACTGGTTTCCTGCCGCCGCATGCGCGGCTGTTTTGTCTTGCATTGCTGGCGACGTTCGCCTGCGGCATCGATGCCGCCGAGCGAGTCGATCTCATCATCCGCAACGGCGTGATCTACGACGGCAGCGGCGGCGCGCCGGTTCGCGGCGACGTGGCCGTGAAAGCCGGGCGCGTGGTCGCCACCGGCAAGTTGCAGGACTACAGCGCCGATAAGGAAGTGAACGTGAATGGGCTCGCGGTCGCACCGGGCTTCATCAACACGCTGTCCTGGTCCGTAGAATCGCTGATCTACGACGGCCGCGGTATGAGCGAAATCAAGCAGGGCGTCACGCTCGAGATCTTCGGCGAAGGCAATTCCATGGGCCCGGTCAACGACCGCGTCCGCGAGGAGATGATCAAGACCCAGGGCGACATCCGCTACGACGTTACCTGGAAGACGCTCGGCGAGTATCTGGACTTCCTGACCAAGAAGGGCGTTTCGCCGAACGTCGCGTCGTTCGTCGGTGCCACCACGGTGCGCGAGAACGTGGTCGGGTTCGATGACGTTGCGCCGACGCCGGCACAGCTCAAGCAGATGCAGGACCTGGTGCGCCAGGCCATGCGCGAAGGCGCGCTCGGCGTCGGCAGCTCGCTGATCTACGCACCTGCGTCCTACGCCAAGACCGATGAGCTCATCGCGCTGTGCAAGGCCGCGAGTGAGTTCGGCGGCGGCTACATCTCGCACATGCGCAGCGAGGGCGATCGCTTTCTCGAAGCGCTCGATGAGCTGATCCGGATTTCTCGTGAAGCCAAAGTGCACGCGCAGGCCTATCACTTGAAGGCCGCGGGCCAGAAGAACTGGCCGAAGATGGCCCAGGCGATCGCGAAGATCGACGCCGCGCGCAAGGAGGGTCTGCCGATCACTGCCGACATGTATGCGTACACGGCCGGCGCAACCGGTCTCGACGCGGCCATGCCGACGTGGGTGCAGCAGGGCGGGATCGACGGTTGGGTCGCCCAACTGCAGAAACCCGACGTGCGCAAGAAAGTCATTGCCGAGATGCGCGACCCCAATGCGAAGTGGGAAAGCCTGCTGCTCGCGGCGGGCTCGCCGGATCGCGTGCTGCTGATCGGCTTCAAGACCGACAAGCTCAAGCCGCTCACCGGCAAGACGCTCGCCGAGGTCGCGAAGATGCGCGGCGTATCGCCCGAAGACGCGGCGATCGACCTGGTGATCGAAGATCACACGCGCGTCGGCACGGCGTACTTCCTGATGTCGGAAGAGAACGTGAAGCTCGGCTTGTCGCAGCCGTGGGTGAATATCGGTTCGGACGCCGAGGCTTCGGCGCCGGAAGGTCCGTTCCTCCTCAGCAATCCGCATCCGCGCGCCTACGGCACGTTTGCGCGCTTTCTCGGCCGCTACGTGCGCGATCAGAAGGTGACGACCCTGCAGGACGCCATTCGCCGCCTGACGCGACTGCCGGCCGAGAGCTTCAAGCTGAAGGATCGCGGCTGCCTGGACAAGGGCTGTTTCGCCGACATCGCGGTGTTCGATCCGGCGAAGATCAACGACCTCGCGACCTTCGACAAACCGCACCAATACGCCGTCGGCATGGTGCACGTGTTCGTGAACGGCACCCAGGTCCTGCGCGACGGCGAGCACACCGGCGCGAAGCCGGGCCAGGTCGTGCACGGCCCAGGTTGGACAGGTTGGAAGAAGAGCTAGGTCACCAATTCGGTCTCTCGTCCATCTTCAACCCCGCGGCCTTCTCGGCAATCCAGGCCGCCAGCGCCGGCACATCGATGCCCGCTGGCGGCTTTGCCTTATTCGCTTCCACCCATGCATTCATCGCCTGCAGCAGTTTAGCGGCGTGATCGGGCGCCACTGCATAGAGCCGCAGGAAGTTGAATTGCGCTTCGGCGATTCGATTCAGTGCGAGGAACGCCTCACCCTGATACTCGATTGCATACGGCGTATTGGGATTGATCTTCAACGCCTGGCCGTACGCCTGCAGCGATTCTTCGTAGCGGCCCAGCTTGCGATTCGCGTAGCCGAGGTACGTGTAGGCCTCGTGCATCTCACCGTCGAGACGCGTCGCTGTCGTGAAGTGCGGCAGCGACGCGCGATACGCTTCCTGTGCGGCCTGTAGCGCAGCCTTGCGCTCAGCCTCGTTCGACGAAGCCGCAGCCAGATTCTCCGCATGCTCGGCGCGCAGAATGGATGCGTAACCAGCCGTGTAGGCGTCGATCGCACCCTGCTCGGAGACGGCCGCCGCGCCGCGCTCCTTGGGTCGATAGCCGCCCGGGCCATCGGCGTGAGCGGCCGTAACCGCGCCGAGCAGCGCGATCACGGCCAGCCAATGACGCGGGCGTTGCATCAGAACCGCGACGCGGTCAGCTGCACGTCGGCATCCGCCCAAGCCTTCTTGAAGTCGGCTTCGATGAGCTTCGCCTCGTTGGTCTTGTTCTGCGCGCGCAGCGCCTGCGCAAGACCGAACAGTGCCCAGCCGTTCTTCGGATGGCGGCGCAGATCGTCCCAGTACACGCTCTCGGCTTCGACGGGCCGACCCGCCTGCAGCAGCACGGCGCCGAGGTTGTGGCGCACGGGCTGATGCCAGTCGTCCGGCTCGGTGTAGATCAACGCGTCCTCGTAACGCACGGCGCGGTCGAGATGCGCAATTGCGGTGTCGAAGTTGCCTTGTGCGGCCGCGAACTCGCCGTCCAGCACTTCGATCGCGACGCGCAGCACCGAGTCCGCAAGGTTCAGCGACATCGACGTCGGCGCAGCAACCAGCTGCGGATCCGCCGCGATCTTCTTGACCGCATCGATCTCCTTGGTCGCAGCCGCGAAGTCTTTCTTGCGGATGAACGCCATGCCGCGAGCGTAGCTGCGCGTGGCGCGTGTGAACAGGGTGTCAGCGCGCGGCGCCGGCAGCGCCAGGATTTCATCCCATTTGCCGAAGCGCACCAGCGAGTAGTCGTGCGCCAGCAGGAACGTCTGCAGCAGCGGCACGTCCTTCAAGGCCTCGACCGGAATCGACTTGGTCGTCTTGTCCGCTGCGTCGATCGCGAGCTTGCTCTCGCCGGCCATCGTCGCCGCAAACCACAGGAAGTGAATGTTGTGCGGGTAGTAGGCCATCGGATACAGGCCCTGCGCCCGGCACTGCGAGATGTAGTCTTCGTCAGCAACGACCGCGAGCTGGTTCGCCTTCACGGCATCGTTGTAGCGGCCAACACGCTGGAACAGGTGCCCTGGCATATGGACCAGATGGCCGGCCGCAGGCGCCAGCGGCAGCAGACGATCAGCCGCGGCCTCAGCACGCTCCGGCGTATTGCTCGCTTCCCACAAGTGGATCCACAAGTGCAGCGCGCCGGTGTGATCCGGCTCCTTCTTTATTACCTTCTCGAGGGCCGCCGTGATGTCGGCGGTGCGCTCATAAGGCACGCCGGCCCGCGACCAGTAGTTCCAGGGGCTGAGGTCCATCAGCGATTCGGCGTACAACGTCGCCGCATCTACATCGTCCGGATACTTCTGGACCAACGCCCGCATCGCGCCGGCGTACGCCTGGTCGGCCGCGACGCG
>DATNFA010000052.1:0-4644 GCA_035606615.1 Steroidobacteraceae bacterium
CTGGAAATAGATATCGTTCTCCATCCCTCGCAGCGCCACGAACGCGAGTGCGCCGAGCACAGCGAACGGCACGGCGAGCAGCACCGAGATCGGCAGCAGCCAGCGCCCATACAAGGCCGCGAGGATGAGGAACACCATGACGATCGCGAACCCGAACGCAAATGCCGAAGCGCTGCCGGTGCGCTTTTCCTGGAACGCCTGGCCGGTCCACGCAACCTGGAAACCATCCGGCAATGTCTTTGCAGCGACCTCTTCGACAGCGGCGAGCGCTTCGCCCGAGCTGACACCCTCGCGGCCGGAGCCGTTGAAGCGAGCTCCGATATATCCGTTGAAGCGCTCGAGCAGCTCGGGACCGACGACCTCATTGACCTGGATCAGCGCCTTCAGCGGGATCATCTGTCCGCTCGTATTCGAGCGCACGTAGACCCCGCCGAGATCGTTGGGATCGTTGCGGAAGGGCGCTTCCGCCTGCATCTGCACGCGGAACGTGCGGCCGTAGAGGTTGAAGTCGTTGACGTACAGTGCGCTCATCGTGCTCTGCAGAGCATCGAACACTTCGGCGACAGGTACGCCGAGTGCCAGCGCTTTCTCGCGGTCCACTTCGACGCGGAGCTGCGGCACGGAGGCGCGATAGAACGTGGTGATGCCGTTCAAGCGTGGATCCGCGGCGACTGCGCGCTGAAATTCGTTCAGCACCTGGCCCAGCCTCGCGGGGTCTGCCGACCCGCGCGATTGCAGGTAGCCTTCGAAGCCGCCCGCAGTACCGAGGCCGCGGATCGAGGGCGGGTTGAAAGCGACTGCCAAACCGCCGCGAATCGTGCTGGCGCGTTGGTTCAACTCTTTGGCGACGTCTGCAGCGGTACGGTCGCGGTCCTTCCAGGGCTTGAGGATGATGAACAGCGAGCCCGAGCTGCTCTTGGTGCCGCCGCCGATGAAGTCGTTGCCATTGATGACGTTGACGAACTCGAACTCAGGGAAGTCCGGCAGCATCTGCTGAAGCTGTGCCGTGACCTTGCCGGTGCGCTCCAATGTCGCGCCGTCAGGCAGCTGCACGTTGCCGATCAGGTAGCCCTGGTCCTCGGGCGGCACGAAGCTGTTCGGGAGATACCAGAACAGCAGGCCCGCAAGAGCGATGACGCCGGCGAAAATCGCGAGCGCACGCCCGCGGTATTGCAATGCCTGGCCGACGCTGATGAGAAAGCGGTTCGTCGTCGCGCCAAATGCGCGATTGAACCAGCGGAAGTACTTCGAGTCGTGAGTCGCATCGTGCAGCAACAGCGCGCACAGAGTTGGCGTCAGCGTGAGGGCAGTGAAGCCCGAGATGACGACTGCAATCGACACGGTGACCGCGAACTGTCGGTACAGCTGTCCGGCGATGCCGGTGAGGAACGCGACAGGGACGAACACGGCGCATAGCACGAGCACGATGGCGATGATCGCGCCCGACACTTCTCGCATCGCCTCGATGGCTGCGGCGAGCGGCGACATCTTCTCTTCGCGCATCAGGCGCTCGACGTTTTCGAGCACCACGATCGCGTCGTCGACGACGATACCGATCGACAGCACCATCGCGAACAGCGTCAGCGTATTGATCGAGAACCCGACGAGCCACAGTCCGGCGAACGTACCGATCAGCGAGACGGGCACGGCGATCATGGGGATCAAGGTCGCGCGCCACGTCTGCAGGAACAGGAATACGACCAGGACGACGAGCGCGCCGGCCTCGAGAATCGTCTTGGTGACTTCCTCGATCGAGGCTGACACGTAGCGCGTTGGGTCGAACGGCGTCACGAAGTCGACTCCCGGCGGGAAAGACTTCTTCATCTCCGTCATCTTGTCGCGGACCGCCTGCGCGACTTCGAGCGAATTGCCTCCGGACTGCATGAAGACTGCCATGCCGATCGATGGCTTGCCGGACAGCAGGTTGTAGGTGTCGTAGCTCTGTGCGCCGAGCTCGACACGCGCGACGTCTTTGAGGCGCAGCACGCCACCGCCGGCGGTGGAGCGAATTACGATTTCACCGAATTCGTCCGGTTCCACGAGCCGACCGCGAGCTGTGACCGTGTAGACCAGGCTCTGGCCCTTCACCGCCGGCTCTGCACCGATCTTGCCCGCGGCGTATTGCGTGTTCTGCGTCCGCAATGCGTCGGCGATGTCGCTGACCGTGAGTCCGAGCTGCGCCAGTCGATCGGGACGCAGCCAGACTCGCATCGAGTAGTCGCGCGCACCGAAGACGCCGATGTCTGCGACGCCCGGCACGCGCTTGAGCTCGTCGAGCAGATTGATCGTTGCGTAGTTCGACAGGAACAGCGTGTCGCGGCTGTTGTCCGGCGAAACGAGTGCCACCAGCAGCAGGATGTCGTTCGACCGCTTCTGTACGGTCACGCCGTTGCGCCGCACGTCGTCCGGCAGGCGTGGCACTGCGAGCTGCACGCGATTGTTCACGTTGAACACCGCTGTGTCGATGTTCGTGCCGACGTCGAAGGTCGCGGTAATCGTCAGATCGCCGGTGGAGGAGGAGCTGGAGTTGAAGTAGAGCAGATGCTCGACACCGGACAGTCGCTCTTCGATCGGCGCGGCGACTGTCTTCGCGATCGTTTCGGCACTGGCGCCGGGGTAACTGGTGTTGACGACGACCGTCGGCGGTGCGATGTCCGGATACTGCGCGATCGGCAGGATCGCGCTCGCGACCAGTCCGGCAATCACGATGATGATCGCGATGACTCCCGCGAGCACCGGACGGTCGATGAAGAACTTCGAGAACATGTCAGTTGGCCGCGGCGGCGGAGGCCGGCGGCGCGCCCGCCTGCTCGGCTTGCGCGACGACGGCGACGCCCGGATTCAGCTTCATCAGGTTGTCGAGGATGACGGTGTCGCCATCGTTCAGGCCTTTGCGGATGATCCAGTCCTGGCCGAGCCAGTCGCCGACTTCCACCGCACGTTGCGCGGCCTTGCCATCAGCGCCGACGGTCCACACGAAACGACCCTGCGTTCCTTCGAGCACGGCAGTCTGCGGAACTGCGATCACCTGCTGCGTGCCGGCATCGAGACGGACCGTCGCGAACTGGCCGGGAAGAATCTCGAGCTTTGGATTCGGAAACGCCGCGCGCAACTGCACCGTGCCGAGTGATTGGTCGACGGTTGATCCTGAGAAGTTCAAGCGGCCACGCTCGCCGTAGGTTTCGCCGTCTGCCAGCACCAATTCCACGATGCTGTTCTCATCACCCGTGCGGCGCAGGCCCTGCTGCTCGGCTTCTGACAGTGCGAAGCGAACCCAGATTGGATCTGTCTGGGAAATCGTTGTGAGCAAGCTGCTGTCCGTGTTCGCCGTCACAAGGCTGCCTTCGGAGTGCTGCGCGCGTCCGGTGACTCCCGAGATCGGCGCGACGACGGAGGTGTATGAGAGATTCAGCTCCGCTTCGCGAACTGCGGCGCGTGCGGCGGCGAGCGACGCGGCGGCGGATTTATATGCAGTTGCCGCTTCCTCGGCGAGGCGCTTGCTAACGGCTGCACTGGCGAGCAGGCCTGCGAGACGATCTGCTTCTCGTCGTGCCTGATCATTGGTCGCTTCCATTTGATCGGCCGTCGCCTTCGCTTGCGCAAGGGCGATCTCGAATGGCGCGCGCTCGATCTGGAACAGCGGCGCGCCGGCGCGTACGAACGAACCCTCGTCGTATAAACGCTTCTGCACGATGCCCGACACGCGCGCGCGGATCTCGACTTCCTTCGAGCCTTCGGTGCGTCCAACAGCCTCGAGCACGATGGGCGCTGTGCTCACTGCGACCGTGCGGGTTGTCACCGGAACCGGCTTCTCGGCGTTGGTGTCGGCCCCGCCGCCGCAAGCGGCCAGCCCAAAGGCGCCAAAGAAAAGGAGAACGATTCGAAAGGAGGGGCGCTGCAGAAACATGAGGACTCGACACCGCGGTGGGGACCGCAAGTGTAGCAGCCGCTACACGAACTTTCTCAGCTTTCCTGCGCAGTTCGCAGCCGCGCGCCGATCGGGAGATTGCGCACGCGGTAGCCGCTGGCTGCAAAGATTGCATTGGTCAGCGCAGGTGCGGCAGTCGGCAGGCCGATTTCGCCGGCGCCGGAGGGATCGCGCTCGCTGTCGACGATTGCCACTTCGACGTCCGGGGCATCGGCGATGCGCAGCAACGGGTAGTCGTTGAAGTTGCTTTGCACGACTTGACCTTCCTTGATCGAAATCTCCAGGTTGCGCGCGGTGCTGATGCCGTCGATCGTGCCGCCCATCATCTGCGCTTCGAGTCCCAGGCGGTTGATCGGCCGGCCGACGTCGACTGCGCACACGCAGCGCTCGATTCGATAGCTGCCGTCGCTGGCTACGCTCACTTCCATCGCGTGCGCGGCATAGCCGCCGAATGTGAAATGACCGGCGATCCCGAGCCCACGACCGCGCGGCACGCTACGACCCCAGCCGATGCGCTCTGCCGCGAGACGCAGCACGCCAGTGAGTCGACCAGGATTGAACGTCGGTCCGCCGTGCTGCTCGTACTTCAGTTCACGCGGCTCGCCAAGCAAGCGAAGGCGGAGGGCGAGGGGATCCTGTTGCGTGGCATGAGCGACTTCGTCGAGGAAACTCTGCACGGCGAAGGCGTTCGCAGTGTGCGCGGGCGCGCGCCACGA
>DATNFA010000053.1:0-35375 GCA_035606615.1 Steroidobacteraceae bacterium
TTCTTCTATCCACCGACGAACGAGGGCCTTGTTCTCATCGCCGATATCTTCCGTCCTGTCGATGGGCTGGCGCTCACACCCAGCAATGATTGCTAGAACCGCGAGCCAGAACACTGCGATAGTCCTGTTCATAGCGTCTTAATTGAGCGGCGACCGGACAACCGCATAACGCCACGCGTCAGCCGCGTGCGTTTCGCACGTCGCGTGCATGGGCTTGTTGGGCTTTAGCCTCCACCTTTCTGAGAAGATCCTCGACTTCTGAAAGGTATGACGCGCGAGACGAACCTGATCTGATCGCTTCCAGGACCTGTGGGACAGAAGAACGAACGCCTCGCCGTAATTGGGGCTCTCAACTCCGTAGTTACTCAAAAGATAGTCTGCCGCTTCCTCCGAGCTGAATGCACGCAACCTCTCGCACTCTTGCCGCTGACGATGATTCATATGCAGGCCCGAACACCCGCGCTCACGCGCGCGCGTCCTCGCGCGTGGCGTGGAGCGCATTGTTAGGCGAATTTCGGTTGTGGCGCCAGTGGAAGTAGACCAAAGCGCAGGCTCCAGCGAACACGGCGGCCAACGCCTCTTGAGGTGTCACCCACGTCAGCTCGGCCAGTGACCAGGAGACGGTCGAGTAAGCGAGAAGACCCGACGCCGCGAGGAGCGGCTCTCTGACACGTCCAACACGACACGCGATGAGGAAAAACGCAAAGGCGCTGACGAGGACAAGTACAAGATGAGCATGCATCACAACAAAGAGTTGCAGGTTGCCAACCGTTACACAGGCGTCTCCGCCTTTCGACCATATAGCGCAAAGTCGATGGACGAGTCGAAATGCGATAAAGCCCACCGCATTCGCGACGGCCGCACCGAGAATACTCGCAGCGAGGAAACGCGTGGCTCTTGATCTCTCCATGTGCGATCGCCTAACGCCGCGAATAAGCCGCGAGCAAAGCGCGCAGCGGTTTGCGAGCCGAGCACGTGCAACGTGCGGGCTTGATTCGCTTGTTAGATGTTCTTCTTTGCATAGTCTACCGCCCAAGCCTCTGCTTCTGGCTTGACTAGCTGAAGCGCATCAATCAGGAGGCGGACATTATCTGGATGAATGAAGATGCATGGATAGTCATCTGAAACCTTTGCGTTCGTTTGACGAATACAAACCTGCCCACCAACGGTCGGGAAGATTTCGAGCTTGTCGCCATGCGCATAGACGTACTCAGGACCATCACGATCTTTGTAGGTTTCGCTGCTCATAACATCTAACGTGATTTAGATGTGCGGGTCATGACGAATAACCTAGCACGGCGACAAATAACTTGGAGACCTGAGAACACACAAAGCACTTGAAATTCGAGAAATTGAGTGCTGCTGCCAGCCTTGTTTGCAGTATTAAATCATCCCTGAAACCCGGCACGGTTCCTCTCGTGAGATCCGTCGCCCTGCTCGCCCCGAGCGAGCGAATCCGTTCCTGCCACTAGCAGCTTGCGTAGTGGGCATCACTGGGGAGTGCTCGACTCGTCAGTCGCCCACAGTACGAACTCGAAGCCTACCGATGGCTGCGCACGGCCCGCCGAGCACGACGAAGTGACGGGTTAGCTCTGGCGACTCACCTGCGTGCTCTCGACTTCGCGCCACAGCTCCTGCAGGCGCGCATGCGGACGAGCTACCGCGCGAGTGTTGATGTCGAAGATCATCGCGACCCGCTGATCGGGCTCCCACTCCGGCCACTCGGGGAGCGCCGGATTGTTCGGGTTGCCCGTCTTCGCGAATGCGACCCAGGCTGAAGCGAACCGATCGGCCATCAAGCGCGCTTCGATGCCAGCGCCGCCCTCGAGCGGCCCGCGCGCATTGTGGAAAGAGAACTGCACGTCGACGCCGTGCACGGCGCCGAACTTGCCGTCCATACCCACCGACTTCCATTCCCAGATGTACTGGTAGCACGACGCGCCGTCCGGCTGCGCTGATTTCAATTCGAGCTGCTTGATCACCGAGCGCGCGTTACGCGTGTCCGTGGCGATGCGCGCGTTGATCAGATAGTCGGATATCTCCGGATACTCGGCGCGATAGGCGTTGAAGATGCGCTCCGCTTTCGCGGCATCGTACTGCTTCGCCAGCTCGGCCTTCACACCTGCGGCGTCGACTTTGAAATTCGTCAGCCGCAGAGCTGCGTCGTCGGCTGTGTACGAGACGATGAGCGGCACGTCCTTCGAGCTCGGCGGCGCATCGGGATCGAACGGATGGCGAGCGAACGCCGTGCCCTCGACGACCACGGGCGAGAACGCCGATCCTTGTCCCGTAACAGTCTGTTGTGCGGCGAGCAACTTGGTCCACGGCACGTCGACGAGGCGCTCGGCCTTGGTGACACCCAACTCTTTCATGAGCGCCTGCGCCGCCTTCGCAGCCGTCTCGCGCGTTTGTCCGCGCAACGCGGATCCCGATTGCACGGCCGCGCGACTGAACAAACCTTTCGCTGCCGGCATCGAGTAGATCGCCGACGTCTTGGCGCCGCCGCCCGACTGGCCGAAGATGAACACACGCGTCGGATCGCCGCCGAAGTTCTCGATGTTCTCGTGTACCCACTTCAGCGAGGCGACGAGGTCGAGCAGACCGACGCTGCCCGCGTCGGCAAACTCAGCCGAAGCACCGGCGCCGACTAGATCCAGGTAGCCGAAGGCACCAAGCCGATGATTGACGGTGACGACCACCACGTCTTCGAAGCGCGCGAGCGGATCGCCGTCATAGCCGGGGGCGTTGCCGGAGCCGGTCGTGTAACCGCCGCCGTGGAACGAGACGAACACCGGCCGCTTGCCGCCATCCGCGGTCGCGACGCGCGACCAGACGTTGAGCGTCAGCATGTCCTCGCCCATGCCGCCGACGTGACGGTCCCACATGATCAACGTGGAATACTCGGAGCGGCGATCGGTGGTCACTTGCGGTGAGATCACGCCATAGTCGAAGCATTCGCGCTCGCCGCGCCAGCTGGCAGGCGGCTGCGGTGCTCTCCAGCGATTCCTCCCTGCAGTCGACGCGCCGTACGGCACGCCTTTGAACGCGTGCACGCCGGACCACGTGATGCCTTTGATCTTGCCGTAGCGCGTCGTCGCTACCGGAAACAGCTCGGGCTCGGTGATGGCGAGAGCGGGCGCGGCCCACATTCCGGCGCACAGCAGCCCTGCTCCGCGAACGAATGCCCGTCGATCCAGCCTGGCGTTGGAGCTCATGAGATCCCCCTGTCGTTGGCGTTCGCGATCCGCGCCAGAGGGTCCGCCTGTTCGGATTGACAGGTCAACTTTCCTTGCAATTTTTGACTGACCTGCCTGACGAGACTAGGGCATTCGCGTGTGTTCCATCACGTAGTTCGTCTCCCAGGTGCGGCCGCCGTCCGGCGAGAACGCCTGCTCCCAGCGCATCGAGCGCGGCGTCAACGGCGTGAAGATGCCGCGCACGCGGACCGCTTTGTCCTGGAACGTATCGTCGGCGAAGAATGTACCGACGCCGTTCACGAACCGGCCGACGCCGTCGACCGTGATCTTCGTCGGATCGCGCCCGCTGAGCGACCAGTCGGTCCAGACAGCGGTTTTTGCGTCGTAGGCGCGCAGGCCCAGCGATTGATACGTCGCCCCCGCGCGATGCACGACGCTTTCGTTGAAGTTGGCAGTGCCGCCGAGGATCGACTGCCAGTGCGAGGTGCCCTCGAATTCCTCCCAGTCGTTGCTACCCACCAGGCGCTGTTTGAGGCTGCGATGCCGGACCTGCCATCGGCCGAGAAACGCATCGAAATCATTGGGCGCGCCGGCCGCGCCGTTCGCGCTGCTGACGGCGAGGAGGCCCGGTACGGCTGCAAACAAGGCCAGCAGCTGGCGTCTTTCGAGATCGATCATTGCCAAAGCGTGCGCCACGCCTCGCCGGCACCGGAAGGGCCATTCACAGGGAGCGAGTCGAGCCACTATACTGGCGCGGCATGAATTTCCTCGTCCTGAGCCTGATTCAGATTCGCCGCCCGGCATCCGCGGATGCCGGGCGTCGCTGCGGATTCGAATCAGACCAGAATCGAGGTATTTCTCCATGCACCCACCTGACGCCGCAGCGCTGCGGCTCAAAGCGATAGTCGAAGCCGACCCGGGCGCCCTGGTCCGCCTGCTGCAGCTCTTCCAGATCCGCAACATCGTGCCGCGCGCCGTGCGCGCAAGGCGGCTGGGTTTCGAATACATCGAGGCCGAGATTGAATTCGACGACGCGGAACTGACTGCCGACACGCTGCGGCTGATTGCCGCGAAGGCGCAGGAGCTGCCCATTACGTTGGCGGCAGTCGCCCTGCCTTGAGCTCCGATCTGCGCAGCGCTTCGCACTCCAGCACGCTTTCGTCTCGCAGCGGCACGATCTTGGTGAAGCTCAGTTGCGGAGGTTCGCGGCCCGCGCGCTCTGCACAAACTGCGACGTAGTGATCGGCAGCGGCTCGCAGCAGCCACAAGATCCACCGCGACGGCTCGTCGATCAGCGGCGGATGGAACCGGATCCGTAGCCGATCCGGCTGCGAGAGATCGAATCCGAATTGCTCGAGCGGCAAGGACAAGCCGAGACCGCGCGCTTTGATATAGGACTCCTTCAACGTCCAGTATTCGAAGAAGCGCGCTTGCTGCAGCTCCGGCGGCGTTGCGCGGAGCTGCGTGACTTCGTCGACGGAGAAATAGTGGTCGGCGATCTGCAGGTCGGCGCGACGGGTCTGAACGTCCTCGGTATCGACACCCAGTGCGCGCTCACAACTGACACCCAACACGACCAGGCTGCTCGTGTGCGAAACATTGAAGGAAATCCGCCGCGCCGCGGCGTGGTCGTTGACGATCTGCGGCCGGCCGTATGTGTCCTCGGCGAAGCGCCAGTCTTGCGGCATCACCGAGGCGTAGCGCGACAGCACCGTCCGGACGAGCGCTCGCGTGATCAGGTATCGATGCCGGTCACGCGCGAAGTGGAAGCGAGCTTCCTTCTGCCGTTCCTCATCGACCAGGAGCCGGCGATAGTCAGCGAGCAGGCTCTGCTCTGCAATCTCGTCGCAGAACGCGAACCACAGCTGGACCTTGTCAGGGTGCAGCTGAAGCATGCACCACCGCTCCACCCTTCATCACGAACGACACGCTGTGCAGCTTCGAAACATCGAGCAGCGGATCGCCGGCGACGGCGATGAGATCGGCATCGTAGCCAGGCCGGATCCGTCCGAGGCGATTTTGCATGTTCAGGATCTCTGCATTGTTCACTGTCGCCGCAGCAATCGCGTCGCTGGCGGGCACGCCGCTCGCGACGAACAGCTCGATCTCGCGCGCTGTTGCGTGAGCATCGTTGCGGCTACCGGAGTCGCTGCCGACACCGAGTCGAATGCCCGCATGCCACGCGCGGCCGGGATTGGCCATCGCGGCTTGCGTCCAGCGTCGCAGTGCTTCCGGCGGCAGTCGCCGCGGATCGGCGGCGAACTTCTCGACCTGCTTGCCGACGAACTCCGCGACGTACGCCGTCGGCACCAGGAACGCACTCTTGCTCTTGAACAGCCGTGCGCAGGCGTCGTCGAAATACGTGCCGTGCTCAATCGTACGCGCTCCGCTCTCCAATGCCAGCTTGATCGCGGCCGTGCTGTGCGCGTGCGCGGCGACCGGCCGCAGGCCGCGCCTCGCGGCTTCCGTCACCGCATGAACTTCTTCCGGCAACATGATTGGCTCCGCGTCTGCCCGCCCGGAGGCGGCGCCGCCCGAGCCCGATACGGTCACCTTGATCCAGTCAGACCCGGCCTCGATGTTCTCGCGGACCACGCGCCGGCAGGATTCCGGTCCGTCGCAACCGCCGCGAGGATGCTCGATCTCCTGGAAATCCTTGGTCGTGCCGTGCCCGCCGGTGCTGGACACGATGCGTCCGGCGGCGAAGATTCGCGGTCCTTCGATCACGCCGGCATTGATCGCGTCGCGCACGGCGAACGTCACGCCGACGTTGTCACCTACATCGCGCAAGGTGGTCACGCCCGCATCCAGAGCCGCCTTTGCTACTGCTGCAGTCATGAGCGCCAACCGGTCCTGGGAGGTCAGCGTCATCGCGTCTTCGTCGAGCGGCATCGAGATGTGCTTGTGCAGATCGATCAGTCCCGGCAGCACGAAGCGATCTTTCAGGTCGATGAGCCGCGCATCGGCGCCATAGCGCTCAGCTGGCTGATAGCCCTTCTCGACCGCGGTGATCTTGCCGTCGTTGACGACAACTGTCTGCTCACGCAAAGGCTGCTCACTTGGATCGGCGAGCAATGCACCCGCGTGGATGACGATGACGGCGGCAAGAACCTGAATCACTTGGCACCCCCTATCGCGCGGCAAGCGCGCTCGACTTCTTCACGGACGATTTCCGCGAGCCGCAGCGTTCCAGGGCCGGCGGCATCGCGATCGGCGAACATCAGATACAGCTGCACGGTGCGCACGCGCCCGCCGCGCACCGGGAGAATCTTGAGCGTCCCGTCTTCGAGCTCGGTGCGAATCTTGTCCTGCGGCAGCCACGCGAAGCCGTGCCCGCGCGAGACCGCGCCGATAGAGGTGCTCATGTTGGTAACCGTCCAGCGCTGCTCGACTTCGAGCAGCTCGGATTTCTTGTCACGCTGCGCGCTCGAGTCGCGGACGACCAGATGCCGATGCTTGCGCAGATCGCGCATCGTAATCTCGCGACCGAGCTTGTGGAGCGCATGACCCGGATGCGCGACGGGGACGAAGTTCACCGCCATCAGCGGTTCGCCGCTGAGTCCCGGCGGGACACGCACTGCGACGCCCAGGTCCGCCACGCCGCTCTGCAATGCTTCTGCAGTGCCGCCGATCACCGTTTCCAGCCACTCGATGCGCGTCTGCGGGCTCTCGGTGCCGAAGCGACTCAGGCAATCGAACATCATCCAGGTCGGAAACAGTACTTCGACGGCCAGCCCGATTTCCGCTTCCCAGCCGGCAGAAGCCTTGCGCGCCGCGCGCTCCAGCTCGCCGGCGTCGTCGAGCAACGTGCGCGCGCGTCGATAAAGCATCTGCCCGACGCCGGTGAGCACCGCCTTGCGCCCCTGGATCTCGAACGCGTGCACCTTGAGCATCCGCTCCAGCTTCTGCACTGCATAGGTCACTGAAGACTGGCTCTTGTGCAGCCGGTCTGCGGCCTGCGCATAGCCGCCCGCCTCCACCACTGCGGCGAGACACCGCCACTGTTCCAGGGAAATCCGCGGGGCTGGAGCCCGGTTGTCGGCGCGCGTTACGGCCATCTATCTATCCATTCGATAGGTTCAGGCTAAAATTTGCGCTTTTATATCGGCTGCATCAATAGTCGAATACGGGCCATCGAACTGAAACGCGATTCGGAGGCCCCAAATGCGCACTCTCTTATATGTACGGACGAGCCTGTATGGCGCGCAGGGCGCATCGTCGCAGCTGGCGGAGCGCTTCGTCGCCGAGTGGCGGGTACGCAATCCCGGCGGCCACGTGATCACTCGCGACCTCGCTGCCGACCCGGCGCCGCATCTGACGGCTGAGCGCTTCCAGGCGTTCAACACCCGACCCGAGGAGCGCACGGCCGAGCAGCAGTCGGTCGTCGACTATTCCGACGCACTCATCGACGAGCTGCGTGTCGCGGACACCATCGTTTTAGCGGTGCCGATGTACAACTTCGGCGTGCCGTCGACGCTGCGGACCTACTTCGATCACGTTGCACGGGCGGGAGTCACTTTCCGCTACACGAGCGCTGGCCCCGAAGGGCTGCTCACCGGGCGTCGCGCGTATGTGTTCGTCACGCGCGGCGGAATCTACGGCGGCGAGCACGACACACAGGCGCCCTACCTGCGCCAGTTCCTGCGCTTCATCGGCATCGAGTCGGAGTTCGTGTTCGCGCAGGGCCTGGCTTACGGCGAGGAATCGCGCCAGAAGAGCCTCGCGGCTGCACACGAGCAGATCACAGGGCTCATTCCGGTGGTCGAGTTGGCAGCCTGATGTTGCAGGTCGCGAGGCGCAGTGCCTGGATGGCGTTGCGCTTCACGATCAGCTCAGTGTCCGGGCGCGATCGCGGCCAGATAGTCGAGCAGAATCTCGCGCTCGCCCTCGCCGATCACGGCACCGCGATCGACCATGAGGCCGGTCACCTCGGCCCACTCCGCTCGCGTTCTGCCGCGCGCGAGAACGACACCGAGCTCATGGCAGCTCACGCAGCTGCGCACGAGTGCATCGCGTCCTGGGCCTGCAGGCAAATCCTCGGCCTTGCGTGCCGCCAACGGTGGCAACGTCGCCGAATGCTGGATTTGCAACTGCGGTTGCGTTCCAGGCAATGCGAACGCGACTATCGCGTCGCTCGAGACGGGACTGCCGAGGAAGCTGCCGCCGGTTGCGGTCACCACGACAAACTGTCTGCCGCTCTTGCCGAGATAAGTAATCGGCGTCGCGTGTGCCGAGGCGTCGAGCTTCGCCGTCCACAGCTCGCGACCCGATGCGGCGTCGAACGCGCGAAAGCGGCTGTCGTCGGTCGCGCCGATGAAAACCAAACCCGCGGCGGTGGCGATCGAGCCGCCGACGTTCGGCCGGCCGGTCCGCTGAATAGCCTCGGGCAGGTTGTCGCTGACACCGAGCACGCTCTGCCAGACGATCGCGCCGCTATGCACGTTCACGGCCGTCAATCTTCCCCACGGCGGCTGCTGACACATGAGCCGGCTTGCGGGCTCGGAGAACCGTCCGCTCACCGGTCCGCGCGCGACTGGCAGCGGGCCGTCGGCATCGATCAACGAAGTCACCTGGCCCATGTCGAGCGTGTTCACGAACAGCAGGCCGCGTGTGGGATCGAACGAAGCGCCGCCCCAGTTGGCGCCGCCCTGCAAGCCCGGAAAGTTGATCGTCACGACGTTGTACCCGACCGGCAGATACGGCCCGCCGGAGCGCATGCGATTCTTCGTGACGAAGTCTGCGCAGAAGGCGTGCAGCTGCGGCGTCAAGGTCGCGAGCTCGTCCGGGCTGAAACTGTTGCGAGCGAGCGGCGGCGGCCGCACGGGAAACGGCTGCGTCGGCCAGGTCTGTTCGTTCGGCACGTCGCTCGCGGGCACCGCCCGTTCTTCGACCGGATGGATCGGCTCGCCGGTGCGACGATCGAGAATGAACAGCAGACCGTTCTTCGAGACGATCGCGACTGCCGGCACGACGCTGCCCTGCTTGCGCACATCGAACAATATCGGCGGTGCCTGCAGGTCGTTGTCCCAGATGTCGTGATGCACGACCTGGAAGTGCCAGAGATACTTGCCAGTCAGCGCATCGACGGCAACCAGCGAAGTTCCGAACAGGTTCGCACCCTTGCGATCGCCGCCGTAACGATCCCACGTCGGCGCTGCGAAAGGCAGATATGCGATGCCTCGCTCACGATCGACCGTCATGAAGCCCCAGACGTTCACGCCCGAGCGTGCGCGTGCACTGTCGCCTTCCCAGGTCTCGTGGCCCGGTTGTCCGGGCAGCGGGACTGAATGAAAAGCCCAAAGCGGCTTGCCTGTGACGACATCCCACGCGCGAACCGCACCTGAAACGCCGCGCGGCGGAAACTCCTGCGTCGCCGAACCCGTGATGATCACATTGCGATAGACGACCGGCGGCGAAGTCAGACCGTAGCTCGGATAATTCTCGGAGACCTTTGCAGTAGCGTCGCCCATGACTTCTGGCGTCTTGAGATCGACGCTGCCGTTCACGCCGAAGCCTGCTGCCGGCTTGCCGCTGCGCGCGTCGAGGGCGATCAATCGGCCGTCACGGGTACCGAACAGGATTCGCGGCGGGTGGGCGCGTGTGCCGGGCCAGTATTCGACACCGCGCAGCGACGGCTGACCGGGCCCGGGCACCTCATACGCCCAGATTTCGTTGCCGCTGTCGGGATCCAGAGCGAGGACGCGGCGATAGGGCGTCGTGACGTACATCGAGCCGTCGACGACCAGCGGAGTGAGCTCGGAGCCGGCGAATCTGCCGTCGCCCTCAGTCGTGCCTGCGGGCCGCATGTGATAGGTCCATGCGACCCGCAGACTTGCCACGTTGGACGGCGTGATCTGTTGGAGCGGCGAAAAACGCTGCCCGCCCGGATCGTGACCGTAAGTCGGCCAGTCCGTCGCGGGCTGCGATGCACACGCGGCGAGCACGCCCGCTGCTGCGAGCGTGCCCCAGCGTGCTACCACTTCTTGCTCACACCCACCGTCAGCAGACGGCCGATCGGATTCGCATTGAACGGGTCGAAGCCGATTGTCGCGTTGACGAACGGCGGATCCTCGTCGAGCAGGTTGCTCGCATCGAGATACACCTGCATGCCTTCGAACGCGCCCGTGGTCCCGAACGTGTAACCCACGTGCAGGTCGACCGTCATGTAGTCGTCGACCTTCTGGCCGCCGCCGACCGGCGAGAAGCTCGCGTTGCGCACGACCGGGAACGGCGCCGAGCCGTTCCAGTTGAGGTACGAGTCGTTGTAGTTCACGAACACGTCGGTGCTCAGGCCGCCGAGGCTCCAGCCCAGGTTGAGCCGGCCAGCTGTGCGATTGGACGGGAACGTCGTGTTGATACCGATCGTGTTCAGCACACTGAACGTCTCGCCACCCGTGCCGAACTGCTGATCCATCTTCAGCTTGTGCGACACCGCCACGCCCATCAGGAACGTGCCGATATCCGTGCGGAACTGGTACGACAGATCGCCGTCGATCCCATTCGCCTCCAGGTTGAAAGCGTTGCGCTGCTGGAAGCTGTAGATGAAATACGAGATCGGCGCCAGCGGCGAGGTCTGCGGCAGCCCGCTCGTCGCGGACGCGAGCACGTCAGCCGGCACACCGCCCGGATACAACTGCAGCAAGCTGCTGAGATCCGGCGAGCCGATCGCGAATGCCGCCTGTGGCGCGGTGATCGCGCCCTGGTACTTCGTATTCCACCACGTCGCGCTGAAGCGCAGTCCCGGCAAAGACTGTGGCTCGATATCGATGCCCACCGAATAGGTCTCGCCTTCCTGAGCGACGAGATCCTTGTTGCCGCCGGCGAGGAACACGCCGGGCACGCTCGATGTGTTGATGAGACACGTCGGCGTCGCAGCGGTGCAACCTGGCAGGCCGATCGCGCCAGGATACGTGTTCGGAATCGCGAAGTTCGCGTTCACACCGGAAGCCGTTGCTCCCAGCAAGCCGCCGAAAGACGACTCCGCTGTGACGCCGGCCGCATTGCCGCGGCTGGTCAGTGCCGGCGCGGTGAACGACTCGGCGTAGTTCGCGCGCAGGCGCAGGCCGTTGACGACCGTCCAGTTCATCGCGTACTTGGGATTGGTCGTGTCGCCGAAGTCACTGTAGTCGTCGTAGCGCCCGGAGACGTTGACGTCGAGGCCGCGAACGCCGGGGAACGAGTTGCCCTCGCCCACGATCGGCACGAGCACCTCGAGGAATGCGGACGTCACGTCGCGGCCGAGGTCGATGAAAGTCGTCTGCGAATTGGAGCTGGCCGGTCCCGTGCCGCGCTCGCGCGTAACCTCTTCACGCATCGTGTACTTGATGTATTCGCCGCCGACTGCCGCGCGCACGGAACCACCCGGCAAGTCGAACAAAGGTCCATCGAACTTCAGCGTGAAGTCCTTGAGGGTCTGATGTGCGGTCTGCAGCTGCATCGAGTCGAGCAGCTGACTGCGTAGCGCCGCGGACGTGCGGTTCGCGCTGCCTGGGGACCAGACGTCGATTGCATTGGCTGTCGTCAGCGGAAGGCCGAGAACCGCTGTCGTCGTTCCGGGCACCGACGGCGTCGTGGGATTACCACCCGTGTTCGTCGTGCCGTTCAAGGCGAGCAGCGCGCAACTCGCGCAGAGCGCGCCTTCGCGCTTCTGCCGGCTGTCGTCTTGACCGATGGTCGAACCGAACACCGCACGCCAGTCGGCGCCGATGTCGTAGTCGAGCGTGAAGGTTCCGAATAGCGACTCCGCTCCGCCCACGAACTGCGCGCCGGGGCCGAACATCTCGTCCGCCTGGAAACGCACGGTCTCGGTATTGACCCCGGCCGGGCCGGCGAAGAACGGATTGATCTGGCCCGCGCCGCCGGTCGGCGTGCTGCCCGCCCCGAAAACTGTGGCTGTTACCGAACCGCGATTGATGTTGGTGACATTGCGCTGTCGCGCGTAGATGAAATCGGCGGTCAGCGTGAGCGAGTCGTTGATGTCGCGCTCGAGCTTCAGCATCAGGTTGTGGCGATCGTCCTCGGGAATGATGTCCGCAGCGCCCGTGAAGTCGCAGAAGCTGTTTGCCGCGGTGTTGGCGACGCCGGCGCCGTTGTACGGATAAGCGAAGATCAAGCCGGCGCCCGGTTGACCGGTTGCTGGGCTGACGCTCGCCGGACCGCAGTTGAAATTCGCGAAGTTGCCACCGCCCTGCGGGATGTGATTCGCGGCCGTGTACGGCCGCTCAGCGCCGGTGAGATTGCCGCGCGTCGAGTAGTTGTACGTGAACATCGCCGAGCCGAGCTCGCCGCTCAGGCCGGTGATGAACCCGGCGCTCTGCGTGTCGTAGCCGTCGCCGAACGAGGCCTGCAGATTGCCCTCGAAACCGTTGTACTTGCGGCGCGTGATGAAGTTCAACACGCCCGCCACCGCATCGGAGCCGTACACGGCCGATGCGCCATCCGGCAGGATCTCCACCCGCTCGATGGCGAGCGGCGCAATCACGCTCGGATCCGCGAGCGTGTGATTGATGCCGGAAAGCGGCAGACGATGGCCGTCGATGAGAATCAGCGTGCCGTTGCTGGCGCTCGCACCCAGGCCGTGAATCGTCGGTGTGTAACTGCCGGCGCCGTCGAAGCTCTGGAATCCGCCTGCGCCGCCGCCGCCCTGACCCACTGCGCCCGCGCCCGAGCTGCCGAACCCTGTCACCGCGGGCACGCTGCGCAGGACTTGTGCGAGCGTCTGCGCGCCGCTCGCTTCGATCTCCGCGCGTCCGACGGTGATCAGATTCGAGCCAACCGGCGCGGAGCCGCGGATGCTCGTGCCAGTGACGACAACTTCCTCGAGTGTCGTCTGACTCGGCGGCGTCGATTGCTCCTGGCCGGCGGCGATGATGGGAAATCCTGCGAGAACGCCCAGCAGGGCGCCCGGACCGATGATCTTGTAATCGCGCATAGCTGCCCCCTGACTGCTCGCGCCTGCGTGCGACCGGCATTGGTCGCCGCAGTGCTGTTTGGAATCAGTGTTAACGATCTAGTACGTACATGTCAATCGCGTAGCTCGCCTCTGGCAAATGTCGCGGTGGAATCGCTCAGTGCGACGCTCGGAGAGTCGCGTCGAAGAAGTCGATCGTGGCGTGCAGCGCGCGCAGGCTCGCGTTGCGCGTGAGCTCCGGTGTGCTGCCGACGAAGCTGTGGTCGACGTCCGGCAGGACGATCAATTGCGATCTGACGGCGCCTGCCTGGAGCGCCGCGTGGAATTTCTCCGATTGGCTCACTGCTACCGTCTTGTCGAGCGCGCCGTGGATGAGCAGGAACGGCGGGTCGTTGCGATCGATATGGCGGATGGCGCTCGCGAGCGCGATCTTGTCGTCCGAGCAGGCGTTCGAGTCGCAACCGAGATAGCGCGCGACGGGCGGCGGCGGCGCCGTGTTCTTCGCGAGCGGCGTGAAGTCGAAGATGCCGTACCACGTAACGACCGCTTGCACACAGTCCGATTCCAGTGGTGCTTTCGCGTCTGCTACGGGCGGCGGCTCCAGTGCCGACACTCCGCAACTAGTGCCCGCGAGCGCGGCGAGTTGACCGCCGGCCGAGCCGCCCCAGATTCCAATCCGGCGCTTGTCGATGCCGAAGCGCGCAGCGTTGCCGCGCAGCCAGCGCACCGCCGATTTCACATCCTGCTCGGCGGCGGGCGACGGAGCTTCGCTGCTCAAACGATAGTTGAGCGATGCGACGACATAGCCTCTGCCAGCGAGCGATGCCAGAACGCCAGGCCAGTTCTCGAAGGCGCCCGAGTGTCGCGTGTGCCCGCTCATCCAACCGCCGCCGTGCACGTAGATGATCACTGGCGCGCCGCCGCTCACCGGATTGGCGGGAACGTAGAGATCCAGCGTCAGCGGCCGGAAGCCGCTGAGCGTCGAGTACACGAGATCGGGAAGTCCGCTCACGCCGCCGGCAAACGTAACGCGCCGCTCCGGATAGCGATCCTCGAGGACGGCCTTGGTACCGATCGCCGGTTCGTGTTCCCCCACCGATGCGTCGCCGAACGCGACAGCACTCACCAGCATCGGCGCGACCAGCGACACAAGAATCTTCATCAGAGACCTCTGCGGTGCTGCTTTCATCAGTCGCGGTTGCGCGGTCGTCCGCCCTCGCCCGCCACGGGCTCGAGCGGCGGATGCGCCGCCAGGAAGTCGATCTTCGAGCTGTCCGGCAGCGGGATCACGCGGATCGAGTCGCCGAGCTCGACCACGCGCTCGTCTGCGCTGCGATAGACGGGCCAGTCGATCCCGCTCAACGACGGCTTGCCCGCGCGCGCGAAGCTCACGATGACATCGGACATGCGCGTCGCCAGCTCGCGGTCGTACGCCGTCCAATTCCGCGTCGTGCGAAACAGGTTGAGGCTGTCGAGCGTCTGCAGCCAGAAAGGCACGTCGCCAGTGTGATAGGCGCCGATGGTCGCCGGATCGTGATCCGAAAACTTCACTCCCGGCGCGTACGGATGAACACGCGAGAACAGATACATGTACGCGGGCGCCTTGCCGCTGCTCGATTGTGCGCGAGCCCAGGTGCGCATCTGCAATCCAAGCGTCGCATCGCGCGCGATGTCCAAGGCCGCACGGCGCGCGTCGGTATCGGTGCTCGCTGGATACAACCGCAGCAACTCCGCGCTGTGCTCACCCCAGCGCTCAGCCTGCTTGCGATAGTCAGCAAGCGTCATCGCTTGATTGAACGCGTCGAATCCCTCATCGCGCGTATAGCCGATCAGGATCGGCACGTCGTTCTGCTTGCCCGCTGAGAAGATCGCATTCGGATCTTCGGGCAGCAGCCAACCGTCCACCAGCGGACCGTAGCGACCCGTCGTTCCCTGCATCGCGAGGATTCGATCAGCGGGCAGCTGCCGCAGCGCCGCCAGCGATGACGCCTTCAGGATCGTTTGCAGCTCGCGGCCCCATTGCTCCGCGACGCTCAGCGGCCGGGCGCGACCCATGTTCGCACCGAGCGCGCCACCGCTCATTCCGACAGCGCGATGGAACAAGCCGCGGCTCAATGGGCTCGCTTGCAGGATCGACACGCTCGCCGATCCCGCGGACTGTCCCATGATCGTGACGTTGCCTGGATCGCCGCCGAAGCGTGCGATGTTGCGCTGGATCCACTGCAGAGCCGCGATCTGATCCAGGAACCCGTAGTTGCCCGACACGTGTCGCGGCGATTCGGCACTCAATTCCGGATGCGCGAGAAAGCCGAGCGCACCGACGCGATAGGCGAGCGCTACGTAGACGACACCTTTCTTCGCCAGCTGCTCGCCGCTGTAGTTGGCCATCGACGCCGAGCCGATCGTGAAGCCGCCGCCGTAGATCCAGACTACGACGGGCATGGCCTGCGCGCTGGCACTGCGCGGCGGCGCCCAGATGTTCAGATAGAGGCAATCCTCGCTGGTGGCTTCCTCGCCGAAGTAGTGATTGATGTCGTGCGCGCGCAGCGTCTGAATGCACTCCGGAGCCGTGCGCTCGGCGTGATAGGTGCCCTGCCATGGCGTTACGGGCTGCGGCGGACGCCAGCGCAGATCGCGGACCGGCGGTGCCGCGAACGGCACGCCGAGGTAGGCGCGGACTCCGGAGGACAACTCGGTACCCGCGATGCTCCCGGACTCGACCGCGACTGGATCGCCGGGGATTGCCTGGGTCGCGCCGCCGGCGACCGGTATCGCGAGCGCCAACGCCATGCACAGTGCTGCAACTCCACTGTCGCGCCGACTTATCATGCTGGAGGCTCCGGACAACTTGATTTACTATGCACGTACCAGTTCGTTAACACAACGGTCGACCATAATCTCGTGCACGCCAGCTCGCAGCCAGCCACTTCCAGCGCCGCCCTGGCGACAGCCCGACGCACGCATGCGCGCTTTGCAATCCTGGCGCTGTTGACGGTCGGAACGCTGATCAACTATCTGGATCGCACGGTCATCAGCGTCGCTGCGCCGCTGCTGAGTCACGACCTCGGCTTGAGCGCGGTCGCGATGGGCGTGGTGTTTTCCGCCTTTTCGTGGACGTATGCGGCTGCGCAGATTCCGGGCGGCATCGTGCTCGATCGGATCGGCGTGCGACTCACCTATTTCCTGTCCGTCACGATCTGGTCCGGCTTCACGCTGCTGCAAGGCCTGACGACGAACCTGTGGTCGCTGATCGCATGCCGGATGGGCCTGGGCATCGCCGAAGCGCCGGCTTTTCCCTCCAACAGCCGCATCCTCGGGACCTGGTTTCCCCAGGCCGAGCGCGCGACGGCAACGGGCGTGTACTCGATTGGCCAGTACTTCGGTCTCGCCTTCCTGAGTCCGGTGCTGTTCTGGATCGCGGGCACTTTCGGCTGGCGCGCTCTGCTGATCATCGTCGGGATCGCGGGCGTTGGCTTCGGCGCCCTGTGGTACGCCTTGTACCGGGATCCGCACGAGAGCCGCGCGAATCGGGCAGAGCTCGAGCACATCGCTGCCGGCGGCGGTCTCGGTCAGAGCACGCGCGTGCACTTCAGATGGCGGCACATCGCGTTCCTGCTCAAGCAACGGCAGATTCTCGGCGCTTCGATCGGGCAGTTCGCCAGCAATTCCACGCTGGTGTTCTTTCTCACGTGGTTCCCGACGTACCTCGCGACCGAGCGCCAGATGGGCTGGATCAAGGTCGGCTTCTTCACGGTGCTGCCGTTCATCGCGGCCTGTGTCGGCGTCGTCAGCGGCGGCCTGTGCTCCGATCTGCTCCTGCGCCGCACCGGCTCCGCCAACGTCGCCCGCAAGGCACCGATCATCGTCGGCCTGCTGCTGGCTTCGACCATCGTCATCGCCAACTTCGTGACGCAAGACGTGGTCGTGATCGCGATCATGTCCACCGCCTTCTTCGGCCAAGGGATGTGCAACCTCGGCTGGACGCTGCTGACCGACGTCGCGCCGAAACAGCTGATGGGCCTGAGCGGCGGCGTCTTCAACCTGTGCGCCAACCTCGCGGGCATCGTGACGCCGCTGGTCGTCGGCTTCGTGGTCGGCGCCACCGGCTCGTTCGTCTGGGCCCTCGCCTTCATCGGCGCACTGGCGCTGGTGGGCGTGGTTTCCTACGTATTCGTGGTCGGCGACGTGCGCCGCGTCGAGTTCGTGGACCAGTAAAGCAGACGGCGCTTGACGTGATGTACCAGTTAGTACAACGATTGACCCCGCATGCGAGCTGAAAGCGCCAATCGCCCGTACCTGGTCGGCCTGGTCGGTGCCGGCATCCAGCATTCCTCGAGCCCGTCGATGCACATGGACGAGGGGCAGTCGCTCGGGCTGCAGATCGACTACGAGTTGCTCGACTTCGACCTGCTGCCGGAAGGCCCGGCGCGCCTCGCGGCCGTCCTGGACCAGGCGGAGCAACGCGGCTTTACCGGCCTGAATGTCACGTACCCTTCGAAGCAGGCCGTCATTCCGCTGCTGCACGAATTGTCGGCGGAAGCGCGCGCGCTGCATTCGGTGAACACCGTGCTGTTTCGCGGCGGCCGTCGCATCGGTCACAACACCGACTGGTGGGGCTTCGCCGAGAGCTTCCGTCGCGAAATGGCCGACGTGAATCCGCGGCGCGTCGTGCTGGTTGGCGCGGGCGGTGCCGGAGCGGCTGTCGGCTATGCGATGTTGAAGTCGGGCACTCAGGAGTTGAGCGTGCATGACCTGGATCGCTCGCGCGCGGTCGCGCTCGCGGAGCGCATGTCCGGTCTGTTCGAGGACCGCAAGGTCAGCGTGTGCGACGATGTCCGTGCCGCATTGGCCAGTGCCGACGGCCTCGTGCACGCGACGCCGACAGGCATGCAGAAATATCCTGGAATACCGGTGCCGGCAGAGTGTCTGCGGCCACCGCTGTGGGTGGCTGAGATTGTCTACGTACCGCTGCTGACAGAGCTTCTGCGCACGGCCCGTCAACACGGATGCCGCACCCTCGACGGCGATGGCATGGCTGTGTTTCAGGGCGCAATGGCATTCAAGCTGTTTTTCGACGTCAACCCGGACGTCGCGCGCATGCAGCGCCGCTTCCATTCGAAGCTCGCGACGGCGGCTGCCTGATCTAGTTGGCTGCCACGATGGCGCATCGCCAAGTCAAATGGGGCGTACTCGGCGCCGCATCGATTGCCGTTCAGCGCATGCTGCCGGCGATGCGAGAGGCGCCCAGCGCCACCTTGCATGCGATTGCCTCGCGCGACGCAGACAAGGCTCGCGGCGTGGCTGCGAGGTTCGAGGCACCGCGCGCCTATGGCGGATATGACCAGCTACTCGCCGATCCGGAAGTCGATGCGATCTACATTCCGCTGCCGAATCAGCTGCACTTCGAGTGGTCGATGCGTGCGCTCGAGGCCGGCAAGCACGTGCTGTGCGAGAAACCGCTGTGCCTGACGTCGCGCGATGTCGAACGCCTGTGCGCCGCTCGCGACCGCGCGGGCAAGCACATCGAGGAGGCATTCGGTTATCGCAATCACGCGCAGTGGGCCAAAGTGCTCGAGCTCATCGCAGCCGATACGATCGGGCCAGTCCGCGCCGCGCACGCGGTGTTGGCGAAGCAATTTCTAGATCCTGCGGACGTTCGCAACAATCCTGCGGCCGGCGGCGGCGCGCTCTACGACCTCGGCTCGTATGCGATCAACGCGCTGAACCTGGTCCACGGCCGCCCACCATTGCGCGTGTCAGCCCTGGCCGAGCACGATCCCCGCTTCGGAGTCGATCGTCTGACCAGCGCGCTCCTCGACTACGGCGATGCGCACGCCTCGTTGACCGTCGCTTCGCAAGCCGGTCCGTCTGCATGGGCAACCCATCAGCAGCTGACCGTACTCGGCGCACGCGGCTGGCTGCGCCTGAACTTCCCATTCGCGCAAGCTCGTCCGATCACGTGCTGCATCGAAGTCGGTGACGAGCAGAGCGTCGGCGCCGTGCCGACGACCGTTCACGAGTTTCCGCCGGCAAATCAATACGCGCTGCAGGTCGAGCGGTACTCGCTACGCGTGCTCGGTGCAAACGTCACTGCATGGCCGATCGAAGATGCTCTCGCCACACTGCGAACCATTGAGGCAGCCTTCGCCTCGGCCCGCGACGGCGCCTGGAAGGACATCGTATGAAAATCCTCGTGCTCCACGGCATCAACCTCAACATGTTCGGCAAGCGCGAGCCGGCGAAGTACGGCACGACCACACTGGCCGAGATCGACGCGCGGCTGCTCGCGCTCGGCAGGGAGCTCGGCGCGGAGGTCGTCAGCTTTCAGACCAATCACGAAGGCGCGATGTGCGAACGGATTCATCAGGCTTTCGATGCGGATATCGACGCCGTGCTGATCAACGCTGGCGCATGGACTCACTACAGCTACGGCCTGCGCGACGCGCTCGCGATGCTCACGGTGCCGATCATCGAGCTGCACATGTCGAACATTCACGCGCGCGAGCCGTTCCGCACGCATTCCGTGATCGCTGCGATCGCACGCGGCCAGATCTGCGGCTTCGGCGCAGACAGTTACTTGCTCGCGCTGCGCGCGGCTGTCGCTGCGGTAAAGCAGGTTGCCAAGGCCTGATTCCCGCTGTTTTCCGGCAATATGTACTGTCTGGTTCATCGAGCGTTGACTGTACGAACTGGTGGGTGAATACTGACTGCACCCCGTTCCAGGACGTGCTCAGTGGCCAGCGCCCAACCTCTCAAACCCGACCCCGACCGGGTCGAAATCGATGCGATGATTGCCCGCGCCCGCGCTGCGATGCGCGAGGTGGCCGACTACGAACAGTCGCGCATCGACCGCCTTTGCCAGGCGCTCGGCTGGGCCACTGCCAACGAGCAGACCTTCGGCCGCATCGTTGCGATGAGCGTCGAAGAAAGCGGGCTCGGCGATCCGGAGGGCCGGAACTCCAAGCGCATGAAGATCCTCGGCGTGCTGCGCGACACGCTCCGCCAGAAGAGCACCGGCATCATCGAAGAGAATGCGGCCAAAGGCATCGTCAAGTACGCGAAGCCGGCCGGCGTAATCGCTTCGCTCGTGCCGACCACCAACCCCGAGCTGACGCCGCCTTACACCGGCATCTACGCGCTGAAGTGTCTGGATGCGGTGATCTTCTCCCCACACCCGCGCTCGAAAGGCACGACTTTCGAAATGGTGCGCGTGATGCGCGAAGCGATCCGGCGCCAGGGTGCCCCCGCGGATCTGTTTCAGTGCATCCAGAATCCGAGCATCCCGCTGACGCAGTACCTGATGGCGAACTGCGATCTCACGCTCGCGACCGGCGGTCAGCCGATGGTGCGCGCAGCGTATAGCTCGGGCAGGCCGGCGTACGGCGTCGGAGCCGGCAACTCGACGATGGTCATCGACGAAACTGCCGACATCGACATCGCCGCGCGCAACACGCGCATGTCGAAGACGTCCGACTTCGGTTCCGGCTGCTCGGCCGACGGCAACCTGCTCATCGACGCACGCATCTACGACGCGCTGGTCGCAGCGCTCGTCAAGGAAGGCGGCTATCTCGCAAGCAAGGCGCAAGCCGATGCGATCGAGAAAGTCATGTGGGACGACCACGGGCACCGCCTGCCGCAAACCGTCGCCTGTCCGCCGCAGGCGATCGCGAAGGCGGCGGGCTTCGAGATTCCGGCCGATCGCAAGTTCATCATCGTCGAGAACGACAAGATCGGCCCGCAGCACAACTACTCGCGCGAGAAGCTGACCACGCTGCTCGCGGTCTATCGCTATCACGGTTTCGACCAGGCACTCGAGCTGGTGCGCCGGGTCTACGACGTCGGCGGCAAGGGTCATTCGTGCGGCATCTACTCGCACGACGACGAGCACATCGACCGGCTGGCGCGCGTCGCACCGGTGAGCCGCATCATGGTCCGCCAGCCGCAATCGAAGGCGAATGCCGGCTCGTTCACCAACGGCATGCCGATGACCTCGAGCCTCGGCTGCGGCATCTGGGGTGGCAACATCACGAACGAGAACATCCATCTGAAGCACTTCATGCAGACCACCTGGGTCAGCCGTCCGATTCCCGAGGACCGTCCGTCGGACCAGGAATTGTTCGGCGAGTTCTACAACAGCGAGACGCTGTAGCCCGCGCGCCGCTTCATGAAAGACACAGTCGCCAATCATCTCGTGCGCTACCTGGAGCGCCGGGGCGTCCGCCACGTTTTCGGTCTCTGCGGCCACACCAACATCGCGGTCCTCTCAGCGATGGCGCAGAGCAAGCTCGAGTTCGTCAATGTCCGCCACGAGCAAGTTGCCGCCCACGCTGCTGACGGCTACGCGCGTGCGACGGGCAAGGCGTCTGTTCTGCTCACGCACCTGGGACCGGGCCTCACCAACGCCGCGACGGGCGTCGCCAACGCCGCGCTCGATTGCATCCCGATGGTCGTCATTGCCGGCGACGTTCCTTCGCACTACTTCGGCAAGCACCCGCATCAGGAAGTGAATCTGCACGCCGACGGCGCGCAGTACGAGATCTATCGGCCGTTCGTTAAGCGCGCGTGGCGCGTCGACGATCCGAACCTGTTCGCCGAGATCATCGACAAAGCGTTCCTGCTCGCGGAAAGCGGACAACCAGGGCCAGTGCTGGTCGACGTGCCGATGGACGTGTTCTCGGCAGAAGTCGACTCGCACTTCTTCACGCGGCTCGACAACAACACGCGGACGCTACGCAAGCCTTCGCTCGACGCCCGAACGGCGCGTGAGATCGTGCGTCGCATGGCCGAAGCACGGCAGCCGCTCATCTACGCGGGCGGCGGCATCGTGGGAGCGCAGGCGTGGGAAGGGCTGCAAGCGTTCGTCGACCATCTCGGCATTCCTGTCGCGCACAGCCTGATGGGCAAAGGCGCACTGCCCGACGACCATCCCCTGCTGCTCGGCATGAGCGGGTTCTGGGGCACGAAGCTGGTGAACGATACTTGCCTCGCTGCCGACTGGGTGCTCGGGCTCGGCACGCGCTTCAAGGAAGCGGACTGCAGTTCCTGGTACCGCAACTACACATTCAACATTCCGCCGACCCGGCTCATTCACATCGACATCGAGCCGAGCGAGATCGGCCGCAACTTCGCCACTGAATTGGGCGCAGTCGCCGATTTGAAAGAGGCGCTCGGCGTGCTGCTGCAAGTGGCGCGCGAGCTGTATCCCTCCGGTCGCAAGCCCGGCCAGATCGTCGAGCAGATTGCGGCGAGCCGCCGCGAGTTTGCCGCCGCCAACAAGGCTATGGCGACGTCCGACGCCTTCCCGATGATGCCTGAACGCATCCTTGCCGAAGTCCGGGCGCAGTTGCCGCGCGACGCGATCATCACGACCGATGTCGGCTGGAACAAGAACGGCGTCGGCCAGCAATTTCCAATCTACACGCCGGGCAGCGTGTTGACTCCCGGCGGCTACGCAACGATGGGCTTCGGTCCGCCGGCAGCGATCGGCGCGAAGATCGCGCGTCCCGACCGCACCGTCATTTCGCTGGTCGGCGACGGCGGATTCGGCCAGAACCCGGCGGCGCTCGCGACTGCGGTCGAGCACAAGCTCGCGATCGTCTGGCTCGTGATGAACAACAATGCGTACGGCACGATCGCTGGACTGCAGAAAGCCGCGTACGGCGTCACTCACGGCACGCTGTTCCCAGTCGCCGAAGGCAGTTGGAGCGAGCAGAAGCCGAACTACGCCGAGATCGCGCGTGCGTACGGTTGCGAAGGCGAGCGCCTCAAGTCCGCTGCCGACCTTGCGCCCGCGCTGCGACGCGCGTTGGGCTCCGGCAGGCCGTATGTCCTCGACGTGCCGATGAAGAACAACCCAACGCCCACGACCGGGCACTGGAACATTCTCGACATCTACGCGCCCGACAAGCAGCTCGAGCACGTAGCGACCGACTGATCGCAAATGAGCCGCGAGATTCTCGTCAGCGAAGTGGGGCCGCGCGACGGCCTGCAGAGTATCAAGACGATCATGCCGACGCCGGCCAAGAAGGCGTGGATCACGGCTCTGGCAGCGAGCGGCCTGCGCGAGATCGAAGTCGGCAGCTTCGTGCCGCCGCACCTCTTGCCGCAGCTCGCCGATACCGCTGAGATCGTTGCGCACGCACTGACCATTGCGCATCTCACCGTCGCGGTGCTGGTGCCGAACCGGCATGGCGCAGAAGCAGCGATCAAGGCGGGCGCGCACAAGCTCACCATTCCGTTCTCCGCGTCCGAGACGCACAGCCTGAAGAACGTGCGTCGCACGCATGCGCAGATGCTCGATGAAGTTCGCAACATCGTCGCCCTCCTCCGCGCTCTTCCCGCCGAGCGCCGGCCGAAGCTCGAAGGCGGCATGTCGACGGCCTTCGGCTGCACGTATGAAGGAGCCGTGGCCGCTGACAAAGTGGTGCGTCTCGCAGAGGAGTTGCGCGAGGCCGGTTGCGACGAGATCGGTCTTTCCGATTCGGTCGGCTACGCGAATCCGGCGCAGATCCGCGACCTCGTCGTGCGCGTGCGCAATGCCGTCGGCCGCGAAGCCTTTGCGGGACTTCATCTGCACAACACGCGCGGCCTCGGGCTTGCCAACGTCGTCGCTGGACTGGAAGTGGGCGTGGAGACGTTCGACAGCTCGATGGCCGGGATCGGTGGTTGTCCGTTCGCACCCGGCGCGACCGGCAACATCGTCACCGAAGACCTCGTCTTCATGCTCGAATCGATGGGCCTGCACACCGGCGTCGATCTCGTGCAGCTGCTCGAGGCTCGCAAGATTCTTGCTGCCGCCGTGCCGACCGAAGAGCTGTACGGTTATGTGCCTGCGGCCGGTCTTCCTCTCGGCTATCGGGCTCGCGCGGCCGGAGCAAGATGATGACGTGGCAGTTCTCGCTCGCGCATTTGACGGCACTGCACTGCTCGCCGCCGCAGCTGATCGAAATCGCGGCGCGCGCGGGCTATGAGTTCGTTGGCCTGCGTCCGATTCCAGTCGGTGCGCGTAACGAGCCGCTGCATCCTTTTGCTACCGACCGGGCGCTGTTCTCCGCGACCAGGGCGGCTCTCGCTGCCACCGGCGTTCAGCTGCTGGATATCGAAGTCGCGCGAATCATCAAGGAAGCCAGGCCGCAGGACTATCTGCCTGCGATCGAAGCAGCGGCGCAGTTGGGCGGCAAGCATGTGCTGAGCAGCGCATGGTGCGACGATCTGCCGTATATCCGGGATTTCTTCGCCGAGCTGTGTGGCCTCGCCCGGCAGTTCGGCCTCACTGTCGATCTCGAGTTCGTGACCTGGTCCGGCATTCGCACACTGAACGAAGCAGTTGATCTCGTCCGCGCGGCACAGTGCGACAACGCCGGCATCGTCATCGACACGCTGCACTTCGATCGATGCCACGCGGACCTGGCGATGCTCGGCTCGCTGCCGCGCGAGTGGTTTCGCTTCGTGCAGATCTGCGACGCACCGGCGAAGTACTCGACCGAGCGCGACGAGTTGATCCGCATCGGCCGCGACGCGCGCCTCTATCTCGGCGAGGGCGGCATCGACGTCGCCGCAATCCTGCGACGGCTCCCAGCCGTGCCGCTGTCGATCGAAATTCCCAACACCAGGAAGCTGGCCGCGCTCGGCGCCGAGCAGTACGCGCGCTTGTGCATCGAGACCGCGCGCAGCTATCTCGCCGCCAGCGCCTATCGCCGGGCTGGCTAGTTCTTGCGACGCGGCTCGAGGTAACGCAGCACCGCCTCGACGTGCATCTTCTTGTGGCGGTTGCGGATCGCCGGATCGGAAAGATCGGTGTCGAAGATCGTCCCGAACGTGAAGCGGTTCGAGACGCGGAAAATACAGAACGCGCTGATCAGCAGGTGCAGATCGATCGCGCTCACGTCGCTGCGGAACACACCCTGCTTCGCACCCCGCTCCAGGATCGAGGTCAGCACCCGGATCACGCTGGCATTGCGTTTCTTGATCGACGGCAGCCGCGCGATGTTGTGGCCCTGATGCACGTTCTCGACGCTGACCAGGCTGACGAAGAACGGATGCATCTCGTCGTAGTCGAACGTGATCTCGATGATGCGGCGGATCGCCTCCGCCGGCTCGGCGTCCTCGATCCCTTCGTGGCTGTCGAGCGAGCGGATCTCCGAGTAGGCCTTTTCCAGGACGGCGCGGTACAACCCCTCCTTGCCCTTGAAGTAGTAGTAGATCATCCGCTTCGAGGTGCGCGTGCGCTCGGCGATCGCATCGACGCGCGCGCCGGACAGGCCGTGGGTCGCGAACTCCTCGGTTGCCACGGCCAGGATGTCGGCCTTGGAACGCTCGGCATCGTTGGCGAACTCGTCTCCCGCAGTCTTGGCCGCGGCTTTCTTCTTTCGGCTAGCCATCCACCCATCCTCTTCGCGCGCAGCGCTGCTCGCGCCGCCCGGTTCGCGACAGTACACCATTCCGGGGCTGCCCGAGAATCGCGGGTCAGGGGACGGCGGGCGGCAGGTTCTTGAACCGGGATTGCGCAGCGAGGCGGATAGCAGTATTGCGCGCACCGTAGCCGTCGTAGGCGCGGCGCTGGACGATTTCGAAGAAGAAGCGCTTGACGAAGGCCCGGGTATACAGGTGGTGATAGCCGCCGCCGGCGTCCTCGTCGTACAGGATGTTGAATTCGGCCATGTGCGCGAGCACGGCGTCGTCCAGGCCATAGCGCGCGCCGAGATCGTCATAGTAGTTTGGCGGGATCGAGAGGAATTCCATCCCAAGGCGCCGCAGTATTGCAGCGGTCGCGAAGATGTCGTCGGTCGCGAACGCAATACTCTGCACGCCCGCTCCGGCGTATGCGTGCAAGAAGCGGGCGACCAGCGTCTGCGTGGCGGCCGAGCCGTTCAAGACGACGCGAAAGTCGCCGTCGGGCGAGCGCACAGCCTGGCTCATCACCAAGCCGACCGGGTCGGTACTTTCGGTGGGCGGGCTTTTTTCGACCTGGAACAGGGCGACGTAATAGAGCAGCCACGACAGCATCTCTTCGTATTGCATCGATTGCGCCAGGTGATCGACGCGCTTCAACCCGGCATCGGCTGCGGCATCGGGCGGCAGCGGCTCGAACTCGGTCCTCCAGATCGCGTCCACGTCGGCGTCTGCGACGAAATAGATGAGGCTGCCGCCGACGCCCCGCACGGCTGGAATCTCGAACTCGCCGGGCCCTACGGGTTGCGAAAAGCTGCTGATCTGCAACCGCCGGGCACGTTCCAGTGCCGCGAGCGGATCCGCCACGCGCACGCCGATCGCGCACACGGATGCGCCATGGACCGTGTCGTAGGAATGCGCAAAGCCTTCCGGCTCGCAGTTGACGATGAGGTTGATGTCGCCCTGTCGCCAGCGGGTCACTGCCTTGCGTCGATGCCGCGCGGTCGGCGCGAATCCCAACGTCTGCAGCATGTGCCCGAGCTGGGTCGCTTCCTCCTCGTTGGCGCAGAACTCGATGAACTCGACCCGCTGGCAGTCGACGCGGCGGTCCGCGTGCTGCAGAACCCGCTCCAGCAGGTACGTAAGCGAACGCATGCCGTCGACCGCGACGTCCGCCGCCGACCCGGCGAGGAACCGATCGTTGAAGATCTCGAGCGACAGCACGCCCCGATAGCCGATGTCCCGTAGCGCCGTCACGTACTCCACCAGCGGCAGATCGCCCTGCCCCGGCATGCAACGGAAATGACGGCTCCAGGACAACGGATCCATCGACAACGACGGCGCATCGGCAATCTGTACGTGGAACAGCTTGGCCGGATCGATCGAGCGCAGGCTGTCGATCGGCTCCTTGCGCGCCAGCGAGCTGAACGAATCGAGCACCAGGCCCACGGCCGGATGATTCACCTCGCGCACGATCTCCCACGCCTGGCGGTGATCCTGGATGTGACGGCCCCAGGCCAGCGCTTCGAAGCCGACGCGCAGGCCGCGAGCGGCAGCCCTGTCCCCCAATTCGCGGAAGTCCTCGACGATACGGTCCCGCTCGCCGAGCGACTCGGGCGAAACGTTCGAGCTGACGAGCACGAGGTCGGCGCCGAGCTCCTGCATGACGTCGAACTTGCGCTCGGCCCGGTCGAAGACGCGGGCGCGCAAGCGCGGCGGCATGCCCTCGAAGTCGCGAAATGGCTGGAACGCGGCGCAGGCGAGCCCCTGGTCGCGCAGCATCGCGCCGACTACTGCAACCGGCTCGGGACAGGCGAGCAGATCGCTCTCGAAAATCTCGACGTGCTCGAAGCCGGCGTCGGCGATCGCGCGGAGCTTGGTCCGCAGCGTGCCGTTGACGCAGATCGTGGCGATGGCTCTCAGCATGATCTCTAGCGAAACCAGAGCCCGACGTTGGTCGCGGGGGTAACAACGCCCAACGTCGGGCCTTGGTGGGTCGCACCGCTACATGCGGACCCGCACACCCATGTAGTACGAGCGGCCGAGCACGTCGAACACCGCCGTGTCCGTGCCCGTCTGCGAGCTCGACACCGTGACCGGGCCTTCGTCCGTCAGATTCGTGACGCCCATGCGCAGCTGCCAGTTCGTGTTGAAGTCGTACGACGCGAAGAAGTCGAACAGGTTGTACGTCGCGACGCCTTTACCCGGCGTGGCCGGCGTGGTGACCGAGGTGACGTCTTCCATCGCATCCTGCCAGCGCCAGCGCACGGACGTGGACAGCGGCCCGAAGCCGATGCCCACCGTCGTCAACGCCTTCCACTCCGGGAACGAATTCGACACCGTATGATTCGCGGCGATCGTGTTCGTGCCGGTGAAGTCCTGGAAGGCCGAGCCCGGCAACGTCTGCACCGAGTAATCGAGCAAGTAGCCGACAGCGGTGTTGAAGTGTGCGGTCCAGCGGTCGTTCAACTCGACGACCCAGTCGAGCTGCAGGTCCACGCCCTCGGTCTTCAGCCCGCCGAGGTTCAGGTACGGCGTCTCGATCAGCTGCAGCAGGCCGTTCGCGTCGCGCGTCAGGAGCTGGCAGAACTGGTTGTCGGCGGAGTACTGCGGGTTCGAGCCGTCGAGGTTGTAGCACTTGCTGAGCGCCGACAGGCCCGGCACGACGGAGATGACGTCCTCGATCTCGATGCTGTAGTAGTCGACCGACGCGGACAGCCCACCCAACCATTGCGACGAGGAGCGCGAGGTCCACGACAGGCCGAAGTTGTAGGTATTGGCAGTTTCCGGCTGCAGGTCTGGATTGCCTTGCGTCACGCCGGCTGTTGCCGTCGTCGGGAACACGTACGTGTCAATGACAGCCCCGGGAATACCCTGCGCCAAGCACAGGCCGCGGACGCTCGCGCCGTTCGCGCCCGTGCGTGCCGTCGAACGGATGTCGCATGGATCGCCGATCGCTGCCGGCGGCGTGCCGAACGCGATCTGCGCGCCGCTCGCGGCCGCAAACAATTCACCGATGTTCGGCGCGCGCACCGCGCGCTGATATCCGCCGCGGATCAGCAAGCTGTCGATCGGCTCCCAGCGAAGGTCGCCTTCGTAGCTGTCGACGCTGCCCGAGGTCGTGTAGTCGGAGCGGCGGAACGCTCCGCCGATGTTCAGCTTGTGGATCAGCGGCACGTCGGCGAGCAGGGGTACGTCGATCTGCGCCGCGTACTCGTCGACCGAGATCTCGCCCGTCGTCCCTTGCGAGGCAATCACGGCCTCGATGTTCTGCGAGGCCAGCTGCGAGTCAGGCTGATACTCGTACGTGTTCTTGCGGTGATCGACCAGCAGCGCCACTTTCACGGGGCCCGCCGGCAGGTTGAACAGCGAACCCTGCACGACGCCCTGGTACGTGGTCTGGCTGAGATCTTCCGTGCTGTGTGCCGTCGTCGTCATGTACCGCAGGCACGCGTCGGAAATCGTCGCGGAACTATTCAGGCCGAAGGGATTGAAGCCGCCGGCGCAAATCGAGTTGCCGCCGTCGGGTGCGTTGAGCAGGTTCTGCACCTGGCTCTTCAACACGGCGTTGTGATTCGTCTGCACGTGCTCGGTCGTGTCGTACGCGGCGAACACGTCCCAGGTCCAATCCCCGAACGGCAGCGAGCCGCGGACGCCGCCGAGATACTGCGTGGTCGTGTATTGCTCATCCCATGACTTGAACGGCACGCCGACATAGCGGCCGTTCCAGGTGAACGGCGCGCCGGGTGTCGGCCGGGTCGCGAGCAGATTGCGCAGGTCGTTCGGAATGAACGGATTGGTCACCGGGATCGTGGTCAGGTTGCCGAACTGAGTCAGGCTGTTGCCCGAGTTGGTCGTGACCGTCGAGTCGACGTACAGGATCTGCCCGTAAGTCGTGACCGGCCCGACCTCATAGTCGAATTTGCTGAAGACCGACTTGCGTTCGAGCGGATTCTGGACGTAGAAGCCTTTTTGCACCGGCATGCGGACGTTGCCGCCGATGATGCGATAGTCGTCGGTCGTCGGCCCCTTGTAGTTCTTGGCGCCGGTCTGCGTGAACAGCGTGCCGTCGTCGTTGAATCCGAGGTTCAGTGAATTCGCGACCGGCGTCGTCGCGCCGTAGCTCGCGAACAGGTTGTTGACGGCGGTCTGGTTCGGCAGGTTGGTCGCCGCCGGGACGAACGTTCCCTGGCCGATGAACGACGACGGCGTCAGCAAGTCGAAGAACGGCATGCGGTCCTTGCCGAGCAGGTTGCCGCGATCGGTGTAGCCCGCCGACAGCAACGCGTGTCCGCCGCCATCCGCGAAGGTCGTGCCCAGCGCGAGCGAAGCCTTGGTCTGCGCGAGATCGCCCTGCTCGGTGTTGCCGTACTGCGCATCGAAGCTCGCGCCTTCGAAATGGTCCAGCGAGATGAAGTTGACGACGCCGGACATCGCATCCGAGCCGTAGACGGCCGAAGCGCCGCCGGTGATCGTCTGAACGCTGGACAGGATCGAATCCGGCACCAGGTTGATGTCGACGGTGCCGAAGATGTCGGCGAGCGGCAGCCGGCGGCCGTCGAGCAGCACGAGATTGCGATTCGCGCCGAGCGCGTGCAGGTTCACCGTGGCGTGTCCGCCGGTGCCCTGCCCGCCGTTACCGGCCGCGCCGGCCGGTGCGAACATCGGCAATTGATTGAGCGCGGCCTCGATCGTGGCCGTACCGCTCTGCTGCAGGCTCTCGATCGTCGAGATCAGGATCGGACTCGGCGACTCGCGGTTCGGGTCGGTGATCAGCGATCCGGTGACGATCACTTCCTCGAGCCGTGTTTCGTTGCGCTCCGCGTCATCCTGCGCGGCCTGCGCCACGCCGAACGACAGGACCGTGGAGACACCGACTGCCCAACCCCTCGCCGCGCCGATTCTCGCTGAACGCTTCATCTCGCCCCCTTGCCCTACGAAGTTGTGTTCTTGTGTATCTATGTACGAACTAGTGTGTGCATACAATAAGGCTGGCCGCCTCCCCGTTGCAAGCGCGCCGCGCGCGCCTCACTGAACTCTCTCGGAAGTGCCTGGCAGCGCTCGGACCGCGATGCGCTCCCCCTGGTACGCCGCCAGCCACAACTCGCTGCCGACGATGCGCGCCGCGGAAACTCCGTTGAAGCCGGCGTTCGGCGTTGCGTAGGCAATGGTCGTGAATTCGAGGGTTTGCGGATCCAGTGCCGCCACGGTGTAGCCGCGGTGGCAGCGCATGTCGTCGGCTTTGCCGTCGACGATCTTGCGAGTGCCGCCACAGGCCGGCTCGTCGAACTGCATGCCAGCAAGTATCAGCCGCGAGCCATCCCAGTGGATGTTGTCGGGCATGAACCCTGGCGCGATCGCCTTGCGCAACGGCTGCGACGTGTCGTCGCGCGCGTAGATGACTACCGCGTGCCAGCCGAATGCGACGACGTAGAACTCGCGATCGTCGGGCGAAGTCTCGATGCCGTTGTTGCCGGGCAAGCGTGTGCCTGGCAGCAGGCGAAATACCCTCTCCCCCGGCCGCCACTCATAGACGCCGCCGGTCGCGTCGCCGCGCACGAAATCGGTGATCGACGTTCCGGGATGCGTCAGCACCGATGCCAGGACGGTGCCGTCGGAGTACGTCGCGACGCTGTTCGCCGGCGTCGCGGCCGGCATTTCGATGCAGCCGATCCAGCGGATCTGCGGCTCGTCGCGCGCGGCATCGATGCGGAAGATCTCGATGCTCTCGCGCCCGCCGTGATTGACGACGTACAGTTCGTGCTGCGACTCGCCGAGCGTCCGCAGACTCAGGCCTTGCGTGTTGAGCGTTGTCGGATCAGGTGGCGACGGGCAAAAGCCAAAGCGCTGTCCGTCGAACGCGAGTTGTGCGGGCTCTGCGGTGTAGAAGCGGCGCATCGTGCGCGCGCGCGTATCGACCAGCTTGAGCCCGGCGCCATTGCTGAAGCCGCTGAACACGAGCCAGCGCGTATTCGGAATGCGTGCGAGATCCTCGGGACGCTGCGCACCGCAGATGAAACTGTGTCCGTCATTCGGCTCGCATTCGCGGGTCGGCTCGAGCGTGCAGGCTGCACACAGCACCAACGCAGCGATGAGAGTGGCGTACGGTGTCACGCGCGCGGCAGTGTACTAACTGGTACATGTGTGTCAAGCTGGTGCGGTGCCCTTACATATATATGTGACCGCCGCGGCCCTGCTGTGCGCGGCGGCATTCGGCCCGGCCTCGGCGCAGGAGGTCTGTCGCGGCACCGATCCCCGCTGTTATCACGATTGGGCGAAAGACCAGCGCGAAGGCAATCGCGTGCTGATCTACACGCGCACAGCCGGGCCGCGTCATCCCAATCTCGGCCCGCCGCTCGCGGCCGGTCTCAATCCCGTGCTCGGCCCCGGCAATGTCGTGCAGAGCTCATTGCGTGCTTGGCTCGCACGCGCGGGCATCGAAGCCGATTGGACCGAAGACGTGACGCGTCTGACCAACCTGCATCGCTACAAGGCGGTCATCTTCGCGAGCACCAGTCGCGACGCGCTGTTCGCGCACGGTCGAGCGATCGATCCGGCGTTGGCGCTCAACACCTCGACCAACGCTCACCTCGACGCGGCTCGAACGGCGCTGCGCCAGTACTTGCGTGCCGGCGGCGGGTTCGTTGGGATCCACAACGCGTTCGGCACAGAGTACAACTGGCAGTGGTACGAGGGGCTGCTCGGCAACACGAATTACTACGACCACGGCGAGCATCAGAACGGCACCATCAAGGTCGTGGCCCGCAGCGATCCAAGTACTGACGGTCTGCCGAAGACCTGGCCGTTCCGGGACGAGTGGTACAACCTCGAGCCCTTCCCGACGCACGTCAAATTTCTCTTGGCGGTCGACGAGAAAACGTTAACGACGCATGCGAAGCTTCACCCAGGTCACGCCGACCTGCATCCGGTGGCCTGGTGTCAGTACTACGACGGCGGCCGCGCGTGGCTCACGACGCTCGGCCACGACCCCGCCGCCTTCACGGAAGACGCGGATTTCCCGGGCCAGCGCGAATTCGAACAGCTCATCGTGAGCGGGATCAAGTCCGCGATGGGATTGATCCCGTTCTGTACGAAATGACCGAACGTGTGCTCAGCGAACGCTCAGCCAGCGTATCGGATCGCGCCGCTCGCCCTCGTCGTCGCGCTGTGCTTTGGCCGCATCGGCTGGTGCTTGCACCACGCATGGGCCGTCGCACTGACTCGAGTCGATCGGGACAGCACCACGCGTGATGACACGGATGAAGCGCTCGATGAAGGAACCGTTGCCTGTGCTCATGTGATCCTCCTGGGGCGATGGAGGATAGCGCCGCGCCGCCGCGATGGAGCATGGAATCAGAGTCGTGACTGGGCTTCAGGATTGAGGAAGTCAACGAGCTTCGGAATCACGTAGCCGGGGGCTTCCTCCATCAGCCAGTGGCCGGCACCCGGCACAACGGCGCTCTGCAGGTCCGTAGCGATCAGCTGGGCCTGCTTGATCAGGAAATCGCCGGAGCCCTTCTCGCCCGTGAGCACCAGCATCGGCATCGTCACCGGCTTCGCTGCGTAGTCGTGAAACTCCTTCGCGTCCTCATCGAGCACGCGAAACCATTCCATGCCCGCGCGCACGTGATTGGGCCGCGCCCACTCCGCCGCGTAGATCTTGCGATCCGCCTCCGGGACCGACTTGCCCTGATCCGCGGCGAAGTCGTTCCAGAAGTGATCGAGATAGATCCGCTCACGCCCTTGCACGAGCGCCACCGGCGTCTTGCCGAAGAAGTGAAAGTGCCACTGATCGCGCACCAGCCCGACGCGCGTCCATTCGCCGACGCCCGGCAGGAACGAATCGAGCAGCGCGATGCGCGTGACTTCGCCGGGAAACTGCACGGCGTACGCGTACGCCACCATCATTCCCATGTCATGCCCGACCACGCTCACTTTGTCGTAGCCGAGCCCGGTCATCAGCGCACGCACGTCACGCGCCATCGACGATTTCGTGTAGCCCTCCTCCGGCGCATCCGACTGTCCGGCGCCTCGAAGGTCGGCCGCTATCACCGTGTGATCTTTCACCAGCTCACGCATCAGCGGCCGCCACATGTGGCTCGATTGTCCAAAGCCGTGCAACAGCAGCACCGGATCGCCCTGCCCTGCCACGAGGTAGTGCAACTTGACGCCGTTCGCCTCGACGAACTTGCTTTCGATCGGCAGCTGCGGGACCTGTGGCTGCTGCGCCAGAACGACGCCTGGAATCAGCAGACATGCCGCCAGATACGCGAGGACCGCTCGAAAGCGAGCGGTCCTCTTTGCTATCTCTACATCAATCACTAGTTACCAGCCTTGGGTACCGGCGCAGCGGTCGCATGCACGCTGCGCAAGACCAGGTTGTCGACCGAAACGCCGCAGACCGGCCCGCCGCCGACGTCCAGGCAAATCCCAGTGCCGTCCTGCGTGTATTCGAACCGCAGCTGCGCAATCGAGCCGGCCATGCCGGGCAAGCGCATGTGGACGTGTTGCACGCCCTGCGAGTCGCCCGCCCAGACGGACATGTCCTGCAGATACGCAGGATTGTTATTGCGCGGCAGATGCTTCGGGAAGTGCTTGAAGCCGTTGGTGGTGAGCTCGTCCGCGTACGCCTCCACCAGCACGGACCTCGCGGTGCGCCCCGGCGTCGTATCGAAGATACGCAAGGTGAGCCCATCGAACGCCTGGATCAGGAAATTCGGATCGTCCTCCGTGTCGGTGCAGACGTCGAAGTCCAGCGTCACGTAGTCCGAGTCCGCCGGAACGGCGAACAGCGGGCTGAACAAGCGCTCCCAACGCGTCGGGTCGCCCGTGCCGTTGTCGTTCGCATTCTGGTGAAACGCTGCGTTGCTGGTCCCGCAGAACGTGTTGCTGGTCACCCAGGGAACGACGTTTGCGCCCCCGCCGTGCGACGAAGTCCAACCCGCGGGCAGCGTGCCCACAGGCGCTGCGTCGAAGTTCTCGCTCAGCACTGTGGTGTTGACTGGCGTACCGGTGAACAGCGTGTGACGCAACCTCGCCAGATCCAACCCGCCGCCGCCGAACTGGCCAATGACGTCAAGCCGCAGCTCGATCGGCGTGCCGGGATCGAAACTCGGCGACAGCCGCAGCTGATACGAGAGAACGTTCGTCTGCGTGTTACCCGATCCGATCGAGCCGTACACACCGAGAGGCTGACGGACCTGTACGCCTGGAGTCTCCGATACCAGCAGCGCGATGACGCCCTTCGCGGTCGCATCCGAAAGCGGATTGACCGTGTAGTTTTCGAGCGGCACGCGCACGCGGATCGTCTCGCCCGGATCCACGAAGCCATTGCCGTTGCCGCTGCTATCGTCGACCGTCACGCCGTTGACGTCGATGCTCAACGGCAGCGAGTTCAGGTCGAGCTTCGAGCCCTGCGCGTGACGCTTGAATTCGACGTCCGGCACCGTCAGCTGCGTCGTCGGTTGCCCATCGACGAAACCTTCCGGCGGACGGTTCGCCACTGCGAACGCAGCAAAGAGCTCACCGTGCTGGGCTACCGCCTGATTGTAGTCACCCAGGTTCGGCTGCCCGGTGTCGTTACCCCAGCCTGCATGGAAAGGTCGCTTCGTCAGCGGCACTGGCGCCGACCAGTGCCGGCCGCCGTCGTCCGAAGACACATAGCTCACCTCGGACAGATCGCCGGTGCTGTCGATACCCTGGTCGTAGTAGAAGACATGAACTCGTCCGGTCGACGAGTCGACCGTGACCCATGGGAACCACTGCGGCCGGTCTTCGCCCGGTGCAGCGTTCAGCTCGAGAGGTGCGCTGAACGTCAGGCCCTTGTCGGTGCTGCGCTGGAACACGATATCCGCGCCGTCGCCGCTGTTGTTGTTGGC
>DATNFA010000054.1:0-9766 GCA_035606615.1 Steroidobacteraceae bacterium
CGCTCGATCGTGCCGCCGAGAGCCGGATGCAGGTCGCCGTAGATCAAGCTGAGCAGCGTCGACTTACCGCTGCCGTTCGCACCGAGCACGGCCCAGTGCTCGCCGGAAAATAACGTCCAGTCGAGATCGCGAATGACCGGACGATAGTCGCGATAGATGGTGGAGTTGGCGATGCGGACGAGCCAGGAAGAAATGGGGACATTCCTGATTTCAGCGCGTTCGCTGCGCAAGGCTCGAGGCCGACGAAATGAAGAGTGTCCCCCTTTCCGGGCGCCCTGCCCTCGCTCGACGATTTTCCCGCCTTCGATCCGCGCCACGTGTGTGACGTTCGATGGCAGTTCCTTCGGCCGATGCGACGTCAGCACCCAGTCGTGTCCGCCCCGCGGGCGCTCGAGTGCTCGTCGTAATCTTTCCCGCGCTCGCGCGTCGAGACCGTTGAAGACCTCGTCGAGGAGCAGCACGCGAGCTTCACCTGCGAAGGCGCGAGCGACGAGCGTGAGGCGGCGTTGCCCGTACGACAAAGTCAGCATGCGTCGGCGCCGCAAGCCCGACAGCCCGAACCGTTGCAGCACGCGGGCAACGCGTTGCCGCTGCGCGCGTGACGGTTGCGACAGGGGAATGTCTTCGTCGAACAAGCCGGTCGTCACGACCTGCGCTACGGTCAGGTCCCAGCCGTAGCGCACATATTTGTCCTGGCGCTCCGGCCCGATGTACGCGATCTGCTCTTTGTCCAATCGAGCGGTCCGCCGCTCGCGGCCCGTCGGCGTCGGCCATACGTCGCCGCGAAGCATCTTCAGCAACAGCGTTTTGCCCGAGCCATTTGGACCGATCAGCGCCCAGCGCTGGCCTCGATGCAGGGCGAAGTCGATCTCGTCGAGCACGACGTGCCCGTCGAGAACCAGGGAGCAGCGGGCTAGCTCGATGAGCGCCGCCTCACGCCTCACTCTTTCATCCACCACGTCGCATCGGCCGCGTCGTCGCGCGCGGCGCGGCCGTCGGCTTCGAGCTTGAGCAGATGCGCTAGCAGCGAGCCTTTCGCGACTGGATGCAAGCGGGGGTCAACGTCGTCGTAAACGCTGGTCACGAGCACGTCGAGGGTCGCGCGACCGGCCCGGCGCAAGCGTTCCGCGACCTTCGCTTCGCGCTGCAATCGATGCGCGATGAGACGCGCGATCTCGCCTTGCGCGTCTTCGATGACCACTCCATGACCCGGTGCGATGCGCGTTATCGGCTCGCGTTGCAGCCTCGCGAGCGACTGCAGATAGTGCTGCATGTTGCCGTCCGGCGGGCCGATCACGACCGTCGAGCCCTGCATGATGTGATCGCCCGAGAACATCAGGCCGGTGCCTTCGAGCAGGTAACACAGATGATTGGATGCGTGCCCCGGCGTATGAATCGCTCGCAGCGCCAGGTCGCCAACACGCACGCTGTCGCCGTCGTTGAGGGTTCGCGTGGGAGCGAACGTCGCATCCTGGCGGCCGTGTACCGGTGCCCCGCGTCCGAGAATTTCCGCCCCGGTTGATTGGGCAAGCGCTGCAACCGCAGGAGAATGGTCCGGGTGCGTGTGCGTCGCCAGGATCGCGCTCACTCGTCCGCCGGCCGCTTCGAGGATCCGCTCGATATGGATCGAGTCATGCGGCCCCGGGTCGATCACCGCCAGCCGCTGTGTGCCGACCAGATACGTATTCGTCCCGGGACCGGTCATGAATCCGGGATTGCGCGCGACCAGCCGCCGTACGCCTGGCGCGATTTCGTCCAACTGGCCGGATGTGAGCGACATGCAGTCTCCTCGACGAGCGTCGAGCATAGCTCAAGTTACCCGAGAATCCGGCTATGATGCGCGGGCCGACGGAGCAGGCGGGGAGCATTCGTCATCGCTGTTACGACAGCCATTTTGATCGTGCTGGTGGGAGTCGCCGCGGGCGTCGCCCTGCTCGCCTATCGGCGCCTAAAGCAGCGCATGAGCGACGACGACGAGCCGTCGGTGACTGCCCCAGCCGCCGCGCCCGCGACTACGACTACGACGGAAAATGTCGTCGTCGATGCCACCTACTCCACCGACGCGATCCAGGCCGCACAGGACGAGTGCTACAAGATCGCATTCGGCGTAAAGACCTTCGACTACCAGATCTTCGGCGAGCACGCGGCGGTGATGGAGCGCATCCGCGAAAGCGCAGCGCAGTCCATTCATCAGCGCGACTACTTCCCGCGACGGCCGATGCTGCTGCCGAGGCTCATGCAGGCGCTGAACGACACGGACAGCACGCGGCGCACGCTGGTCAATCTAATCGTCGAGGATCCTGCGCTGGCGGGCAGCGTGCTGCAGCGGGCGAACAATGCCTTGTATCGAACTTCGCGCGAGCCTGTCGACAGTCTCGATCGCGCGGTGCAGACGCTGGGTGTCGACGGCTTGCGCGGTCTCATGGCCGTCGCGATCCTGCAACCAGTCTTCCGCTTGCCGCGCGGCTACTTCGACAGTTTCGCCGACATCACTTGGGAACAGGCACAACGCTGCGCAGCCGGCGCCGAGAAATACGCGGCCTTCACCCGCACGGCGGACCCGTTCATCGCACAACTGCTCGGTCTGCTCGGCTCGCTCGCACGCATCGTGTTGTTCCGCCTCACAGTCGACATGTATCGCGAGCAGCCGAACGTTCTGCCGCGAGCCGAAGTGTTCATCCGCTCGATGCAATTGCACGCACCCGACCTTGCCTGCCGGATCGCGCAGTCCTGGGAGCTCTCAGACCTCGCGACTACGGCGCTGCGCGAACAAGTGGACCGCGTGCCGCCGGGCCAGATGCGGCCGCTCGGCCGCGCGACCTACTTCGGCGAGCTCGCCGGCATGCTGACGGTGCTCGGGGCTCGCGATGCGTATTCGTGGGACGGCGCAGAAGCTTTGCTGACCGGTCAGGGTTTATCGCGTAAGACTGCGCACGCCGTCTGGCACGCTGCTGCGGAACTGGGGGCCGGCAGCAATCGTTAATTCCCTGCATAGGCACGAGGAATTGACGATGACGTATCTGCGAACGAAACTGCGCCTCGCGCGCGAACGCGAGCAGGGTAAAGCAGGCTGGATCCTGCTGTGGCTGCTCGGTGTTCCCATCCCCATACTGTTGGTGCTGTTCCTGCTGCGCGGCTGCACCTGAGCGAATCCGACATGCTGGTGCAATTCAAGTCTCCCGCGACCGAAACGATCACGATGTTCGACAACGACGCCGTGCAGCTGTTGAAGCTGATGGGCGCGACGGGTCGTGTCCCCGGCGGATTGACCGGAGAGGACGTGCAAGCGGCCATGGCGCGGCTGGAGTCCGCCGTCGAAGAGATGAAGGCTCAGACCAATGCCGACACGGCCGTGCGGCCGGCGGACAACGAGGATTGGGCGAGCGACGAGGACAAGGACCTGCATCGCTCGGCGCCGATCCAGCTGGAAACCCGCGCCGTGCCGCTGCTGAGCCTGATGAAACGCGCCGCGGCGGCCAAGGCGTCCGTGACTTGGGAGCCCAGCCGCTAGTCAGTAGTACAATGCCGGCCCTGTCCTCAAAGGATCCCCATGGGCCGCATTTTCGAAGTCAGAAAGCATGCGATGTTCGCGCGCTGGAACCGCATGGCGAAGCAGTTCGCGCGCATCGGCAAAGACATCACGATCGCCGTCAAGTCCGGCGGCACCGACCCGAACTCCAATTCCCACCTGCGCCGCGTGATGCAGAACGCGCGCGCGGTCAACATGCCGAAGGACAAGGTCGAGGCCGCGATCCGTCGCGCCTCGGGCAAGGAAGCTGCGAGCTACGACGTGATCCTGTACGAAGGCTATGCGCCGCACGGCGTGGCAGTCCTGGTCGAAGCCGCAACCGATAATCCGACCCGCACCGTCGCGAGCGTGCGCAACGCTTTCTCGAAGCACGGCGGCAATCTCGCCACGAGCAACAGCGTCAGCTTCATGTTCAAGAAAATGGGCGTGTTCCGCCTGAACCCCGAAGGCATCGACCAGGATGACCTGGAGCTGTACCTGATCGATCACGGCCTCGAAGAGATGGGGGAAGGGAGCGGCGAAAAAGGCGAGCCGCAGATCGTGATCCGCTGCCTGTTCGCCGACTTCGGTCAGGTGCAGAAGGCGCTCGAAGACCGCAAGCTCGCGCCGCTCTCAGCCGAGCACGAGTACATCTGTCTCACTCCGACCGAGCTGCCGGAGCCGCAGGCGACGGAAGTGATGGAGCTGGTCGACAAGCTCGAGCAGGACGACGACGTGCAGAAGGTTTATCACACGCTGGCCTAGTTTTCTGGTCGAAAGCGGCCAAGGCCCTTTCGACAACGCCGTCAAAAGGCGTGACTTTTGCCGGCTAACAGCCCGCGCGGCAATCCCGCAGCTCGTCCAGACACATCTTGTCGGACTCGCGCGCGCGCTCTTCGCATTCCTGGCGGCCCGAGGCGAAATTCGATACCAGTTGCACGCACTCGGTATGACGCGTGTCCATGCGCGAGACGCACGCGTCGCGGTTGTACGCGCGGTCGCAGCGCTGCGTGCTGTAGAACGCGCAGTTCGCGGAATACGAGGTCGTAGTGGACAGCCGGCCGCCGCTGCCGCCGAACGCAACCGAGCGCATGCAGTCCTGCTTGCCGCGTCGATTGAGGCTCTTGCACTCGCCGCTGTCGCGCTCGCATTGCGTGACGCACTCCTGACGACGCGTATCGATCTGCGATGACGGGTTGACCGCCGCGACTCGCGTGGACGAGCTCGAAGCCACTTTGGTCTGTGCCGCTGACTCGTCCGATTGCACGAGCGCCGCTGCTCCGCTCTTCTCAGATCCGCTCGGCGGATCTTTCGGCGGCTCCTTCGGCGGCGGAGTCTCGGCTTGCGCCGTCAACGGCGGCATCGTATCGGCGACGCTCTGGCCGGTCGCAGTGGTTATCGCCGGCTCCTTGGGCTTGGAGACCTCGGTACGCTTCGCCACCGGCTCGGTCGCGACGACAGTCGGTGTCGGCGGCGCCGCGGGCTTGATGAAGAAGTACGCGCCGGCACCTGCGGCCGCCACACCCGCAGCGAGCATCAGCAGGCCACCGATTCCCACTGCAACCTTGCGCTCCGCACCTTCCATTTCCGTGAGCAGATCGGCCAGCGCGGGGAAGCGATCGTCCGGCTTCGGCGACATCGCCCGCATCAACGCACGCGCATAACGCTTCGGCAGATCGCGCCGGACCAGCTCGAGCGGCTTGACTGCGCCAGTCGGCAACTGGCCCGACAACAATTCGTACAGCACGACGCCGAGCGCGTACTGATCGGCGCGCCAATCGACGTCTTTGGCTGCGACCCGCTGCTCGGGCGCCATGTAATACGCAGTGCCGAGCGTCATGCCCGTCTGCGTCATGTGCGAGCTGCTGTAGGCGCGGGCGATGCCGAAGTCCATCAGCTTCACGGTGCCGTCTTCGGCGAGCCAGATGTTCTCGGGCTTGATGTCACGATGCACGATGTAGCGATGCGCGTAACGCAGAGCGTCGATGAGCTGGCGCGCAATGTCGGTGACTTCGTCGATCCCGAACTGGCGATTGTCGCGCTCGTAAGCCTCGATGCGATTGCGCAGGTTGTGGCCCTTCAGCCGCTCCATCGAGAAGTAGTAGTAGTTGCCGCTCTGGCCGACGTCGTACACGCGCACGATGTTCGGGTGCGACAAGTTGCAGGAAACTTTCGCTTCGGCCAGGAAGCGCTCCTTCGCCGCCGTGCTGAACAGCAGGTCCTGACGGAGCACTTTGATCGCGACGTCTTCGTCCTTCAGCCGATCGCGCGCGGCATACACGTTGCCCATGCCGCCCTGGCCGAGCAGCGCACCGATCTCCAGGCGACTTGACAGAACGGCGCCGGGCTCCATGCGCACCAGGGTGTCGAACTGCGGTGCGTGCTGCGCGATTTCGGTGCCGGTACGCATCACGGTCGCCGAAGACTCGTTCGCAGCGACCTTGGTGTGACGGCCGGTCTGGGTCACGAACTCGTACGATTCGACCAGTTGCGAGAGTTTCGTGGAGCAGTTGCCACGCTCTGCATCGGTCTGCGCTTTGACCAGCTGATCCTGGATGGCGGACAAGCGCTCGCCGTAGACGCGCGCCACGGTCGCCGTGTCTTCGTTGCCCGATAACCCGAGATTCGCCAGCGCGGACTCTTTGTTCATTCTTCCGCCCCCATCCCCGATCGCAGCTCCGCGATGGGGCATCCTAGAGCACCCCACGACATCGCACCACCCGCGACTGGCGCTTGACGCCGGGAATGCGACCTAGTCGAGAGTGATGGCCGGGATCCACAAAGTCGCGGCCAGCCCGCCGCCGGGGCGGTTCGCCAGCGAAATCCGGCCGCCGTGCGCCTCGATGACCTCGCGGCAGAGCGTCAATCCGAGGCCGGCGCCGGCAGGTTTTGTCGAATAGAACGGCAGCAGCGCGTTGCGCAGGACTTCCTCCGACATGCCGGCGCCGCGGTCGAGCACCTGCAGACGCCAGCCCGCGGCATGCTCTTGCACGCCGAGCTCGATGCTGTCCGGCGGCGCGCCCGCCTCCTTCGCGTTCTTCACCAGGTTGATGATCACCTGCTCGATCTGCGCCGGATCGAACACGCCGGGCCGGGTTGGCGGCTCGGCGGCGAGCACGAACGGCGCCGTTTCCTGCAACGAGCGCAGGAAGGCCCGCCAGTCGATCTCCTCCGGCTGCGGCCGCGGCAGCTTCGCGAAACGGGCGTAACCGTCGATGAACGTATGCAGATGCCGCGCACGCTCTTCGATCGTGCGGAAGATCCGCTCCAGTTGCGCAGCGTCGGGACGCTCGACGGTTTGACGGCCGGAATGCGCCAGCGAGGAAATCGGTGCGAGCGAATTGTTGAGCTCGTGCGCGATCACACGGATGACCTTCTTCCACGTCTCGACTTCCTGTCGCGCCAGCTCGCGCGTCATCTGCTTCAGCAGATACAGACGGTGCAGCTGGCTGTTGAGCAGAAAGCCGCGCTGCGAGAGATGGTAGATCTCCGACTCGTCCGGCCCTTCGATCGTGAACAGCGAGTCTGCTTCGGAGGCAACGGCCAGCCGCAACGGCTCCGGCGAAGCGGCGATCAGCTCGGCGAACGCGAGGCCTTCGAGCTTGCGCCCGCCGAGAAACGTCTGGCGCGCGGCGACGTTGCTGTAGACGACGCGACCGTTCGCGTTGGTCAGCACCATCGCCAGCGGCGTTGCCTGAATGACCGTGTCGAGCAGCAACTCGCGCTGATAGAGCGACTGGCGTTCCTCGCGCAGCACGTTGCCGAGGCGATTGTAGCCCTCGACCAGCGATGTCAGCTCCGGCTGCTTCGTCGCGCCGATGCTCACGCTGAAGTCGCGATCGGTGAGGCTCGCGATGCCGTCGCCGACGGCGCGTAACGTGCTGGCAACGGGCTTCATGTAGTAGCGCGCGGCGAAAGTCGCAAGCGGAGTGGCGACGCCGAGGCCAATCAGAAAGGCCGACCAGGGCGAGCCCAGCCAGTGGGACAAAGCGGCGACCAGCGCCGCGACGATCAGGGCCAGCCCGAAGCCGAACAGCGCGAGCTTGCCTTCAAGAGAAAATCGCATGGGTCAATGGTGCACGAATGTGTAAGATCCGGCCACGGGGACGGAGCCGCATCAGCCATGCAACGATTTGCTACGAGTGCTGCCGTCATCCTGTCCGCTACGCTGAGCGTCGGCTGCACATCCCAACCGTCGCAGTTCCGCTCTGAGCTCGGGTCCTTCATCGAAAAGCTGCGAAGCAGCCCGCATGCGCCGCCCGGCTTCGTTGTAGTGGCTGTCGATCGCGACCAGACGCTGTTCGAGCGTGCGTACGGCGTTCGCGAGGTCGCAAGCGGCGTCGCAATGTCGCTCGACACCCCTATCTACAACGCCTCGGTAACGAAGGCGTACACGAGCGTTCTCGCCGCTGTCCTGGATGCTCACGGCGAGTTGCCGCTGTCGACTTCACTGCGCGATACGTGGCCGGAAATGAAGTTGCCCGCAGGGCTCGATCCTGCGGCGATCACGGCGACACAACTGCTGTCGCACACTTCCCAACTGAGCGACGGCGGCCTGATCTTCAAGTCCGTCACGACCGGCGAGGTCAGTGCACAGGATGTCCCCGAGCATCTGCAGGCCTTCGCCAGGCGCAGTGCGCCCGGGTTCGTCTATTCGAATCTCGGCCCGTTCGTCTACTCGGCGATGGTGGAGCGCAAGACCGGCCTGCCCTGGCGCGATTCGCTGGCGCGACACGTCCTCGAACCCATGGGACTGCACCGGACCTCGGCTCGCCTCGAGAGCGTCGCCGCAGAAGTGGCGCATTGCCACTACTGGAAGGATGGCGAGTGGCACAGCGCGCCTGCCAAACCCACGCCTGTCCTGAATGCAGCGGGCGGGATGTATGCAAGCGGGCGCGACACGGGTCGATTTCTGCAAGCATTCTTAAGTGACGATGACAGTGCCGGCGGCGGCATCTCTGCTGCAGTCCTGGCTCGCACCTGGCAACTAGTCGCCGAACAGAATCGCGACTTTCTGGGAATGCACCGCGACGGCTATGGTCTCGGCTGGGACCTGGGGACATACGACGATCATCGGTTCGTGTCGCGTTCCGGCGGCTACACGGGCTGTCGCGCGCTGATCCTGTTCTTGCCGAAGGAGCAGTTCGGCGTCGCGGTGCTCAGCGTCGGCGACACCGGAGCGAACGATTTCAACGCCGCGATCGTGCGGCAGGCCATCGACTATCGGGTCGGCTCGCCGCAGGCGAAGCAGCGAGTTGGCGAGCGCGTGTCGGAGTACGAGCGAGCCGCTGCCGCCGAGCTCGTGCGCTTGCCGGGTCCCCTGGGTCCCGCGCAACCGGTCGCTAACGAGCTCGCAAGAGAAATGGTCGGCGCTTACGAGAACGAACGTCTCGGTCTGCTGTTCTTGACGCGAGAGAACGCGGCGTTCGTCCTGCGTGTCGGACTCTGGACAGCCGATCTCCACTACACGGGTGGCGTGGATTTCATCGCAATAGAACGCGGCACGGACACCAGAACCAAGCTTGCTCTGCAACGCGACGGAGCAGGCCGCGTTCCCACCCTCGTCCTCGACGACGATCGCTTCGAGCGCGTGGCTATTCCTTCAACCCCAACTTCTCCATCCGTCGATACAACGCCTGCCGGCTCAACCCCAACTCCCTTGCCGCGCGCGCAATAACTCCACGCGCCCGCGCCAACGCCCCTTCGATCTCCGCGCGATCGGGCTCGCGCTCCGGCACCATCTCCAAGGTTCCAGGAGCCATGACCAGCCCGAGGTCTGCGGGTGATATCTCCGCCGCCGTCGACAGCAGCGAAGCACGTCGAATCGTGTTCATCAGCTCGCGGACGTTGCCCGGCCAGGCGTGCGCAAGCAGCGCACGCTGCGCAGGCACGCTCAACTTCTGACCATCTTCGAGGAAGTGCTTGGCGAGCGGCAGGATGTCCTCCTTGCGCTCGGCGAGCGGCGGGACCTTCAATTCGATGACGTTGAGTCGATAGTAAAGGTCCTCGCGGAAGCGTCCTGCCACGATGGCCGCAGGCAAATCGGAGTTAGTCGCGCTGATCACGCGCACCTTCACACGACGCGTCGTGCTGCTGCCCAGGCGCTCGAACTCGCCGGTCTGCAATACACGCAGCAGCTTCGCCTGGCCTTCGAGCGAGAGATTGCCGATCTCGTCGAGGAACAGCGTGCCGCCGTCGGCCGCTTCGAAGCGTCCTTGACGCACTTTGGTGGCACCCGTATACGCGCCCGCTTCGGCG
>DATNFA010000055.1:0-12449 GCA_035606615.1 Steroidobacteraceae bacterium
ACCGATTTTCAGAAGGACGTGACCGTCAGCTACAGCGGCGTACTGCCGGATCTGTTCCGCGAGGGACAGGGCGTCATCGCGCGCGGCAAGCTCGGCCCCGGCGGCGTGTTCGTCGCGCACGAAGTGCTCGCGAAGCACGACGAGAACTACATGCCGCCCGAAGTGGCGGAGAGCCTGCGCAAGCAGCATCAACAGCCGGCGCCCGCGCCGACGCCATCGACGTGAGCCTCTACGTCAGGAACTAACCTGCCATGGCCGCAGAGCTCGGACATTTCGCGCTGATCCTGGCGTTCTGCCTCGCGCTGCCCCAGGCGTTCTTCGGGCTCGCGGGCGCAGCGTATCGCCGTCCGCACTGGATGACGCTGACGACGCGGGCCGTCGCGGGCCAGTTCGTCTTCACGGCTTTCGCATTCGCGTGTCTCGCGTATTCGTTCTACTTGAACGACTTCTCTGTGCTGTACGTCGCGCAGAACTCGAATTCCGAGCTGCCGACGTTCTATCGTTTCGCAGCCGTGTGGGGCGCGCATGAGGGATCGCTGCTGTTGTGGCTGCTCGTGCAGGCGATCTGGACCGTCGCGGTCGCTGCATTCAGTCGCAACATGCCGGCGACGATGACGAGCCGCGTGCTTGGCGTGCTCGGCCTGATCAGCGCCGGCTTCGCGCTGTTCATTCTCACGACGTCCAATCCGTTCGAACGAATGTGGCCGGCCGCGGCGGATGGCCGCGATTTGAATCCGCTGTTGCAGGATCCGGCGCTCGCGATTCATCCGCCGATGCTCTACACCGGCTATGTCGGCATGTCGGTGCCGTTCGCTTTTGCAGTCGCCGCGATGCTGGAAGGCAAGCTCGACTCGTTGTGGGCTCGCTGGGTGCGGCCGTGGACGACGGTCGCCTGGATGTTCCTGACCGTCGGCATCGCGCTCGGCAGCTGGTGGGCCTATTACGAGCTTGGCTGGGGCGGCTGGTGGTTCTGGGATCCGGTCGAGAACGCATCGTTCATGCCGTGGCTGGTCGGCACTGCGCTCATTCATTCGCTCGCGGTGACGGAGAAGCGCGGGCTCTTCAAGAGCTGGACGCTGCTGCTGGCGATCTTCGCGTTCTCGCTCTCGTTGCTCGGAACGTTCCTGGTGCGCTCCGGCGTCGTCGAATCCGTTCACGCGTTTGCCAGCGATCCCGCCCGCGGCTTGTTCATTCTCGCGTTCCTGGTGATCACCATCGGCGGCGCACTCGTGCTGTACGCCTGGCGGGCATCGTTGTTCACTTCGAAAGCGGGCTTCGCTCCGATCTCGCGCGAGTCGTTCCTGCTGATGAACAACGTGCTGCTGGTCGCGGCGATGGGAGTGATTCTGCTCGGTACGCTGTATCCGATCTTCCTCGACGCGTTCGATCTGCGCGGCGTTTCTGTTGGTCCGCCTTACTTCAGCGCGATGTTCCTGGTGCCGATGCTGCCGCTCGCGTTCCTGCTGGCGCCGGGCATGCACGCTGCGTGGAAACGCGCGTCGTTCGAGCGCACCAAGGTGTTGCTGGCCGTGCTGCTGCTTGCAGCGCTTGCGCTCGGTATAGGCATTCCTGCGTTTGCGTACGGCTGGCGCTCGGTCTTGAGTGTCGTCGGCATCGTCGTCGCGTTGTGGATCGCGTTCGCGTCGTTGGTCGAGCCGGTCGAGCGATTGCGCAAAGGCCACACGCTATCGGCCGGCGTGCTCGGCATGAGCGTCGCGCACTTCGGCCTGGCCATGTTCATTCTCGGCGCAACCACGGTCGAGTCGTACAAGCAGGAGAAGGACCTGAGCTTGCGGCCCGGGCAGAGCACCGAGGTCGCCGGCTTCACGTTCACGATGAACAGCCTGCGCAATGTCGCGGGACCGAACTACCAGGCCGTCGAGAGCGAAGTGACGATTTCCCGCGGTGGCCGTGAGCTCACGAAGCTGTATCCGCAGAAGCGCGTCTATCGCGTACAGAAGAATGCGATGACCGAGGCCGGCATCGACGGCGGCTGGAACCGCGATCTGTTCGTCGCGATGGGCGAGCCGCTGGGCGATGGCGCCTGGAGCCTGCGGCTGCAGTACAAGCCGATGGTGCGCTTCATCTGGCTGGGTGCGCTCGTGATTGCAATCGGCGGATTCATTGCCGTGTGCGACCGGCGTTATCGTCAGCGCGCAGCGGCCGATGCCACCAGTCCTGCGCAGGCCGACACCAGCGCGGCGTAAGCACAGATGTTGCGCTTCATCATTCCCATCGGCCTGTTCGCGACGCTCGCTGTATTCCTGTTCATCGGGCTCAGTCGCGACAAGGAAACGCTGCCGTCGCCGCTGATCGGCAAGCCGGCGCCGCAGTTCGAGCTGCCGCGGGTCGAGGATCCGTCGCAGAAGATTGCCAGCCGCGAATTCGCCGGCCGGCCCTATGTCGTGAACATCTGGGGCAGCTGGTGCTTCGCTTGTCGCGAGGAACATGCGGCGTTGATGGAAATCGCCCGTCGTGGCGAGATCCCGCTGGTCGGACTGAATTGGAAAGACGAGCTGCCGCTCGCGCAGGAATGGCTGCAGAAACTCGGCAACCCCTACGTCGCCTCGGCATTCGATCCTGAGGGCAACGTCGGCATCGACTGGGGTGCGTACGGCGCCCCGGAAACATTTCTCGTCGATGCGCGCGGCATCATCGTCTATAAGTTCGTCTCGCCGATGACCATCGATGTCTGGGAGCGCGAGTTCCTGCCGCGCATCAAGCAAGGCGGAGTGAAAGGCGAATGAAGGCGCTGATCGCCATGATCGCCGCGCTGCTGTGGATGCAGCTTGCGCTCGCCATCGACACTGCTCCGGCTTTCGAGGATCCAGCGCAGCAGGCTCGCTACGAGCGCGTGATTCGTGAGCTGCGCTGCCTGCAATGTCGTAGCGAGACGATCGCCGACTCGAACGCCACGCTCGCGGCCGACCTCCGCCGCCAAGTGCGCGAGATGATGGCCGCCGGCAAGAGCGACCAGGAAATCTTCCAGCACATGGTGGATCGTTATGGCGACTACGTCCTGTACAAGCCGCCGTTAGTCGCGCGTACGCTGCTCCTCTGGGGCGCGCCGATTCTGTTGCTGCTCGGCGGCGGAGCGATCGCTGTGTTCGTGATTGCGCGCAAGTCGCATCTGCCGGACACCGATCCCGCCGATCCCGGCCTGGGTGCCTCGTGACCGGTTTCATCATCGCCTGCGCCGCCATGCTAGCGGCGGCTCTGCTGTGGATCCTGCTGCCGCTGTTGCGGACGAAATCGCCGGACGCCGGCGAGTCGCGCAAGGAGCGCCGCCTCTCTGCCCTCGCAATCGCAGTGTTAGTGCCGGCCCTCGCGGCGACGCTCTACATGACGCTGAGCAAATGGAACTGGCATGAGACGGATGCTGCGGTGGTGCGCGAGCAGCAGATGGACGACCTGCTCGACAAGCTCAAGGCGAAGCTGGCCGACAATCCGAACGACGTGAACGGCTGGCTGCTGCTCGGCCGATCGTACGGGTCGCTGGGCAAGTACGCGCTCGCGCTCGATGCCTTTCAGAATGCCTATGACAAGTCGCGTGGCGAGAATGTCGAAGCGATGATCGGCCTCGGCGAGGCGCTCGCAATGACCGATGAGGCATCGCTCGGCGGCAAGGCGGGGCGTCTGTTCGAGGATGCGCTCGCGAGGGCACCCAACCACCCCAAAGCACTGTGGTACGGCAGCATGTCCGCGCTCCAGGCCGGCGACCTGCGCAAGGGTCGGGATCGGTTGCAGCTGCTGCTCGCGCAGAATCCTCCCGACCAGATTCGTGGGCTGATCGAGCGGCAGATTCAGGACATCAATCAGCAGCTCAACGAAGCGGGGCAGGGCGGCGCTCCCGCCGTCACTGCAGGATCTGAGGGTGCAGCCGCGGCTACGCATCGCTCGATCCGCGTCGCCGTGTCGATCGCACCTAAGGTGCGCGATGAGCTCAAGGGTGGACCGCTGCCGCTTTTCATCCTCGCACGCGACCCGTCCGCGGGTGGGCCGCCGCTGGCGGTGCAGCGCCACAGTTCCTCGGATCTGCCGCTCACCGTCGAGCTGAGCGAGCGCGATGCGATGATCGCAGCGCGTACAATTGCGAGCGTGCCGCGCGTGCAAGTGGTCGCCCGCCTGTCGCGATCGGGCACGCCGCAGGCCCAGAGCGGCGACTACTATGGCGAGGCCGAGTACGATTTTGCGAAGAACGCAGGCGCGGGCGGCAGCACATTGAATATCATCATCGACCGCGCCGTGCCGTGACTGCTGCCCCGCCAGACCTGATGTCAGCTCCGACCCAGACTCCCCCAACCAGGATTTCCTTTGGTGGCCTGCCCTCCATGGTGCCGGCCTATGCGCGCGTGCTATTGGGCAAGAAGCCGTACGTTGCGCCGCCCGGTACGGTCATCGAGCCTGTCGAGCTCGAGGCACGCCGCGTCGTGCTCTCGGCCGCGCACCTGCAACGCTATCGCGAAGTCTGCGCGGTGCCTGCAGGCGCGGCGCTGCCGCCGGCCTACCTGCATCTCGTCGCGATGCCGATGCACATGCAGCTGTTCGTCGTCAGAAACTTTCCGGTGAAGGTGCTGGGCCTGATTCACCTGCGCAATACGATTCGCGTGCTGCATCCGGTCGAGCTGCGTGCGCCGCTGCGGCTGACGGTGTACTTCGACACGATGCGTCTCACCGATTTCGGCCAGGAGTACGACTTCACCACGCGTTACGAACAGAACGGCGCGGTCGTCTGGGAAGAAGTGAGCACGATGTTCGCGCGCGGTAACACGGCGCCGAAGGAAGGGAGCAAGCGTCCCGCCATCGAACGCGCTCATGCGCCCGCCAGCGGCGTCGCGACCGAGACGCTCGATGTGAAGGACAACACGGGCTGGCGTTACGCGCGCGTGTCCGGAGATTTCAATCCGATTCATCTCACTGCGCGCACGGCGCAGATGTTCGGCTTCAAACAGGCCGTAGCGCACGGCATGTGGTCGCTTGGGCGCTGTCTCGCGGCGGCAACTCCGCATTTGCCCCAGGGCAGCATGCAGGTCGATACGCAGTTCAAGCTGCCGGTCTATATTCCTTCGCAGGCGCTGTCGCGTACCTGGAATTCCAGTGAGACGGTGGAGATCGCGATGTGCACGATGCGCGGCGATCGTTTGCACCTGGCGATGCAGGTGAAGCCGCTTTGAGCGCGACCCTCGTGGACTTGCTGACTGCCATCGACTCGCGCGCGAGCGCGCTCAAGTTGATGGAGCCGGGTCCGACACGCCCGCATCTCGAACAGATCATGCGCGCCGCCGTGCGGGCGCCGGATCACGGCCGTCTGCGTCCCTGGCGCTTCGTCGTGCTCGAAGGAGCAGCGCGCGACAAGCTCGGAGCCGCAATGGCGCGGCTGTCGCTCGCGAAGTTTCCGCAGTCGACGCCGGAGCAGCTCGATGGCGAGCGGCGCAAGGTGCTGCGGGCGCCGACGATCATCGTCGTCGCGGCACGCATCACGCAGGGCAAGATTCCGGAAGTCGAACAGATCGCGGCGGTGGCTGCTGGCGTCGAGAACATGGTGCTCGTGGCGCAAGCGCTCGGATACGGCGCGATGTGGAAGACCGGTGCCGCAGCCTACGATGCGCAGGCCAAGACGGAGCTCGGACTGACTGCGCAAGATCAGATCGTCGCATTCCTTTATCTCGGAACGACCGCGCTTGCGGGAACCGCAACGCCTGCTTCTCTCGACGGCATCGTCACCTGGACAAAATAGCGCACGCATCCTTGCGCGGCGCTGACGAGCGTGATGCCGAAGTGCGGGGGCGCGAGGCGGCGTACTGGACGACTCCCGGCAGTTCACTGGGATCGTACGGCTTGGCGAGGGCAGCAACCGCGATGTCGGGGTGAGCACGCGCCTCATCCATCCGACCGGTCGTAAAGACGATTGCGGTTCCGTAGCGCGCGTGCAGTTGCTGTGCCACGGCGATGCCGGCGCCGGGACTTTCGAGATCGATATCTACGAGTGCGACGTCCGGGCGCTTGCCGCGCGCCAGCTCCAATGCTTCGCCCGAAGTGTGCGCCGGTCCGAGCACGGCAAAGCCGGCCTCCTCGAGCATCGCAACGGAACAGTAGGCGATGATTGCCTCATCTTCCACGACCAATATCACCATCACACGTTCGCTTCTTCGCAGCTCCTGTAAGAACACAAGCAACAAGCGCCGCCGCGGGTTCCTCCACGGCGGCGCGTCGGAAAATTACCTATTGTTCATCTTGCGATTGCTATCGGCCGAGCTGCGCCTCCGTTGCGAACGCTCGCGCTAGAACCCGTTCGCGTGCCGGCGCTGGCAGCGGCACTCGCTTCGCATCGTTCTTCGCTACACGCTCCCCATCATCGGCAGCGCGGTGCCCGTGCTTGTCGACTGGCAGTGCCCAGAACGCGACCTGGTCCGCGGTGCCAGCCTTCAATGCGAGGCCAGTGATCTGGCCGAGATTGTTGATGTCGTTCGCGGTGAAGAGGTGATCGGCGTAGTCGTCGGGCACGAAATCATTGAGATCCATCATCACGCCGTGCTCCCACAGGAATGCACGACAGCTCCCAAAGCCGGCCGTGCACGAGATGCCGACGATCTGGCGCTGCTCGTTGACGCCGAGTGCCTGACTGATCGAGTCGCCGGGCAGCGTGCCGAGATCCTGGATGCCGCGACCGCGCGTCCACAGGAAAGCGTGTGCGTTGAAGGCGGTGCCATCTGCCTCCGACACATTGGAGAAGCCGACGATGTCGCCGCGCTCGTTGAGTGCCATCGGCGTGTTCCAGGCGATGCCGCCTAGATTGCCGAGATGAGTCGGCTTGCCTTTCTCCCACAGCACCGCGTGCCTCGCAGCGACGCTGCCGACGGCGTTGGCGCACGAACCGGAGATGCCGATCACCTGGCCTTTGTCGTTGATACCGGTCGCCGCGCTCGTGCTATCGCCGGTCAGCGGCGGCAGCTCGCGAACCTGGTCGAGATCCGGACCCCACAGCGTCGCGCGGAACTGATAGATCTGCGGCCGCACGCACGACGAATCTTCGACCTTGTTCTCGGCCCAGCCGACCACCTGCCGACGATTGTTGGCGCCGGTCGCGAAGCCGTTGTCGCCGCCGAGCGTCGGCAGAGGGCGGATCTTGCCTTCTTCCCACACGACCCCGAGGCAGGTTGCAGCAGCGCGCGTCGGGGTCGCGAAGAAACTGCGACAGCTCCAGGTCTCGCCGCGAGGTTGCGGTGTCGTCGTCTGCGCGATGCCCGCGATCAGTCCGCTGGTGTTCTTCACGGGCCACGGCACGTTGCTGTTCGGCCCGCCGAGCGTGCCGAGATCGAACCGGAATCCGTACAGCCACAGCATCGCGTGCCGGCTGTTGTTGTCCGGCAAGTTGGCGAATCCGGCCACGAGGCTCTGATCGTTGATGCTGTTGCCCGCGTTCTCGCTGCCGCCGAGCGACGAGAGATTGACGACGCGGAACTCCGGCCGGTTGTGACGGAAGCTGTCGCTGCCATCGCCGGCAGCCGTGCCCACAGTCAGCGTTGCAGCCGCAGCGGCCAGCGCCCACCGTACGATTGAAATGTTCATTGCAGTTTCTCCCCGCAGGTTTCGTGGAAAGCGACGCGGCGATCGCAGCGTCTGCGCGTCGATGTACTGCCAGGGAGTGGGCGGCTACTCGCCACTTTCGGACGCAACAGGCATGCGCAGCCTGCGTCAGCCGTATCGGCCGGGATTGATCGGATCGGGCAGCCGCGATGTGCTCGCGGCGAGCAGGAACGGACTATGGGATGCCGAACAGCCGCGCAAAGTTTTCCGAGTAGAAGCGCGCTTGCGCAGCTGCGTCGCAACCGGCGAGCGAAGCGCTGAAGCGTTCGAGCGGCGCGCGGCCGCCTTCGGCATGCGGGTAGTCGCTCGAGAACAGATAAAGGCGGCTGTCGGACTGACGAATCAGATCGCCCACGTCTTCGTACACGTACGGCGTGAACGCCATGTGCTCAATGATCTGCTGCGAAGGTTTGCGCGTCAGCGCCTTGAGCTGCGGATCGGACTTGCTCCAGATCTCCGCGATCCAGTCGAGCCGCTTGATCATCTGCGGCACCCAGCCCGCGCCCAACTCGATCACACCGCCGCGCAAGGCCCGATGCCTGTCGAATACGCCATCGAGCACCATCGCGCCGACGAACGTCTCGGCGGGTTGATGCAAAGAAGTCATGTCCTTGCCGCGCACGTTCTCGCCCGTGCCGAGCCAATCGGTCGGCACCGGGCGGCCGGTGTTCATCCAGGCAGCGTCGATCTGCAACGGCACGCCGGCGACATGCAACACGAACGGCGCGCCCGCCTCGGCGAGCCGTGCCCAGATCGGATCGAGATCGTTGTGACCGGGCGAACGGCCGCCGCACGGACGATGCGGGATCCACACCGCGCTGAGACCGAGCCGCAGAATGCTTTCCAGCTCCGTTATCGAAGTCTGTGGATCATCGAGGGGCAGCAGCGCGACGCCCATCAACCGCTGATCTTTGCCGCAGAACTCCGCCATCGCACGGTTGTGCGCGCGAGCGGCTGCGTAACGCTCATCGATCGCGCGCTCGAGCGAGAAGGCGAGGCCTTCGGAGAACGTAGCGAATACGAGTTGCCGCGCGAAGCCGAGCAAATCGAGAGCTTGTGCACGCTCGGCCGCGTTGAAAGCGCCGAGCGCCATGTACCCCTTCGGGCCGCCGATCAGCTTGTCGCCGAGCGCGAGCAGCTCCGCAACTTCGCTGGCGCTGTGCTTGCGATTGCCCTCCGCTTCGTCGACCAGAGTGGCGAGGCGGCCGACGCGCGGCACCTTGATGCGCGGCATGCGCTCGCGCATTTCGGTATCGGCGTATTCGGTGAGGAAATCCGGCAGCTCCATGATGTGGCTGTCGGCGTCATAGCAGGTGCGGCCTTGTGCGTACGTCATGTGGAGATCCCCAGCACTGGGCGCTTCGAGCATGCCCTGCAATTTGGCAGTACCATGCGCGCCATGGCCAGGCAGCATACTCCAACGATCCGGCTGCGGATCGACCTGAGTCCGGACAGCGCGCTCGGTCCCGGCAAGATCGCACTGCTCGAGCACATCGAGACCACCGGCTCGCTGTCGCAGGCGGCGCGCGAGCTCGGCATGAGTTACCGACGCGCCTGGCTGCTGCTGAACGACATCAACGGGATGTTCAACGACCCGGCGACGACCACGAGCGTCGGCGGCAGCGGCGGCGGGGGTGCGCGTCTCACGGATCTGGGTCGCGGAATCGTCAAGGCTTATCGCGAGATCGAAGACGCCGCGGAAAAGGCCGCGAGTGCGCGCATCGCGTGGCTTGCCGGTTGCCGCCGCAAGTCAGTTCGACGTGGCGCCACCGCTCGGCGACCCATGACGCTTTCGGCTCGGAAACCACATGCTGCGCGGAGGTAGCTTCATCGCATTGCTCGGCGCGATCTGCATCTCGGTACCGGCGGGAGCGGATCAAAGCGCAGCGCGCTATCACCCGCCGCAAACGCAGGATGGCCGCCCGAGCTTCGAAGGCAACTGGACCAACGCCACTATCACTTCTTTGCAAAGGCCGGCTCGCTACTCGTCGCTGGTCATTCCGCCTGGCGAAGTCGAGGAGCAGACGGCCACGCATCCGCAGGTCGTGCGTCAACGCACGGATGACGAGCAGGACGAGAGCAAGCCGCTCACCGGCTCCGATCTGCGGTCCGGTCGCGGTTACAACGCCTTCTGGATCGATCCCGGCACCAGGTTCGCGCGCGTGAAAGGCGAATACCGCACCTCCTGGATCGTCGATCCCGCCGACGGACAGGTTCCGTATCTGCCGGGCGTGCGCGAGCGGATGGACGAGGGGCGTGCGAACTTCGACGGCCCCGAAGCGCGGCCGCTCGGCGAGCGCTGCATCGTGAACAGCAACAGCGCCGGCCCGCCGATGTTGAACTATCTTTACAACAACAATTACGAGTTCGTGCAGACCGCCGACGCGCTGGTGATCCGCGCGGAGATGAACAACTACGCACGAGTCGTGCGCATCGGCGGGCATCACCCGCCTGCCGCAGTCCGCACACTGCACGGCGATTCAATCGGTCACTGGGAGGGCGCAACGCTCGTGATCGAGACCACTCGCTTCCATCCGCTGCATGCGAGCGGCGTTGTACCGCTGACTGAGCGCGGCAAGGTGATCGAGCGGCTCATGCGCGTTTCGCCCAGCGAAATTCTCTACGAGTTCACGGTCGAAGATCCCGGCGTCTACACCCGACCCTGGCGCGGCGAGATGACGTTCAACGCCACTCGCGACCGCGTTTTCGAATACGCCTGCCACGAGGGCAACTATGCATTGCCCGGCATCCTGGCCGGAGCGCGCGAACAAGAGAAGCGGCAGGCAGCCGGCGCAGAACACTGATCTGCAAATCGGCGTTCGCCGGTGCGAACCAGGGGCTCGCCGAACCAATCTTTACCCTCCGCGCGCATCCGCAGCACTCTTCCGCGGCGTAGACTATCGTTCTGCCGAATGCAATTGGGGAGATCATCGTCGTGAAGAGAGCCATCGTTGCGCTGGCACTGCTCAGCGCCGCCAATTCCTGTTATTGGGCCGCGAATGCGGCAACCGAGACCAAGCGCGTCGGAGATTTCTCCCTGCTGGACCAGCAGGGCTACTTCCATCAGATGAGCTACTACGACGACCACAAGGCGATCGCTTTGCTGGTCCAGAGCAGCGCTCGCCCGGTCAGCGACAAAGATCTTGCCGCCTTCAACGAGGCGCGCACCAAGTATCAGGACAAGATCAAGTTCTTCATGCTCGATCCGGTCGCGGACGAAACGCGCGAGTCGGTGCAGAAGGAGCTCGACAAGCACGGGCTCGACATTCCGGTGCTGATGGATGAGACGCAGCTGGTTGCCGAAGGGCTGGGCGTCAGCAAGGTCGGCGAGGTGTTCCTGATCCAGGGCGGCACCACCGACGTGCTCTATCGCGGCCCGGCCAACAAGTACTTTGCGAGCGCGATCGACGACGTGCTGGCCGGCCGTGAGGTCAAGAAGCCGAAGGCGAGGGCTCGCGGCGCTGCCATCAAGTACGTCGCGGCCGCGGACCGCAACCCGCGCAAATCCACGATCACCTATTCGAAGGACATCGCACCGATCCTGGCCGAGAACTGCGCGCGCTGCCATCGCGAAGGCGGCATCGCGCCGTTCGCCATGAACAGCCACGCGGTCGTCAAAGGGTTCTCGCCGATGATTCGCGAGGTCGTGCTGACCAAGCGCATGCCGCCGGGCCAGATCGATCCGAAGATCGGCCACTTCAAGGAGACGTTCACGCTGACACCGCGCGAGCAGCAGACGCTGATTCACTGGATCGAAGCCGGCGCCGTGAAGGACGATGCGGTGGATCCGTTGACGCAGCTGACGTGGCCGGCGACCAAGTGGGCGTACGGCGAGCCGGACCTGGTCGTCAAGATTCCCGCGCAGGAAGTGCCGGCGACCGGCGTGCTCGACTATCGCTACATCAAAGTGCCGATCGAAGGCCTGGATCGGGACCGCTGGGTGCGTGCGAGCCAGTACATTGCGGGCGATCGCACCGTGCTCCATCACACGCTCAATCAGCTGATTCCGCCGAATCCGCCCAAGGATCTGCGCGTCGATTTCGGGCGCGTCGATCCGGACGCGGCGCGCATCACCGCCTACATCCCGGGCGCACAGCCGCAGCTCGAGCCGCCGAACACGGGTGGCTTGCTGAAGAAGGGCTCGACGCTGGCGCTGCAGCTGCACTACACAACGAACGGCAAGGCAACGGTCGACGCCGGCGAGATCGGCCTGTGGTTCTACAAGGACAACGAGGTGCCGACCGAGCGCATGATTCCGGACTGCGCCTGCATCTTCACGCAGGGCTGGGATCCGATCCCGCCGTTCGATCCCGATCACGAGATGCGGCAGACGATCACCATCAAGAAGGACGCGCACCTGTACAGCATGCTGCCGCACATGCATTTCCGCGGTAAGCGCATGCGCTTCTATGCCGAGTATCCGGACGGACGCAAAGAAGAGCTGCTCAACATCGCGAAGTACAACTACAACTGGCAGCTGGACTACGAGTTGAAGGAGCCGAAGTTCATGCCGGCGGGCACGAAGGTGACTGCGGTCGCCGCGTTCGACAACTCGACGCAGAACAAGGCGAACCCCGATCCGTCGCGCAAGGTGCCGTGGGGTCAGCAGAGTTGGGACGAGATGTTCTTCGGCGCAGTGACCTACAAGTTCGTCGACCAGGGCGGCACGCGCGTCGCTCAGGATCAGAAGAACTGATCGCTGGAACGTTTGCGACACCAAAAGGCCGCCCGCAGTCCGGGCGGCCTTTTTACTTTCAACCTCACGAAGACGCCGTAACGGGTTGTAAGGACAGAAGTTAGAAATCATTTGTCATGACTTCGTATAGCTGTTGCAAATAAGAATAATTCGCATTAGAGTTTCG
>DATNFA010000056.1:0-2769 GCA_035606615.1 Steroidobacteraceae bacterium
GCGGTGGAAGTTCTGACGCGCTATCTCGCGAAGGAACTCGGCCCCCGCCGCATCGCCGTGAACACCGTGGCGCCAGGCGCCATCGCGACGGATTTCAGCGGCGGCATGGTCCGTGACAATCCGGAGCTCAACCGGCGCATCGCCAGCGAAACGGCGCTCGGTCGCGTCGGTGTGCCCGAAGACATCGGTCCGATGATCGCCGCGCTGCTCTCGGACGACGATCGCTGGATCAACGCGCAGCGCATCGAAGTCTCGGGCGGCCTGGCGCTCTGATTCTATCCTCCAACGTTGCGAGATCTGCCAATGAAACTTCGAACGATCGATCTCACCTCGCTCTTGCTCGCTCTCGCGACGCTGACAGTTGCAGCGGGATGCGGTCCACGCGCGACGACTGCGGAAGCGAACACTCCGGCGCCGGCGCCAGCCCCGATTGCAACGCATCTCAAGCCAGTGACCGGCATCCAGGACATCATGGCCACGATGATCGATCCCGCGGCCGATCATCTGTGGGAATCGGTGGCCACGGTCGCGAACGAGAAGGGCGTCGAAGAAAAGCGTCCGAAGACCGACGAGGACTGGAAGGTCGTGCGCGGCCAGGCGGTGATACTGGCCGAGGCGGCGAATCTGCTCATGCTGGAAGGACGTCCGGTCGCGAAGGAGGGCGCGATCCTCGAAGATCACGGCGTGCCCGGCAATCTCACTGCAGCAGAGTCGGAGCAGGCGATCGCTGCGGACCGCGCATCGTTCGTCGGGTTCGCCGAAGCGCTGCGTGAAGTCGGTGTGCAAATGCTGACCGCGGCGGATCGCAAGGACACGCAGGCCTTGTTCGACGCCGGCTATCCGCTCGACGAGGTCTGTGAGAACTGCCACCTCAAATTCTGGTATCCGGGCGCCAAGGCCCTGGAAGCACAGCAGAAGGCGCTGCGAGCAAATCAATGACTTAGCCTCCTCACCGAAAAAAATGGCGACACGAGAGGCGCCGCCGCGTTGGCGGTGTTGGGGCACTCCTTGCGGAGTGCTATCTTGCGTCGACATCGCCTGCAAAGCAGACCGCGCCCACTGCGGCACCTTGAAGATCGGCAGGCGTTGCGAGGAGGGGGAGTGTTTGCAGGCCGAGCCGCTACGGTCGGTGCTCTGCTGTTACTCATTGCTTCGATCGCCGCGCACGGCGCGCCGGCGCCCGGGGAAAAAGTCCGTTTCGACATTCCGCGCCAGCCGCTGAGCAGCGCGCTGCACGAATTCTCGCGTCAATCGGGCCGTCAGCTGCTCTATCCATCGGAGATCGTGCAGAAGGATCTGCTGCGCGCGCTGTTCGGCTACTACACCGTCGAAGAGGGCCTCGCGCACCTGCTGCAGGACAGCGGGCTCGAGTTCGTGATCGACGGCAAGGGCAGCGTCGCTCTGCGTCGCGAGCGATTGGCGCTGTTGCCCGACGTGCCGCGACCTGTCGCACCCCCGTCAGAACAATCGACAACGGTATCGATCGACACCAGCGACATCGCGATCGCGGAAGTCATCGTGCAGGCGCGGCGGCGCGATGAAAATCTGCAGCAGGTACCGGTCGCAGTCACCGCGCTCGAAAGCGATGAGATCGAGGTGCGCAGCATCCAGAGCACCGAGGATCTCAACGCCCGCGTGCCAAGCGTCGCGGTGAATGGCGGCAACTTTTTCGGTCGCGCGACCGGCGCGTTTCGGGTGCGCGGAATCCCAGGCGTTGCGTTCTACGTCGATGGCGTAGTGCGCAGCGCTGCGGAAGGCCTGTTGATGAACATCGTCGATGCCGAGCGCGTCGAAGTGCTGCGCGGCCCGCAGGGGACGACGTTTGGCAAGAACGCCATCGGCGGCGCAGTTCAGTACATGACGCAGCGGCCGCGCGATCGGATGACCGCGAACTTCAAGACGACGTTCGGCTCGCAGAGTCGCAAGGATCTCATTGCGACGCTCGACTTGCCGCTCGGTCCGACGCTCTTCAGCAAGATCGCAGTCGCGACCTTGAATCGCGACGGTTACATGGAGAACACGCAGACCGGCGCCGCCCTCGGCGATCAGCAAGATCGCGTCGGACGCTTCGATCTGCTGTGGCGGCCGGCCGAGAGCTTCGAAGCGCGTTTCCTTGCCGAGTACATCGAGCAGGACAGTAACGGCACGCCGGCTACGGTATGGGCGCTGAATCCGGTGTGTCCCGGCGACGCCGTGCCGCAAAACTTCGTCGGTGCCGTGCCGAACAGCCTTTGCATCTACCAGGCCCTCGGCGCCGAGGTTTCCAACGAATGGTTGTACGGGGCGCGCAAGCAATGGAAGACCGCGGCGAATGCCGGGTCGGGCAACAGCTACTCCTCGCTTGGCGGCATCGTGCAGCTCGACTGGCGCGTGAGCGATCGTGTGCAGGTGAAATCCATCAGCGGCTATCGCGAGCTCGAAGCGTTCCGCGACCACGACTTCGACGGCACGCCGTTCGTCTTTTATCAGGCCTTCTCTGCGGTAAAGCGTGACGAGAGAAGCCAGGAGCTGCAGCTGCTGTACAGCGATGCGCGGCTGTCCGGCACGAGCGGACTCTACTACTACGCCGACGACAACCTGGGCACGCGGCAGAACTGGGTCGCAAACGAATTACGCTTCGAACCGTTCCTGAGCCTGCGCAACACCCTGGGCGACGGCTTCGCGAGCTACGTGCCGCCAATCATCAATTAGCTGATGCGCAATCGCAGCGAAGGCTGGGCGCTCTTCTATGCATGGCCCTATCGGCTTACAGCCAAGCTGCAGCTGAGC
>DATNFA010000057.1:0-9852 GCA_035606615.1 Steroidobacteraceae bacterium
CAGCGGCTTGCCCTGCTCGACGGTCATCAGCACCGCGAGGTCTTCCTGGTTCGCCATCATCAGGTCGAACCACTTCCGCAGGATCTGTGCGCGCTCCTTCGCCGTGCGCGCCCGCCACTCTGGCAGTGCCTTGTCGGCCGCTTCGATCGCGCGCCGGGTTTCCGCCGCGCCGAGATTCGGCACGGTGCCGATCAGCTGTCCCGTGGCCGGGTTGAAAACCTGCTTGGTCTGCCCGTTCGCGGCGCTCTCCCAGCGCCCGCCGACGAACGCCTGCTCGCGAAACAGCGTCATATCGCGCAGGGAAATAGATGTCTGGGGGGCAGCAGCCATGAACAACTCCGGGTCAGTCGTCCTGCAGGTCCTGGCCCGGGAACAGCGTCTCGTTGAAGCCGAAGTTCCGCAGGTCGCGGATGCGCATCGGGTACAGGATGCCGTTCAGATGATCGACCTCGTGCTGCACGACGCGCGCGTGGAAACCGCTCACGGTGCGGTCGATTGCCTTGCCGAACTGGTCGAAGCCGCGATAGCGCAGCTGCGTGTAGCGCGGCACCAGGCCGCGCATGCCCGGTACGGACAAGCAGCCCTCCCAGCCTTCTTCCATCTCGTCAGCGAGCGGCTGCAGCTGCGGATTGATCAGCACGGTGTACGGCACTTCCTCGGCCTGCGGATACCGGGGATTGCGCGCGACCCCGAAAACGACCACTTGCAGCGAGACGCCGATCTGCGGCGCAGCCAGCCCGGCGCCGTTCTGGGCTTCCATGGTGTCGTGCATGTCTTCGAGCAGCGTCGCGAGCTCGACCGAGTCGAAGCGCTGCACCGGCCGCGCGACCTGCAGCAGCAACGGATCACCCATTTTCAGGACGGGACGGATGGCCATGGGAACTATAGTATGGGGATCGCGTCGGGAATCGAAACCCTCCACGACCCACGTAATCCATGTCCCTCCACGTCCTCGTCCTGGCCGCCGGCGCATCCACCCGCCTGGGGCAACCGAAGCAGCTCGTGAAGCTCGGCGGCCGCCCGGCCTTGCACATCGTGGTGTCGAACGCCGTTGCCCTGACCGGTAATGCGGTCACGGTCGTCGTCGGGGCGCACGCGCGCGAGATGACGCACTTGCTCGCTCATTCGCCCGCATCGGTCATCGTGAATCGCTTCTGGGAAGAAGGCATGAGCTCGTCGCTGCGCTTCGGTGTCGCCTCGCTTCCGCCAGGCTGCGATGCCGTACTGGTGCTGCTCGGCGATCAGGTCGGCGTGAACGCGGACGATCTCAAACGGCTGGCGGCGGCGTGGAAAGGCGAGCAGAGCCTGATTGCCGCGAGCGTCTACGATCAGCACGTCGGCGTGCCCGCGATCTTTCCGCGCTTGTGCTTTTCGGAGCTCGCCGCCCTGCGTGGCGACCATGGCGCGCGTGCGGTTCTCGAGCGCAACAGCTATCGGCTGGTGCGTGTGCCGATGTCGAACGCCGCGATCGACCTCGACACGCCGGAAGACCTCGCGCTCCTGACCGAACGCTTCAAAGTACCGCTGCAGGAATGACTCGATGCGTATCGCCTTACTGTTGCTGGTCGTGGCCATCGTCATCGTGGTGATCTGGATGAGGGCGCGACGCACGCGCGGCGACAAGTGAGTCGCTGGTTGGCCGCGATTGCGGCCGTGTCGATGCACTCCGCGCACGCGCAGCCGACCAGCGAGCGCTACCAGCTCGATCGCCTGGTACCGGCATCCGAGTTCCACGGCGTGCACGGCCTCGCGTTCGATGCACACGATGTGCTGTACGCAGGCAGCGTCGTCGGTCACAGCATCTATCGAGTCGACACTGCGACTGGCGCGGTCAAGACTTTCGTCGGCGCGCCCGAAGGCATGGCGGACGATCTGGTGTTCCTTGCCGACGGCACCGTCGTGTGGACCTCGATCCAGCATGGCGTCGTGCGCGCACGAAAAGGCGACGGCCCGGTCGTCAAGCTCGCGGAGCTCGTCAGCGTCAACTCGATCAACGTGCGCAAGGACGGCCGGCTGTTCGCGGCGCAGGTATTCGGCGGCGACGGGCTGTGGGAGATCGATCCTGTCGGCGCCAAGCCGCCGCGACTCATCCTCCAGGATCTCGGCGGCTTCAACGGCTTCGACATCGGACCTGACGGCAAGCTGTACGGGCCGCTGTGGTTCAAGCATCAGGTCGTGCGCATCGATCCGGACACCGGCAAGCTCGACGTCATCGCAGACGGCTTCGACACGCCGGCCGCGGCGAACTTCGATTCCAAGTGGAACCTGTACGTGCTCGATACCGCGCGCGGCCAGCTCGTGCGCGTCGACATCCGCAGCGGCAAGAAGCAGGTCGTCGCGAAGCTCGCGACCTCCCTCGACAACCTCGCGATCGATTCGCGGGATCGGGTGTTCGTTTCGAACATGGCCGACAACGGCATTCAGGAAGTCGACGTAGCCAAGGGCACGGCACGCCAGGTGGTGAAAGGCAAGCTGGCGATTCCGCTCGGCATCGCCGCGGTCAGCGACGGCTCCAGTGACACGCTCTACGTGGCCGATGTGTTCGCGCTGCGCACCGTCGATCCGACCCAAGGCAAAGTGACCGATATCGCGCGCTCGCACGCGGCCGGTACGCCGATCGGTTATCCCGTCGCCGTCACGGCGAATCGGCGCTACGTCGTCGTGACCAACAACGAAGGCCCGGTGCAACGTTACGAGCGCAGCACGATGCGGCTCGTCCAGAGCTGGTCCGATACTCACGCCGGCAACGCGATCGAGATGCCTTCCGGAGCGTTGATCGTCGCGGAGACGACGCGCGGCAAGCTGAGCAGAATTTCCGGGAACGGCGCGGGCGAGGAACGCGACGAGATCCTTGCCGATCTCGCGGCACCGCTCGGGCTCGCCATCGCCGACGATAGTGCGGTCTACGTCAGCGAGATGGCGTCGGGGCAGGTCTCGCAGATCAACGTGAACAGCGGCGCTCGCCGCGTGATCGCGCAAGGTCTCGACCGGCCGCAGGGAATCGCCACGGACGGTGCCGCCGTGCTCGTCGTCGAGGCGGGCAAGGGACGGTTGCTGCGCATCGATCCGGGCACCGGTGCAGTCGAAGTGATCGCTCGCGACTTGCCGGTCGGCCTGAAGAACGTCCCGATTACGCTGGCAGGCGTGGCGGTCGGCGCCGGCGGCACGCTGTACGTGACCTCGGACGTCGAGAATTCGATCTGGCGCTTGCGGAAGAAGTGACTAGGCCGGCGCGGCCGCGACGCCGACCTCGGCCAGCGCTTCGAGCAGCAGCTGCGCCGTGTACGGTTTGACCAAGATTGCCACCCGCGCTTGCCCGGCGAACCGCTCGCGCAGCTCCCGGCCGCTGCGGCCGCTGGCGATCACGATCGGCAGGTCGGCGCGTAACGCCTGGATTTCGGCGGCCAGCTGATCACCCGGCCGATCCGGCAGACCCATGTCGATCACTGCAGCCCGCAGATCGGGCGTTCCTTGCAGTGCCTGCACGCCTGCTGCGGCCGTCTCCGCCTGGAGCACGCGAAAACCCGCGTCCTCCAGCGCATCGACGGCGAACAGTCGGACCAGGAACTCGTCCTCGACCACCAGGATGGCGTTGGACCCCGCGGCGGCGGCGCTCATTGAATCGTTATCCGTTCCCCATTCGAAGTGTGACGAGTGTAATGCAATTGCTGGCCGGGAACCTTCGCCGGGCGCCGCGCATTGGGCCCGTTACGCCGAGGCATACGGCGGGGAAACGAGGCACGCGGGAGGCAGCGTGACTACGATGAAAACCGGGATCGCCGCGCAGCCAAGTGCGCACTTATGACAGTCGAGCCAACGGTAACGCCGGCGCAGCGCGGTCTACGGGTCTTGATCGTCGAAGACGAGTCGCTGGTGAGCCTGTTCCTGCAGGGGGTCTTGCAGGATCTCGGTCATAGCGTGTCCGGTGTGGCCCCTTCCTTGCGGACGGCGCTGGCCATCGCGGCCGGCACGCCCAGCGATCTGGCGATCGTCGACATCGGCCTGGCCGGCGACGGCGGCGACGGCATCGATGCCGCGGTCGCTCTGCGCAGCCGCTACGGCATTCCTGCGCTGCTCATGACCGGAGCTTCCTTTGCCGATGTCGGCCCGCGTCTCCACGACGCGCAGCCGCTCGGCTTCCTGACTAAACCGTACACGGAAAGCGACGTCGCGTCGGCGCTGCAGGCAGCACTGGCGCAGATGTCTGCGGCCTGACGGACTTCGAAGGTTTTCGGGGGCCAATTCGGCTGAAAATGCGGAGTCGAAAAAATATGGGGACGGCAGTCAACGAAACTGCAATGGCGGCCGACGGACCACGCGGCAGCACCGGCGCCGCGGCCGGGCTGGAGCGACGCGAGATTCTCAGGGCGCTGCGCCTGCTGCGCCGTGGAGATTTTTCAGTGCGGCTGCCGATGGATCTCACCGGCGTCGACGGCGAGATCGCCTGCGCCTTCAACGAGGTCGTCGAGCTCAACGACGCCATGACCCGCGACTTCGAGCGCGTCAGCGAGATGGTCGGCCGTGAAGGCCTGATTTCCGAGCGCGTGCAGGTGCACGGCGCGACCGGCTCCTGGGCCCACAGCGTGGATTCGATCAACCGCCTGGTCGGCGATATGTCGTACCCAGTGTCCGAAGTCGCACGCGTGATCGGCGCCGTGGCGCGCGGCAACCTGTCGCAGTCGATGAATCCGGAAGTCGACGGCCGGCCGATGCGCGGCGAATACCTGCGCATCAGCGGCGTCGTCAATACGATGGTGGACCAGCTCGCCTCGTTCGCTTCCGAAGTGACACGCGTCGCCCGCGAAGTGGGCACGGAGGGCAAGCTCGGCGGCCAGGCGCAAGTCCGCGACGTCGCGGGCATCTGGAAGGAGCTCACCGATTCCGTCAATCACATGGCCGCAAATCTCACCGGCCAGGTGCGCAACATCGCCGAAGTCTCCACCGCGATCGCGCGCGGCAATCTTTCGAAGAAGGTCACGGTCGACGTCAAGGGCGAGATTCTGGAGCTCAAAGACACCATCAACACGATGGTCGATCAGCTCAACAGCTTCGCCTCCGAAGTGACGCGCGTCGCGCGCGAGGTCGGCACTGAAGGCAAGCTCGGCGGCCAGGCGAAAGTGGAAGGCGTCGCCGGCACCTGGAAGGACCTGACCGACAACGTCAATCACATGGCTGCGAACCTCACCGGCCAGGTGCGCAACATCGCCGAGGTGTCCACCGCGATCGCGCGCGGCAATCTGTCCAGGAAGATCACGGTCAACGTGCAGGGCGAGATCCTGGAGCTGAAGGACACCATCAACACGATGGTCGACCAGCTCAACAGCTTCGCCTCCGAAGTGACGCGCGTCGCACGCGAAGTCGGCACCGAAGGCAAGCTCGGCGGCCAGGCGAAAGTGGAAGGCGTGGCCGGCACCTGGAAGGACCTGACCGACAACGTCAATCACATGGCCGCGAACCTCACCGGGCAGGTGCGCAACATCGCCGAAGTCGTCACGAGCGTCGCCAACGGCGATCTCAAGCGCAAGCTGGTCGTCGAGGCCAAGGGCGAGATCGCGGCGCTTGCGAACACCATCAACGGCATGATCGATACGCTCGCGACGTTCGCCGCGCAGGTCACCAACGTTGCGCGCGAAGTCGGCACCGCGGGCAAGCTCGGCGGCCAGGCCAGCGTGCCGGGCGCTGCCGGCTTGTGGCGCGACCTCACCGATAACGTGAATCAGCTGGCGGCCAATCTCACGACGCAGGTGCGCGCGATTGCCGAGGTCGCGACCGCGGTGACGAAGGGCGATCTGACGCGGTTCATCACGGTGGCAGCCTCGGGCGAAGTGGCCTCGCTCAAGGACAACATCAACGAGATGATCCGCAACCTCAAGGACACGACGCAGAAGAACGACGAGCAGGACTGGCTGAAGACCAACATCGCGTTCTTCAACCGGCTGCTGCAGGGCCAGCGCAACATCCGCCACGTCTCGAATCTGATCCTGTCGCAGCTCGTGCCGCTGGTGAAGGCGCACCAGGCGCTGTTCTACGTGACCCGTCAGCACGACGGCGAGAACATTCTGGAGCTCGCCGCGAGCTACGCCGCGCCGAACCGGCGGCGGCCGCCGCCGCGCCTGAAGCTCGGCGACGGCCTCATCGGCCAGTGCGCGGCCGACAAGCGCGTCATGCAGCTGACCGACGCGCCGCACGAGTACATGCGCATCAGCTCCGGCCTCGGCGAAGCGCGCGCCTCGAACATCATCGTCCTGCCCGCGCTGTTCGAGGGCGAGGTCAAGGCGGTGCTGGAGCTCGCCTCGTTCGAGCGCTTCAGCCCCGTGCATACGCTGTTCCTCGATCAGCTGATGGAGAGCATCGGCATCGTGCTCAACACGCTGGCTGCCAACATGCAGACCGAAGCACTGCTCGCGCAGTCGCAGTTGCTGACCGGGGAGCTGCAGAGCCAGCAGGGCGAGCTGAAGAAGACCAACGATCGCCTCGAACAGCAGGCGACGACGCTGCAGCGCTCGGAAGACCTGCTGCGCACTCAGCAGGAGCAGCTGCGCGCCAAGAACGAGGAGCTGGAGGAGAAGGCGAACCTGCTGTCGTGGCAGAACAAGCAGGTCGAAGCGAAGAACCAGGAAGTCGAGCGCGCCAAGAAGATGCTCGAAGAGAAGGCCGAGCAGCTGGCGCTGATCTCGAAGTACAAGTCCGAGTTCCTGGCGAACATGTCGCACGAGCTGCGCACGCCGCTCAACAGCCTGCTGATTCTTTCCAAGCTGCTGGCGGACAACCACGACGAGAACCTGAGCGGCAAGCAGATCGAGTTCGCGCAGACGATCCATCGTGCCGGCAGCGAGCTGCTGGCATTGATCAACGACATCCTCGACCTGTCGAAGATCGAGTCCGGCATGGTCACGCTCGACGTCGGCACGGCGCAGTTCGGCGAAATCGCCGACAACCTGCAGCGCGGCTTCGAGCAGATTGCCAGCGACAAGAACCTGAAGCTGTCGATCCGGCTCGACCCGCAGCTGCCGATCAACACGGTCACCGACGAGAAACGGCTGCAGCAGATCCTGAAGAACCTGCTGTCGAACGCGTTCAAGTTCACGCACGCGGGCGGCGTGGAGCTGGAGATTCGCCGCGCCACCGGCGGCTGGAATCCCGCGAACCACGCGCTCAATGCCGCGGCTGCCGTCGTCGCCTACTCGGTCACCGACAGCGGCATCGGCATTCCCGCCGACAAGCTGCGCGTCATCTTCGAAGCGTTCCAGCAGGCCGATGGCACGACCAGCCGCAAGTACGGCGGCACCGGGCTCGGCCTGTCGATCAGTCGCGAGATCTGCCGCTTGCTCGGCGGCGAGATCACGGTCGAGAGCACGCCTGGCAAAGGCAGCCGCTTCACGCTCTATCTGCCGGTTGCGCACGACTTCGGCGCGAATCTGCCGGCGCATGGTTCGCGTCCGCTGCTGGTCGGCCACCAAGGCGGGCAGGTCGTCATCGGGCGCGAGGCAACGCCGCTCCTGGTGCCGTCCGAGCTGACCGACGATCGTCAGAACATCCAGCCGGGCGAGAACGTGCTGCTGATCATCGAGGACGATGCGAAGTTCGGCCGCATCCTGCTCGATCTGGCGCACGATCGCGGCTTCAAGGCAGTGGTGTCTGCGACCGGCAGCGGCGCACTGTCGCTGGTGCGGCGGTTCAATCCGGCGCTGATCACTCTCGACATCAATCTGCCGGACATGGACGGCTGGCGCCTGCTCGATATTCTCAAGCGCAGCCCCGATACGCGTCATATCCCGATCCACATCATCTCGGTCGAGGATCCGCGCGAGCGCGGCCTGCAGATGGGCGCGTTCTCGGTACTGGAAAAGCCAGTGGATCACGTGACGCTGCAGCAGGCGCTGGCGCGCACCGAGGAATTCATCGCGCGGCCGGTCAAGGAGCTGCTGCTGGTCGAGGACGACGACCTGCAGCGCGATCAGATCGTCAAGATCATCGGCAACGGCGATGTGGTGGTCACGCAAGTGCGCACCGGTACGGAAGCTCTGCAGGCGCTGCGGGAGCGGCGGTTCGATTGCGCTGTGATCGATCTGGTGCTGCCGGACATCGACGGTTTGTATCTGGTCGAGATGATTCGTCGCGACAGCTCCGATCGCCTGCCGGTCATCGTTCACACCGCCAAGGACGTCACGCCCGCCGACGAAGCGAAGCTGCGCAACCTGGTGGAGTCGTTCATCCTCAAAGGGCCCGAGTCGCATCAACAGCTGTTCGACGAGACCGCGTTGTTCATGCACCGGCAGGTCGCGGGCATGGCGGCCGACAAGCGCCGCATCATCGAGTCCGCGCGCCGCCGCGAAGCGGGCCTCGCGGGCCGGCGCGTGCTCATCGTCGACGACGACATCCGCAACATCTTCTCGCTCACGGGCGTGCTGGAGCAGCACCAGGTGCAGGTCGTGCACGCGGAGAGCGGTCGCCAGGGCATCGAGCAACTGGAGACGGCGGATGACGTCGACATGGTGCTGATGGACGTGATGATGCCGGACATGGACGGCTACGAGACGATGCGGCAGATCCGCCGAGTCGAGCGCTTCCGCAAGCTTCCCATCATCGCGATCACCGCGAAGGCGATGAAGGGCGACCGCGAGAAGTGCATTGCCGCCGGCGCTTCGGAATACATCTCCAAGCCCGTCGATACCGATCAGCTGGTCTCGATGATGCGCGTCTGGCTCGGGCGCGTATGAGGCCGCGCAGTCGAACATGAGCGCCGCCGAGCCCAAAGCCACGATCCTGATCGTCGACGACGAGCCCGACAATCGCTTTGCGTTGTCGCACGTGCTCGCGGAGCTCGAGCAGAAGATCGTCGAGGCCGCTTCGGGCGAAGACGCGCTGCGTTTCCTGTTGCGCGAAGAGTGCGCGGTCATCCTGCTCGATGCCAACATGCCCGGGCTGGACGGCTACGCGACGGCCGAGCTGATCCGCCGGCGCGAGCGCTCGCGGCACATTCCGATCATGTTCGTCAGCGCCATCGACAAGGACGACGAGCACATCGCCCGCGCCTACGCGATGGGCGCGGTCGACTACGTTTTCAAGCCGGTCGACCCGGTGATCCTGCGCTCGAAGATCGCGGTGCTGGTCGATCTGTATCTCAAGAACGAGGCAGTGCGGCGCCAGGCGCAGCTCGAGCGCCTGCTGCAGGAAGAGAACCTGCGCATCCGCCAGGAGAAGCTCGAGGCGGAGCGGCTGCTGCGGCAGATCGAGGAGCGCCAGACTGCCATCGTGCGGTCATTGCCGATCGCGTTGTACAGCGCTCGACTGAAGGGCCGCTTCTCCGGGCCGCGCTTCGTCAGCGAGGGCATGGCGCAAGCGATCGGCTTCCCGGCCGCGCGCTTCGTCGAAGATCCGGACCTGTGGCCCGAGCGCATCCATCCCGAGGATCGCGAGCGCGTCCTCGCCGACGTCGCTGCGATCCAGGCGAGCGGCGGTATGTCCGCCGAGTATCGGTGGGTCTGCGCCGACGGCTCGCATCGCTGGTTCCTCGATCGCGCGGTGCTGATTCGCGATCACGACGGGCACCCGCAGGAAATCTTCGGCAGCTGCCTCGACATCACCGATCGCCGCCAGATCGAGCAGCAGCTGTTCCAGGCGCAGAAGATGGAAGCCGTCGGACAACTGACCGGCGGCATCGCACACGACTTCAACAACATGCTGACGGTCGTGATCGGAAATCTCGACGCGCTGGCGCGCGCGCTGCGCGGGACTGGACGCAACTTCGGTCGCGCGGAAATGGCGCTCACCGGTGCGCTCAGCTGCGCGGAGCTGACGCGTCGCTTGCTCGCGTTCGCTCGCCGGCAGCCGCTGCGGGCGAGCCCGGTG
>DATNFA010000058.1:0-3271 GCA_035606615.1 Steroidobacteraceae bacterium
GCCGACGTCGATCCCCGCGCGCCAGGTCCTGCTGAGCGAAGCCAATACGCTGGAGCAGCGTCTGCAGTTCTTCGACTCGCGCCTGGATGAGATCGGCAACGAGATCAATTCGCGCATCAAGGGCGAAGTGGCCGAGGTCAATGCGCTCGCTCAGGGCATTGCGAAGCTGAACAACGAGATTACGGCTGGTATCGCGCGCACCGGCGGTCAGCCACCGAATGACCTGCTCGACCAGCGCGACCGTCTGCTCGATGAGCTTTCACAGAAAATTTCCGTGAATGCCGTCCGGCAGGACGGCGGCACAGTCAACGTGTTCGTCGGCAGCGGCCAGCCGCTCGTGCTCGGCGCCAATGCGAATCAGCTGACGACGATCCAGGATCCCTTCGATTCGACGCAGCTCACGGTTGCCCTGCAGACGCCGGGCAGCTCCGTCGACATCAGTCGCAACATCTCCGGGGGCGCCCTCGGCGGCCTGCTGGATTTCCGCAGCGAGCAGCTCGATCCCGCGAAAAACGCGCTCGGGCGTATCGCCGTTGCGCTGACCGACGTCGTGAATGCTCAGCATCATGAAGGTATGGACCTGTCGGGCGCTCTCGGCGGCGACTTCTTTGCAGTCGGCGGCGCGGCAGTGCTCGACAACGGGCTGAATACAGGGACCGGCACGGTTGCTGCGACACGTGTGGACGTGGGTGCCCTGACGGGCCGCGACTACATCCTCGAAATGACCGGCAGCGGCTGGCAGCTGCGTGATTCGCTCAGCGGCGCCGCAGTGCCGATGACGGGCACAGGTACCGCTGCCGATCCATTCGTTGCCGACGGCCTCGAGATCGAGGTCGGCGGTGCCGCGGACGTCGGCGACACCTTCCTGATTCGCCCGACGCGCGGCGCGATCACGAACATGAGCGTGCTGATCTCCGATCCGTCGCAAGTCGCCGCCGCAGCGCCGATCCGCACCGCTGCGGATTCGGGAAATTCCGGCTCCGGCACGATTTCGGCAGGTGAGGTGCTCGACAGCACGGATGCGCAATTGCGCTCTCCCGTCACGATCGAGTTCCTGACTCCCACGACGTACTCGATCAACGGCGCGGGCAGCTTTGCGTACACGGGCGGCGGCAACATCGACGTCAATGGCTGGCGCGTGCAGATCTCCGGCGCACCGGCAGTGGGCGACAGCTTCACGGTCAGCGACAACACCTCCGGCACCGGCGACAACCGCAACGCGCTGCTGCTTTCGGACGCGCTCAAGTCGCCGGTGCTCAATGGCGGCACGACTTCCCTCGGCTCCGCCGTGGGCGAGTTCGTCGGCGGCATCGGCGTCGCGACGCGTCAGGCGCAGGTCAATCGCGACGCGCAGAGCGTCGTCTACGAGGAAAGTCTCGCGACCAAGGAATCCGTCTCGGGGGTGAACCTCGATGAGGAAGCGGCGAATCTCCTCAAGTACCAGCAGGCTTACCAGGCAGCGGCGCAGCTGATCCGCGTCGCCGACACGATGTTCCAGACCTTGCTCGCAGCCACCGAGCGATAGCCCTATGCGCATTTCCACGCAAAGTATCCATCACGCGGCCATCACAGCACTGCTCAGTCAGCAGTCCGTGCTGTCGAAGACGCAGACGCAGATTGCGTCGGGCAAGCGCGTGCAGACACCGGCGGACGATCCGGTCGCGGCCGTGCACATCATGGAGCTGCAGCGTGCGCTCGCGGAGTCGGATCAGTTCGCCCAGAATGCGGACATGGCGAAGAATCGCCTGACGCTGGAAGAACAGGCGCTCGCCGACGTCGGCACGCTGATCACGCGCGTGCGCGAGATCACGGTCCAGGGCAACAACGGCTCGGTCGATCCGGCCAGCCGCCGCATGCTCGCCACCGAAGTGCGCAGCCGGCTGAAGGAGCTCGTGGATATCGCCAACCGGCGCGATGCCAACGGCGAATATCTGTTTTCCGGCTACGCGACGCAGACGCAGCCGTTTGCGCAGACCGGCGGAACGATCACGTACTTCGGCGACCAGGGCAATCGCTCGTTGCAGGTCGGGACTGACCAGCGCGTCGTAGACGGCCACTCGGGCGTTGACGCGTTCATGACGGTCACCGCAGGCAACGGGACCTTCGTAACGACTGCGACCGCAGGCAATGCCGGCAATGGCGTGATCGGCGGCGGCACGCTCGTCGACCCGACGCAGTGGGTCGCGGACGACTACACCCTGCGCTTCACCTCGGCGAGCGGCGACTACGAGATCGTCGACAGTGCGGCGACCGTCGTCGCGACCGGCACGTACACCGCGAACAGCACGATTTCCTTCAACGGCGCGAACATCAACCTGACCGGGATGCCGGCGCAGAACGATACGTTCACGATCGCGCGCAGCCGCTCCGAGGACATGTTCACGACCTTGAGCAGCCTCGCGGACGCGCTCGAATCCTCGACGACGACGCAGGCCGAGCGCGCGAACTTCAACTCGGACATGGCAACGGTCCTGCAGCAGCTCGACCAGGCCGGCGATCACTTGTTGAGCGTACGAGCCGAGGTTGGCACGCGCCTGTCCTCGATCGACAGCGCGCAGGAGGCGCTCGCCGACCGCAAGGTCGAGCTCGAAACCGCGACCTCGCAGCTGCGTGACCTCGACTACGCGGAAGCCGTCTCGCGCATGAATCAGCAGCTCGTAGGGCTGCAGGCGGCACAGGCGAGCTACTCCAAGATCGCTCAACTGTCGTTGTTCGATTATTTGCGCTAACTCGCCGCTCGGGGTTTCCCTGAGCCTGGCGCGCGCATATCGGCTAAACGCTTCGCTTACCGTGATTTTTCTCACACTTCGGTACTCCGGCTAGACCCTCTCTCAAGTTCCCCTGCTGCGCACCGATACACCCACTGCACAGGTTGATGGGCATCGGAAATCAACCCGGCTAAGTACGGTAAACATCAGGAGAGACTTCAATGCCTCAAGTTATTAACACCAACGTGATGTCGCTGAATGCCCAGCGCAATCTGTCGACATCCGGTGGCGCCCTTGCCACCGCCTTGCAGCGCCTGTCTTCGGGCCTGCGCATCAACAGCGCCAAGGACGACGCTGCCGGCCTCGCGATCGCGGAGCGTTTTACGACGCAGATCCGCGGCCTCAACCAGGCTGCCCGCAATGCCAACGACGGCATTTCGCTCGCGCAGACCGGTGAAGGCGCGCTGGCGGAAATCACCAACAACTTGCAGCGTATCCGCGAGCTCGCGGTGCAGGCTGCCAACAGCACGAACAGCGCGTCGGACCGCGAAGCGCTGAACCAG
>DATNFA010000059.1:0-4590 GCA_035606615.1 Steroidobacteraceae bacterium
ACCGCCAAGCCCGGGGCCGCTCGACTTCCCCCGCAGAGTTCGCCGCACACGCGCTCGACATTCTGCAGGTGAGGTTCGAGCTCGACGAGCGTCAGCTGGAACGGATTCCGCGCACCGGCCCGGCCGTAGTGGTCGCGAATCATCCTTACGGCGGATTGGAAGGCCTGTTCCTCATCGCGCAGCTGCAACGTTACCGCAGCGACTCGCTGTTCATAGCGAACGAGTTGCTGGCGCGCATACCGGAGATTCGCGAGGTGCTGCTGCCGGTCGATGCGTTTGGCGGCCCGCGAGCGGCGAGCAAGAATGCAAAGTCGCTGCGCGCAGCGCTGAAGCATGTGCGCAGCGGCGGCTTGCTGGTGCTGTTTCCAGCCGGCGCAGTCTCGCATCTGCATTTGTCGGCGGGCCGGGTTTGCGATCCGCCGTGGCAGCCGGTTGCTGCGGGTCTACTGCGCCGCTGCGAATCTCCTGTCGTTCCTGTGTACTTCGGCGGCGGCAACAGCGCGATCTTCCAGGCTCTGGGCTTGCTGCATCCGACTATGCGCACCGTGATGCTCACGCGCGAGTTGCTCAACAAGCGTCATCGCACGATTCCCGTGCGCGTCGGCCGGCCGATCGGGCCGGAGCGTCTGGCGAAGCAGCCCGACAACGCGAAGCTCGCGTCGTTCCTGCGCCTCAGCACCTACGCACTCGAGGCGCGCAGCCGCTCTGCGGTGGAAGAGGTTACGCCGGCACCTTCGGTGCCAGTTGCTGCGAGCACGCCAGCGCGATTACTAACCGCGGAAATCGAATGCCTGCCGGAAGGCAATACACTCGCCAGCGTCGCAGACATGAGCGTCGTCTTCGCGCAGGCGGAGCAGATTCCGTGGACTCTGCGCGAGCTGGGCCGGCTGCGCGAGATCACGTTCCGCGCCGTCGGCGAAGGCACGGGCAGTGACAGCGACATCGATCGCTACGATCGGCACTACGTGCACCTGATCGCGTGGCACAGGACCCGCAATGAAGTGGTCGGCGCGTATCGCATCGGGCACGTCGATCGGATCGTCGCCGAGCGGGGCAAGCGCGGCTTGTACACGCATTCGCTGTTCGCCTACGGCGATCCTTTCCTGCGCTCGCTCGGGCCGGCGCTCGAGCTCGGACGTTCGTTCGTCAGCGCTGCGTATCAGCGGGATTTCGGTGCACTGCTGTTGCTGTGGAAGGGCATCGCGCAGTACGTCGCCTGCAATCCGCGCTATCACGTGCTGTTCGGCCCGGTCAGTATCAGTCGCGAGTATCGGCCTGCGTCGCATGCGCTGCTGATCGATTTCCTGCGCCGGCATTGTTTCGATGCGCAGCTCGCCAGGCTCATCAAGCCGCGCCGTGCATTCCGTCGCACGCATTCGCTGGCTGCGCTCAATGGCGATCTCGCGCGGCTCGCGGACCTGGACGATGTCTCGCAGCTGCTGGAAGAGATCGAGCCGGATGGCAAGGGCGCGCCGGTGCTGCTGCGCCAGTACCTCAAGCTCGGCGGCCGTCTGGCGTGCTTCAACGTCGACGAGACTTTCAGCGGCGTCGTCGACGGCTTGATCGTGGTCGACCTGCTCAGAACCGAGCCGAAGGTTCTGCAGAAGTACATGGGGCGGGAACAGGCCGCTGCATTTATTCAATACGCCCGAGAACAACCGCGCGCCCTCGCAGACACTCACGCTGTGTCGTGAATTGTCGGGGAGTTTTCAATGCGCAAACTGGTTGCCGCCGGCAGCTTGCTGCTGCTTGCCTGTGGCTGTGCTCACTACCAAACGCCGGGCGGCGGCGTATCGATTCCAGCGATCACTGATTCGCCGATAGCAGAAGCGCTGGCGCGTCAGCCGGCAGCGCAGTTTCCAGCGCACGTCATCGTGGCGCGCGTGCAGGCTGCGGGCTACGAGTCGGCTTCCGGCCGAGGCTTCGGCAACGGCAGATACAGTGTTCTGACCACGCGTGACATCGAGACCGACGAGGATTTCACGCAGCTCGCCTCGCTGCCGGGAGTTGCCGGAGTCGGTCCGATCAATCGCATTCTGCTGCCGGTCGATCTGCACTCGGCGCAGGAACTGCGCGAGGCCGCTGCACATCTGCGCGGCGACATCATCTTGCTCTATACCATCGATACCAGGTTCGAGAAGTCGCGGCTGGCCACGACCTGTGCGGCCGCATTCGTCGACGTGCGTACGGGGTACGTGTATGGAGTTGCCGAAGGCAGCGCCGCCGATGCGCAACCACCTGCTTATTGGCGAACGAAAGCGGTCGACGCAGCTCGATTGAAGACGGAGCGCCAGGCGTTCAGCTCGGCGCTGCAGGAAGTCGCCAAGGCGTGGACGTCGATCAACGCAGAGTACAACCGTACTACGGCAGCCCTTCGATGAGCCCGCCGCCCTTGAGCCACGCATCGAGTCCGCCCGCCAGCGGGCGGACATGCGCAACGCCTTTTGCGTGCAGCCGCTTCGCAACCAGGGCCGCGGTCGCGTCATTCGGACAATCGCAATAGACGACGACCTGTTCGTACACTTCGAGTGCGAGTTGCTCGACGTCCGACACCCACACGCTGCCCGGAATCCAGCCGGTGCGCTCGCGACGGTCTGCGGTGCGCGCATCGAGGATCGCGACCTTCACTTGCATCCGTAGCAAGTCAACGAGCTCGGCGACGGAAATGCGCGCCATCCGAATGCGCATCCTGAAGCGCCAACGCTGCCACCACTTGGCGGCGATGAAAACCAGCACCGCAACTACGAGCAGCAGGAGCGCAGAGTTGCCGAGCAGCTCGAGCTCATCGAGCACGGCGTCGATCGCTTCATGGAAGACGACGCCGAGAACGACACCGCCTCCCGCCCACAGAGCTGCCCCGATGCCGTCATACAGAGCAAAGCGTGCAACCGGGATTCTGGTCTCGCCCGCGAGCGTCGTGGCGACCGCGGCGAGGCCCGGCACGTACTTCGCGAAGATCAGAGATGGCGCACCCCACTGCGTGTAGATGCGACGTGTCGTGCCGACACACGAGTCGGGCGACAACGAGACACGGCAGATCATGCGCAGCATCGCGGCGCCGAAGCGGCGACCGCCGGCAAACCAGATCAAGTCGGCAATGAGCGTGGCGATCACGGCGAGCGCGAAGATCGGCCACACCGGCGCGCCTGCCGCGGTCGCGACGCCGGCTGCGACGATGACGAGGGAAAACGAGGGCAGCGGCAAGCCGCCTTGATCGAGCAACACGCTGACGAACACGATCTGCAGGCCGTAGAGCTCGAGCGCGCGTACGAGATTTTCCATGCGCGTATGGTAGCGCGAGCCGGCGACCATGCGGAATTTACAATGTCGAAATCGTCATCGAATATTTCGCTGCGCGTGTCTGCCGGCGCGACACACGCGGCGTAACATCCCCGATCCACGGATGTCCACCGGTCCGTCAATCGAACATCAATTTCTGGTAGGCAGGAGGCTCGGGGGTATGAAAACGTCAGTCAGCATTGCATGCGCATTGCTGTTGGCCTGTGCGCCAGCAGCGTTCGCGCAATCCGACAAACATCTGGAACGAGACAACATGATGTCCGCGAACGGCAAGCGCGCTGCTGCCGTCGCCGCGAAGATCGTGCGCGAGAGTGCCAACGCCGGCGCGCGCCGGGCGGCCGCAGTCGCCGAGGAAGAGGAGGAAGACGAAGGCCGCTGCGTCAATGAACCGGATTGTCCAGGCGAGGAGGAAGGCGACGCCGAGGAAGCGCCAGGCGGACAGGCCGAAGTATCGATTGCAGTGGATGCGAGCGGTCAGCACATCGTCATTGGATACAACGACACGCGCGGGTTCAGCGAGAACCCGATCAGCCTGTCGGGCGTTCTGTATTCCGCAGACGGCGGACGCACGTTCGTCGATGGCGGCCGGCTGCCCACACCGGGCACCGACGTGATCGGCACGACGCGGTTCCCGCAGGTCTTCGGCGATCCTGAAGTGAAGTATCTGGGCGGTTGCACGTTCGTGTATTCGTCGATCATGCTCGCGAAATTCTCCGCTACCACGGCCGTGCAGACGATGAGCCTGCATCGCTCGACGGACTGCGGCAAGACGTGGCAAGGGCCGTTCGAGGTCACTGCCGCGACCAACCCGAACCACATCGTCGAAGAAAACGAGCCGGCGGATGCCGCGGACAAGGAGTTCATGGACGTCGATCCCGACACGGGGCGGCTGATCATCAGCTGGTCCAACTTCACGCCGGCAGCGCCGGGCGGTGTCGAGATCCGCACTGCGTTCTCCGACAATGCGAAGACCGGCGCGACGCCAACGTGGTCGGCCGGCACGATCGTCGCGGCGACCGACGCCGACGGCCAGTCATCTGTCCCACGCTTCGCCGCCGGCAGCAACAACGCCTATGTCGCGTGGCGACGGTTCCCGTTCCCGGGAACATTCGGCGGGCTCGGTAACACGATCGGCTTCGCACGCTCGCTCAACAACGGTGCGACGTGGCAGGCGCCGCTCAACACCAGCAACGAGTTCTTCACGATGGACCAGGTACTGGGCAACGACCGCGTCAATACGTCGCCTTCGCTGGCTGTCGACAATTCACACGGCCCGCGGCAAGGCTCGAT
>DATNFA010000060.1:0-48181 GCA_035606615.1 Steroidobacteraceae bacterium
GTTGGAAGTTTGCTGCGCGAACTGCTCCCACCGTTCGCCGTATGCACGGCGGCGCTTCGCATCGATCGATGCGGTGCCGCCGACCGCGAGCACTAGCAGCGAGCCGAACACGAGCAACGACGCGAGATCGCCGTTGACGACGAAGTGCACGAGCGCCCACAGCGCCGTGCCCCACAGAAACGGATGTCGAGTGATGCGCGTCATGCCGCGCACCTTTACTTCTCGCGTGAGTTGCGACTCGCCGCTCGCTCCGGCCGGGCTCGGCGTCGAGACGCCGATGACGACGAACGCTGCGGCGATCAGCACGAGCGGCTCTGCCACAGGCTTGAGCGCGAGCAGCTTGCCCCACAGCGCAATATAAGGTGCAGCGGAATACGCCTTGATCAGCCAGATCAGGCCGACGAGCGAAGCGAGCGCAAACAATCCGCGGAACAGCTTGTCGCCGACGGCCCGCACCAGGCTGTCGCGCAGCCTCGTGCCGGAGACGCCGAAGTGAATGCCGAGAAAGAACACGACAGCGGCAATGAGGTTTGCCATGGCCGCATCGTACACCGGACAACTAGTACACATCGAGGTCGTGACCGATGACAAAGCGGCCGCGGTACACGTTGCCGATCTGGCGCATCAATTCGTTCTCGTTCGAATGATGCGAATGAAGGATCAGAAGCTCGGGCCGGGCGCGCGCGGCCAGCTCGCTGAGCTGGCGCACGCTCTGCGCCCGCACCTCATGGATCAACACGTCGCAGCCGTTGCATTGCTTGACGATCGCTTCGCTCGGGCTGGGGTCGCCGCGGATCACGATGGTGCGGTCGGCGGTCTGGAACCGATAACCGCCGCCGAAGGCGATGACCGTGATCTTGTCGTCCCGGTAGGCGAGACCCGGTGCGATCTCGTGCGCATTCACCTGCACTCCATCGTTCCACGCCGCGAGGATGTGCTCGGTCAGCCTGCGGATGCCAGGCGGCCCGTAAACCTCGAGCGGTTGCTTGCGTCCAAGCTCCGGGGGCGTGAACACCAGCTCCGGATAGCCGGCCGTGTGATCGAACTGGAGCTGCGTGGCGAACGCGTGCGTGAGATTGACTGGATCGAGTGCTGCGATGCCTTTCTCATGCGCCGCCGCGACCCGGCGGATGACGCCAGGACCGAAGTCGACCAGGTACGCCCGGCCATCGACGACGATCGCGGTTGCAGGACCGGCGCGGCGCGACAGCGCAGCGGGATCGCCTGTGCCGAGCAGGACGATCTGGGTCGCCAGCGCCAGTGCAGTAATTGTGCAGAGCACGGGAGTGGGGCATCGCGGAGGAGGGCGGGGGTCGGGAGTACTACTGTATATGGATACAGTATAGCCCGTCAACCTGCTGTGATAGGTCGCGGCGTTCAACGTATATGGGTGATATGGGGTCACGAGAGGCAGCGGCGGATCGCTCGATGGACTGGCCGGCGTCTGGCGAAGAAGTGGACTGGGATGCGCTCTACGCGGAGCACCTGCCGCGCATCTACAACTATTTCCGTTTCCGCCTCGCAGCGGAGGCGGACGTCGAGGATTTGACTGCGCGCGTTTTCGAGAAAGCCTGGTCGGCGCGCAGCCGCTATCGGCGAGACGTGGCGGCGTTCTCGACCTGGCTGTATCGGATTGCGCAGAACGTCGGTGTCGACCATCTGCGTTCGCGCCGCGCGCACGCATCGCTTGAAGACGCGGTGGAAGTGATCGTCGATGGCACGCCTGAATCCGACGCGGAGCGGCGCTCCGACCTCGCGCGACTCGCGGCGCTGACTGCGTCGCTCCCTGATCGCGAGCGTGACTTGATCGCACTGAGGTATGGCGCGGGGCTGAGCAATCGCGCGATTGCGCCGCTGGTGGGTTTGAGCGAATCGAACGTCGGCACGATCCTGCACCGTACAGTGCAAGCGTTGCGGTCGCGATGGTAGCGGCGGAGAGCACATGAACGATGAATTTCTCCACGCACTGCGCCGCGATCCGCCGCCGGAGTTTGCGCGCGCGCTGAAGCGTCGGCTGCAGCGCCTGCCTGCGCGACGAAGCGTGTGGTCGTCAGTCGTGCGGACGATGCTTGCGATGGTTCTTATCGGCGGTGTCGCGATGGCAGCAGCGTTGCTGCTCAGGGGTCGAGATGAACTCAAGCGCGAAGCGCCGCCGATTGTGCAGGCGCCTGCACCGAAGGAACCTGCGCCTGCGACACAGCCAGTACGCACGCCAGAGCCAGCCTCGAGAGTTGCCAACAATCCGAGCGCGACACCGGAGCCGGAAGCTCAACAGGCAGGGGCCATGGGTGAGCTGGCTCCGATGGTCGCTACGTCAGCACTGACGCAACCGATTGCCGAAGCGCTCGCGGATCGGCTGCGCAACGACGGGTCATACGCGGTTCCGCAACCGCGGATCATGGAAGCAGCCGACGCCTTTCGCGGCCTGTGCGAGGGCATAGGCTTTGTGTTTGCGTCACGACGCATCGAGCAAGCGGAGAGCGCTCGGTGCACTCAGTTTCGGACCGAGATCGTCGAGTGGCACATCGGCTATCAGGCAGTCGTGCTTACGGCAGGCCCGACAGTCGAGCCCGCCGCGCTGACCGCGCGCGAAGTATTTCTCGCGCTCGCCCGGCGCATTCCGGATCCGGCCGACCCTTCGCGGCTGATCGACAATCCAAATTCGACCTGGCACGACGTCGACGCCCGCCTCGACTACGGCGGCATCGATGTTCTCGTGCCTGCCGACCCCGGTACGCGCGCTTCGCTCCTGCAACTCTTGATGGAACCGGGATGCGAAACGTACCCGTGGATCAGCAGCCTGCGGCAAACCGACAGGCGTCGCTTCGACGACATCTGTCATCAGGTGCGCAGCGATGGCCGCTACCGCGAAGTGCAGCTGACTGAGAGGCTCGTCACGCAGCAACTGTTGGCGGAACCGAACTGGCTCATCGTTCTCAATTACTCCTACTACGACAAGTATCGCGCCCAACGGCTGAGCTCGATGCTCGAGGGGCCCGCGCCCACGCTCGCATCGCTGGCCGACGGCACGTATGCGGGCGCACGACCTGTCTACGTTTACGCCCAACGACGTCAGTTCGAGTGGAATCGATCGGCAGACCGGCTGGCCCGGTCGCTGACGGATGAATACACCCTGCAATACCTGGCAAACCACGGGCTCGTGCGGGTAGACGAAGTCGAACGCCGCAAACAACGAGAGGAGCACTCGCGATGAGAACTGGAATGCGTATCAGCGTTGTCGCCACAGTCGCGCTGCTTACGATCGTCGCTGCGCCGTCGGCCAGCGCGCAGGTCGAACGCGCCGAAGACAAAGCTCCGCCCGCGCTCGCGGGCGCGGTGCCGCTCGAACGAATCATCGCGGCGGTCGCGAAGCGGACCGGCAAGAAGTTCATCGTCGATCCGCGCCTGCGTGGCGACGCGACGCTGATCGGCCAGGAGCCGACCAACGTCGATTACCCGGCGCTGCTGCTGATTCTGCACGTACAGGGCTTCGCGGCAGTGGAGGACGGTGGCTACGTGCACGTAATCCCGGACGCGAACGTCCGCATGTACCCGCTGCCGCTCGCGGCGGGCAAGGACTCCTACGCAGAAGGTGAGTACGTGAGCAAACTCATCCCACTGAAGAGCGCTCCCGCGGCCCACCTGGTGCCGCTTCTGCGGCCGCTGCTGCAACAAGCCGGACATCTGGTCGCGCTGCCGTGCAAGAACACTCTGATGATCGTCGAGACGTTCGCCAACGTGAAACGCATCGAGCAGATGGCGCGCGCACTGGACGTCGGCGAGCCGTTGACGCCGCCATCCTGCTCCCAGGAGTGGCCGTCCAAATAATCCTCATGACCCAGGTCTCATGATTTGTTCGGTCCGGCGTAGCCGAACAGATACGCCGCGACTTTGCGCATCTGGATTTCTTCCGAGCCCTCGGTGATGCGATAGCGGCGGTGATGCCGGTAGATGTGCTCGAAAGGCTTGTGGCGCGAATAGCCGATGCCGCCGTGCACTTGCATGGCGCGGTCGGCGGCTTCGCAGCACATGCGATTTGCCCAGTAGTTGCACATCGACACTTTGTCCGAGAGTCGATGCTCAACTTCCGGGTGCGGCATCTGGTCCATCTCCCAGGCAGTCTTGCGAATCAGCTGCCGCAGCATCTCTGCTTGCGTCGCGAGCTCGACCAGTGGCCACTGGATTGCCTGGTTCTCAGCGAGCGCTTTGCCGAACGGCTTGCGCTCGCGGGCGTAGCGCACGCTTTCGTTGATGCAGTAGACAGCAGCGCCCAGCGACGAAGCGGCTTGGCGAATGCGGTTCTCGTGCACGAACGCCTGCGCGATCGGCAGGCCGTTGTCGATCGCGCCGAACACGGCCGAGTCCGGCACCCACACGTTCGTGAGGCTCACGCGCGGATGATCCGTGGGCATGTTGAACGTCCACAGGTATTCCTCGACTTTCACTCCAGGCGTTTGCGTCGGTACCAGAAACGCGGTGATACCTTTCGCATGCCCGGCTTCGCCATTGGTGCGCGCGAAAACGACGCAGTGGGTCGCGACGTGCATGCCGGTCGTCCACATCTTTTCGCCGTCGATGCGCCAGCCGTCGACGCCGCGCGTCTCGGGCTCCGCGCGCGTCTCCATGTGAGTCGCGTCGGAGCCGTGCTGCGGCTCGGTCAGTCCGAACGCAACGATGACTTTGCCTTCGAGGCTGCCGCGGATGAACTGTTGCTTCTGCGCCGGGCTGCCGAAGTCGCGCATCATCACGATGAACGGAAAATTGCCGACGACCGAGTGCTCGTTCTGCAGATCGTTGTGCAGCCCGAGACCTTGCGACGCGAGATGCTCGCGAATCACGGCCATCCACAGATTCGAGCCGCCTTCGCCGCCGTACTCGCGCGGCAGCGAGAAGCGATAGAAACCGGCGCGATCGGCGCGGCGTCGCGCTTCGGCGAGCAGCTCCTCCCACTCGCGGCGCGGCAGGCCGCCGCCTTCGAAATCCGTGCGCGCCCATTCGCGCCGATGATCGAAAAAGCGCTGGTTGTCGTCCTGCGCCTGCAACGGTGCGATTTCCGCGGCGATGAACGCATCGAGCCGTGCGAGGTAGCTCACCAGTTCGGCGGGCAGCGAGAAGTCCATGGTCAGGTCCCGGTTTCGCGCCGGTACGACGCGTAGGTGGGTTGATCGATCGCGACCTTCGCCAGCGTCGTCGCCCACAGGTGCTCGGCGACGCCCGGCGTCTGCAGATCGAGATCGCCGGTGGCGATGCGACGGCTCAGGAGTGCGTTCAGGTCATCGAGCGAGCCCTCGGTGTGCAGCAGAGATTGCAATCTCGTGTGCTCGTCGCGCTCGGCAGCGGGCCGCAGCTCGAGCTCGCGCTTGATGAGGTCGAGCGCGTTGGCGGCGACGCGCGCGTGGAACGATGCGTGGCCCGAGAGCTGCGGGACTGCGACGTCGCGGAGGAAGGCGGCGGTGGCATCGAGGAGCTCGGTGACAGTTGGTGGGTCTTGCATGGCGATTCCTTCTACCTTGGCGTTCTTGGCGAGAGAATTCTCAACAGGTCCAACTCACTCTCCGACGCTCGGCGCGCGATCATCGCTCGCTCCACACTCTTATCCCGCCCGCTGCGCAGCCACTTTGGCATGTCGGCGCACATGATTCCCCAGCGCAAGCTGCCGAGCACGTCCCACCACGCGAGTCGCTCTTTTTCAATCGACCTGCCGCTCGCGCGCTCGTACGCAACGAGCAAATCTTCGCGCAGACCGAAGCCGCCGACCGGCTTGTCGAGCTCGCCGAAGCGCCACGGCGGGATGCACATCCACGTGAGATCTTCCGCGGGATCGCCGATGTGCGCGAGCTCCCAATCGAGCACCGCGTGCACGCCTTGCGCGCCGATGATCAGATTGCCGTGACGATAATCGCCGTGAACGAGCAGAGGGGTGACCGCTGGTGGGAGATGCTCGCGCAGCCAGCGAAATGCGAGATCGAACACCGGTCGCGCGGTCTCCTGCGATTGATACTGCGCTTGCAGGTGTTGCACCTGGCGCTGCGCGTCGAGCAACGGCAAGTCCGGAAGGCGCGACCGATCGACCGCGTGGATTGCCGCAGCGATGCTGCCGAGCTGACTCGCCAGTTGCGGCCGCACCGTTGCGAGGCCCGGATCACGCAGGATTTTTCCAGGCAGCGTCGCACCCGCGATTCGCTGCATCAGGAATCCTTCGCCGAGCCCGTCGTCCGCTGCGAGCACGTAGCGTACTTGTGGGACCGGCACATTGAACCCGTGCACCGCTGTGAGCACATGTGCTTCCGCTTGCAGCGTCAGCACCCCCGGCCCCCGACCGACGGCCGAGCGCCGCAGGATGAGCTGCTCGACGCCTGCATCGCGAACAGCATCGAGCGACCAGGTCTCGTTGGTGGCGCCCGCGGACAAGCGCGTGAGGTTCGCCACTTCCTGCACTCGCGAATCGAGCCGCGCGAGCACGCGACGCAGGCCTTCGCTCATTGCAGGATCGCGGCTGCTCATGTGATCGTATATACCTCAACGAGAGGTGAACCGTGGCGCAAAAGCTTTTCGACCTGTCCGGCAAGGTCGCCCTGGTTACAGGCGGCAACGGCGGCATCGGGCTCGGCATGGCGGCGGGGCTGGCGCAGGCCGGCGCCAAGATCGCGATCTGGGGCCAGAACGCCGAGAAAAACCGCATCGCCGAAGAGAAGCTGCGTGCGCTCACCCGCGACGTGCTGGTCCAGAGCATCGACGTAGCGGACGAGCAGGCCGTGACCAGCGGCATCGCCGAAGTGGTCCGCACGATGGGACGGCTCGATTTCGTGGCGGCGAATGCCGGCGTCGGCGGCGGTGGCCGTTCGTCGTTCGCCGAGACGACGACCGAGCAGTGGCGCCGGGTCACGATGACGAATCTCGACGGCGTGTTCTGGACCTTGCGCGAAGCCTGCAAGCACATGATGACGCGCGCCGAGGGCGGCGACCCGGGCGGCTCGGTGGTCGTGACGTCGTCCACCTCCGCGATCCACGGTGCGCCTCGCAACCAGGCCTATGCTTCGACCAAGGGCGCGGTGATCGCAATGATCCGCGGCATCGCCGTCGAGTACGCACGCTACGGCGTACGCGCGAACGCGATCCTGCCGGGCTGGATCCGCACCGACATGACCGCGAGCCTGCAGTCCTGGGATAAGTTCAATGAGAAGGCGATCGGCCGCGTGCCGATGCGGCGCTGGGGCGAGCCGGAGGACTTTGCGGGCATCGCCGTCTACCTCGCCTCGGACGCCTCGCGCTTCCATACCGGCGACAGCTTCGTCATCGACGGCGGCTATACCATCTTCTAGCCGAAGTTTTCTTAAGGAACTGGGCGCCGACCGGCCGGATCGCCGATACTGGCCCGCCATTCCTTGGCGGGGGGAGAACAATCATGAACAGGTTTATTGCGTTGGTCGCGGCGGCCGTAACGATCATGGGCTTCACGCGCGTCGCGTGGGCCGAGGAGCTCAGCGCGCAGGACTACATCGACATCGAGCAGCTGTATGCGACCTATAACCACGCGATCGATTCCGGCGACGGCGAAGCGTGGGCGGCGACGTTCACGCCCGACGGCACCTTCAACAAATTCACGGGCCACGATCAGCTGGTCGGCTTCATCAAGCGGTGGAAGGAAGAGATGAACGGCGGCAATCGCCGGCACTGGAACACGAACCTGCGCATCGTGCCCAGCAAGGACGGCGCGACCGCGTCCGTGTTTCTGATGCTGGTCGACGTGAGCACGAAGAGCATCGTCGCAACGGGCATGTACAACGACACGCTGGTGAAGACTGCCACCGGTTGGCGCTTCAAGACGCGCGCGACGAAGATGGATGCAGCCCCGCCGGCGCCGGCAGCCGCTGCGCCGAAGCAATAGGGAGCCGACGATCCCGTGCTGAACGTCTGGCTGCTGCACTTCGGCGAGTGGATCGGCGCGACGTGGTTCAGCGTTGCCCTGCACGAGTCCTTCTATGCGTACGGGTGGATCGAGTCGCTGCACGTGATCACGTTGATGATCAGCCTCGGCATGCTGATCATCATCGACTTGCGCATGCTGGGCCTGTGGCTGACGAACGTGCCGGCCTCGAAGATCGCGCAACGGCTCGACCGGCCGATGCTGATCGGCTTCTCGATCATGGTCGTCACCGGCGTGCTGCTGTACGTCGGCATTCCGATCCGCACGACGCAGAGCCTGTGGTTCCGGATCAAGATCATCCTGCTGGTCGCGGCGTTCATCAACGCATGGCTGTTCCGGCGCCACATGCAGCAGTCAGTTGGCTCGTGGGACGTCGCGGCCGTGCCGCCGCGTCGCACCCGCATCGCCGCTGCGCTGTCGCTCACGCTGTGGGCCGCGGTGGTGATGTGCGGCCGCTTCATCGCTTACGACTGGTTCGATTGCGGCCAGGACAACCCGGCGTTCATCGACTGGGCCGCCGGCTGCGTCGCGGGTGAGGGAGAGGCCGGATGAGCCTGCTGCATTATTTCGAGGCGCTGGAAGCTTCGCCGATCGGCGTGTTCGTCAAGGACAGGGCCGCGACGTTCGCGATCATCGAGGCCGTGCACCTCATGGCCCTGGCGTTGCTCGGCGCTGCTGTGCTCAGTGTGGACCTGCGGCTGCTCAACCTGGTGATGCGCGACGTGCCGTCGAACACGGTGACCGATCAGGCGCACCGGTGGTTCAAGCTGGCGCTCGTCGTGCTGCTGATCACGGGCTTCTTCATGCTCGCGGGCGTCGCGACCAAGTGCTATCACAACCCGTTCTACTGGACGAAGATGACCGCGCTCGGCATCGGGATCGTGTTCGTGTTCGCGATCCGGGCGCCGCTGCTGCGGAAGGATCACAGCCAGCTCAATCCGATGACGCTGAAGCTGATGGCGCTGGCGTCGATGGCGATCTGGTTCGTGGTGGCGGCATCGGGCCGCTGGATTGGATTTTCGGGGTGAGAGAAGAGTCGGGCTAAAGCCCGACCTGCAGGCCCACTACAAAGACTTGTAGGTCGGGCTTTAGCCCGACTGCTCGCCTACAACGAACCCGCGAGCTTCACCGTCGCGACGACGTCGACCAACTGCACGACCCAATACACCGCCGCTGCGACCAATATCGCGACGGACACGCCCGCCGCGATTTTTTCCTGTGTGCTCACTGCAGCCAAGGGCTACTTCTCGGTCTGGTCCGAGCCGTCTTTCGGCGCGCCGGTGCCCGACGAGCCCATGAACAGCTTGCGGCCGTCCGGGAAGGTCACGTCGCGGCCGTTGGCGCGGCACTTCGGCTTGCACAGCCCGTCTTTCGACTGGTAGCCGCGCACCACGATCTCGGTGCCGATCACCAGCGAGTCCTTGGTAATGCCCCGGCGCAGCAGCGTGTTCGGCGTGCCGCCCTCGACCATCCAGGGCGTGATCGTGCCGTCGGCGTTCTTGCTGTCGATGTGGATCCAGGCGTGCGGGTTGATCCACTCCACCTTGGTGACCGGCCCGCGCAGGTTCACCGGCTTGTTGGCGTCGAACTCCGCGGCGAACGCATGGTGTGCGAGCGCGGCCGCGCCTCCGAACAGTGCGGTCGCAATTGCCGCACCGGCCATCACAAACAATTTCGTTCGCATTGGTAACTACCTCTACTCTTTCTGCTCTTTCGGCGGGGCGGGCGTCGTCGTCGACTTCTTACGAAGGTCGCCGTACATCAGCTCCTCGACGAATTCTACGCATTTGAACTGCATCAGCTGCGCATTCGGCTCCACGCGCCGGTACAGCGGCATGCTGATCTTCCACGGCTTCGAGAAGGTCTTGGGATCCTCGATCGTCGCCTCGTACCACAGATGATCCGGGCCTTTCGGGGTCCAGCGATCGGTGACCTTGAGCGAATCGCTGTGGTGGTTGCCGGCGCGGTCGAACCAGGTCGAATCGTTGAAGCCCGTGACGGTGATCACCAGCGTGTCGCCTTCCCACTTGCCGACGGACTGGCCCATCCACGAATCAGCGGGCGGCGCCCCCGGATCTTTCATATAGACGTTGCGGACCGCTCCGGCGTACTCGTACGCGATGAAGACGTAGTCCTTGCTCTGGAAGATCTGGAACGGATACGGCATGTAGTTGGCGCGCGGCACGCCGGGCAGATAGCACTTGATCTCGGGATCGGAAGTCAGCCAGTTCTTCTGGTTGTCCTTCTTCTTCTCGAGCGCGGCGGGCAGGTACGGAATCGTGTCGCCCTCGACCACACCCAGGCCGGCCGGCACCGAGCCGACTGCGCCCATCTTGACGATTTCCGGCGCCGGCACCGGCACGAACTGGCCAGGCACCAGGGCGAGCGCGGCACGCGCAGCGTGCGGCTCGAGATCGAAATTCGCGGTGTTCAGCGCCTGCCAGATGCCGTTCAAGTCGGGCTTGCCGTCCTTGGTGCGCGGCCCCTTGGGCGCCGGTGCCCCTGCAGCCAGTGCGCCAGTGGCGAAAACTGCAGCCGCAGTCAGCATCAGTGCGCGTGAAAGTACTCGCATCGTTGGTGTCTCCCCAAGTCCGGCGGCGATAAAACAATGTGCGCTGCAGGCTGTCAATACAGCGCCGCGTGAATAACTCATTATCCGCGCACGGGCACGCAGTGTGGCGGGCTAACCCCGCGGACTCTGTGGAGAATCGTCAGATCTGCAGCTGTTTGCCGCAGATCGGCGTGGCAGCAGCAGCGGTCCTCTGCAAGACTAACTCCATGAGAAAACTGGCCTGGGTTCCACTGTGCGCAATAGTGGGCGCAATGCTCGTCGTCGGCTGCAGCGGCTCGACACAGCCGCCGGCAGCGACTCCAGCGGCCGCCGCGCCGCCGTTTCACACGACGCTCACCACCAAGCAGCTGATGACTTGGATCATCGATCCCAACGCCACGGCGATCTGGGGTTCGGTCGGCAGCGTTTCCACGGACACCGGAACCGAGGAAAAGCATCCGCAGACCGACGAGGAATGGGGCAAGTTCCGGAATGCCGCGGCGACGCTGGTGGAGTCCGGCAATCTGCTGATGCTCGACGGGCGCGCCGTCGACAAGGATCAATGGATGGCCACTGCTCGCGGGATGGCGGATGCGGCGGCGCAAGTGCTCGAAGCGGCGGAGGCGAAGGACGTCGAAGCGTACTTCGATGCAGGCGGCGCGCTGTATGAGGCGTGCACGGCCTGCCATTCGAAGTATTTGATCAAGCCAGCGGAGTCAGGCTGAAGCCTGACTCTTCTGCCTTCTAAGCCGTCGGCTTGTCGCGTTGATACGCCGCGAACTCTTCGCGGCTCAACATGCCGTCCTTGTTCGTGTCGAGGCTCTTGAAGGCCACGAACAGCGAGTCGTTCTCGGCGGCCTCGTTCAGGCTCACCTTGCCGTCGGAGTTCTTGTCCAGGGACTCGAAGCTCGGCTTGGCCGGCTCTGCTGCCAGGAGCGCGCCCGCTGCCAGAGCGGCCAGCGCGGCGAGTAGGGATACCTGAATGCGGATCATGGCGGGATCTCCTTCAGTCAATCTGCGGGGTATGCTCGAGTCATGGCCAAAGACATCAATCAGGCAGTGCGCGAAGTATGCCTCTGGTTCCCGGAATCCGCCGAGGTCATCTCGCACGGTTCGCCGGATTTTCGCGTGCGCGGCAAGACTTTCGCGACCTACGTCATCAACCATCACGGCGACGGGCGCGTCGCGCTGTGGCTGAACGCTCCTGCGGGCGCTCAGCAGTTGTACACGAAGGAGGAGCCGAAACACTTCTTCGTGCCGCCGTACGTCGGGCCGCGCGGCTGGCTCGGCGTGCACCTGAACAAGGGTATCTCGTGGAAGCGCGTCGCGAAGCTGGTGCGCGAGGCATACGAGAAGGTTGCGCCGCCGGCGCTGTCGGCCAGGCTCGGCAAGACGATCGAGATCGCGGCGCCGACCAAGGCGCTGACTGCGGCCCAGATCGATCCGATGCAATCGAAGCGCGCGCAGGCGGTTCTCAAAGTGATGCGGCGCATCTGCCTCGCGCTGCCGGAGACATCGGAGGACAAACAGTTCGGCTTCCCGGTGTGGCGCGCCGGCAAGAAGACGTTCGCGCAAGCCTATCAGTATCGCGACACCGACCGGCTGCGCATCGCGTTCTGGGTCGGGGTCGAACAGCAGGCGATGCTCACTGGCGACGAGCGCTACGAGATTCCGAAGTACATGGGTCACAACGGCTGGATCTCGCTCGATGTCAGCAAGCATCTCGACCAGGACGAAGTGCGCGAGCTGGCGTCGTTCAGCTACCGGCACTTTGCATTGAGGCGGATGCTCCAGCAGCTCGGCGATGGCTGACTACACGCTGATCACCGTGCCGTCGGGCGCGGAGCGCGAGCGTTTCTTGCCGCTGTTGTTGCTGGCGGATGAGTCGCTCGAACAGGTGCGTTCGTACATGCACGGCGGCGAGCTGTATGCATTCGTCGGGCCTGACGAAGTCGCAGTCGGAATAGTGCTGACACTTCCAGCAGAGCAGAACAGCGTCGAGTTGAAGGCAGTGGCGGTCGACACGACGCAGCAGAATCGCGGCATCGGCCGTCGCATGCTCGCAGCCGTGATCGAAGAGCTGCGTCGACGCGGCGTGCGGCGCGCCATCGTCGGCACCGCGAACGCCGGCATCGGACAGCTTGCCTACTACCAGAAAGCCGGCTTTCGTTTGCTGCGCATCGAGCGCGATTTCTTTTCGCCGGCGCGCGGCTATCCCGCCGTCATGGAAGACAACGGGATTCGCCTGCGCGACATGGTGTGGATGGACCAGGAGCTCTAGAGATCCTTGTACGACTCGATGACGCGCGACACCACGCCGTATTCGATCGCCTCCTTCGGACTCATCCAGAAGTCGCGCTCCATATCGACGATCACCTTCTCGTAAGGCTTGCCGGTCTGCTTCGCGATCGTGCGCGCGATGCGCTCGCGCGTGCGCAGGATTTCCTTCGCCTGGATCGCGATGTCCGTTGCCGGGCCGCCGGCGCCGCCGAGCGGCTGATGAATCATGAAGCGCGTGTTCGGCAGGCACAGGCGCCGCTCCTTGTCCGCGGCGAGGAAAATATGCGTGCCCGCGCTCGCCACCCAGCCGGTGCCGATGGTCGTCACCGGCGCGCTGATGAAGCGGATGACGTCGTGAATCGCATCGCCCGACTCGACGTGGCCGCCCGGCGAGGAGATCAACACGCGGATCGGCGCATCCGACTGCGAGGCCATCGCCACCAGCCGCTCGCAAGTGGTGCGCGCGACGGTGTGGTTGATGTCGCCGAACAGGAATACGAAGCGCGACTTGAACGACAGCTGGTCGATGATGCTTTCCGGGCGCTGCTGCTCGTTGCGCTCGGGCTGGTCGTCTTTCTCGTCGTCGTCGTAAGCGCCCATGATTGCTCCTTCGAATGCGGGCACGCAGTTTAGAACAACGCGAGCACGTTGCGCACAGTAATGATCATCAGCGTCAGCGAGCTCAGCGCAAAGACCATGAAGCGCACCGGCACGAAGTTCGAAGTGCACTGGATCAGCGAATGCCCGATGCGCAGGGCCACATAACCCCAGGCCAGGCCGACGTTCAGCGGGTCTGCAACCCCGACCAGGTGCGAGTACACGGCCAGCGCGTAGAAGACGGTGGGCTGCTCGTGCAGGTGATTGTAGTTGTCGGCAATCTGCTGCACGGATACCGGCAGCGGGTCGAGGTCGCCCTTGCGCTTGACGCGGGCCGGGTCGATGCCTGCGGCGCGCATCGCCGGCAGGCGAGTCGCGTACAGCCAGAACCAGATCACGAAAGTCCACACGATCAGCGCGAGTACCGGGGTCAGCATCGTCGTCTGCATGGGCAGTCTCCTTCTGGTTTATTCTTGCGCCTATTATGACGACACAATTGCTGTTCCGGGACGATGCCTACCTGAAAACGGCGCCCGCGCAGGTTGTCGCGGTCGGCGAGCGCGGCATCGAGCTCGATCGCACGATTTTCTATCCGCTCGGCGGCGGACAGCCGGGCGATACCGGCGTGCTGATCCGCCAGAACGGCGAGCGCATCGTGATCGCGGACACGCGCAAGGGCGAGACGTTCGACAGCGTTCTGCACATTCCCGCGGCGGGCAGCCCGCTGCCCCAGCCCGGCGAGACCCTGACCCTCGAGATCGACTGGGACCGCCGCTACGCGCTCATGCGACTGCACACGGCGCTGCACGTCATGTCGTGCGTCGTCGTCGCGCCAGTGTCCGGCGGCAACATCGCGCCCGACAAGGCGCGGCTCGATTTCGACATCGACATGAACTTGCTGAACGCCGAGCGGATCGAGCAGGGCACGAATGAGTTGCTGGCGCGTGGCACGGCCACCGAAACGGTGTGGATCACGGATGAAGAGCTCGATGCACGACCGGAGCTGGTGAAGACGATGAGCGTGCAGCCGCCCCGTGGCGCTGGCCGCGTGCGCTTGTTGCGCATTCCCGGAATCGATCTACAACCGTGCGGTGGCACGCACGTCGCGAACATCGGCGAGATAGGAGCAATCCGCGTGGTGAAGATCCGCAACGAAGGGAAGAAGAACAAGCGCGTGGAGATCGCTCTCGTCTGAGCCTAACTTCTACAGTTCCCGATTTAGCTTATCCAGACTTCCCGCAACTGCTGCCAGCGCCTGCGGCCGATAGCTCGAATCCGCCTGCCATCTGCGCAGCACGCTGTCGTGAATCGTGTCCGTGCTCGCAACCTGCCGCGGTGAGCGCGGTAGCAACGCGAACGGCGTTTTGCTCCATGGCTGGTGAATCGCCGGACCAATCAGCGGCTCCGGCTTGTACGTCAGCGGCGTTGCGAGGCGCACGCCGACTTCGGCGAGCTGCTTCGTCATCCATTCGAGCGCGATGTCCGAGAGCCGCGATTCCTGCGCGCTATAGCCGCCGCCGACGTCGGCGTGCGCGCCGACGAACCACACTTGCTTGATCCCCGCGCGGCTGTCCCAGGCCGTGACGGGAAAGTCGAGGCGCAGCTCGTCGACCGCCATGGCGTGGAAGCCGTTCTGAACCTTGTCGCTCAGCTTGGTATCGACGAAGCGGAACACGTCGTAGCGCTTGTCGCCGGCATACGCCGGAATGCCCATCGAGCCGACGGTGTCCCACACGGCGACGGATTTGATCGGCACGTTGGCGATCAGCTGATCCGCGTCGAGCTGCCGCGCGAAGAATCCGCCGACGAAGTTCAGCAGGTGATTCGCCAGGTCAGTGAGCTTGCCCGCGCCGTGCAACGACATGTTCTTGCACTTGCACCAGGCCGCGACGCCGAGCCGGTACGCTTCGTTCTTGTCGTTAGGATCGTATTCTTCGCGGTCCAGCAGGCCGACGCTCGAAATCATTCCCGCCAGCGCGCGTGCCGTGTACGCGCCGCGACTGAAGCCGGCGATGTGGATCTCGTCGCCCGGATCGTAGTTGCGCGAGATGAACGTATAGCCGCGCACGATGCGCGCGATGACGCCCATGCCGAACATCCCGCCCATCGCCTTCTTCAGGAAGCTGTCGGAGTCGCCGACGCCGTGGATGTACTTGCTGATCTGTACCACGCCGCCCGCCGCGTCGGGAACGATCTTCTCCTGCTCGTCGCGCATCGTCATCGTCTGCGGCGTGACGCGCCCGGCCAGGTTCGCGAACAGCTTGACGACGTTCGTGACTTTCGCGCCCTGCAGCTCGCCGTGCTCGTCGGCCGAGTCGATCGGCGCGACTCCGGTCTGCTGTTCCGGGCCGTTCCAGGTGCCGTCCGCACAGAACACGATTCGCTTCGCCATACAGCTCTCTCCCACACGATTACAGCGTCGACCGAGTATGTATTACGCTGCGAACCGCGCGAAATCGATAGGTCAAAGGTCTAAACTCGCCTCATGAGCGCGAATTCCCCGGTCGAGCTGGTCATCGAAGCGCGGCGCCGCGATCTCGGCGGCTTCGAGGTCGGACGCGTGCTGCCGTTTGCGAAGCGTCGCATGGTCGGCCCGTTCGTATTCTTCGATCATATGGGGCCGGTGCAGCTCGCCGCGAATCTGCCGCGGCGGGTCGACGTGCGGCCGCATCCGCACATCGGCCTGTCGACCATCACGTACCTGTTCGCGGGCGAGATCGTGCATCGGGACAGCCTCGGCTTTCATCAGGTGATTCGCCCCGGCGAAGTGAACTGGATGACCGCGGGCCGCGGCATCTCGCACTCCGAGCGCTTCGAGACGATGCGCGAGCACGGCGGGCTCTTGCACGGCATTCAGGCGTGGATCGGGCTGCCGACGAGCGACGAAGAGATCGCACCCGAGTTCGTGCACTACGACGCCGAGGTCTTGCCGCTCGAAAGCAGGGCCGGTGCAAGCACGCGCGTCATCGCGGGCAAGGCGTTCGGGAAGACGAGCCCGGTACGGACACAGTCGCCGCTCGTGTATGTGCATGTCGAGCTGAAGCCCGGCGCGAGCACCGCTATTCCAGACGGCTACAGCGAGCGCGCTGCTTTCGTCGCGGCTGGCACCGTTCGTGTCGGCGAACAGAGCTACGAGGCGGGGCAGATGGTGGTCTTCGCGCGCGACAGCCAACCGCAAATCGTCGCGGTGACCGATGCGACCGTCATGCTGCTCGGCGGCGAGCCGCTCGGTGCACGTCACATCTGGTGGAACTTCGTGTCGTCGCGGCCGGAGCGCATCGAGCAGGCGAAGGCGGACTGGCGGGCGGGGCGAATTGCGTTGCCGGTCGGCGATGCCGACGAATTCATTCCGTTGCCGGAAGAACCGCCGCCGCCGCCGGAACCGATGTCCTGAGCTGGTCGGCTAAGGCGCAGCTTTCTTGCGCCAGAAAACTCCGTGCTCTTTGCGAGCCGCAGGCGCGTTCGTCGTTGGCGCGCAGCCGCCGCCGCAGGCATCGCACGCGCCGCCGGCCGAACTGCTGTTGAGATTGCCGAACACGCTTGGCATCGCCTTGCTCAACCTTGCGCGTACTGCGTCGCGCATTTTGCGCGGCCCGAGGCGCCACACGCAGTAGCACAGGCTCAGCGTGATCGCGATGATGACGATCGAATTCGAGATTGCGGCGCTCATCGGCTTCCCATGAACCACACCGCTACGTTGTACGTTACGAACGACGCAGCATAAGCGAGTGCAAACAAGTAGCCGGCCATGATCAGAGGATAGCGCCAGGAGTTGGTCTCGCGCTTGACCGTCGCGAGCGTGGAGAGGCACTGCGGAGCGAACACGTACCAGGCGAGCAGCGAAAGCGCAGTCGGTATCGACCACGAAGACTTGATCAGCGGTGTCAGCGCGCTCGCGACGTCGTCACCCGTCGCTGCAAGCGAATAAACGGTGCCGAGCGCGCCGACAGCGACTTCACGCGCTGCGAGACCCGGCACCAGCGCGATCGAAATCTGCCAGTTGAAGCCGAGTGGCGCGAAGACGACCGCGAGCGCCGCGCCGATCTTGCCCGCGATGCTGTATTGAATCGCCGGCCCGGTCGCGTCCGGCGGCGGCGCGGGGAACGAGCTCAGCGCCCACAGCAGGATCATGAGCGCGAGGATGATCGTGCCGACCCGCGTCAGGAAGATCTGCACGCGTTGCCACAGGCCGATCGCGAGATTGCGCAGATGCGGCCAGTGATACGCAGGCAGCTCGAGCATCAATGGCTGGAAGCGCGAGCGCATCGTCGTGCGCTTGAGAACGTAGGCGACCGCCATCGCACCGGCGACGCCAGCGATATACAGCGCGAACAGCACCAGGCCTTGCAATTGCACCGGCCCCCACACCGTCTGCTGCGGAATAAACGCGGCGATGATCAGTGCGTAAACGGGCAGGCGCGCCGAGCAGGTCATCAGCGGCGCGATCATGATCGTCGCCAGCCGGTCGCGCGGATTCGCGATCGTGCGCGTCGCCATGATGCCGGGAATCGCACATGCGAAACTCGACAGCAGTGGAATGAACGAGCGGCCGGACAGGCCGACGCCGCCCATCATGCGATCGAGCAGGAACGCCGCGCGCGGCAAGTAGCCGGAGTCTTCGAGCACGAGGATGAAGAAGAACAGGATCAGGATCTGCGGCAGGAACACCAATACGCTGCCCGCACCTGCCAGCACGCCATCGAGCAGCAGACTGCGCAGCGCGTTGTCCGGCAGCACGGTGCGCAGATATCCGGCGAGCGCATCGACGCCGGCCGTGATCGCATCCTGCGGCACGGTTGCCCAGGCAAACACCGCTTGGAACACCAGGAACAATGTGGCCGCGAGGATCAGCAGCCCCAACACCGGGTGCAGCACGATCCGATCGACGCGATCACTCATCGTCTCGCTGGCGCGCGCTTCGCCGCCGGCGGCCGCGAGAATGCGCCGCACTTCGGCGTGATCGCGCACGACGTCTGCATTACCGGCAGCTGCTGCGAGTTGTATGGCCGCAGGCCAGTGTGCATCGAGGCGCCCGAGCAACTCGGTGACACCCGAGGGCCGCACGCCGACGGTCTCGACGACCGGAACGCCGAGCTCGCGAGCGAGTGCGTCCTTGTCGACGACGATGCCGCGCTTGCGCGCGAGATCGCTCATGTTCAGGGCGAGCAGCAGTGGTACGCCGAGCCGCTTGAGCGCGAGTACCAGACGCAGGTTCTGACGCAGATTGGTGGCGTCGGTGACGCACACCACTGCGTCGGGTCTGGTTTCGCCGTCGCGACGGCCGAGCAGCACGTCGGTCGTCACTTGCTCGTCGGGCGTCGCAGCCTCGAGGCTATAAAGACCGGGCAGATCGAGAATGCGGACGCGCTTGCCGGACGGCGTGATCGCGACGCCTTCCTTGCGCTCGACTGTCACGCCTGCGTAGTTCGCGACTTTCTGGCGACTGCCGGTGAGCAGGTTGAAGAGCGCGGTCTTGCCGCAGTTGGGATTGCCGACCAGCGCGATCAGCTGCGGGGTGCCAGCTGCGACGGCACTCACGATCTACTCCAGCGGCGCGATTCGAATGCAGTCCGCTTCCAGCCGACGCAGTGCGAAGGTGGCGGTGCCGACGCGGACCGCGACGGGCTCGCCACCGAGAGGACCACGCGCGAGCACGTGCACTCGCTCGCCGGGGAGAAAACCGAGATCCGCCAACCGTCGGGTCAGATCGGCAGGCACGTCGGCTCCGCTCGCGACGACGCCGACGACGCGCGCGGACTGACCCTTCGCGAGATCGCTCAAGGCCTGGCACGCGTGAGGCGCGGAATATGCGTCGAGAGGGAGGACAGCTGACATGCGAACGGAGACTACATGAGAATCGTTCTCATTGCCATGCGTGATCGCAAGTAGCCGCTAACCGCCTAATTTTCTAGCTAAAAATACCGTCGTTATGCCCGCGAAAGTCATGACGACCGAGCCGACGAGGTGGACGCCCGCGGCGGCCAGGGCCCACAGCGCGCGGCCCTGCTGAAGCTGGATCACCAGCTCTGCCGAGAACGTCGAGAACGTCGTGAGGCCGCCGCAGAAGCCGGTGATGACGAACAGCCGCCATTCGAGCGGCAGCGTCGACGTGGCGAAGAACGCAATCGCGATGCCGACGACATAGCCGCCGATCAGATTCGACAGCAGAGTGCCGGGCGGAATCGGCGGGAACGAGGCGTTGAGCCAGATGCTCAGCTGCCAACGCAGCAGCGCACCGAGCGCGGCGCCGAGAGCAACGGCAATGATCGATTTCCAAAGCATGTTTTGAGCTTAGCATTCGAGCATGAAACCGCACTTGCTGTTCTTCGCCGTCGAGACGATCGGGCTGTTCGCAGTCGTGCTGCTCGGCTCGCGTCTCATCGTGAGCGCGCCGGCGCGTCGCAATGTGCAGCTCGCAGCGCTCATCTGTCTCAACGCCGCCTGCGCCCGCTTGCTCGCGCGCCAGGAGTATTCGTTCTGGATTCCAGCGGCGTACGACATCGACGTCGGCATGCTGGCGTCGCCGATGAATCTGTTGCGCAACATGACGCCGGGTCTGTTCATGGTGCTGTGCCATTCGCTGTTTCGCGAGGGGCGCCGCTTGCCGCGCTGGCTGCTCGGCGCGTTCGTCGCGCAGTGCCTGCTGGAAGAACCGGTGCCGCTGCTGCTCGGATCGCATGCTGCTCAATACGACCTGCTGAAGGTCATGCCCGCGTCGTTGCAGCTGCTGTTCGTCTGCTTCGGGATGTACTGGACGCTGTCCGGCTGGCGCGCCGATCTCGTCGAAGACCGGCGGCGGTTGCGCAAGATCTTCATCGCGATCGTCGGCACGTTCGTGTTCGCGATGATCCTCGGCGAGCGGCTGCTGATTCCCTGGCAGTCGGCCGCGCTGTTCGACCTGCACATCACGTTGTCGATGGTGGGCGCGCTGTTGAGCAGCGTCATGCTGTGGATCATGTTCCGGCCGGACGCGGCGGCCTATCTCGATCCATTCCGCAGCGAGGGCCGCGTCGCGGTCGAGCGGCCGCCGGACGATTCCGACCTGGAGTCGCTGCGTCGGGTTCTCGACGTCGAGCGCGTCTATCACGACAGCGAGCTGACGGTTGCTTCGCTGGCCGCGCGCGTGGCGATCCCCGAGTACCGGCTGCGGCGCGTGATCCACGAGCGGCTGCAGTACCGCAACTTCAACGCGCTGCTGCATCGGTATCGAATCGAGGAGGCGTGTGTGCTGCTCGCCGATGCTGAGCAACGGCATCTGCCGATCCTGACGATCGCGCTCACGGTCGGGTACAACTCCATCAATCCCTTCAATCGCGCGTTCCGCGAGCTCAAGGGCATGACACCGAGCGAGTTCCGCGCCCGCGCGTTCGCCGACTCCTAGAAAAATCGCACCGATTTCTGCAATCGCACGCCGCTTGCAGCAATCGACATGTCGGCGCGCGCCCGCGTGCCTAGTCTGCGGCGATGAGCATCATCTGCTGTGTCGCGCTGGCGATCGCGCTGCCGGGCAAGTTCTATCCATCGGTCAGCTACACGAGCGACTACCGCTACAACGGTGTCAGTTACACGGGACGAGAGCCCACGCCGCAGGCTTCGCTGCATTGGCTCGGTCCGCTCGGCTGGTACGCCGGCGCGTGGACTTCGGGAGTCGATTTCGACGATCCCGGCAACACCTCGATCGAAGGCGATCTCTACCTCGGCCGCACCCGCGACTTCGGGCCGAGCCGCGTCGCCGGCGAAGTTCTGTACACGTTCTTCCCCGACAAGACTTTCAGCGGCCCGACGTACGACTTCGTCCAACTGAAGGTTCGCGGCAGCCGCACGTTCGACGCGCTCACTGTCGGTGCGTTGGCCGCGTGGACACCGGAAGCGTCGTATGACTCGGGAACGGCCTGGCGAGTCGCGATCGAGACGTCATATTCGTTTCATCCCGCGCTGAAGGCGAACGCGACGGCGGGACGCCGCTGGATCGAAGTCGGAGTCGATCGCACGTTCTGGGACGCAGGCATCACCGCAACGTGGCGGAAGCTCGCGCTCGACCTCCGCTATGTCGACACCAATCTCGACGAACGCGAGTGCGGTGACACCAAGCGTTGCAGCGCGACGGTCGTCGCTACGTTGACGCTGCGATTCTGGTGAGGCTCAGAACCGGAAGCTCCGCGTCAGCAGCACCACCCCGGAGATCGACAGCCACAACGCCGCCATGCCGATCGTGACGATCAGCGGATTGTTGAAGTTGTCGCGGCCCCGGTAATCCATCGTGTGCAGCATCCAGAAGAAATCGTACCAACGCCAGGAAGCGGTCCGTGCCGCGATGAAGTGCCCGTCGTCGGCGGCAAAGTACAGCGCCGTGCGTTGTGAGTCGTCGAACTGCGCCTGCCACACCGGGCCAGTCGCGCGCGATGCGATGTCGGGCTGCGTCTGCAATGTCGCCGCGACGAGTCGGCCGCCGCCAGCGTAGCGGGCGAGTGCCAAGCGGCGCAGAAAGTCTTCGTCGACCTTGACCGGCGTGCCGTCTTCAATCGAGCGTAGCTCCACGCGATCCTGCAGCTCGATGCGCCAGACCCAGCGGTCCGCGAGTGCGACCGCGCGGACGTCGTAAAGATCCTTCGCAGGATAGTCGCCGAGCCACGTCGCCGGCTCGGCCTTCATGAGGGTCGGCGAAAGCGCGGCCGGCTCCGCCGTGCGTACGCTGCCGACAGCATTGACCTTGTCATGATCGAGCCACGCGAACATCACACCGCTGATGGCCCAAAGCACCAGTTGCAGTCCGATGATGAGACCGAGCCACTTGTGAAGCTTGCGCAGGAACAGCATTGCTAGCGACGCGTCGTGCGCCGAGGCCAGAAACTGAAGTACAGCAACCACACGCCGCTCGCGACCGTAATCGCGCCGAGTACCGTCGCAACGCGCGGTACGACACCAGTCGGCGCCTCGCGCTCGCCGTAGTCCATGATGTGCAGCATCCAGAGGAAATCGTACCAACGCCACAAGCGGTGGCGTCGAGCGACCAGCGCGCCGGTGTCGGGATGTAGATAGAGAGTCGTTTCCAGCCAATCATCGAAGTCGGCGCGCCATAGCGGCGCTGCGCGCCCGCGCACTTCCATCGGCACGTCGTGCTCGAGGAGCTGCAATGCACTCAGTTGGCCGTTGCCGGCGTAGTAGCTGCGCGCGAGCTGGCGAATCATTCCCGAGGATAGCGGCGACAGCTGATGGCCGTTCGTGGCATCGACCAGCACTCTGCGACCGGCCGCAGTCAGCTCGTACACGGGTTCGCTGAGCACTGGCAGCGAATGCAATGAGAGGAGAGTGATTTCGGGATAGCGGCTGGTGAGCTGCGCGACGGGCAGGACTGCCTGGGTACTGCCGACCGGCGTCCGCAGGTTCCGTACCAGCGAATCGCCGTGAATGAAGTCGAGATCGATCGCGACCATGTAGAAGCCGGTGACCGCCCACACCAGCAATTGCAGGCCGACGAACAGCGCGAGCCACTTGTGCACGCTGCGGGAGAGCAGGGACGGTTTCATTCGCGTCGCAGTTTAGCGGCGTTTGCAGGCTGAGAGTGCGCTCAGCGATCGGTCTGTTGCGAATCGCGCAGTTGCTGGGCGCGCACCGCTTTTTCTTCCAGCGTGAGGCTCTGATCCTTTTCCAGCCGCATCAGCTCGACGAGCTGCCGCGACTCGGCTTCTTCTTCGCCGTACAGCGCGCGGGCGATTACTGGCCCGAAATGCGCGACGCGCAGCGCATGCAAGCCATCGAGCTCGGCCAACGCTGCTTCTTCAGTGGCCGGTGCGACGCCTGGCGGATAGGCCTGCCGCTGCGCCTGCCGATAGTTGTCGTAGTGCTCAAGCAGTTCCGCTGCTTGCGCGCTCGCCGCGGCGGGCAGCGGCTCGATCGCCTGTTGTTTCGCCTCGGCCAGCTGAACGCGCTCGGTGCGCGCGAACAGTGCTTCCATGTTCAGCCGTGCCTGCTCGTCCAGGACGAGGCGCCCGGAAGCGTTCACGCTGAAGGTCTTGTCGTTGGTCTGTGCCACGATCGGTTCGGATGCAGGAGCCGTGTCGTTGGCGTGCTCAGGCATGCTCGCCGGCGGCTCCTGTTGCTCGTGATCTCGATCCGAAACGACTGCGGCAGCGGGCTCGTTCCGTGCAACCTCGGGGGATGCTTGCGGCACGTCCTTGCGTTGCGCAGGGCCGAACACCACGCCCGCGACGAGCGCGAGCGCGATGACGCTGAGCCAGATGTAGAGACGCTTCCTCATGTTCCTCAAAGCGGGACGGCGGTGAACTGGTGCTCACCGCCGCCGCGCCGACCCCCCGCAGGCTTACCCCACGGAACCTTGTTTTCTACTAGTACGGACATGTCGAACGATAGTCGGAGAACACCGTCGGCGTTGCGAACGCCGTGTGCGCCGAGCCGCACAGGAACGGGTCATAGCGCGTGTCGTTGTCCATGAAGCGCTTGGCCCATGACACTGCATAGCGGCCGATCGCCGTGTTGGTGCTGTTGGGCGCGAAGTGGCTGGCGCCGTTCAGCTCCGCATATGCCTTGTCGAGCGTGCTGGGAAGGCTGGTGTAGAACGGAATCGAGTGCGACGCGACCGGCGCAACCGAATCGTTCTCGGCGCCGAAGATGATCGTCGGCACGCGCACCGTCGAGAAGCTCTTGGTCTGGCTCCATGGTGTCATTGGCACTGCCGCCTTCAACGACGGATTGTCACGCGCGGCCATCAGCGTGCCGCCGCCGCCCATCGAATGTCCCGCGACGCCGAGCCGGCTCGTGTCGACGCGGGCGCGCACGGTGCTGTTGCTGTTGTTGGTGAGATAGCGCAGGGCAGCCATCAGCTGCGTCGCGCGGCTCGGCGGCTGATCGAACGTCGAGTTCGTGTTGATCGTCATGGCGACGAAGCCGTGCGAGGCCAGGCGCTGGCCGATCCACGCGATCGACGATTGCGTGGCCGTGAACCCCGGGCAGATCGCCACGGTCGCATACGAGCCTGCGGTCGTCGGGTAGTACACCGTGCCGCCGCCGAAGCCGCTCACCGAGCTCGGCACGGACGTGCTCGCGATCGCGAACGGACCGGCGTTGGCGTTGAGGATCGTAGAGGTCGGATCCGGTCCTTTTTGCAGCGGATTCGTCTGCGCCTGGGCGGCTGCTGCGAGCAGCAGCAGGCTCAAGGCCACGCAGCAGCGGCGCTGCCAGCGGTCGATGATCTTCATAGTTAACCCCCTGTTGATTTTCTGATCTGTCTTGCGGCGTCCGGCTCGAGGCTGCACGCGCGCGTCCCGTCGCCGCTTCCGGTTATCGGGCTGCGTGCCAGAGGCGGCGGCAGGGCTGATATATCACAGCTTTTTCTTGATTTGCTATAGAAGGGCAGATATACACCTGAATGTAAAATCTCTAGTCAGACGATTTCCATCGAGCAGAATCGTTTAACGATGGAAGCGAGCAGTGGCTAGTGCGTATTGCGAGAAAAGCTGTACGCTCCTGCGCTCGCCGCGACTTCTTTCATGCCCGCAATAACATCTGTCGAACAACTAGCGACCTCGGCCACGAGCGCCGCGAACAAGCACGAGCGCGTGCTGGACGAAGCCGCGCGCCAGTTGAACGAGAAGGGAGTGCTGCTGACCTCGCTCGCCGAAATCGCTGCGAAGCTCGGCGTTACGCGCGGCGCGATGTACTACTACGTCGCGGACCGCGAAGACCTGGTGTTCCAGTGCTATCGGCGCGCCGCGGAAATTACCGCACGCCATCTGCTCGAAGCGTCTCGCGCTGCCGGTACGGCTGCGGACGTGCTGCGCGGGTTCGTGACGCGCATGCTCGATCCGAACGAACCGGAGATCGCCGCGCGCGCAGAGATCGCGATGTTGAACCCGACTCAGCGCGACACGATCCAGGGCTTATACGACGCGCTCGCGACGCGTCTCGCGCACGTGCTGGAGACAGGCGAGCGCGAAGGAGTGCTCCGCCGCTGCGACTACGAAGTCTCGGCGCGCATCATTCTGAGCCTCGTGACCTGGGCACCGCTCGCGCGGCCCTGGGCGCACGCCGTCGGTCCGATGGGTCACACGAGGCTGCTCGCTGCAGCGACCGCAACTGTGTTCGAGGGTTTTTCGAGCGCCGCGCGGCTGCCGGACTTCCAACCGCTCGATCTCGCTGCCTTGTCGCCGCGGGTCGTGAGCGCGTTCGATCGCGACGCAGCCGTGCAGGCGAAGCGCGAGGCGCTGCTGCGCGTTGCCTCGCGGTTGTTCAATCGCAAAGGTATCGATGCGACGTCGCTCGATGAGATCGCGGCGCAGGTCGGCACGACCAAGCGCACGCTGCATCATCACATCGGCAGCAAACAGGACCTGGTCGCGGCGTGCTACGACCGCGCGTTCCGTATCTTTTTCCTGATCAAGGACCGGATGCTCGAGCACCAGGGCTCGCGGTTGGACGCGCTGGCCGCAGCGATGCACGCACTGTCGCTCGCTTACCCGAGCGACGAGCTGACGCCGTTGTCGCCGCTAGTCGGTCACGGCGCGCTGTCGCCGGAAGGGCAGGCCGCATTCGACCGCAACTCCGGTCTGCTCGGCGACGCGTACCACGGACAGATCCGGCAAGGAATCGACGAAGGCAGCATCGCGCCGATCGACGACATCGAAGCGCGCGCGTTGATGTTGCCCGGCCTGGTCAGCTGGCTAGTGAAGGAAGACGTGCCCCGCGATCTGGCGCAGCAGCGGCATATCGCCCGTGAAGTGGCAAACCTGGTCGCACTCGGGCTTCGTGCGGGTGGGAAAGAGATTTGACAGGATGAACAGGATGAACAGCATCCCGTCTATCCTGTTCATCCTGTCCACTCTGCCCTCTTAGTATCTCCACAACACACCCGCCGAAGGCACCAGCGGCAGCCACGAATCCTCGTGGCGTGCATAACTGAGCGAGCCATCGGGATTGCGTGTGACCTCGTAATTCACGCAGCACTCGTTCTGGCGCGAGGTCGCGTTGTTCACTTCGAGGAACACATCGAGCGCGCCGCGCGGCAAAGCGAACGTGCGCGTGACGCGAACGTCGAGCGTGTTGTAGTCGCTGAGGTGCGCGCGATTGCGGCGGGAAAGCACGATCTGCGGATTGCCTTGGTCGACGCCCGTCAGCTGCAGCTCGGTCGTCGGCCAGCCGGTGTGAAAGCTGTCGACCAGGGTCGCGCTCCACGGACCCTTTGCCCAGACGATGCCGAGGTTCACGGCGTGGCGCTGATCCCAGCTGCGCGGCACATCCATGCCATCAACATGGTCTTCGGCGCGCGACCAGCTGTAACTCAGCCATCCGCTCCACGAGCCGTGTGGCTGGAGCCGCACCATCATTTCGATGCCCGACGCACGCGCGCCGTCCGGCGCGATCCGCACACGGTCGAATTCCGCTTCCGGCAGGAGCACCAGCGGGTCGAAGATGTTTTCGAAGCGCGGATTGATGTGCCGATAGTCTTTGACGAACGCTTCCACGCGCAGGTCGAGGCCGGCGGCGAACGCGTGATCCATGCCGAGAATCCAGTGATACGCATGCTGTGCCGGGTAGAACGTATCGACGCCGTCCTCAACTTGCAGCTCGTTGATCCCCTGGAACTGCACGAAGCGGCCGACGCTCGCGCGCAGCTGCGTTTGCGGCGACAACGTGTAGAGCACGCTGAGCCTTGGGCTCCATTGCTCGCCGTCGTCGGAGCCGTCGTACGTCTGCGTGTCGATGCGGACGCCGCCTTGGAAAGCCCAGCGCTCGTTGAATCGTGCCAGGACATCCCAGTAGCCGGATGACTCGTAGCCTTCCGGTGAGGGCTCCGTGGCGCGCGTCAGGTCGAATCCCGGCGAGCCTGGAAACGGAAAACCCGGCAGCACGTGCACTTCGCTGGCGTAGTCGTAGTCGCCCCACAGCCTGCGCACTTCCGCGCCGAAGCGATGCTCGAGCATGCCGGCGTCGAGCTTGTTCTCGACGCGCAAGCCGATGACATGGAAAAACCGCTCGTCGCTCACGTGTGCCGTACGCACACCCGGGTCGTTCACATCGCCCTCGCGGCGGTTTTCGAGATCGGTGTACGAGGCGATCACGCGCGTCGAGGCGCCGTCGCGCCACTCGTGATCGACAGTCGCCCACGAGTAGATGTTGCGATACTTGGCTCGCGCCCGCTGCTCGCCATTCTGCTGCCGCGCGGAGATCGTGTCGCTGGAGACGAGCGTTTCGAGGGCCGCGGTAGTTGCGTCATTGATCGCGTAATCGAGGCGGGCGAAGCCATCCGAGTACTGCGGCTCGCCGAAGTCGTTCTCGCTCAGGTAGGCGAGGTCGCCGACGTTGCTGCGGCGGGCGGATACCAGCGCGTGAGCGCGGCCGTCGGCGAGATCGGTCGCGGCGAGCGCGCTGGAGTGGAACAGATTGACCCCGATCTCGAAGTAGCGCGGGTCCGTGGGCCGCACCGCGGTGGCGTCGATGATCGCGCTCATGCGATCGCCGTACACCACCGGAAAGCCGCCGGAATAGAACTCGATGCTGTCGATCAGCCGCGAATCGAGCAGGCTCACCGGGCTCAGGAAATTCTTGAGATGAAACGGCTCGTACAGCCGCAGCCCGTCGAGCACGATCGCCGTCTCGTTCGGCTCGCCGCCGCGCACCGAGCCGATGCTGGAAAAGCCGTTGGTGGTCGTGCCCGGTAGACGCTGCACGGCCCGCAGCGTCTCGTCGGCGAGGCGCGGCATGTTCTTCACCTGCTCCTGCGTGAGGAACGTGCGGGCCGCGAGCTCGCCGGTGGCGAGTCGATAGCGGCTCGTCTGGACTATGACCTCTTCGAGCTCGCCGTCCTGCGCCGGTTCGCTGTTTTCGGTGCGTTCGGGTGCGCGCGCCGCGGAATCGGCGACTACGGCGAAGACGCCGGGAGCAACCTGCGACAATCCAAGGCCGTGCGCTGCGAGGATCTCGCGCGCCAGCTCCACGCCCGAGCGCTCGCGCGGCTCAATCTCGATGCGCAGATCGCTCGGCACGATCTGCGTGTTGTAGATGAAGGTCAGCCCCGCCGAGCGCAGCTCGTCCAGCACCTCGCTGACTTTCCGACCGCGCAAGTCCTGCGCCCAGGCCGGGGTCGCCAGCAGCGTGCAGATCAGGAGCCAGCCGACGAGCCGGCGTAGTTTCATGGTTCTCCGATTCCCACAACCGTGCGCGGAACGCGAGCGCATAGATCGACAGCGTGGTCGTCCAGACGAGGAACGCGCTCCACAGATCGTGCGAAACGAAGTGCGCGCCGCGCGCCTGCTGCGCCAGGCCGAACGTCAGTCCGGCGAGCAGCCCCACGCCCAATCCCAGTTTCGCGAGCCGCGCATGCCGCTCGCGAAACACGAAGTATAGGGCGAGCAACGCATATCCGGAGCTGGCGTGCGCTGCGGGGAAGCAACGCCCGGCGCGCAGCGCATCGGGCCGGTCGGCGAACAGCTCGACGTACGGGAAACGGCCGCCGAATGGCACGAGGTCCCAGGGGCAGTCGACATTGGTCACTGTCTTGAGCAAACCGACCACGCCCATCGACAGCAGCATTGCAATCGTCAGGAATGCAGCCGGTCGCCGCAGGGTCCGCCAGTCGCGCCGGACGAAGGTCGCGACCCAGAGCGCCAGCACGAGAGCCACCATCGCGCGGATGGCCCAGCGCCCGGCGGTGTGGAGCAGCTCGTTTATCACCCAGGAATGGGCACCGATCCACTGCGCGCTCGCGGCATCGAAGAACACTGCGCGCGCGATGTGCTCATCCAGCGGCGTGACCGCAAAGACGGTGGCCGTTACGACGAACAGCGCGAACGGTACCTGCAGATGGGACCACCAGAAACGCAAGGAATGCACGGTTTTCAAAACGACCGCTTCGTTTCGATGAGGAGTTGCATGCTGTCGATGTCGCTGCTGCGATCCAGCGGGAACGCGAGATCGATGTGCAGCACGTTGCCGAGCCCCGAGCGAGCGCTGCCGAGTCGCAGGCCGACGCCGACGTCTTTGAGCCAGCCCGCCGGCGTAGCGGCGAACTCGTCCTGGCCCCAGGTGCGGCCGGCATCGAAGAACACTGCCGCGCCGACGTTGAACAGCTTCAGCGGCTGCCAGTCCGTGTAAAACCGCTGCTCGAGGGTGAGCAGTGCGCTCTCGTCGCCGGCCTGGTAGCGCAGGGGGTAACCACGCAGGCCGTTGTCGCCGCCGAGCAGCAGTTGTTCTTCGGGATCGCGATGTGAAGTGACGGTGCCGCCGACGGATGCAAAGAAGACGCGATGCACCGACTGCCGCAGGTAGTAGCGGGTCGACCAATCGAGTGAAGCGTTCGCGAGTGCATCGCCTTCGACGCGCGTGCCGAAGCCGAGCGAATGAATCAGGTACTGCTCGTGGCCGAGGTCCGCGCCGGCCCGCACCTTGCCGTTGAGGATCAGGCCATCGTGCGTCGAGCCGAGCGCTGCGGAGGCGAACCCGGCTTCCAGGCGCGCGCTCAGACCGAGATAAATATCTTCGGTGCGGCCGATCTGATCGAGATTTCGGGTGCTGACGTACTGGTCTTCGATCGCTTCCCAGCCGAACCATGGATAGGCGACGACGCGATCGCTCGGAATGGACGCGAGCGGCTGGTCCGGCAGCGCCTGGAATTCGCGGGCGTCGTAGCGGACGCCGGCGAGATAGCGCGTGGTCCAGCCGTCGTGCAGTCCTTCGGAGAAGCCGCCGCCGATCTCGAACTTGCGCTCCTGCATCTGCAGCCGCTCGACGATGTGACCGAGCGAGTAGCGGGAGACGTCGGTGGTCGCGTCGGCAGCGGAAAGCCCTGCGCTCCAGCGTGTATCCAGCGCATAGAACGGTCGTTCGAGGGAAAGTTCTTTCGAACTGCCATCGCTGAGGGCTCCATAGTCCGCCGACAGCCGCCACCAGCTGCCGAACAGATTCGGATCGACGTAACCGAGCTCCCAGGCCGTGCGATCGACATTGGCGGAGCGTGCAAACGTCAGTTGCTTGCCGAGGCCGAGGAAGTTCATGTCCTCGAAGGTCACTTTGGTGCTGTTCTCGCCGCCCTTGCGGCCGAACGACAAGCCGGGGCTCAGCGTCCAGACGTCATGGACGCGCACCAGCACATCCACGGTATTGTCGTCCTCGTTGTAGCGCACCGGCTCGATAGTCGCTTCGTTGAGATAACGCTGTGCGCGCAGGATGCGCGCGGTTTCGTCGAGCACCCGGCGGTCGTACTTGTCGCCGGTATGGAACAGCAGCTGATTCTGCACGGTCGCGTCGTGGGTCGAGATGTGCAGATCGTTGGCGATGCGATAGGGAGCCGCGAGCCGCTTGCCGGTCTCGAAGACGTCATCGACTTGAATCGCGATGTGGCCGATGCGCGCGCCGCGCTGCTCGAGATCGGCATCGCGTGCAACCGGCGCGGTGTGCGCGCACAACGGTGCGAGCAGCAGCAAAGTCATCGCGCTGCGTGGAACTCCGGCCATTCGACCCCCTGACGCGAGATGTCGGAGAGTTGGACGGAGTCAGCGCCCCGAATCAGTCGGCGGCGAGGGCGATCCCGATCAATTCATCCTTGGTCTGATACCGATGCAGCTGCGTCGTGGAAAGCACGGCGCTGAGTGCAGTATCCGGATCGAGGCCGGCAATCGAGCCGCGCAATTTGAGCTCGCTCGCTGCGCTCTGCGCTGCGCTCGAGGAGTACACGACCTTGCGGCCGGTCTCGCGCCCGACCCACTCCAGGAAGACAGCGAGCGTGTGATCGTTGATGTCGAATTGCGGTGCGGTGTGTGCCGCCCATTGCCAATGCGGGTCGTGGGCGGCGACGGTGCTGCGCACGATCTGTCCGCGCGGCGTGACGCGGATCAGCTCGCCCGCGACGCCGCTGCTCGTGCCGGCCGCATTCGCGATCATTACGCGACCTTCACGCACGCTCACGACCATGTCGTCGGCGTGCGTTCGCACTTCGTATTGCGTGCCGACGTGACGCACCGAGCCGGCATCCGTGCGGATCGTCAATTCCTGCGGATTCTGCGCCTGCGAATCGACATACACGGCGCCGGCCGTCAGCACGAGCTCGTTGGCCGCGGCCACCTTCACGATCGTGCCGTGATCCAGGCGCAGCGACACTGAGTCGCCCAATTGCAGCGCGGCGCGCGAACGGTCATCGGTCTGAATCGTTTCGCCCGTCGACACGCTCTGTGCAACGGCAACCTCGCGGGCGGCCTCCGCCGCCGGCCGCACCAGCAGATGTCCGTCGATGCGCGTGATCTGCGCGACCTCGATCGGCTGCGGCGAGAAATAACGCGGAGCGAACAACGCCACGCCCACTGCGAGCACCGCGCTGGCCGCAATCCCAACGGCAACGAAGCGCCGCCGCATGCGGCGCTGCTGCAGCATGCTCCGCCACTCGGCGTGCACCGCCGCTTCAACGTCGCGCATCATGTCCGCCGAAGGCTCGTCGCGTGCGCCTACCTCGCGCAGCAATGCCTCGATGCTGGTGTCGTCGCTCTTCATGGGTTCACTTTCCACGTAGGGTCCCCAGGATGTCCTGCGCTGTCGAGCCGAATACGGTCTCCAGTGCCTCCCTGAACGAGGTGCGGGCCCGCGCCAGCACCGATTGTGCCGCTACCTGGCCGACGCCGAGCAGCTCGCTGATCTCTTCGACGCTGCGGCCTTCTATGTACTTCCACTCCAGCACGTCGCCGTAGCGCGCCGGCAGTCGATCGAGCACTGACCGGATGAGCCGGCGCGTCTCGGCGTCGCCGTAGCCCTGCAGCGGATCGTCCGCCGCGGGCGCTTCCACCGCTTCGAGCGCGGCGCGCAGCTCCGGGCTGTCGTCGATCAACACTATGTTCTCCGCGTGACGCCTGTTAGCGCGCAGGTGGTCGACGATCTGCCGCCGGCAGATCTGGCACAGCCAGCTGAACAGCGCCGCCTCGCCACGATAGCCCGCGAGATTGCGCATTGCCTTGGTCAGCGTCGACTGCACGACTTCCTTCGCTGCCTCGACCTCGTTGTTCAGTCGCGGCAGGGCGAAGCGGTAAACCCGCGGAAAATACGCCGTGAAGAAGCTGCGGAACGCAGCCTCATCGCCCGCCAGCATGGCGTCGATCAGCTCACGGTCGGTGGTGTACATGGCCTGCTACTTAAGACGCCGATCGGCGACAAAAGCAATCGGTTCTACTCGTGATTACTACTCAAGGTTTGGGGCAGCGCCGATCGGCACTGCGCCAGGATGTCCATGCGCGGGTCGTAGACCGCGTTGTGCACGGCTAGCGCCCCGAGCACCGTGTGGTACAGGTTGTCGTGGCTCACCGCGTTGTGCGAGCGCGCCTTGACGCAGTTCAGGCTGAGACCGGTGCGCTCGACGTAGCCTCGCGAGGCCCAGAGCAGCATCGGCACTTCCTTCTGGACGCGCGGTGCGAACGAGTACGGCAGGCCGTGTAGATAGATACCTTGCTCGCCGAGCGATTCGCCGTGATCCGACGCATACAGCAGCATGCTGTCGAAACGGCTCGCGTTCGCCTGCAGCAGATCGATCTGCTTCGCCAGCACGTGGTCGGTGTAGAGGATCGAGTTGTCGTACGCGTTGACGACTTCCTGCGCAGTGCAGCGTTGCAGCTCGTTGGAGCGGCAGGCGGGCTTGAAGACTTCGAACTGCGGCGGATAGCGCTCCGCATACGCGGGGCCGTGACTGCCGATCGTGTGGAAGACCACGACAGTGTCCTGCGTCAGCGTCTGCAGCCGCGCCGCGAGGTCGGTCAGCATGACCTCGTCGTAACAGTACGAGTTCGGGCAGTGCGCTGGATCGGACTTGCCCGGATAGGCGACTTGCACCACGCGCGCGCAGACACCTTTGCAGCCGGCATTGTTGTCGCGCCACTCGGTGGCGAAACCGGCCTTCACGACCGAGTCGAGCAGGTTCGTGTAGCGGTCGGCCTGTTCGACGTCGAATCGCTCGCGCGGCAAATGCGAAAAGATGCAAGGCACGGAGATCGCCGTCGACGTGCCGCAGCTCGTCGCATGATCGAAGTACACGACGTCCGCCCGGCCGCTCAGCTCCGGATTCGTCGCGCGCTGGTAGCCGCCGAGCTGGAAATTCGCGGCTCGCGCCGTTTCGCCGACCACGAGGAACAGCACCAGCGGTTTGTCGCTGACGGCCGCAGTGCGCTGCACGTTGCCGGCCGGGTCGATCAACGGTGCGCGCGGATCGCGCTTTTCCTTCTCGGCCAGCAGGCCGACGAAGCTGACGACCGGTGCGGCTGGACTGAGCGCGTAGCGCACTGTCTTGTGCGCGCGAAAGAACACCGCGTAGTTCGCCGAGCAAGAGAACAACGCGACTGCACACACCGCGAGCACGGAGCCGATGAAGACCAGGCGTTGTCGCAATTGCGCGCGCCAGGGGGAGGAGGGCAGTGTCACGCGCCAAACCAGCACGGCCGGCAGCACGCCGAGCAGCAGAACGTGCGCGAACAGATCGAAGTTCATCAAGCCGCCCACTTCCGCGGGATCGGTCTCGATCGCATTGCGGATCATGTCCTGGTTCATGATCGCGCCATAGGCGCTCGCGAAGTACGAGCTGGCCGCGGCGACCACGAACAGCGCGCTTGCTGCAACCCGCAATCCGACTCGCGTCGGCACGAGCGCGAGCAGCAGCGCCTGCAGGCACACGACCACAACGAACAGCGAAACGAGGAACAATGCAGCACCCGCTGCCGGATGCCACATCGCGGCAATTGCCTGGTGCCAGAACTGGAGGTTGTACAGCACGGCCCAGGCGATCGAGATGAGCAGAATCAGGGCGACGTCGGAGCGCAGTGCAAGACCTGCTGTCCAACGGTCGCGCAACCATGCGTAGAATGCCGCGCCGAAGCGGGTCTGGGCGATTGAGCGAGTGGAATTCATCAGATGTTTGACGGTGCAGCACGCGAAAATCAATCGCCGTGGGCGGATGTCCTGTGGCTGCTGGCGTTGGCGCTGTTGCTAATTGCGACGGGTATCGGCTTACGTGACCCGTGGCCCGCGGACGAGCCGCGCTTTGCGCTCGTGGCCCGCGACATGGTCGCGACCGGCGACTGGTTGCTGCCGCGCGTCGGCGGCCAGCCGTACGCGGACAAACCGCCGTTGTTCTTCTGGCTGATCGCGCTGGGTCTGACGCTGACCCATTCGCTGCGCTTCGCCTTCCTGCTGCCGTCGTTCCTCGCGGGGTTCGGTTGCGTCGCACTCGTATACGATCTCGGCCGACGCTTGTGGAATCGCGAGACCGGGTTCGCCGGCGCGCTGGCGCTGCTGTTCACGGTGCAATTCGTGTGGCAGGCGCGGCAGGCGCAGATCGACGCGACGCTGTGCTTCTGGACGACGTTGAGCTTGTACGGCCTGCTGCGGCATCTGCTGCTCGGGCCGTCGTGGCGCTGGTACACGATAGGCTGGGCCGCCGCGGGGCTAGGCGTGATCACCAAGGGCGTGGGATTTCTGCCGCTGCTGGTGCTGGTGCCGTTCGCGATTTTGCGCGATGCGAAATGGCAGCCGCGCAAGGCAGCGGGCGGCGGTGCTCGCTGGCTCCTTGGACCGTTGGCGTTCCTCGCAGCCGTCAGCATCTGGCTCATCCCGATGCTGATCGCCGCCAACAACGATCCATCACTCGCCGCCTATCGCGACGAGATCCTGTTCAACCAGACCGTCAAGCGCTACGGCAACGCCTGGCATCATCGCGAGCCGTTCTGGTACTTCTTCGTCAACGTGATTCCGGGGCTCTGGCTGCCGCTCACGTTGCTCGTGCCGTGGCTGTTCTCGCATTGGCGCAGCGCGCTGCGCTCGTTCGACCTGCGCATTGCGTTGCTGGCATCGTGGATCGTGCTCGTCGTGCTGTTCTTCAGTCTCAGCGCGGGCAAGCGTGGTGTGTATGTGCTGCCTGCAGTGCCGGCCTTTGCGCTGTTGTGCGCGCCATACCTCAAGCAGGTCGCGAGTCGCCTGAGTGCGCAGCGCGCGTTGTTCGTGCTCGCTTCGCTGGTCGGCGCTCTATCCGTGCTGACTTTGCTCTTCCTCGTCATACGCCCGGACAAGCGCGCCGATGCGATTACGTACATCGACATCGACCCGCTCGGACCGCTCGCGCTGATCGCGATCGCGGCTGCTGTCGTGTGTGCGATCGCGCGTCCGCGGCGCGGCTTCCTGGCGTACGCGGGCGTGCTCGCGACCTCGCTGCTCATCGTGAGTTTCTGGGTGAACCCGCAGATGAACGATGCGCGCTCCGGAGCGACATTCGTCGCGCTCATCGAGCAGACTGCCGATCCGCGACAGGAGCTCGGCCTCGTCGCGTTCAAGGAGCAATACGTGCTGAACGCGCGCCGCTCGATCGTGCACTTCGGTCACGCCCGCTGGCGCGAAGCAGAGCAGGAGATGGCCGATGCGGCGCTGTGGCTCTCCGAGAAGCGGGGGCGCCAGCTCGTCATCAACGACTACGCGCGCACCAAGTGTTTCAGCAACGCTGCCGTGCAATCGCTCGGCAGTGCGAATCGCAGCGAGTGGTTTTTGGTGAGCGGCGGAGCAGATCAGTCGTGCGTCGCCCGCGGCAAGCCGGGCATGGCGCACTACTACTTGCCGCCGGGCGGCACGCGGCTGAGCAGCTGAGCGAGCGCGTCGAAGCTCGCCGGCTTCACCAGATGGGTATCGAATCCTGAATCGCGCGAGCGCTGCACGTCGGAGCTCTGGCCCCAGCCGCTCAGCGCGACCAGCATCATGCCCTTGCCCCAGGTCTCGGACCGGATGCGGCGCGCGGCTTCGTAGCCGTCGAGCACCGGCATGCCGATGTCGAGCAAGGCCAGGTGCGGCTGACACTTCTCCGCCAGCTCACAGGCCTCGGCGCCGTTCGCCGCTTTCCAGACTTCGTGGCCATCGCATTCCAGCAGCAGCGCCAGGCTTTCGAGCGCATCCGGATTGTCATCGGCAACGAGGATGCGACGCCGCGGCTGCGTCGCTGCGGCTCTGTGAGCTGCGCCGTCCCCTCCCGCAGGAACGCTATCGAGCAGCGGAATCCGCACGATGAACTCACTGCCCTGGCCGACGCCCGCGCTGCGTACCGCGACCTCGCCCGAGTGCATCTCCACCAGCTTGCGCACCAGCGCGAGGCCGATGCCGAGACCGCCCGGCGTGCGATCGTCGGTCGTCTCCAGCCGCGAGAACAGGTTGAACAGCTTCGACTGCGAATCCGGCGCGATGCCGATGCCGTTGTCCCTGACGCGGAACTCGACGGACCGGCCGTCGCGCCGCACGCTCATGTGAATGCGCCCGCCGTCGTTGGTGTACTTGGCGGCGTTGTTGAGCAGGTTGCCGAGGATCTGCACCAGCCGCGTAAGGTCGCCGCGCACCATGAGCGAGCCGTCGGGACAATCGATCGACAGCTCGTGGCGATGCTCGGCGATCATCGGCTGCAGCGCCTCGACCGCGCGCGCGATGATCGTCTCGCTGCGCACCGGCTCCTGCGCCAGCCGGATCGTGCCGCGCGTGATGCGCGAGATGTCGAGCAAGTCGTCGACCAGCCGCGTCAGATGCAGCGCCTGCCGGTCGATGACGTCGCGCGACCACTTCAGCTTCGGATTCTCGATCGGGAAGCGCGACATGATCTCGACCGCGTTGCGGATCGGCGCGAGCGGGTTGCGCAGCTCGTGCGCCAGGATCGCCAGGAACTCGTCCTTGTGACGATCTGCCTCGAGCAACGCTGCTTCCGCGCGCGCGCGCTCGGCGATCTCGGCTTGCAGAGCCTGGTTCGACGCCGCCAGCTCGGCATTCGCTTTCTGCAGATGCAGGTTCAGCGCCTCGAGCTCGCGTGTCTTCTCCGCTTGCAGCGTCGTGTTGGCCTGTTCCAGCTGCTCGTTCGCGTCGGCGAGGCTGCGATTGAGTTTCTGCAGCTCCAGGCGCTGGCAGTGCAGCTCGACCAGCACCGACACCTTGCTGCGCAGGATCTCCGGCACGACCGGGATCGAAACGTAGTCGACGGCGCCGAGCTTGTAGCCCTTGAGGCGATCGAACTCGGTGTCATGCACGCCGGTGATGAAGATGATGGGCGTGCGCTCGAAGCGCGGATGATCGTGGATCATCGCCGCGGTCTCGAAGCCGTCCATGCCCGGCATGCTGACGTCCAGCAGCACCAGCGCGAACTCGTCCTTCATCAGGCGGGCCAGCGCCTCCACCCCCGAGCGCGCGCAGATAAGGTTCTGGCCGAGCTGGCCGAGGATCGTTTCGTACGACAGCAGGCGCGCCGGCTGGTCGTCGACCAGCAGGATGTTGACCCGGTCCGGTTGAGTGCGCGGCAGTCGCGCGCTCAGCTCGGCTTTGTCGTGCGAAGCGCTCATGCGTTCAGCGGTGCAGCCACATCCTGACCAGCGACAATAACTGCTCGGTGTTGACCGGCTTCGCGACGTAATCCGAGGCGCCTGCTTCCAGGCACTTCTCGCGGTCGCCCTTCATCGCCTTCGCGGTCAAGGCGATGATCGGCAGCAGGCGGAACTTCGGATTGTTGCGGATCCGGCGCATCGTCTCGTAGCCGTCCATCTCCGGCATCATCACGTCCATCAGCACCAGCGCGAGGTCGTCGGTCGCTTCGACCAGGTTGATCGCGTCCTGGCCGTTGGTCGCGCTGATCACCGCCATCTTGTGGCGCTCGAGCAGACTGTTGAGCGCGAAGATGTTGCGGATGTCGTCGTCGACCACCAGCACCTTGCGATCCTGCAGCGGCTCGTCGGACTGATGCAGCGTCTCGATCATGCGTTGCTTCGCCGGCGGCAGGTCGGTGATCACGCGATGCAGGAACAGCGCGGTCTCGTCCAGCAGCCGCTCCGGCGAGCGCACGCCTTTCAGCACGATGCTCTTCGCCTTCTGCCGCAGCTCTTCTTCCTCGGCAGTCGACAGCTCGCGACCGGTGAACACGACGATCGGCGTGTCGCGCAGCCGCTCATCCTGCTGGATGCTCTCCATCAGCTCGAAGCCCGAGACGTCGGGCAGCCGCAGGTCGAGCACGATGCAGTCGAAGGTCTTTTCCTTGAGCGCCGCGAGCGCATCGGCACCGCTGCCGACCGCGGTGATCTTCACGTCGTCGAAGCCGATCAGCTCGGCGATGCTCATCTGCTCGGTCGGGTCGTCTTCGACGACCAGCAGCTCACGGATGCGCGGCGAGGCGAATTCCTTGATGCGCTGGAGCGCCGCTTCCAGTCCCTCGGTCGTCGCAGGCTTGTTCATGAACGCGAACGCGCCGCGTTCCAGGCTGTACTGGCGCTCTTCTTCGACGGTGAGGATCTGCACCGGGATGTGCCGCGTCGCGGTGTCGCGCTTCAACTGGTTGAGCACCGTCCAGCCGAGCATGTCCGGCAGGAACACGTCGAGCGAGATCGCCGTCGGCCGATGCTTGCGGGCGAGACTCAGGCCTTCCATGCCGGTCTTGGCGACGATCGCCTTGAACTCCGTGTCGCGCGCCAGGTTGAGCAGCACTTTCGCGTAGTGCGGATCGTCTTCGATGATCAGCAGCACGCGGTCGTCGGGCTCCAAGCTCTCGCGGTCGTCGGGCAGTTCCTCGGCGCGCACTGCGGGCAGCGCGATCGGCTGGAACATCGGCTTCGCGTCGCTGCGGCCGGGTTGCGTCAGGCTCTGCAGATAGGCCGAGCCCATGAAGCCGATCGGCAGGTACAAAGTGAACGTGCTGCCCGAGCCCGGAACGCTCGTGAGCTTCAGCTCGCCGCCGAGCAGGTGCGCCAGCTCGCGGCTGATGGCGAGACCCAGGCCCGTGCCGCCGTACTTGCGCGCGGTACCGGCGTCGGCCTGTTGGAACGCCTCGAAGATGATTCGCTGTTTCTCCGGAGCGATGCCGATGCCGGTATCGGTGACGGCGAACTGCACCACCGACGCTGCCTGGTTGAGCACGGGATGGTCCGCGCTCCAACCGCCTTTTGCCAGACCGACGTGCAGCCGCACGCTGCCGTGCGAAGTGAACTTGAAGGCGTTCGACAGCAGGTTCTTGAGAATCTGCAGCAGGCGCTTCGAGTCGGTCGTGATGTGGCGGCCGATGTTGGGCTCGAAGTCCGCGACGAACGAGAGCATGCGGCCTTCCGCCTCGTGCCGGAAGTTGCGCTCGATGGTCTCGCGCAGGTGCGTGAACAGCAGATCCTCGGACTCGACCGTCACCGTGCCGGACTCGATCTTCGACAGGTCGAGAATGTCGCTGATCAGGTTCAGCAGGTCGGTACCGGCCGCGTGGATCGTCTTGGCGAACTCGACCTGGCGCAGGCTCAGGTTGCTGTCGGCGTTCTCGGCCAGCTGCTGGCCGAGGATCAGGATGCTGTTGAGCGGCGTGCGCAGCTCGTGCGACATGTTCGCGAGGAACTCGGACTTGTAGCGCGAGGTGAGCGCCAGCTCCGCCGCTTTCTCTTCCAGCGCCCGGCGCGCCAGCTCGATTTCCTGGTTCTTGCGCTCTACTTCCGCGTTCTGCTCGGCGAGCAGCCGCGCCTTGTTGGCGAGCTCTTCGTTGGTCTGCTGCAGCTCCTTTTGCTGAGCCTGCAGCTCGCCGGCGAGCTCCTGCGACTGCTTCAGCAGGCGCTCGGTGCGCATCGTCGCCTCGATCGTGTTGAGCACTACGCCGATGGAGCCCGTCAGCTGCTCCAGGAACGCCAGGTGCGAGGCGGTGAACTCGGTGATCGACGCGAGCTCGATGACCGCCTTCACTTGACCTTCGTACAGCACCGGCAGCGCGATCAAGTTACGCGCGCGCGCCTCGACCAGGCCGCTGCGCAGGTGCACTGCTTCGCGCGGGATATCGTTGACGAGGATGCGGCGGCCGTCCGCAGCGCACTGACCGACGAGACCTTCGCGCAATGCGTAGCGACGCGGCTCGTCGCCGTCGGGTTGCGCGTCGGCGTAGTTGGCGAGCTGCTTGAGCATGGGCCCGCGCTCGTCGAAGTCCATGATGTAGACGAGGCTTTGCTGCGCGTTGACGAGCGGCGCCAGCTCGGCGAGCAGCATCTGGCCGACCGTCACCAGGTCGCGCTGACCCTGCATCATGCGGCTGAATTTCGCGAGATTGGTCTTCAGCCAGTCCTGCTCGGTGTTGCGCTCCGTGGTGGCGCGCAGGTTGCCGATCATCGCGTTGATGTTGTCCTTGAGCTCGGACACCTCGCCGCGTGCGTCGACCTGAATCGAGCGCGTCAGGTCGCCCTTGGTCACGGCCGTCGCCACTTCGGCGATGGCGCGCACCTGCGTCGTGAGATTCGCCGCGAGCAGGTTCACGTTCGCCGTCAGATCCTTCCACGTGCCGGCTGCGCCTGGCACGTTCGCCTGGCCACCGAGGCGGCCTTCGACACCGACCTCGCGTGCCACCGACGTCACCTGGTCGGCGAACGTCGCGAGCGTGTCGGTCATGCTGTTGATGGTGTCGGCGAGCGCTGCGACTTCGCCTTTCGATTCCACCGTCAGGCGCTGACGCAGGTCACCCATCGCGACTGCCGTCACGACCTTCACGATGCCGCGGACCTGGTTCGTCAGGTTGTTCGCCATCGTGTTGACGTTGTCGGTGAGGTCTTTCCACGTGCCCGCGACGCCCGGCACCTGTGCCTGACCGCCGAGCTTGCCTTCGGTGCCGACTTCGCGCGCGACGCGCGTCACTTCAGCCGCGAAGCCGTTGAGCTGGTCGACCATCGTGTTGATGGTTTCCTTCAGCTGCAGGATTTCGCCTTTGACGTCCACCGTGATCTTGCGCGACAAGTCGCCGCGCGCGATGGCCGTCGATACCTCGGCGATGTTGCGGACCTGGCCCGTGAGGTTCGAGGCCATCGAGTTGACGTTGTCGGTGAGGTCCTTCCACGTGCCTGCGACGCCCGGCACGATCGCCTGACCGCCGAGCTTGCCGTCGGTGCCGACTTCGCGCGCCACGCGCGTCACTTCCGCGGCGAAGCCGTTCAGCTGGTCGACCATCGTGTTCATGGTCTCTTTCAGCTGCAGGATTTCGCCGCGCACGTCGACGGTGATCTTGCGATTCAGGTCGCCGCGCGCGATGGCCGTGGCCACCTCGGCGATGTTGCGCACCTGGCCGGTGAGGTTCGAGGCCATGGAGTTGACGTTGTCGGTGAGGTCTTTCCACACACCGCTGACGTCCTTCACTTCGGCCTGGCCGCCGAGCTTGCCTTCGGAGCCGACTTCGCGCGCCACGCGCGTCACTTCGGCCGCGAACGCGTTCAGCTGATCGACGAGCGTGTTGATCGTTTCCTTCAGCTGGCGGATTTCACCGCGCACGTCGACCGTGATCTTGCGCGACAAGTCGCCGTTCGCGATGGCAGTCGCCACGTCGGCGATGTTGCGCACCTGACCGGTGAGGTTCGACGCCATCGAGTTGACGTTGTCGGTGAGGTCTTTCCAGACGCCGCTGACGCCTTTCACTTCGGCCTGACCGCCGAGCTTGCCTTCGGTACCGACCTCGCGCGCCACGCGCGTCACTTCGGATGCGAACGCGTTCAGCTGGTCGACCATCGTGTTGACGGCTTCTTTCAGCTGCAGGATTTCGCCTTTGACGTTGACCGTGATCTTGCGCGACAAGTCGCCGCGCGCGATGGCCGTCGACACTTCGGCGATGTTGCGCACCTGGCCCGTGAGGTTCGACGCCATCGAGTTGACGTTGTCGGTGAGGTCTTTCCAGGTGCCGCCGACGCCGGGCACGTTCGCCTGACCGCCGAGCTTGCCTTCGGTGCCGACTTCGCGCGCCACGCGCGTCACTTCGGACGCGAACGCGCGCAGCTGATCGACCATGGTGTTCATGGTCTCTTTCAGCTGCAGGATTTCGCCGCGCACGTCGACCGTGATCTTGCGCGACAGGTCGCCCCCGGCGATGGCGGTTGCCACGTCTGCGATGTTGCGGACCTGGCCGGTGAGGTTGGAGGCCATCGAGTTGACGTTGTCGGTGAGGTCTTTCCAGACGCCGCTGACGCCTTTCACTTCGGCCTGGCCGCCGAGCTTGCCTTCGGTACCGACTTCGCGCGCGACGCGCGTCACTTCGGCCGCGAAGCTGTTGAGCTGGTCCACCATCGTGTTGATGGTGTTCTTGAGCTCGAGAATTTCGCCCTTCACGTCCACCGTGATCTTGCGCGACAAGTCGCCGCGCGCGATGGCGGTCGACACTTCGGCGATGTTGCGCACCTGGCCCGTGAGGTTCGAGGCCATCGAATTGACGTTGTCGGTGAGGTCCTTCCACGTGCCCGCGACGCCCGGCACGATCGCCTGACCGCCGAGCTTGCCTTCGGTGCCGACCTCGCGCGCCACGCGCGTCACTTCGGACGCGAAGGAGCGCAGCTGGTCGACCATCGTGTTGATGGCTTCCTTCAACTGCAGGATTTCGCCACGCACGTCGACCGTGATCTTGCGCGACAGGTCGCCGTTCGCGACCGCGATCGTGACTTCCGAGATGTTGCGAACCTGGCCGGTGAGGTTCGACGCCATCGAGTTGACGTTGTCGGTGAGGTCCTTCCAGATGCCGCTGACGTTCTTCAGATCCGCCTGGCCGCCGAGCTTGCCCTCGGTGCCGACTTCGCGCGCCACGCGCGTCACTTCGGAGGTGAACGCGCCCATCTGCTCGATCATCGTGTTGACGATGGTGGCGGAGCGCAGGAACTCGCCGCGCAGCGGCTTGCCTTCGACTTCCAGCGGCATCGTCTGCGACAAGTCGCCTTTCGCCACGGCGCTGATCGCGCGCGTGACTTCGGTGGTCGGCCACAACAGATCGTCGATGAGCGTGTTCATCGAGCTTTCCATCGCGCCCCACGCGCCGGAGCGACGGTCGACCGTGATGCGATGACGGGTCTTGCCTTCTTTGCCGACCATCTGGCCGGCGCGCTCCACTTCGCGCGCGACGCGCTGGTTGGAAGCGATGATCTCGTTGAACGTATCGGCGATCTTGCCGCCGATGCCGGTCTGGTCGCTGGGCAGGCGCACCGAGAAGTCGCCGTCGCGCACCGCTTGCAGAGCGCGCAGCAGCTTCTTCAGATCGATGTCAGTTTCGGCCTTGGCGCTGTTGCGCTTGCTGCCATTCTTGCGACCGAGTGCCCGTGAAGCACGGCTGCGCACTCGTTCTTGCGTTTCCATCGAGGCGGACTCCGCGATTGAGCAAAAAGTTGGAAAAGCCCGGCGGGCAGGCGGCCGAACATAGCAAAAGCTTGTGGCGACGCAATAGAAGCATGTACTGGCCAGAACCCGCTATTTTTTCCCGCCGCGACACGCGCTTGGGCCTTGCCGCCGGTAGGTAATTTTTTCAAGCTGCGAGGGAACTCCCGAGCCCCGGAGTTAGTTCCGCCCCGACCGCCCGAGAGGAGAGAACAACCTGGAAGCGAGCCCTCCGGCAGCCGGCCCTCCGCCCGATGCCGCCGTCCTGATCCGCGTACAGCAGGAGAACCAGCGGCAGATCGTTGGCAAGCTGCTGCACGACCTGCGCAATCCGGTGCATTCCATCCGCATCAGCATGGAGCTGTTCGGCCGGCTTGCCCGGCGGAATGGCGACTTCGACAAGCTGATGGCGCGGGCCGCCGCCTACATCGATCCGGCGGAAGCCTCTGTCGCGAGTCTGGTCGCGAACAGCGAACGCCTGGCGAAATATGTCACGGGACCGGCCACCGCTGAGCTTGTGCCGGTGCGCGTCGATGAACTCCTGACGGAAGTCACTGCACTGTTAAAAGCAGGCAAGCGGCGTATGCAGGCGACGTGCACGTTGTCCAACGATCCCGCGCTCAGCCTGCGCGCCGATCGTGTCCGCGTGTGCCACGTGTTACTGCACAGCTGCTTCAACAATCCGACGCCTGCCGTCGCGCTATCGGTGCGTACGGGCACCGAGGGGCTGGTCGTGCTGGACGTGGCTTTTCAGGCGGGTGCTGCTGACGATGCTGCGCGCGCGAGTCCGTTGCGCGCCGAGGAACTGCAGACGATCGTGGAAACTGCTGGCGGCGCCGTGCTCACTGCGAACGCGACGGCGCTGTCGCTGGAGTTCAGGCGGGCGGACTCACCGGCGCCCGGCTGATCACGGCCTTCACTTCTTCGATCAGTCGTCGCGGCTCGAACGGCTTGGTCCAGAACTGATCGAACAGCGCTCGCTCCTGCGCGCTCGGTTGCTCGCGGCCGGTCAGCGCAATCAACGTTGTCCCGTCGAACTGCGGCAATTGACGCAGGCGGCGCGCGAGCTCGTAGCCGTTCATTCCAGGCAGGCCGATGTCGATGAGCAGCAGCAGCGGCGTGCGGCTTTCGCAAAGCTGGAGCGCTGCCTCCGCATCGCCGACGCTGTGCGCGGCAACGTCTTCCAGTTCCAGCAGCATCGTGAGGCTGGCGGCGGCATCGGCGCTGTCGTCGACGATCAGAACTTGCACGTGGCGATTATTTGCCGCGCCCGGCACCGATTACAACTGGCCGGGAACTTGTGATCGCCGGTTCCAATTGGACAGTGATGGAACACGGACAATTGACGATCGTCGACACCCAGCTGACTGGCGTGAATGCGTCGATCGAAGTCAGCAGCGAGGCGTTCGGACATAACGAGCCGATCCCGGCGCAATACACGGCCGATGGCGAAGGCCTGTCGCCGCCGCTCAAGTGGCGCGGCGTGCCGATGAATGCCGAAGCCGTCGTGGTGCTGGTCGAGGATGCCGACAGTCCGACCCCTCGGCCGCTGGTGCACGCGATCATCTGGGACTTGCCGGGCAGCGATGCATCGCTGCCCGAGGGCACGCTGCCGGACCAGCGCTGCGCCGCGAACGATGCGCTTGCAGCGACGTGGCTGCCGCCCGATCCGCCGCCGGCGAACGGTGCGCATCACTATGTCTTCCAGGTGTTCGCGCTGGATATAGTGCCGCGCTTCGAGTCACGCCCGGGGCGGGCGGAGCTACTGGACAAAATCAAAGGGCACGTGATCGCCAAGGGCGTGCTCATCGGCACGTACTCGCGCAAAAAAAGAGAGTCAGGCTAAAGCCTGACTCTTCTTCCACAAATAGCGCGCGCCGATCGCGACTCCGCCGACGACGCCTGCAACCAAGCAGAAGCCATGCAGCGTGTTGAGAAACACGGCGCCCAACAGCGGATTCCCATCGCTGAACGGCGCGAACGGTTCCATATCGGCGTGCATCAAGCTATCGAGCAGGACGTGCGAGTACGTTCCGATGATCGCCCCGAGCGCCACCGCTCGCACGCTGAGTCGCGGCAGCAGCTTGCGAACCAATGCAAACACAGCGACTACGATGCCCGCCGCCACCGTCGCTCCGACATACGTATGAAAGAAGCGGTGGATCGGCCACTGATGCGTCAGCATGAAGTACAGCGGCTCGACATCGACGAGCACGTTGGCACCGCAGAAGGCGAGAAAGCTGATGTGTCGCGGTGCCGCCGAGTGGACCAGCGCGCCGGGACCAAAGTGAAACGGAGTGAATGGCATCGAAGCAGTGTCACTCCAAAATCTATTGCTGCGTTCTACTCGCGTGTGCTCGACACGGTGGCTTTCGGCGCCGAGCTCTCGTCAACGTAGCGGAAGCGCACCACGCCATACAGCATCTCGTCCCAGGTCTGCTGGCCCCACGGCACTTCGCGGTTCGGATCCGGGTTCGCCTTGTTCTGGCTCGAGTTGTCCCACGTCGTGCTGTGCGTGACCTTCGTGCCGGCCGGCAGCCGCTTCGGCGTCGCCAGCTCGTACGTCGTCTGCCAGTTGAAGTCGTAGTGCGGCACCGACAGCAGCGTTTCCGTCGTGCCGTCCGGGTACGTGGCGATGAAGTTCGACGCCGTGCCGCGGAAATGCGAGTGCGGCAGCAGGCTGTACACGATGATGTCCTTGTCGAACGTACGCGACGCCGACTCGGTGTGCGCCTTCGTGTTCGGCGGAATCTTCAGCGTGGGCTTCGCCATCACAGCACTGCGGAACTGGTACTCCGGGGCGTCCTTGCGGAAGTACAGGCCCATGCGGCTCACGTCGCGCGCCGCCTTGCCGGTCGCGGTGTAGTGCATCTGGAAGAAGAACTTCGCATCTTTCTTCATCAGGATGCCGGTTTCGGTCGGCAGCACCATCGGGCCGGCGCCCGGCACGTAGCCGCCGAGGCTGCCGCCTTCGCGGATGCCGGCGCCGTCGGCGCCCATCGTCGCGATGATGTGATGGAGCACGGTGCGATCGCCCGGCTGGAAGTCGACAGCGCGCACCCAGACGTCGTGATCGAGCGGGTTGGTCGCGCTCGGCATCTGGTACGGAATGGTGCCGGTCGCCGGCACGTCGAACGCCGGAATCTCGACGATCAGGTCGGGCTCGCCCAGCGACCACTCGGGCCAGGTGCGCTTCAGCTCGGCGAGCGGATCGCCGCCGTTGCCGCGCGGCGCACCGGCTTCGATCCAGTGCACGAGCGTCTTGACCTCGTCCTTCGACAACGAGCGGTCGTTCGAGAACGCCTGGTAGTGCGGATCCGCGTGCCACGGCGGCATGCGCTCGGTGCGCACGACTTCGCGGATCATCGGCGCGAAGCCTTTGATCATCTCGTAGCTCGTCATCTGCCACGGGCCGATGCCGCCCTGGCGGTGGCACGTGACGCAGTTGTCGACCAGCATCGGCGCGATCGTCTTCGAGTAAGAGATCTTCGCGTGGGCTGCCTTCTTGTCGCGCTCGGGCATCGCGATCGCGCAGCCTTTGACGTCGACCTTCGCGGTCTTCACCGGCTGTCCGTTCACGAGCGCGTCGACCGCAGCGCTCGCATCCGACACCGGGCCGCGATACGCGAGCTTCCAGCCCTGCGGATTGATCACGAGCACTTCGCCGTTGCGGCGTAGATCGAGCGCCTCGCCGATGAGCTGCGTGTCGTCGATCAGGATCGGCATGTCGATGCCCGCCGCCGTCGCTTCCTTGACGATCGCCGCCGATGTGTCGGGGAGATTGGAATCGATCATCAGGACTTCGACGCCCTGCGCCTTGTACTGGTCGCGCAGCGACTTCAGTCCCGGCACTGCTGCGCGAGAGGTCTCGCAACCATTCCCCTGGGCCATCAGCACGACGGCCTTCATGTCCGAGAGGTAATAGAGCTCGCGCGAGCCGCCCTGGTGATCGAGCAGGCGGAAGTTGTCCACCGTCTCGCCGGGGCTCAGGGCGAAGGCGAATCTCGCTGCGCAGAACGTTGCGACGGCGAGGATGAGTTTCGAATGCTTATTCATACAGTTGCAGTCCTGCCTGCTTCGGATGCGGGGAGTCTGCGACGGTGGCCGGGTTCAGTCCATCGCGGGGCCGCCGTTTTAGTGCAAAGAATCGTATCGATCGGTGTCGATTCCATAATCCGTCGCGCGTCGCTCTCTCGTGCTTCCCTTGAGTCAGAGAGGACCCTATCCATGAGCGACCTGCAGATCATCGGCGCACCCGCCAGCAACTTCGTCTGGGTGACGCGCATTGCCTGCGCCGAGAAAGGCGTGCCGTATACATTCGTCCCGACCCTGCCGCATACCCCGGAAGTCCGTGCCATCCATCCGTTCGGCAAGATTCCCGTCGCGCGCCACGGCAGCGTGGCTCTGTGCGAGTCGCGCGCTATCTGTCTCTATATCGATCGTGCGTTTCGAGGGCCGGCGCTCGTGCCCGCCGATCCCGCGGGAGCGGCACTCGTCGAGCAGTGGCTCTCGCTCCTCAACACGCAGATCGATCCGCTGCTGGTTCGCCGCTATCTGCGCGCCTACTTCTTCCCGGACACCGCCGACGGCAGCCCGGATCGCAAGGCGATCGACGCGGCGTTGCCCGATATGCGCACGCAGTTCGCGGTGCTCGACGAAGCAGTCCGTGCGACGGGCTATCTCGCCGGCGACTCGTTCACGCTCGCCGACATCGA
>DATNFA010000061.1:0-82489 GCA_035606615.1 Steroidobacteraceae bacterium
TCAGGAAAGATCCGAAGCAATGGTCGGTCGCCGAGATCGACCCGAAGACCGGCACGGTTAGGTCCTTGTTCGAAGAGCGCAACGCCATCCACTCCGTCACCTCTGCGACAGACGTCGGCGCCGGGATCGTGTTCGGCTCGACCGCGGATCAGCGGATCGCGATCGCTCGCTGGTGACTCAGCGCGGTGTCGGAACTACCGCGAATTGCGGGAGCTGGTCGGTGATCTCGAACCATGACGCCTTGGACGCCACGTTCCAGTGCTGCCGCGGGCCGAGAGGCAGATCGCCATCGACGGTGCCAACCGCAACGCTGACGATCGCCGGATGCGCGTCCGAGCGCGCGACCATATGGGAGCCGCAGGTCCGACAGAACATTCGATGCATCTGCTCCGACGAACGATAGTCGGCGAGCAGCTGCTCGCCTTGCGTCCACGAGAACTCCTGCACCTTCACGATCGCTCCGGAGCGGAACGCCGAGCCGTGCGCCTTGCGGCACATCGAGCAGTGACAGTTCACCGATGTCAGCAGGTCGCCCGCGATTCGATACTTGATGCCGCCGCACAGGCAGCTGCCTGACAAGGCTATTGCGAGTGCCATGAGTACTCCGGGGTGCCCGGCGACCGCTGTGCCTGCCCCAAGGCGGCAGTCAGCGTGCGTGTTTTTCTTGGCGGCTGCTGCTGCGGGGAATCGCACCGAATACCGGTACTTCGAACTCCCGCGTGACTCTTAGATGATGTCTATGTGACGGCCGCGCGCTCACCGGTCGGCCGATTTCCGACACGACGTTGAACACTCCGCAGTCCTTGCACTCGTAGACGACGTCGCCGTCGGACCAGCGAAACTCCACGACACCCCGCTGAGGCTTCGCGCAGGCGCGGCAGATAGGTGTGTCCATGGCGGCCTCGGTGAGTTGAAGGGCGGGGGCCGAACACTAGCGCCGCCGGGCACGGACTGCAATTAATGCACGTTAACTTTTCCGACGAGCCACCGAGCAATCGGCAGCCACGCGTCGGTGAATCCGATCCAGCGTCGCAGCGGTATCGACACGATCAATGCGATGCCGCCCACGATATAAGCGGGATGCACGCGGCCGAGCCGCCGCCAGTCGTGCATCCACGCCCACGCCACGAACGCAACGGTGACCGCAGGCGCCAGCACCAGACGCGGCAAGCCGAGAGGATGCATGATCTGTGCGTCGAGGCGCCCCATCGCAGGGACGAGCAAGGTCATCGTCGCGAGCAACATCAATCGCTTGTGCCACTCACGCTGGCGACGAAGCGCGAGCGCGCTGCCCACGAACAAGGTGAACATGGTCGTCGTGCCGAGCGGGACAGACAGGAACTGCAATGGATCTCGACCGGCAGGCCCATGTCCAGCCGCGGCGTTGCCGACGGCCATCGATATCGCCTGCACTGCGAGTAAGGCCGCCACGAACGCTGCGAAGGTGCCGAGTCGCCGGTGCAGATCGACTCGGTGGGCCGCGACCAGCCGGGCCTGCGTGTAGTGCAGAGCAATCCATACGGTCGCGATCAGCCCGTGCACGTGCGCCGGTTGCGCCAGCGACGGAAGGCCGGAAAAGGCTCTGAAATAGTAGGTCTTGGCGAACCCGACGAAGACCACGGCCGCGAGCGCGGCGACTGCGGCGGGGTGAAATCGGTAACGCGCAATTTGTGTGTTCATGGCGGGCCAACCTAGCCGCCACGGCGCTGCAGGCAATGAAAGCGTGATTATTTGCGGCTTATTTCCTTATGATCGCGTGCAAGTGACTGAAGCGAAGGACATTCATTTCGACGGCTGGGTGCTGCGTCCAAGCTCCGGCGAGCTGCTGCGAGACGGCAGCACCCAACGTCTCGCGCAGCAGCCGCTGCGAATGCTGGTCGAACTGCTCGAGCACCCGGGCGAAGTGGTCCCGCGCGAGCGATTGGTGCAGGTGCTCTGGCCGCAGGGCATCGTCGACTTCGACAACAGCCTGAACGCGGTGGTGCGCAAGCTTCGCGTCGCGCTCGGTGATGACTCCGAGACGCCGCGGTACATCGAGACGCTGCCGCGCATCGGGTACCGGTTCATCGGGTCGGTGTCAGCGGCACCGAAGGAAGCGCCGACCGCGTCGACCGCTCCCCGGTTTCGCTGGAAGGCGGTGGCCGTTGCGGGCGTGGTGGCAGTGCTCGCAAGTGTTGTCTGGTGGGAGGCGCAACAGACCAGGACACTCGCGGGACCTGTTGCCCAGTTCGGCGACAGCGGCGGCCGTAGCACCAATCAACGTGCGTACGAGCTGTACCTGGACGGCAAGTTCCAGCGCTCGCGTCGCGATGTGAACGGCAGCCCACAGGCGATAGAAAAGTTTCAAGCCGCGCTGCGCGAGGATCCCTACTTCGCCGAAGCCTGGGCCGCGCTCGCCGAAACATACGTCGGCGCCGGGATCATCCAGTGGATGCCGATCGACGAGGCCATGAAGCAGGCGCGGACCGCAGCGTTGCGAGCTATCGAGCTCAATCCGAAGCTCGCGTCCGGGCACTCGGCGCTCGGGACGATCATGCTTCACTACGACTTCGATTTCGCAGGCGCGGAGCGGGAATTGACAGCTGCGCGCGCGGCCGACGATCGATATTCACGCATCTGGCACAGCTTCGGCTTGCTGCGCAGCTATCAGAATCGCACCGACGAAGCATTCAAGTATTTTGGACGCGCGCGCGAGCTCGAGCCGATGACGCTGCTGTACACGTACAGCTATGCGAGCCTTCTCTATCAAACACGCCGCTACCAGGAAGCGATCGAGTACGTTCGTCCGCTGCTCGCTTCGCAACCGCGGTTCGATCAAGCCCGCAGTGTGCTGATCCGTGCGCTCGTCGAGACGGGCGACATCAAGGGCGCGCTCGAACAATTGCCGCTGAAGTATTCGGATGTGCCGATGCTGAGCGATGCAGGCCTGGTGTACGCGCACGCCGGGCGTCGCGATGATGCCTTGCGCGAACTGGAGCGCCTCGAACGTCGCGAGCTCGAAGGCTACGGAATGTCCTACGAGATCGCGATCATTCACGCTGCGCTCGGGCAGATCGACGAAGCGTGCAAGGCGTTGCGCCACGCGCCGGACGATCACTCGCAGACGCTCGGCTGGTTGCGGCTCGATCCCCGGATGGATCCGCTGCGGCACGAGGCTTGTTATGCCGAAGTGACGCAGCGGCTGTTCAAGCAAGAACTCTGACGCTTGCGGCTTGTCAGATCGACGCAACGAGACACACCATTCCGGCGCTGCCCGAAGAGCGCTGCACGGTGAAGCCGCGCGCCTCCAGCGCCGCGATCGCGGCCGCTGGATCGATGCGCAGCTTGCGATAGCTGCTCACGCGTTGCCGCCACGCGGTTCCATCGAACTCATGCAGCAGATCCTGTACCACCACGTGCTCGTCCTCATAGTCGAGCACGCAGGTGAGAATGCGGTTGGCATCGCTGCGCACGGGGATGAATCGCTGCTCGCCGCGCAACGGTTTCGAATAGTCACGAAACGTCAGCACGAACTTGCCACCCGCGCACAGCTGCTTCGCAACCGAATCGAACAGGGCGCCGACGCTTGCGACATCCGGTAAATGAGTGAGCGTGTCGCCCATGCACAGGATGAGCTCGCTGAGGCTGTCGACATGGCGGGCAAGCGTCAGGAGATCGCCTTCGACTGTGCGTATCGGCAGATCGCCTGCGGTCTGACGCAAGGTCTGAAGGAGCTCGCCGCAGGTATCGATCGCGAGTACCGTGAAACCGCGGCGGGCCAGCGGAATTGCATGCATGCCGAAGCCGGCACCCAGGTCGACTGCCTGGCCCGTCAGGCGTGGCGCAAGTCCAAGTGCTTCCATCTCCTGGGCGCCGCGAGTGATTGCTGCCTCGACGCCGCCGGCCATCCAGGCGTACACCGGCCCGAGGTGTGCCGCGTAGTGTTCAGTGACCGAAGACATGGTGCACTATTATGCCGTGAAACCACCCATCGAACCGATGCTCGCCAAGCTGGCCGAAGAGCTGCCGGCCGGCGAGTACTTGTATGAACCGAAGTGGGATGGGTTCCGGGCGATCGTGTTTCGCGGCGAGGATGACGTGTACATCCAGAGCCGCGACTCGCGGCCGCTCGATCGTTATTTTCCTGAGCTGCATGACACGCTGCTCGCTCGGCTGCCGAAGGACTGCGTGGTCGACGGCGAGATCGTGATCGTGACGGAGCACGGGCTCGACTTCGACGTGCTCCAACTGCGCTTGCATCCTGCCGCATCGCGCGTTGCAAAGCTCGCGAAGGAAACGCCCTCCTCGTTCGTCGCTTTCGACCTGCTTGCAGTCGATGGGCGCAGTCTCATGGACGAGCCGCAGGCGGCTCGGCGTGTCGCACTCGAGAAGCTGCTCGGCAAGGTCAAGCCCCCAGTTCATCTCACGCCCGTAACGCGCGATCGCGCGCTCGCGCTCGACTGGCTGACGCGTTTCGAAGGCGCCGGCCTCGACGGTGTGATCGCGAAGCCGGTGTCGAGCACGTATCAGCCAGGCAAGCGCGCGATGCTCAAGATCAAGCACGCGCGCACGGCCGAGTGTGTCGTGGCCGGATTTCGCTGGCACAAGAGCGGTGACGACGTCGTCGGCTCGCTGCTGCTCGGTCTGTATGACGACAAGGGCATGCTTCAGCACGTCGGCGTCACTTCGTCTTTCACGATGGCTGTGCGCAAGCAGCTCGCGAAGGAGCTCGCGCCGCTTCGCAAGAACGCGATGGAAGATCACCCGTGGCAGGAATGGGCCGGCGCCGCAGCCGAATCGAGCCGCATGCCGGGCGGACAAAGCCGCTGGAGCGCGGGCAAGGACTTGTCGTGGGAGCCGCTGCGGATCGAGCGTGTCTGCGAAGTGAAGTACGACCACATGCAGGGCGATCGCTTTCGTCACGCCGCGATCTTCCTGCGCTGGCGACCTGACAAGCGGCCGCAGGACTGCCGCTACGATCAGCTCGAAGTCACGAAGCCCTACGAGTTGGAGAAGATCTTCTCGTCCGGATCGAGCGGCTCCTGAGCGGGCCGCAGATCTTCCGGCACGTTTTGAAGGTTGACGCGGATGCGTGTCCAGGTGCTGTAGCGGCCGCGCATGGCGTCGACTAGTACGTCCGCCGGTTGCAGGTGGGACGCGGTCTGCGGATGTCGCGCTTTCCAGCGCTCTAGTCCCGCTAGCGCGTCCTCTTTGCGGCGAGCGCGTCCGATCTCGACCAGCGGTTTGGTCGACTGGCGCTTTGAGGATTTCCGCTTGGACGGTTGGACGCGCGGCGGCTCCGACGTCTGCTTCCGGTAATGCGGCGGCCAAGGCGCATCGCCCATGCCCTGGCGCTCGAACAATTCGAGCAGACCTTCGATGGAGCCCGCGTGCTCGTCGATTCCCGTGTGCAAGTCGCCGAGCTTCTTGAATCGTGCGGGCATGGAAGCGAGAGTGAAATCCGCCGGATTGCAGTTGTCGACTTCATCCCAGGCGAGCGGCGCAGAGACGCGTGCGTCGGGGGTTGGTCGCACTGAGTACGCGGAGGCGACAGTGCGGTCCTTCGCGTTCTGGTTGTAGTCGACGAATACGCCTTGTCGCTCCTCCTTCCACCACTTGCTCGTGGCGAGGGTCGGTGCACGTTTCTCGACTTCACGCGCAAGCGCGAGTGCTGCCCGGCGCACTTCGTCGAAGTCCCAGCGGCGTTCGATGCGCACAACAATGTGTATGCCACGCGAGCCGGAGGTCTTCGGCCAGCCGCGTAAGTTGAAGTCAGTGAGGACAGCGCGCGACACCTTGGCAACTTCCTGCACTTGCTGCCAAGTAACTCCCGGCACGGGATCGAGATCCACGCGCAGCTCGTCAGGATGATCGAGATCCTCCGCGCGCACCGGATGCGGATGCAGCTCGAGACACGCGAGATTCGCGAGCCAGGCAAGTGCCGCCGCGTCGCGCGGAACGACCTCCTCCGCGCCGCGGCCCGACGGGAACTGCAACTCGACGACTTCAATCCAAGGCGGGCGACTCTTCGGCGCACGCTTCTGATAGAAGTGCTCGCCTTCGACCCCGTCGGGAAAGCGCACGAGCATGTTCGGACGGCCGCCGGCGCCACGCAGTGCGCCTTCGGCAACGGCGACGTAGTAGTTCGCGAGATCGAGCTTGGTGTACCCGGGCTTGGGGAACAGCACCTTCTCCGGGTGCGAGATCGAGACTTCGCGCCCGGCGAGAGTGAGAATTTCGGCTTCGCGGCCCGCCATGCAAGCAGCGTCGCATCAGCGCGGCGTGCCGTGCAAGCGAGGAACGAAGTCCTCCGGAAGCTCGCGACCCCTCCGCAACGCGTAGATCTGCTTCATGGTATAGGCCGGCAACTGCTGCTGTAGATCGTCCCACGGCGGCATGAAGTCGACGAAGATGTGCTTATCCGGCCGAATACCGAAGTCATCGTCGAACAGACCGGCAGCGATCTCGAAGAACTCGCCTTCCGGTGACGGCGGCGGCACCTGGCTGCCGCACGTCGAGCAGAAGTAAGAGTGATACGCCGGCGGTGAATAGAGAATAGGAGCTGCGTACGTCTTGACGAGCTCGCGTCCGGTGAGAAATCGATAGTGCTTGGTCGCGACGACGACGGTCAGGAGCGATGAGCTGCCGGACACTTTCCGGCAGCGGTTGCAGTGGCAGTACTCCACCGGGCCAGAAGCACGATCGATCTCGAAGGTTATGCCGCCGCACAGGCAGCTGCCGCGAATGGCCATGGTGTCACCTACATGTCGTCGTCGGACCCCGTCGTCAATAAATCTCGCCGCGCGACGACGAGAGCGCCCCCGCTTCGACAGTGAGTGTGTAGGCGATGCCGCCTGATCCGCGCCAGCGGGTCAGGTCGAAACTGTTGCCGGGCCCGATGCGATAAACGCCGACGTTCCGGAAGGTGAGCGGAATGCCGGGCTCGCAAATCTCCGGCGGCCCGGGAGTCGTGAGGAAGTACACGAAGGGCGTTGGATGCGTGGGAGTCGTGAACACCTGCGCGGCGCCAGTGGTTGGGTCGACGTGCAGCGCCGTTTCGCGATCGGCGGCAATTGCCCGACCCTGAGCGGTCCATCCGTCCCTGACCAGCCGCGCGAGGAATGTCACCGTTCGACCCATGCGGTCACGCTCCTGCAGGTGTTGGTCAGTGATCAGCCCGCCGAGCTTAGGCAAAGTCAGGAAATCGCGGTCCAGAGTGAGGTCGCGATGAAACGGATTCGCCAGCGCTTCCGCGGAAGTCAGGCTGCTGTTGCTCATCGCCGAGTAGATGAACTCGCTCATGATCGCCATTCCAGCGCTCGTGCCGCCGACAGGCGCAGGCTTCGCAGCCACATGATGGATGGCATCCTCGATCTGCGTGCCCTTCCAGAGCTTCACGTAGTCGGACTGATCGCCGCCGGCGATGAAGAGTGCCTCTGCGTTGCGAATGGTCTCGATCACGAACGGATCGGAGACTGCGTTGCGATTCTTGAAAACGATGGTGGCGACCGAGTCGCACGAGCACAGGTCATAGATGTAAGGGTTGTAGGCGTCGGTGCCGGAGGCGCGGATCACCACGAAATCGCCGCCGCCAGAGCGCGCACCCATGCGTACGAAATTCTCGTCGACGTCCGTGCCGCCGCCCTGAAGTACGAGCAGTCCGCTGGTCGATGTGACCACGTCGGCCGGGTTGCCGACTACGGTGTACTGATAGCCGGGCGCGGCCGCGGCGATTGTGCAACTTGCTACGTATAGCCCGAGGACACAGCACAGGTTCGCAATGTGTGAGCGCATGATCATTTCCTCTCTCGCTGGTAGTCGCGGCGCCGCGGCGCCGCGCGAGTATCGTACTCTCAACCGGATGCTTGGTAAGACCGGCACGGGACGGAGGGCTGTCGAGATGGCAGGTAGAGAAACGACAAAGGCTCAGATCTTCGTCTGAGCCTCTGCGGTGGCGATGCCCGGCGACATTCTAGCCCGTGCTATCCCAAGTTCAACGTGCTTAGGGCCGACGTCTTTTGGCGGCCCTCTTCGTTGGGGGTTTCCTACCCAATTGCCCGGCATTCCGGGCACTGTCCTTACCCAACGTCAACCTCACGTGAGCATAGGCTCGTACCAGATCAATGAGGATGGACTCACGCGGAATTCCTGTTTGATCGGCGATCTCGGCACACGTCATCCCCTTCCCGAGATGGAGGAACAACGCGTCACGCTGGTCTAGTGTCAGCGCCTGGAGCGCGGACTCCATAGTCGAAGGGCCATCCGAAGACGCAGTTACTGTCCCATCCGAGTTGAGGGCACCGGACTGCCTTTCGATCTCTAGAAGCGTTCCGCATAAGGAACCCTGAGGATCGTCCACAGCAAGATCCCCGACCTCCTGCTGCAATCGCAGAAAGATCTCGTTCGCCAAGTCATCCAGAGCGCGCAGTACGCGCGGCGTGATTTTCATTGATCGAGCGGCGGCTCGTGACAGCGCACGCCGCTCGACAACAAATACGAGATCCGGTCAGCTCAATCTCAGGGCAACTCGATGTCCTGCGGAAGGGTCTCCTCGAATGAACCGCATTTGTGCGCTCGCGCGTAGATCTCCTCGAGAAGCCGACGCGCCATGATTGTTCTTGGATGGGCGGAACCCAGACTACGTTTCTGGAGCTCAAATACTCGCCGCGCGAGTTCCTCTGCCTCCGCCAACTCACCATGCTCCAAATCCACTGAGGCGATAATCAACATGCTCACTAAGGTCGCCTGATGCTCTGCGCCCAAGACGGCCTTTTGAGCCTCCAGAACGTCCCGCACAGTATTGCGACTCATATCATGCCTGTACGCTTTGAACTGTATGAGCGCGACAGTCGCGGCCAATTTCAGGCAGCGATCATGGGTGGTACTGAATACATCTCTACAAAGTTGAAGCGCGGCTATGCCCACAGGTTCTGCTTCCAGAAAACGCTCCTGTTTAGCCTTCGACACTGCAACTTGGGTCATCGCTCGCACGGTGCGCGGATCTTTCACGCCATACTGACGCTCATAGATGTGCAGGGCACGTTTGAACTGTAGTTCTGAGTGATCGTCGGACCCTAAAGAAGCGTAGCCAGCCCCCAGGGCACCTCGGAAAGATGCTTCCACAAGGGGTTCCGTTTCGAATCGTTTGCCAACCTTCTCGGCGGCCTGATCGAGCACCGACCGAAAGATGACATCCGAATCGGCACCATCGCTGAATTCGTCCTGAGCACCCAGATCGTCCTGTAAAAAGCCTATGAAGCTCTCGACAAGGTCATTCGCTCGTGCCGCGCGGAGTGCTAGCCACGCGGTGACAAACGTAGTCGATACCAGTATCACCGTAAGCGCAGCAGCAGCCGATAGGACGGCGCGGTGCCTCTTCACAAACTTGCGCGCGGAATACGCCAGTCGACGCGGGCGCGCCACCACGGGTTCATCGCGCAGGTAGTGACGAAGGTCGAACAGCAGTTCTTGCGCGGATGCGTAGCGCTTTTCCGGGGCCTTTTCCAAGCAGTGCATGATGACCCAGTCCAGGTCTCCGTGTATTTCGCGGATCAGCCTGGACCTTGTTGTTCCACAGTAGCTTGCGACAAGTGCAATGGCCTCTGGCGAGAGGACGGCAAGTTTTCGCGACGGGGGGAGTGGCTCTGCCGATCGAATTCGCGCGCGCAACAGGTGTAGCCGTGAAGCTGAGAGGTCATTCGCAGCAAAGGGTGTGCAGCCGCATAAGAGTTCATACAGAAGCACTCCCAGGCTGTAGATATCGCTCCGGGCCGTTACCCTGGCACCACCGTACTCCGCCTGCTCGGGGCTCACGTATGCAGGTGTCCCAATAAAGTGATCAAACGCCGTGAAGAGTGTGCTTTCGTAGATTCTGCCCTCGATCGCTTTGGCCACTCCGAAGTCGATCACCTTGACGACCGGCATGCCGTCAACCAGTGTGATCATCACATTGGAAGGTTTGATATCGCGATGAATGACACCTTTGCGATGCGCATGCTGGATTGCTTGGCATACCTGCATGAATAGGTCCGTGCGCTCCGCTACATTTGCTCTGATCAGATCGCAGTACTCCGTGATCTTCACGCCGCGCACGAGCTCCATAGCAAAGTACGGTCGCCCCATGCGTGTGGCACCGGCGTCAAACACCTTCGCGATGTTCGGGTGGTCCATCATTGCGAGGGCCTGGCGTTCGGCGGCGAATCTGAGAATGACCGCCTTCGTATCCATTCCAAGCTTGATGATCTTGAGTGCGACGGTCCGGCGAACCGGCAGCAGCTGTTCTGCGAGGTAGACCGTTCCCCAACCTCCTTCGCCCAGCTCGCGCTGAACTTGGTAGTTCTCGACTTCTACGTCCGAAGTCTCGAATGACGGCGGGGACGAACCCTGAAGCAGTGACTGCCCCCGATCCAGGGCAGCAAGCAACGCTTGTACGCGTGCATACACGGATGCATCCGGACATGCACGTCGCAGGTAGACGTCCCGCTCGTCGGTCGGCAGAGCGAGCGCAGTTGAAAACAGCGCCTCCTCGAGTCCGGCACGTCCCTCCATTGCCGTCTCCCTACGATGTCAGTTCCGCATAGAGCCAAGTACGAGCAAATTGCCAACGGCGGTATGCGGTGGCGCGCGTGAGCCCGAGCGCCTTTCCTGCGTCTTCAATCTCCATCCCAGCGAAGCAGTGAAGCTTGATGAGCTGCGCTGCATCCGGATGCTCGTCGCCGAGCTTCTGGATCGCACAATCGAACGCGATCAAATGATCGTCATTGTCAAAGCAGAGGGGGAAGTCCGCCTCCACGATTGGCACCCGCCTTCTTTCGCCGCCGTGCTTGAGTGTCCCGCGGCGCCGGGCGCGGTCGATCAGAATGTGTCGCATCGCCTCCGCGGCAGCAGCAAAGAAGTGCGATTGGTCGCGACAAGCTGCATGGTTGGATTTTTCGAGCCGCATCCATGCCTCGTGAACGAGAGCTGTCGGCTGCAAGGTAGTGCCAGACGGCAGACGGGCCATCTGAATCGCTGCGATCTTGCGCAACTCAGCGTACACAGCTGCAACCAGCTGGTCCGTGCCGTTCCCGCAGTCGCTTTCGCTCGGGCGAGTCATTTCCGCTCCCTAAATCGACTCGGCGCGCCGTACTGGCGGACGCGCGATGACAACTCTGCGCCCGGTCACTTGTTCATGCAAGACCTCGCGTTGATGTCATCTCAACCGGGCACAGCGTCCACCAGTGGTGTCATCAAGTACGACGTTGCCACCGACGCGGATGCCGGCTCGCGTGCAGGATGGCGACCACAACGATTGTTCGGTGCTCGACGCGAAAGTAAATTCCGAACGGAAATCGACGCACGAGCGCGCGTCGCGCATTCCTGTGAAGCAGCGGATACGTCAACGGTCGATCGCCGATCGACTCGAAGGTCGACAACACTTCGTCGAGGAAGTCATGACCGAGGCCGCGACGCTGCTTTTCGTACCAAGCTGCGGCTGCATTCACATCCCGGTCCGCCTCTTCCCTGAGTCGGACAGTGAGCTTCATAACTTCTTGCGGATCTCCGCGATGACGTCTTCAGCCGTACGGCCCGGCTCTCCGTCCGCCGCATAAGCATCCAGCCGGCGGTCGAGTTCGGCACGTTGCTCGGGTGTCAACGGCAGCGTGTTCTGGTCCGCGGCGATGCTGTCCCACAGGTCCTCGACGAGTCTGATCCGTTCGTCCAACGGCAGCTTGCGAAGGTCTGATTTCATGGCGTCAAGCATATGCTTCCAACGTCCTCTGTCAAAGGGCACATAACATGTGATTCGCCGAGAAAAGCGCTCGCCCAAGGCCGCGCGAGGCGTCACTCCACCCTCTTCACCACCGCCGCCGCGAACCTCTCCGCCGATCCCCCCGCAAACGGAAAGAACAACGACGGCTCGATCAACTCCAACTCCAACACCACCGGCTCCCCTTTCTCATCTCTAATCAAATCCACCCTCGCATACAGCGGCGTCTCGAACGGCAGCGCCTGCATCGCTCTCGCTCCGACTCTCAGCTCCGCCGCATCAGGTACACGCGCCGTAATCGACTCCTTCGCGAACAAGTCCTGCGTGGGTCCTTCCTTGCGCTTCAGCAGCGGCCCTTTGCGAATCGCGTGACTGAACTGACCTTCGAAGTAGATCAACGCCGTCTCGCCGTGCTCGTCGACACGACTGAGATACGGCTGCAGCAGCACACTCCTCTTCTCACTCAGCATCCGCTGGGCATGTTCGGCCGCGTCGTCCTTCTCCTCCGGCCCGAACCTCTGCGCGTCGCGCGACCCCGCGCCGATCGCCGGCTTCACGACGAACTCGTCGACGTTCGGCTCGCCGAGCAGCTCCGCAATCCGCCAAGGTGCACTCTCGCCAGGCTCGATGAACTTGGAGAGCACAGTCGGCACGTTGGCGCGAACCAGATCGCGCAGGTAGTGCTTGTCCGAGCTCCACTTCACTACTGACAACGGGTTCAGCAGCTTCGTCTGCGCACTCACCTGCCCGGCCCAGTCGAGGAACTCCGGCAGGCGCTGCGGGTAATCCCAGGTCGAGCGCAACAGCGCGATGTCGAACCGGCTCCAGTCGTGCGGACGGTCCCACTCTGCAATCGCAACTTCGGCACCCGCGTTGCGCAGGGCGGATTCGAGTGGTGGGAGATCTTCGTCCAGATTCCGTGCGGCTTCGGCTGTGACCAGTGCTATAGTTGGTTTGCTCATTTTCCCGCTGTTTCTCTCAATTTTCGCCGCTGCTGCGGAGTCGGGCTGAAGCCCGACGCCCACAGGGCTCACCCAGGTTTTCGTGCTTTATGAAGGATCTTACCAAGGGATCGATCCCGAGCCATCTCATCGCCATGGCGGTGCCGATGGCGGCGGGAATGATCTTCCAGACGCTTTACTTCTTCGTCGACCTCTATTTCGTCTCGAGGCTCGGCGACGCAGCCGTTGCTGGCGTCAGTACAGCCGGCAACGCGATGTTCATCATCATGGCCATGACACAGGTGCTCGGTGTCGGCACGGTCGCGCTGATCTCGCACGCGGTCGGCCGCAAAGACCAGCCGGACGCGAACCTCATCTTCAATCAGTCGCTGCTGATCGCGGTGCTGTGCGGCGTCCTGACGCTGCTCGTCGGTTATACAGGTTCGGCGGCGTACGTGCGGTCCATCGCCGCGGACGCGGCGACGGTGCAGGCGGGTGTCACATATCTATATTGGTTCCTGCCGGGCATGGCCCTGCAGTTCGCGATGGTGGCGATGGGCTCGGCACTGCGCGGTACCGGCATCGTCAAGCCGACGATGGTCGTGCAAGTGCTGACGCTGGTGATCAACACGATCCTCGCGCCGATCCTGATCGCGGGCTGGGGTATCGGTCGGCCGATGGGCGTCGCCGGTGCAGGTCTGGCGAGCACGATCGCGATCGTGGTCGGCGTGATTCTGTTGTCCTTCTACTTCGTGCGGCTCGAGAAATATGTGTCCTTCCACAAGGAGCAATGGCAGCCGCGCGTCGCAGTCTGGAAGCGCATGCTCACTGTGGGCTTACCAGCGGGCGGCGAGTTCGCCTTGCTGTTCCTCTTTACTGCGGTGACTTACTACGCGCTGCGCAACTTCGGCTCAGCCGCGCAGGCTGCATTCGGCATCGGCGGCCGCATCATGCAGGGCATCTTCCTGCCGGTGATGGCGATCGCGTTCGCGGCTGCACCCGTTGCAGGTCAGAACTTCGGCGCGCGCCAGCCCGAGCGCGTCCGCGAAACGTTCCGCTCTGCCGTGAAGCTCTGCACTGCCCTGATGTTCGTGTTGATGTTGCTGTGCCAGTGGCGGCCGGACGCGATGATCCGCCTGTTCTCGAACGAACCGCAGGTGATCGACATCGGCTCGCAGTTCCTCCACATCATCTCGTGGAACTTCGTGCTGTCGGGAATCATCTTCACGTGCTCGAGCATGTTCCAGGCGCTCGGCAACACGTTGCCCTCGCTCTACAGCTCGGCGACGCGGTTGATCACGTACAGCGTGCCGCTGATCTGGGTGTCGACGCAGCCGTGGTTTCGGCTCGAGCACCTGTGGTTCCTGTCGGTGGGCACGGTGATGCTGCAGACGGTCGTGAGCTTCACGTTGCTGCAGAAGCAGATGAGGACGAGGTTGGGAGCGATAACAGCGGCGCCGGTTGCGGCCTAATGGGCGATGGTGGATTGGCAGCGCTCGGCGGCAGTGATGGCTTGTGTGGCTGTCATGATCAGTCGCGGGCGAACTGAGCATCCCGCTAGTTGCAGCCGTTCGGCAGTCCAGCGATTGCACATCCTGAACATGTGGAACTTGCCGCGCGCGTGATAGAAGAGCGCGCGGCCGTTGGCCGTGTCATAGCCATTTTCGGTCGCGCTGATCGGCTGGACGAAAGAATCGTCGATCGACTTCGCTATTGCCTGCAGCTCGGCATCCGAGACCTGCAGAGCGACTGCCTCACTGTCTTCGACGCCTGCCGCGACGACTTGCCACGGCACGACTTGCATCACGGTTGGTGTCGGCCAGAAGACCGCGGCGATCGTCATGCCGAGCGTCGGGTCCGGCGCCTGATAGTAAGCAGCATCGCCCCAGCCAAATTCCAGATAGCGAGCTTGAGGAAACTTCGCCAGCACCGGCCATTCGCGATCTGGCCAGTCGGCCACAGCCAGCGCCAATCCTGTGTGATGTCCACGCCGCACCACATAGACAACTCGCGATCGTTCAGTGTCTGCGGGCAGGCGCTCGGCGGACGACGAGCACCCGCAAAGAACGGCGCAGGCAAGAAGAAGTGCAGCAGCGAATCGACGCATGCTGCACACGATACCTCATGGCGGAAACGACAACCCGCGCGAGCAAAGAGGCAACTCGCGCGGGCTGCGGCCTTTCCCCAGGGCGTAATGGCGGCCAACCGGGAGAAGGCCGCCATTACGTTTCAGGCTCAGTCGTTCTCGAATTCCACTTCGCGCGCGGTGAACACGCCTCCGCTCACGGTGCCTTTCACTTCGGCGATACGGCCGACGGCGTCGGCGAAGAAGTCATCCGCACTCGTGCCTTCGAAGTCGGTTCCGGCAGTCGTTTGAATGGTGACGCCGAGAATCGAGAAGCTCGGACTCGTCGCGGTGTCGACGATTCCGCGCAATCGCACTTCGTTCTCCGGTCGACGCCGTTCGAGACGCGACGCCACGACGTCGTTGCTTTCGGCCGGCAGCTCCGCGCCGCGAACTTCGACGAAATCGCCCGCAGTGATGTTGCCCAGATTGAAGTTCGCCACACGCTGATCGCCTTTGTCCTCGACGCGCGTGGTCGTATTCACGGTCACATCGATACCAAGCACGACGAGCTCGTTGGCCGCGCGGTCGACAGAATCGACGCGGGCCTCGATGCGCGCGCTCCCCTGGCGCTTGAACTGAACTTTGGTTGCGACCAGCACGCCGCCCGCGTTGACCTGCCCTTCCGCCTCGACATTGACGTTCAGCGCCAGGTCTGCGGCCGAGCCGTTCTCGAACCGCGTGGTCGAGGTGGTCGTCACCGGCTTACCTGCTACGTCGAAATCCGTCGATGAGACGAACCGCGTGATCAGACCTTCGATCTCGACTTCCATGCCCACGCCCCGATCGTCATCGTCACGCTTCAACTCGATCGAGCTCGCAACGAGCTCGCCCGCCGCGTTGACCGAGCCGCCACGCGCTTCGATCAGATCGCCATTGCGCGGCTGGCCGCTGGGGAAGTTCTGAACCGTCGCGGCCGAATAGTCCACGACGAGAGCGCTCACATTCAGTTTGTGAGCGGCGGTGTCGACAGCCGACGCAGCGCCCGTGACCTCGAAGATCGTGCCCGCCGGCTTCCCTTCGATGCGAGTAGCCTGAATGTCGCGGTCGGCGCGACGCATGCCGCTCACTTCCACGATGTCACCAGCCGCGAGGCCCGCGAGCGACGCGCCGGCAATGTTGTCGTCGAAGGACGTATCGGCATCGACCAGCACCGTCTGACCCAGCACGACCAGCGTGCCCGCAGCTGCGTCGACGCTCGTGACCGGACCTTTCACCAGATCATCGAAGTCGACGCGATCCGCAGTGCTATTTCCTGCGCCGTCTCGATGTCCGTGGATCCTCACGATATGACCGACGCGCAGATCTGCCTGCGTGCCCGGTTTGCCATTGATAGTGAAAGCCGCGCTGCTGGTTTCGAAGCGCACGCCGTTGACGAACACGCTGCCGAATCCGGTGACTATGCCGCTCGAAATGACCGGAACGCTTTGCGCTGCGGCCTGCGGCGCGTCGTCGCTCGAGGAACCGCCGCCGCCGCTGCACGCGGCCAGGCTCAGTGCCGCCGCCGCGGCGAACAGTGCCTTCGTCAGATGTAGTCGCGCCATCTTGTTCACTCCCGCTGAGATGAAGCGACAACGGACCAGGCGCAGGAATATTCCTTCGCAATGACTGCGGAATAAAGCGCTGCTACCAATCGTTATTGTCAAAGCAGCGCCCAGCCGGGCGGTGCGCCTTCAGTTTCGGGAGCTTGCAATGACTCGACTTTCACAGTTGTGGACAGCACTGTTCGTCACCAGCACCCTGCTCTCGGCCGCCGCAGTGGCTCGCGAGCCCAATGAACCCCCGCGCCGTGAAGATCGCCGTGAGGACCGTCGGGAGGATCGCGCGGATCGTCAGCACGATCGCAGCGGTCCCAGCCACGGCGACCATGATCGACAGAACCGCGAAGGACGCTCCGGGCACGGACAGCGAGGCAACGAGTAAGATCATCCATCATGAAGGCTTCCCAATCTCTCCTGGCCGGGGCCGTCGTAGCCGTACTCGCCCAGTTCAATACAGCGTATGCCGACACACGCGTGCAGGCCTCAAGCGGCCTGCAGTATTCCGACGGCGAATACGGCGAGACGACGAGCACCAGCGCTCTGGTCGTGCCTTTCTCGGTTCGTGCAACGTTCGGGGCGTGGTCGATTCGCGCGTCGGTGCCGTACGTCATGGTCGATGGACCCGCCGACGTCAGCGAGATCATCGACGACTCCAGCGGGCGTGGAACGAGCAGCGGCTCGGGCAGCTCGGGCTCGGGTTCCGGCAGCGGCACCAGTGGCCGCGACGGTAGCGGCAGCGGCAGTGGAGGAAGCGGTGGTGGCGATGATGACGATCCAGTCGACCTCGTCACCGCAGATCGCAGCGAGTCGGGTATCGGCGATGCGAGCATCGCGCTGACCTACTCGCTCGATTCCATCGGCGATTCGCCCGCGTATGTCGACTTCACGGGTCGCGTGCGATTGCCGACCGGCAGCGAGGAAGACGGCCTCGGCGTCGGCGCGACGGACTACGTCGCGCTCTCCGAGATCGGCTGGGACGGCGAGGCCGGCGGCGCATTCGTGAGCGCCGGTCGCCGCTTCCTCGGCGCCGTCGACGACATCGAGCGCGTCGACGGTTGGCAAGCGTCGGTCGGCGGCTGGATCAATGTCAGCGATTCAGCCGTCGTCGGCGCCTACTACGATTGGCGCAACTCATCCGTGCGCGACGGCGAAGATCCCAGCTCCGTCGAAGCGTACGTGTCGTGGCGTCTGAATGACGCGTGGAAGGTCGAGGTGAACGGCGGCGTAGGCCTCTCGGACGCCAGCGCCGACTACACCGCAGGACTCACGCTGATCTGGCGCAGCGCCAAGCGCTGATTCAGAAGGCGCGCCTCATCGTTGCGGCGTGGACCAATGCTGCTCGATGAGCGCGCGCTCGTCCGCAGCTTCGAGCGCAGCGCCGCCGCCAAGCCGATCCATCACATCGTCGAGCAGCTCGCTGCCACTCGCGGCTCGAAATCCTTCGTCCGGGTCGACAGTGCCATCCCATGCGACGACTTCCCAGTGCGTGCCGCTGCGACAAGCCACGCCCTCGGCTGCCGCATTCGCCTCGCGCGCGCGGAACGTTCGGCAGTACCGTCCATCGTCGGCTTCGAACGTAAGGATGACTTGCGCCGAGCGCCCGCCCTGCTCGATCGCTTTGCCGCTTTCGCCACTGTCCAACGCCGCGAGCAGCACCGCGTTCGACGATGCGCCGCTCAGCAGTGGCGCCGGAGCGGCCGTTGCAACTACGGGCGTCTCACGTACCTCCTGTGGCCGCGAGAGCATGAATCCAACAAGCACACCGCTGATTCCTGCCGCCAACGCAGTGATGGCAACAGCACCCCATCGCATCGATGCTCGTCTCGTGACTGGTACCGGCTTGCCATCGAGAATGCGCGTCGACAATGGGTCGTTCGGCTGCAGCGCCGGCAGCGGAATCTCCGACTTCAAGCGCTCGTCGGCGACGCGCATCCGTTCGAGCCGCACTCGAGCACCCACGTCGTCGACCAACGCCTGTTCGACTCGCACACGCATCTCGGAGTCGAGCTCGCCGTCCATGTACGCACACAAGAGTTCGTCGTTGAGTTCCAAGCGTTCGCTCACTTTGCGGCTCTCACACGCTGTGGCCCTTCGCCCAGGCTCGCAGCCAATTTGGCGCGAGCGCGCGCCAGGCGGCTCATCACGGTGCCTACGGGCACTTCGAGGATATCTGCTGTCTGCTGATACGACATGCCTTCGAGCACGACCAGCGCGATCACGACGCTCTGCTCTTCGGGCAGCTCGTCGAGCGCTTGCCGCGCCTCGTTGGATTGAATGTGTCGCATCGTCACGTCGCGCCCGTCTGCACCTGCGATGTCGGCATGCGAGTCAAGCGGTTCGGCGCGCCTGCGATGCGCGCGCAATTCGTCGCGCCAGAGATTCTGCATGATTCGGTACAGCCAGCTGTCCAGTCGAGTGCCCTGCTGCCACGAGTCCGCATGGCGCAAGGCACGCTCAACCGCCGCTTGCACGACGTCCTCTGCGTCGTCGCGCGATCTCGTCAGCACGGACGCAAAGCGACGCAGCCGCGGCAGCAGTTGGACCAGCTCGCGCCTGAACTCTGGCATGTTGTGTCGACCTGTCTCCGACTGACAACGACTCGGTAGGAGGATTATTCCCTCCGGGGGGATCTTTCTGTAGTGTGCAGCTCATGGGTCGTCCGGTCCAAACATTCCGTAAAACAGCTGTTTTCGCCGCGCTGGCGCTGTTCGCGGTCGCCTCGTGGTCGCATGAGGAAACCGAGACTCGCGATCGTGAAACGCGCATCGATCGCGAGACGCGCGAGGATCGCAGCGGTCGGGAACAGGAAGAGCGCCGCGACTCCGAGATTCGCATCGACAACTCCGGCAGCGGTTCGATCGATTCGGGAAGCTCCGGCAGCGCTTCTTCCGGATCCGACGACGGTCGACGCGAAGACCGTCACGACCGCGTTGAAAACGGGCGAGGCTCATCGGCACGGTTCGAAGTGGAACGCGACACTGCGGGCCGCGAGCGCGTGCGTCGAGAAGTGCTCATGGTCGCAGACCCGCGCTCGATCGACACGGTTCGCGACGCTGGATTCACGATCATCTCCGCGCGTCCGCTCACCGCATTCGGCGAAACGCTCGCGCGCATTCGTGTGCGTCGAGGGCGATCTGTAGAGCAGGTCATCTCGGAACTGCAAGCGCTCGCGCCGCTGGCGAGCATCGCTCCTCATCATCTCTTCCGCCCGTCCGGCGACGAAGCGGTCGCAACGACTGTCGAATCGGCGCCCGTTCCAGTTGCCGCAGCCAATACCGGACACGTCGGTGTCATCGACACTGGCGCGGATGTGTCCTGGCCCGCGCTCAAACTTTCGATCGTGCAGACCGAAGGCTTCGCCGATGGCGGATACACGTCGCGCCCGCACGGCACGCTCGTTGCGGAAATCATTGCCCGCAGCGGCGCGCATCTCACAGTTGCCGATGTGTTCGGCGTCGACTCCGACAACCGGTTGATCGCACCCGCTGCCGCCATCGCCAGCGCGATCGACTGGTTGGTAGCGAGCGGCGTCCGCGTCATCAACATCAGCATCGAAGGCCCGGATAACTTCGTGCTCGCTCACGTGATCAAGCGTGCGCTCGCTGCCGACGTCGCGATTGTGGCGGCAGCTGGCAATGGCGGACCCGCGGCGCGGCCGGCATTCCCCGCCGCATATCCCGGTGTAATCGCAGTCACGGCCGTCGACGAGAATGGGCAGGTCTATCGACGCGCCAATCGCGGCGACTACATCGCCTTCGCTGCTCGGGGCGTTCACGTCGCCTCCGAGTACGAATCGGCGACGTCGAAAGCCAAGACTGTCTCCGGAACATCCTTCGCCTCGCCGGTCGTTGCAGCGGCAATTGCACGCCGACTCGAGGGATCCGCCGGCGTCGGCGGCGTGATCGACTCGCTCAAGACCGAGGCACGCGACCTCGGCACGCCCGGCCGCGATTCGATCTACGGCTGGGGCGAGCTCGCCATCCCGCAGGCCCTGACCGCTAATTCCCGCTAGTTGTTTTCGCAACGCGCGCTTGCGCGGGGCCTGCGAACGGGGCATCCTGACCCCGCTCGCGACCTGTCGTGGCGGCTCGTGTCATGGATCGTCCGAAGCATCGCCGAATCATCCTCATAGCACTCGTGCTCCTCGCCGGCGCAGCGCTGCTGCTGCTCGGCCGACAGTGGTCGTCGGAGCCCAGGCGGCTCGTCGTCCAGGCCGAGTTGCCGGCGAAGCAACTTGTCGACCCACAGATCGAGAAGGCCGAGCCCGTTGCGGTCGAGGCGACTGAACCGAGTGCGCCGCCGCCAGCGGCACCACCGCCCTCTGAACCCGCGACCGGCCTTCGTGGCCGGGTCATCGACGCTGTTACGCGTCAACCCTTGCAGGAGTTCGAAGTTGAGCTCACGCCCATTCAACGCCAGGGGTCGGGCAGGAGCTACCTCGAGCCGATCAAGAGGACGTTCCAATCCAGGAGCGGTCGCTTCACGTGGAGCGACGTGGCTGTCGGATCCTGGGCGGCGGCCGTTTCGGCGCGCGGCCATCAAGTGTTCAACGTGCCTGAGTTCACAGTCGAAGCCGGCAAGGCGACACGAGAGATGGTGATGCCGCTGCTGCGCGGCTACGCCGTGAGCGGACGGATCGTCGAACTGAGCACCGGTGCGGGCATCCCCGACGCAGGGATCGGATTTCGCGTCGTCGGCGACCAGGAATTCGGGTTCAGGTCGACGGCGCGGACAACGTCCAGGGACGATGGGTCATTCACGCTGGACGGCGTCCCTGGCGGCGACATCCTGCTCATGGTTGGCGCGCGCGATCATGCGTATCGCGAGCTGACAGTGGTAGTAGATGAGAAGACTCCGGTACAGGAAATCACCCTCTCCGGCGGTGCCACGATCGCGGGCATCGTGACGACGACATCGGGTGCACCCGTAAAAGGCCGCGTCTGGCTCAACGGTCCGGGACCTGGGTACGTGGGCGAATCGAACGAGGCGGGTCAGTTCTCTTACAAGCACATGCCACCCGGTCGTTACAAGGTATCGGCCGATTCGAGCGCTGGCAGCGCGCAGCAGGAGTTTGTGCTGCAACAGGACGAGGTGAAGGAAGGCATCGTCCTCGTGGTCGGCGGAGGCCGCAGCGTTCGCGGCATCGTCAGGGGACCGCGGCCGGAACAGATCCCGCAGACACACCTCATGTTCCGGGCGAAGTCCGGGAACTCATTCATGAGCACGCACCCCGACGAGCGCGGCGCCTACGTGTTCAATGGCGTGCCATCGGGGCCCGCAGAGATCGGCGTGTCCACCGCGAACATCGGCATTCAATTCACGAAGCGCTTGGACGTCCCGGCAGATCAGGACATCACTTTCGACATCGCTCTCCCCACCGGCGCGCGCTTGTCTGGACGTGTCACCCAAGGCGGGAAACCTGCTGCGCACAGGACAGTCTGGATGGGTCCGGTCGACACCAAGTTGGACATTCTCTATCGAGCGAATACCTCGGAGGACGGCGAATACGAGATCGAAGGCCTGCCTCCCGGCGACTATCGCTTGCGCGCAACCGAAGACATCAGTCGAGCCGTCACGATCGCTGGCGACATGGTGCTGAATATCGATATCCCGGCGGTGCAACTATCCGCACGGGTTGTGGAGGACGGCGGCGCGGTACCGATCGTCGGCGCCGACGTGTACTTGAGAGGCAGCGCACCGGAGACGTCTCGCGTCCGCGGCGACAAGAAGACGGATGACTTCGGTCAGTTCGCGCTCACCGGCATCGAGCCGGGCGAGATCGTGCTGCTGGTCTACAAGGCCGGCTATGAGCTGTATCGCGAGAGGATCTCGTACTCCTCGCCGATCACCAACAAGACGATCACGCTGCGCAAGAGCACCGGCGTGGAAGTGCACGTGAAAGCCGGCAGCCGGCGCTTTCCGATCGGCTTCACGATCACCCAGAGCTTTCCCGGCAACGACTCCGTGATCGACATCTGGGTTCCATTGAATCGCGAGCGCGTGGGCTACGTGCCGAGCGCCCTGGCGGGCACCACGTTTCAGATCGGGCGCTTCAGCGGCACACCCCTGCTTTTCGAAGATTGGGATGGTCAGCCGTTCGAGCTGCCGTGAAACGCTCGGTCGTCATTTTGGGGATTGTGGTCGCTTGCGGCATCGGCGTGTGGATGCTGGGGCAGCGGCAGATGCCAGCGACTGACCAAGTAGCCGCGCCGTCCAGCTTTGCGGCGAGGCACGAGGCTGATCTCGCGTCGGAGCAAGAACAAGCGTCGAGTGTGGAAGAAAGGAAATCCGTCGAAACCACCGCGACGGCCGCAGCACCAGCCGCGACAGGCGGCACCCTGCGCGGCCGCCTCGTCGATGCCGTGACACGCCAGCCCGTGAAGGAGTTCGAAGTGCGCATGGTCCGCGTTCAGCGCGGACCGGAGTGGCGAGAAGAGGAACCGCTCACACAGGCTTTCCAGTCCGATACCGGTCGATTCGCGTGGAACGGCGTGCCTGCCGATACCTGGAAGGTGTCAGTTTCGGCTCACGGCTACCGGCAGTTCCGTCTCGGAGAGGTAACGATTGCGGCCGGCAGGAAGCCGCGCGAGGTCGTGATGCCCATGCAGAAGGGCTTTACGGCGCGCGGCCGAGTGTTCGCGGCAGCGACCGGTGCGGGCATCCCGGAGGCGTACGTCAGCTTTCGCGTCGCGAGTGCCTTGGGTGACGTCCCCGACGATCCTTACGCGCAAACGAAAGAGGACGGGTCGTTCGTGCTCGACGGCATTCCCGGCGGAGAGATCTCGCTCATCGCCGGCGCCAAGGGATATGCGAGCCGTGAAGCAGAGATTGTCATGGACGAGAAGACACCCCCTCAGGAGTTCGCGCTCTCGACCGGCGGCAGGATTGCAGGCGTCGTGAAGACGGGATCGGGTGAGCCGGTCAAAGGGCGGGTCACGATGGGTGGAGGTTTCGCTGGCTACACCAATGAGACCGCGGATTCGGGTCAGTTCTCCTTCGACCACTTGACAGCCGGACGCTACGTGATTTCTGCCAACTCTGTCGCGGGCAGTGCGAGGCAGGAGATCGTGCTGGGCCAGGATGAGCGCAGGGACGATATTGTTCTCACTATCGGCGCAGGTCACACCGTTCGCGGGATGATAAAGGGCGTGAGGCCTGAGCAGCTCGGACGCACGTACATCAGCCTGCGGTCCAACTCCATGTTTTTCAGCGCGCGTGCCGACGAGCAGGGTGCATACGCATTTGCAGGCGTACCTCCTGGGCGCGCACGCGTAACTGTGTACGCCACCGACCGGCAATTGAGCAAGACGGTCGATGTGCCCGCTGAACACGACATCACACTGGACATCGTCTTCCCGCCGGGTGCGCGCCTATCGGGCCGAGTGACTCAGGGCGGCAAGCCGGCGACGCAGCTACTAGTGTGGATACAACCTGCAGAAGCTAAGGACGGAGTGTCGTATCGCGCAACGACGTCGGCGGACGGTGACTACGAGATCGAGGGGCTACCCCTCGGCGAGTATCGGGTCACCGCCGACGAGGACATCAGTCGAACCGTTACGATGGCCGGCGATGTCGTGTTGAACATGGATATCCCGTCGGTTCAGCTCGCCGGGCACGTGGTGGAAGACGGCAGCTCGGTCCCAATCGTGGGCGCCGACGTCTACCTGCGAGGGGTCGATCCTGCCACTGCGCGCGTCCACGGCCATAAGAAGAGCAATGATTTTGGGGAATTCAGTCTGACCGGCATCGAGCCCGGCGAGGTGACGCTTCTTGTGTACATGCCCGGCTACGAGCTGTATCGCGAGAAAATTGCATATGCCGCGCCGATCAAGAGCAAGACCGTAGCCTTGCGCAAGAGCCCTGGCGTCGAGGTTCGAATGCAAGCAGCCGCGAACGACGAGCCCGTGCGCGGATTGATGGTGACGCAGACGATCCCCAGCAACGAGTTCGAGATCTACTTATGGATCCCGTTGAATCGACAGGGCCTGGGGTCGTTACCGAGCGCTCTGGCCGGCAGCCATCTCGCGATCGACTACGGCCGCGCCAAGCCGCTCGTCATCGATGAATGGGACGGGGAGCCGCTCGAGTTGAAGCCGTGAGCTGGAACGTGCGCCGAGGTCACGCAACCCGCAGTCGCAGACCATTCTCGAACGCAGCTGCACCTGAGTACTCGAAATGCAGCACTCTGCGAGAAGCCTTGTCAGTCGCCTTCGATGACGCGTGCAGCAGCAGAGGCCTCATGACGATCACGCCGCCACGCTCTACCGTGCATGTGACAGCGTCGATGCGTCGAGCTGCCTCGTGAATCTGTGCATCGCTCAGCAGCCCCAGCTCGTGCGTTCCGGGCAAGACTCGCAGCGGTCCGTTGTTGGCCGTCGAATCGTCGAGATGCACGCGTAAGGCCACGACTTTGGAGAGAACGCACGCGGGTGCATGCGCGTAGGTTACGCCCGCCTTTTCAGACCATGGCCCCCAGCCCGGTGCATCGCGCTGCCCGACGAGTGGCAAGGCCCTGTCCTGATGCCAGACAACGAGCCAGTTGGCTTCGGCGGATTTGTCGAACAATGTTGCGCTGAAGAGCACGGGCTCGCCGCCGAGCACCTCTGCAGCCATTGCAATCAACCGCCGATCTCGAGCTAGCGCTGCAACGGCCGGCATGGACAGAAGATGACGCGCTCCAGCGCGCGACCGCCGCACCGTTTCCCCTTCCAGGTCGCGGGAAATCCCGGCGATCTCCCGGTTATCGAAGACCTGGGGAACAATCGCAAAGCCGCAGTCTATCGCGCTCACGTCGCTTCGAAAGCATCGCCGACGCGCAGCCGCTTGCTACACCACGGACAAACGACGGCAGTTTTGAGGATTCGACGCGAGCAATGCGGGCAGTCCATCGCGCCGCCCTTCCGCTCGATCTTGCCATCGAGCTTGCCGTCGGCGAGATCCACCTTCTCGATGTACTGCTTGAGGTCCGCATCAGTCAGGCCGGTGTGAGCCTTCAACAATTGCCACAACGCGGCGGTGACCAGCTTCATCCGCTCGTAGCGATGCTCGAGCTCTTGCAGCCGATCTTGTGTGCCAGTGAGGCGGCGGAAGGAATCCGCCTCCAGCGCCGTCACTTTGTCGATTCTCGTGTTCTGGTAGATATCGAACAGATCAAACAGGTCGATCACGTGAGTCACTCCCTGCCGGCGCCATGGTTGTAAACTGCCGCACGATGACCGACGACAGAATACCCGATGTCCGCGACGGATTGACCCGCGAGCAGCGCGTCGTGCTCTACGTGTTGAGTCAACTACAGAAGGAGCGCGGCGATCACAACGTGCCGACGACGTTGTTGTGGGGCCGCGTTTGCGAGTACTTCTACATCACTCCGGAACGTCTCTCCGAGCTGCTTGCGCAGCTCGGAGCCCGGAAGTGACCTAGTTGATGTAGAAGACGTTCGGCTCGCGGACCTGGTCGCCGCCGCCTCCGCCCAACTTCAGACCCTCGGCATTGGCCTCGCGCTTGATGGCCTCGACCATTGCCTGCAGCCGCGCGCTGTCGAGCTGCTCGATGACGTCATCCACCAGCATCGCAGCGAGATGGGCCGCTTCCGCATACGTCACTGCGTCTTCGCCTTCCGCGTAGAGCAGCACCTCGTACAAACAATGCATCACGCTGTGCGCCTGGAGCAGCTTCCTGCGCTGCGCATCGATGAAGCGTTCGAGTTGCGTGGGAATGCGCTTGGGCGTTTCAGCTGCAGCGTTCTGCTTCTTCGACGTGTCGTCCGTGTTCGCCATGATCGAGCCCTCCTTGATGTGAGCGCGAGCGATCCTACGCGAACTGTGCGCTCCTGTACATCCGTACAGACGAAATTATTTCGTCTGCGCGCCTCACGCCCCGGGAGAGCGGTCTATTCGCTTTAGTTGCTCGCGGAAGCGCCGGGCGTTCTGCACGTAGTGCGTCGCGCCGTGCTGCATCTCGGCGATTTGTTCGGCACTCAGCTCGCGCACGACCTTCGCGGGCGTGCCGACGATCAGCGTGCCATCGGGAAAGCTCTTGCCCTCCGTCACTACGCTGCCCGCGCCGACGATGCAGTTGCGGCCGATGCTCGCCCCGTTGAGCACGACAGCGCGTATGCCGATCAAGGCACCGTCGCCGACCGTGCACCCGTGGAGCATCACGAGATGGCCGACCGTAACGTTTGCGCCGATCGTGAGCGGAATTCCCGAGTCGGCATGCAACACGGAGTTGTCCTGGATGTTGGTGTTGCGGCCGATGCGAATGTCTTCGACGTCACCGCGTACCACGGCGCCGAACCACACGCTGGAACCCTCGGCCATCTCGACTCTGCCGATGACCTTCGCGCTCTTCGCAATCCAGGCAGTCTCGTGAATTCGCGGCGTGTGCTCGCCGAGGCTGTAGACACCCATGCATCGCTCCTGAAGGTTTGCTGCGCTGCTGAGTTTCGCACCCTTTCTTGCCCCGGCACCAGCGTCACCAGCGGAACCCACGCCGACGACGGCACGTTGCGGCCGTGATGGAAACTGTAATCAATGCTGTGCAATGGCCCGCCATGATCATCACGCTGACCGCCGCGTGGCTCATTGCTTCCAAGTCGAGCCGCAAACGCACCGTGGGATTCTGGTGCTTCATCGCCAGCAACATTCTGTGGATCGCGTGGGCGCTGCACGACCAGGCGTACGCGCTCATCGCTCTGCAATTGGGACTATTCGCACTGAACGTGCGGGGCGTGAAGAAGAACGACCCCGTGACGTGATCTAGCGCAGCTGGCTGTCTTTGCTGCCGCGCCGGTTGTAGCCGCTGAACTGCTCCGCTTCGCGGTCTGCGGCTTCCTGGCACGCGACACACAGGCGCACGCCGGGGATGGCCTTGCGGCGTGCCTCGGGAATAGACGCGCCGCATTCCTCGCAATGCTCCAGTCCCGGACCCGTGGCCAGGCGGCTCTGCGCCCGGCTCACGCCGTCCTTCACTGTCGCGTCGATCTGATCCTGTACTGCGCCGTCGCCGGCCCAACCTGTCGCCATGGCGGTAACTATACCTTTCACGCGAAAGGTCGCCCAGGCGGCTTTCGCCGACGTTACTCCGCCAGCAGGACGCCCGAGCCGCCCATCTCCTTCGGCATGTCCTTCATCTTGGGCTTACCGTCCTTGATGCGCAGCACGGTCTCCTGATAGTGGACGTGCAGCGCGGGCTCGAACTTCAGCTCCGGGATCATCGCAGCGTAGACGTCTACCAGCTTCAGCGGCGGATGGTCGGTGAACAGATGGCCGCCGCACTTCGTGCACCACTTGCGGTAGCTGACCGGCGTCTTGTTGTGGGTGCCGATGCTGCCGGCGCCCTTGGTAACGCGCAACGCCTGCGGATTCCACAACGTGAACGCGTTGACGGGGCCCGCGGACCAGTGGCGGCAGGACTCGCAGTGGCAATAGCCCATTGCAGCCGGCGCGCCGGTGACTTCGAATTCGACTTCGCCGCAGAAGCAGCGGCCGGTGTAACGTGCATTCGTCATGATGTCTCTCACTTCTCCAGTTGCGTACAGTGTACCGGCGAAATGCCGTATTCGATTGACCGACCGTCCGGTACGCCTGCTCGAACGTCTGATCCCCGGCGCAGAGCCGTTGCACGTCGCTACGGGGATGCGGCTATGTTCCCTCGGGCGCACACGCGCGTTCAATCGAGCACCCCAGGTAGGCGAAACACGCCTCACCTTGCGCTGTACCGGCGCCCTGACGAAAGTTACTTGCGGCCATGGTGGATAGCATGAGCAGTTTCAACATCAGAGTGATCGGCACGGTTTCCTCGGCTCTCAAGACGCTGGACGCAGCGCCGCGACAGGCCGACGAGGGCGCGCCGGAAGCGTGGCTCGTATTCGAGCCCGCGGTGGTGGAAGGGCTCCGCAACATCCGGCCCGGCGACGAATTGATTCTGATCACCTGGCTGGATCGCGCACGGCGCGACGTGCTCAGCGTGCATCCGCGCGGCGACGTTTCGCGCACCGCCGAAGGTGTCTTCAGCACTCGCTCACCGCATCGTCCGAATCCACTCGGCCTGCACGAAGTGACCGTGACTGCCGTCGATGGCGGACGTGTGCGAGTGCGCAGCCTGGAAGCGATCGATGGCACGCCGATCGTCGACGTCAAGCCGGTACTGAGCCCCGATATCGCGCGCCGTTGAGCTATATTGGAGCGACTATGCGAGCCCGCACCAAAGTCGCACCACTGCTGCTGACAAGCGCAACCCTGCTATTGATCGCCACGTCCGTCCTGGGTGCGGAGCAGACGTTCACGCCTCGCCTGCAGACGCCGCGCGTCGCACCGCTCGGTAAAGAGGAACGCACGCCGGAGCAGCAGGCGCTGCTGGCGAGTCGCCCTGACTTCAACGTCTACAAGACGCTCGCTCACGATGTCGATCTCTACAACCGCTGGAGTCCGCTCGGTCGTTTCGTCCTCGACGGCTCCAGCCTGCCGCCGCGCGAGCGCGAGATCGTGATGCTGCGCATGGGCTGGCTGTGCCAGTCCGAATACGAGTGGGCCCAGCACGCACGCATTGCCAAAGCGCAGGCCGGCCTCAGCAATCAGGACGTTCATCGCATCGCCGAGGGACCCGCGGCCGCCGGATGGTCGGACTTCGAGCGCACGCTGCTGCGAATGGTCGACGAGTTGCGCTATGACACGATGATCAGCGACGCGACCTGGAACGCGTTGCGCGCCAGGTACTCGGTTCAGCAGGTGATCGAAGCGCTGTACACAGCCGCGCAATATCAGCTGGTCTCGATGGCGCTCAACACTCTCGGCGTGCAGCTGGATCCGGGACTCGAGGATCGTCTGCCGAAGGACGTGCCGCTGCCGGCGCTGGCGACGCAGCCGCAGTCGCCACGGCTGAAGCAACCGCGCGTTCCACCGCTGGCGGAGTCCGAGTGGTCGGAGGAACAGCGCAAGCTGATCGCCGAGCAGAAGATCAGCGGGCCGGTGCTCAATCTATACAAGACGATGCTGAATCATCCCACCCTGTACGGTCCGCGCTACAAATTCGGCAGCTACCTGCAACGCGACTCGCTGCTGCCGCCGAAGACGCGCGAGCTGCTGATCCTGCGCACTGCGGCGCTGACTGGTGCGGAGTACGAGTGGGGACATCACGTCGAAGCTGCGCAGAAGGCCGGTTTTTCCGCCGCGGAGATTCGCCGCATCAAGAGCGGTCCGGACGCTTCGGGTTGGAGCGAGGAACACGCCGCGGTGCTGCGCGCCGCTGACGAGCTGCGTCGCGAAACATTCGTGAGCGATCGCACGTGGGCAACGCTCGCCAAGCACTACGACACGAAGCGCCTGATCGAGATCATCTACACCAGCGGCGGCTACACGATGACCGCGCTGGCGATCAACAGTCTCGGCATCCAGCTCGAACCGGGCTTCCCACGATTCCCATGACGGGCGGAAGCGTGCCGCCCTCCGCAGAGTACAGCCGGCGCTTGCAAGCGCGCGAGCAGCAGGTCGCGCGGCTCGATGTCGTCTCGGCACGCATCTCCAACGTCCGCGTCGTGCTCGCGATTCTGGCCTTCGCTGCGATCTGGTTGGGCGACTACTGGTGGCTGGTGCCGGCCGGGCTGTTCCTCGTCGCAGTGATCTATCACTCGCGCGTGCGACGGGCCAGAGCGAGTGCGGATCGCGCCGCGGCTCACTATCGAGCGGGCATCGCGCGGATCGAGGATCGCTGGAGCGGCCTCGGCAACCAGGGCACTCGCTTCGACGATCCTCATCACGTGTATGCGGCGGATCTCGATCTTTTCGGCCCGGGTAATCTGTTCGAGCTGCTGTCGATCGCGCGCACGCGCATGGGTGAGAATGCGCTGGCCAGCTGGCTGCTGGCCCCTGCTCCCGTCGCGACCGTACTCGAGCGGCAACGAGCCATCGCGGAGCTGCGTGAGCGGCTCGACCTGCGCGAAGACCTTGCTGCACTCGGCGAAACAGCGGGCGTGGGTGTGCAGCCTGAAGAGCTGCTGCGCTGGGCGGAGTCGCCGAATCAACTGCGCGTCGGGTGGGTGTTGCCGGTCGCGCTGGTGCTGCCGCTGCTGCTCACTGCGACGCTGGTGATCTGGAGCAACACCGGGGTCGCGTCGCCGTTGATTGTCGTGCTCGCGTTGGAATTCGGTGTCATGCGACTGCTGCGCAGGCAGCTCGTCGAAGTCTTCAACAGCACCGAGCGCGCGTTCGACAGTCTCAAGCTGCTCGCGAGTCTGACGGCACGATTGGAGCGTGAACCGGTCCAGACAGCGTTGTCGAAGCGCCTGCTCGCTCAGTTGTCCTCGGAGGGCATTCGCGCGTCGCAGGCGATCGCGCGGCTCGGTACCGTCGTGCAGTTCATCGAGTCGCGACGGAACATCATCATCGCGATCCTGGATCTGCCGCTGCTCTACAGCGTGCACGCAGCACTTGCGGGTGAGCGCTGGCGTCGCCATCACGGCCATGGGGTGCGGGCCTGGTTGCAAGCGATCGGCGATCTCGAAGCACTGATTTCCCTGTCCGGCTACAGCTACGAGCATCCGGACGACCCGTTCCCGGAGCTGGTCGACGGAGCGGCGTCATTCGAGGCTGCGTCGATCGGACATCCGCTGCTCGCGGGGGCGGTATGCGTGCGCAACGATGTCGCAATCGCTGGCGACACGCGGGTGCTCCTGATCAGCGGCTCGAACATGTCCGGCAAGAGCACTCTGCTGCGCACGGTCGGCATCAACACCGTGCTCGCGATGGCCGGTGCGCCGGTTCGGGCTCAGCGATTGCGGCTGTCGCCACTGCAGGTCGGCGCGAACATCCGCATCAACGATTCGCTGCACGAAGGCAGCTCGCGCTTCTACGCCGAGATCACGCGTCTACGACATCTCAATGAGCTGGCGGCGCATACACCACCACTGCTGTTCCTCCTCGACGAGGTCCTGCAGGGGACGAACTCGCGGGACCGGTTTGTCGGCGCGCAAGGAGTCATCCGGGCCTTGCTCGGGCGGGGCTCGATCGGCCTCGTCACCACTCATGACCTGGCACTCACGGAGATCGACGTCGCCGCAGGCGGCCGCCTGCGCAACCTGCATTTCCAGGACGAGCTGCGCGACGGCCGCATGAAGTTCGATTTCAAGCTGCACGAAGGCATCGTGACGAAGAGCAACGGCCTCGAGCTGATGCGCTCCATCGGTCTGGACGTCTGATCATTCCGCCGGCAGCGCGATCGACGCCTGACCGAACACATATCGCCAGCCCTTCGGCGTGCGCACGTAGGTATCGCTGAACCACAGCCGACGCTCGAACTGCTTGCCCTCGGCGGTGTACTTGAGCCAGAGCCGGGCTGTGACGACCGCCGTGTGGTCACCCCACAGCCGCACGGTCTGCGTGCCGGGATCTTCGTCCTGACGCTCGTAAGTGATGTGACGAGTGCGGGCAGATTCCAGCAGATCCGCGCGCGTATAGGTCTTGCCGGTGCCGAGCACCAGGACGAAATCCTCGTGGAGGATCTGCGCCATGGTCTCTGCGTCGTTGTGCTTGACCGCGTCCTGGTACTTCGTATCGATCGCAGCCACTTCGGCCCGATCCTGCTCCGGCGACGCCAGGCTCACCGAGCTGCCAGTCAACAAAGCCGTCGCAGTCAGCGCGGCACCGATGGTCGATGCATTCATGCAGGCCCAACTCCAAGTGAAAACCCGGCGGAAATCGTACGCCGCAGGGGCCGCTGCCGACTTGGAGAAAGTTGCTACTTGCGGGGCTTGATGCGGACGCCGTCGCTGACGGAGCTGCCCGGGAAGACGATGAGCTCGTCGCCCTCGGTGACGCCGGCCGTGACGGCCCGGAAGTGAGGGTCGGCCTCGGCGACCTGCACCTCGGTCAGCTTGGCCCGGCCGTCCACGACCTTGTAGAGCGCCCAGCCGTTGCCGCGGCGGTAGAGCGCGCCGAGGGGGACACGGATGGCGTTCTTCGCCTCGCCCACGACGACGCGCACATCGACCCGGAAATCGTGCGCCTGCAGCGAGTCGGCCGGCTTGTCCTTGAATTGCAGGATCACGTTCGTGCGCTGCTCTTCGACGCCGAGCGCGGAAATCTTGGTGTGCGCGACCGGCTCGACGCGATCGACGACTGCCGGCAGCGGCGGACCGCCCCAATTCTCGATCTGCGCCGGCGCGCCGGCCCGCATCTTCACCGCATCCTGTGAGAGGAATTCCGCGATGACTTCGACGTGCCGCGGGTCTCCGACCTCCACGATGGGCGTGCCGGTCTGGATGACGGCCTCGCTCTCCTGAGGCACGCGCAGCACACGGCCCGGGCTCGGACTCGTGACGTTGACGATGCCCCTCTCGGTCCGTGAAGGATCCAGCACCGCGCTTCGCGCACGTTGGACCTCGGCGCGAGCGGCATCCCGAGCCGCCCGTGCGGCATTGAGCCGCGCCTCGCTTTGATCCGTCGCAGCCTTGGAAATCAGATTGGCCGCGACCAGCTCCGTGTTGCGCTTGTGCTCGCGCTCGGCAAGCGCCAACTCCGCGTCCGCCGAACGCAGCTGGGCCTCAGCGGCGGTCACGCCCGCGCGCGCCTGCAAGTCGCTGCGCGTATCGAGAAATCCAGCCGCCGCTCGCGACATGTGCGCGAGGATCGCGCCCGCGGCCACCTCATCGCCGGGTTCCACTTCGACGCGCAACACGCGGCCGGTGATCGGAGCGCTGACGATATAAATGTCGTGCATGCGCGTGCGGCCCTCGTCGACGACTTCGACGCGCACGTCGCCGCGGTCCGCCTTGGCGATGTCCGCGTCGACTGCATCGGGCAACATCGACAGCCCGATCGCAATGACGATCACGACCGCTGCTGCAATCCAGAATATGCGCACCCGACGCGAGCGCCGCTGAAGCTCTTCATTCGCCATTCTTATTCTCTCGACTTGAGCACACCGACGAGGTCCAGGCGATCCACTCCGCGCCGCACTGCCAGCGCCGCGCCGACGACGGCCGCAGCAACGAACAGCGCGGACTTACCGTACGCTGAGGACTCGGTGATGTACGGAAACGTAAACAGCTCTGTCTGGAATTGCGCCATCAGCCAGCGCGACAACAACGCTCCGAGCACGCAGCCCGCCGGCAACGCAACCAGCAGCAGCGCGCCGATCTCCGCGAGCAGAACGTAGGAGACCTCACGCCGGCTGAAGCCGAGGACTCGCAGCGTCGCCAGGTCTCGTTCCTGCTCCGCGAACGTGACGCGCGCCGCGGAGTAGGCAACTCCACCCGCCATGAGGCATGAAAACACCACGAACATATACGCGAAGAAGCCGCTGCCCTCGTTCAACATCTTGCGCATCGAGGCCGACGCGTTGTCGAGGAACGAGACACCCGCGATCATCGGCAGCTCCTTCACTTCGCGATTGAGTGCGTCACGCTCGGCGCTATCCATCAGCACATACGCCGCGCTCACACGCCCCGGCTCGCGCAACGCACGGCCGAATGCACCCAGTTGCATGTAAGCAGCGCCGGCGAGATATGGCTTGACGACTGCGACAACCGTCAGATCCGTATGCGCGCGATGACCGTCGGTTGCTTGCACACTCACCATGTCGCCGATCTTCACGCCGAGCTTGTTCGCGAGGTTGTGCGAGAGCGTGATGCCATCTGCCCGGAGATCCACGGCGTCCATGTTCTGATCGAGGAGACGATACAAGTAGGCGCCCTCGGTCAGCCCCATCAGCGTGTCGCGACGCGTGCGACTGCCAGCCGTCAGAATCACTTCGGTCGCACGCAGCGGCTCGACGGAATACACGCCGGGCAATCGCCCGACCTCCGCGAGAATCTTGTCGTCCGCCGTTTCCGCGAATGTCAGCGTCGCATCCATCCTCTGCGCGACGCCGAACGTCACATCGACGATGTGATTCATCGAGATCGGAAAGTGCTGCGACGTAATGAGCAGCGCGAGCGCGAGCATGATGCCGACGACTGTCGTGGCGGAGCGGCGTGGGAACCGGGCGATACGACGCGCGACCATGCGCGTCTTGCCGTCGAGGTTGCGAGCTGCGTTCTCGATCCCCTGCCCCAACCGACTGAAGCCCACCGGCGCCGGCGGCGCCAGAGCTGCAGCCGGTGGCAGTCGCACCGCACGCAGCACTGCCTGCGCCGCGCCGAGCACTGCTGCAATTAACGAAACCACGACTGCCCAAACATAGACGTGCATCTGCGCGTCGAACGCCAGCGCCGGAATGCGATAAATCTTCTGATAGATCGAGGCCATGTAGCCGCCGAGATAGCGACCGACGAGCACGCCGAGCGCAGCGCCGAGCAGCGCGAATACGATCGCGAACTTGCCGTAGTGAAGCCCGATCGACACGTTCCCGTAGCCGAACGACTTGAGCAGTCCGATGTTCGAGCGCTCCGTCGCGACCAGCCGCGACAGCGACACATTGAGCAGGAACACCGCGACCAGCAGAAAGATCGGCGGCAGGATCGAAGCCATCGTGCGCAACGAGCTCAGCTCGTCCGCCAGGAACTGCGCCGACAGCATCCGGTCGCGCCCATATGCTCCACGGCCGCCGTGACGCGCCAGCCGCTCGTCGATGGCGAAAATGGTTTCGCGCACATCGGCTCCGGGTGCGAGACGAAACACGACGTCGTTGAACGCACCGTCCACATCGAACGCGCGGCCCAACGCTTCGCGCCCCATCCAGACGACGCCGAAGCGTTCCGGCTCCGGCAGCATCGCGCCGGGGGCGACCGCGAAGACGAACTCCGGACTGCTCGCGATGCCGACGACTACGAGCTCGCGATAACGCCCGTAGATCAGTGCGCGCAGTTGTACACCGGGCGCAAGGAAGTTCGCTTCTGCAAACGCCTCGTTGATCAGCACTTCGTTGTCGCGCGTCGGGTCCGGCCAGCGACCGGCGCGCAACAGCACGTCGTTGACCCGCGGATGGCGATCCGGCGGCAGCGACACGAGTCGCGCCGACACCGGATCCGACTTGCCCGCGAGGTCCAGCAAGCCGATGCCGGTCACTCGTGCCTCCAGCGCATTCACGCCCGGCAGCTCGACGAGATCGTTGGCGACAGGATCCGGCGATCTCACGACCGACACCGCGACGTCCGCCATCCGCGCCGAGTCGTAGTAGCTGTTCCGCGCGCGTTCCAGCGAGTCGTACATCCCCGTGGCCATGACGAACAGCGCCACGCCGCACGCGAGCACTGCGGAGACAGCAATCGCCTGCGCCTTCAAGCGCTTCAGGTCGCGCAGGAGCTTGCGATCCAACGTTGCGAGCTGGATCACCACGTCAGCTCCGACGGCGGAATGCGCTGCGCGTTCGCTTCGATGGAGCGGATATGGCCGTCCGCGAATCGCACGACGCGATCGCCGATGCGCGCGATGTCCGCGTTGTGCGTGATCAGCAACGTCGTCGTGCCGAGCTTGTTGTTTGCAGTAACGATCGCTTCCAGCACGTGAACACCGGTCGCGACGTCCAACGCGCCCGTCGGCTCGTCACATAACAGGACCGTCGGCCGCTTGGCTATCGCACGCGCGATCGCGACACGTTGCTGCTCGCCGCCGGAAAGCTGTGCCGGGAAGTGATGCAGCCGCTTGCCCAGGCCGACGAGCTGGAGCGCTTCCGCGGCGGGCATGGGATCAGGAGCGACCTCGGTGACCAGCTCGACGTTCTCCTGCGCCGTCAGGCTGGCAATGAGGTTGTAGAACTGGAACACGAAGCCCACGTGCCCGCGCCGGTATTGCGTGACATCGGCATCCGCGGCGCTCGCCAGGTCCATGTCCCGGAAAAAGCAGCTGCCGGAGGTCGGCCGGTCGAGCCCGCCGAGCACGTTCAGCAACGTCGATTTACCAGAACCGGACGGTCCCAGCAGCACCAGCAGCTCGCCGGCCGCAACGGTGAGATCGACGCCGCGCAGTGCATGCACGGCCGCCTCGCCTTGTCCATAGATCTTGCGAAGGTCGACGAGGCGAAATACCGGGAGTTCCTCGCGTGACATGCGCGCAATTCTAGCCGAAGATGCCGGGCCGGATTCTTCCACTACCGAAGCCGAGGCGACGATGAGCGCAGTGCTAGTGACCGGTGGATCGGGGTTCGTGGGGAGCTTCTGCATCCTGCAGCTGTTGGCCGAAGGCCATACGGTGCGTACGACCGTGCGCAACCTCAAACGCGAGCCCGAGGTACGAGCGATGCTCAAGGCCGGCGGCGCAGATGCCGGCAACCGCCTGTCGTTCTTCGCAGCCGATCTCGAACAAGACGCGGGCTGGTCGCAAGCTGTGACAGGCTGCGAATACGTCCTGCACGTCGCTTCGCCGATTCCGGTCGCTGTGCCGAAGAACGAGGACGAGCTGATCGTTCCCGCGCGCGAAGGCGCATTGCGCGTGTTGCGTGCTGCGCGCGAAGCCCGCGTGCGACGCGTCGTGATGACATCCTCATTCGCCGCAATCGGCTACGGCTTGAAGCCGCAGACTACGCCTTTCGATGAAAACAGCTGGACCGATGTCAACGGTTACGGCGCGACGCCGTACGTCAAGTCGAAGACGATCGCGGAGCGCGCGGCGTGGGACTTCGTCGCGAAGGAAGGCAGCCCGGAGCTGGCTGTCGTCAATCCGGTCGCGATTCTCGGGCCGGTGCTCGGCTCGGACTATTCGCCTTCGGTCATGATCATTCAGCGCATGATGGATGGTGGGATCCCGGGCTGCCCGCAACGCTGGTTCGGCATTGTCGACGTGCGCGACGTCGCCGACCTGCACGTGCGCGCCATGACTCACCCCGCTGCTCGTGGCGAGCGCTTTCTGTGCACGGCCGGCGACTTCATGTCGATGCTCGAGATCGCGAAAGTGCTCAAGGCGCGCATGGGCGCCGCCGCGGCTAAAGTGCCCGCGCGGCAGTTGCCCAACTGGCTCGTGCGCCTCGCCGCGTTGCGTGACCCGGCTTTGAAGCAACTCATCCCCGAGCTCGGCAAGCACAAGAACGGCACCAACGCCAAGGCCCGCGGGCTGCTCGGCTGGAAGCCGCGCTCGCCGGAGGATGCGATCGTCGCCAGCGCCGAAAGCCTCATTCGTCTCGGACTCCTCAAATCCACCTCGCAGCAGGCTGCATGATGAAAGACTTCTTCCAGCGTTATCTCCTGCCCGGCTTCGTCTTCGAATCCGCCGTCATCGCCGGCGGCTACGCGACCGGTCGCGAGCTGGTGCAGTTCTTTCTACCTGCCGGGCCGTGGGGCGGCCTGCTCGGCATGATCGTCGCCATGTTGTTCTGGAGCGCCGTGCTGATGGTCAGCTTCGAGCTGGCGCGCATGGCGAAGGCGTACGACTACCGCTCGTTCTTCAAGCTGCTGCTCGGGCCCGGCTGGTTCCTGTTCGAGATCGCCTACTTCCTGCTGATCATCATCGTGTTCGCCGTCATGGGCGCCGCCGCCGGCGAGATCACTCACGACCTGTTCGGCCTGCCGAAGCTCGTCGGCTCGATCGGCATGATCGTCGCGACCGGCGCGATGGTGTTCTACAGCAGCGCCGCGATCGAGAAATTCCTGGCGCTGTCGGTCGGCTATCTCTACCTCGTCTACATCGTGTTCTTCATCTGGAGCTTCGTCGCGTTCGGCGATCGCATCGAAGCGGCCTTCGCCAGCGAGCCCGTCGGACACGGCTGGTTCAAAGCCGGCATCACCTACGCGGGCTACAACGTTGCCACAGTACCGGCGGTGTTCTTCTGCATCCGTCATCTGACGCGGCGACGCGAAGCGATGGTCGCAGGATTGCTCGGCGGCCCGCTCGGCATGCTGCCGGGCTTCGTGTTCTACATCGCGATGGTCGGCTACGCCGGCGAGATCGCGAACGTCTCGCTGCCCTCGGCCTTCCTGCTCGGCAAAATCGGCGCGACCTGGTTCGAGTATGCGTTCCAGCTCGCAGTGCTGCTCACGCTGGTCGACACCGGCGTACCGATCCTGCACGCGATCAATGAGCGTGTGGCAAAAGTCTACGAGGAACGCGGTAAGCCGATGCCGCGCGCGATGCGCCCAGCGCTCGCCATCACGGTGATGGTGATCTCCGTCTACGCGGCCGGCGCGATCGGGCTCGTCGGCCTGATCGAGAAAGGCTACGGCTGGCTCACCTACGCCTTCATCGTGCTGCTGATCATCCCGGTGCTGACGATCGGCGTATGGCGCATCACAAGGCCGCCTGCCGCTGCTCTTCCACCAGATGCCGATGGAAGAAGTCCGCAAGCGTCATCGTCGACTTGACGCGATTCGGGATCTTGCGCCAGCCGTGACCCTCGTCGGGGAACAGCAGGAACTCGACGTCGCGGCCGTTCTTCTTCAGCGTGTCGACCACCTGCTTGGCCTCGACCACGGGCACGTTGGTATCGTTCGCGCCGTGCATCACGAGCATCGCGGCCCGCACGCGATCCAGCTTGTGAATCGGTGACAGGCGCCGCAACAGATCCGCCTGCGTCTTCGGATCGCCGTACTCGCCACCGGAGATCGCGCCCATCCACGGCGTCGATTGTGCGAAGAACGTCTCGAAGTTGACGATGCCGAAGAGATCGGCGCCCGCTGCGAATGTGTCCGGGTATTCCGTCACCGCCATCATCACGACATAGCCGCCGTACGAGCCGCCAAAGATGCCGAGCTTGCCGCGCTTGCCGATGCCGGACTTGATCAGATACTGCGCCGAATCGTAGACATCGCGGTTCGCGTCGAAGCGCTTCTCGTGATCGTCGAGCGCGAGGAAGGCCTTGCCGAAGCCTGCCGAGCCGCGAATGTTCGGCGCGAACACCGCGATGCCTTGCGCGAGGATGGCCTGGTAGTCTGCGCGGAACACCGGACGCTCCTGCCCTTCCGGCCCACCGTGGAAGCTCAACACAACCGGCCCCGGTCGCGCGAAACCTGGCGGCTCATAGAGCCAGCCGGTCAGTTCGAGCCCGTCCTGCGCCTTGTATGTCTGAAGCTTGGGGCTCACCAGTGCCTCCAGATCCACGCCCGGCGTGCTGACCGGCGCGATCTGCCTGTATCGCTGCGCATCGAATTCGTATTGCCATGCGCTCGGTGGCCGCGCCGCGCCGGTGACGTTCAGTAGTACGCGACTGCCGTCGGGCGAGAAATCGCTGACCGAGACCACCTCGCCCGGCGGACGCGCGAGCAGCGTGCGTTTGCCATCCGGCAACGACATCAGCTCGAGATAGCCGAGCCCGCTCAAATTCCAGGCAATCACCGCGCGCCGTCCGTCATCACTCACGGTGAAGCCGTCCACCTCGGCATTGTCCTGCGCCGCGAGCAGCGTCATCGCACCGGGCTTGCCCGCGGCATCGATCGGGATCCGCGACACGATCTGACGATCGCGCCCGAGATTGTGGACGAGGTAGACCGCGCTGCCATCCGGCGCAAGCTCGCCGGACACGAGCGCCGGCCCATCGTGCGGCGTCAGCAGCGTCTCCTCGTGCGTCTGCAGATCGTGCAGATAGAAATTGTCATTGCCGCGTGTGACGAGACGGCTGATCAGGGCCCGATTGTCGGGGCGCTGAATGTCGACGATGCCGCCGAACCCGTGGTATTCGATTGCCATCGCAGACTTGCCGGTCTTCGGATCGTAGATCCACGAATCCGGCGACTGTGGGTCGCGCTGCGCAGAGCGGAACCAGTAGCGCCCGTCCGGGGCGAAGTTGCCCGAGAAGTTGTCTTCCTTGCCGCCGCTGGTAATGAGCTTGGCGTCGCTGCCATCGGGCTTGCTGTAGTACACCTGGACGTTGAAGCCGCCGCCGCGAGCAACGGCGTATGCGATCCGGTCCTCGACCGGCGACCACGCGACCGAGCCGACCGGATCGGTACCTTGCGTGATCTGCTTCGGCTCGCCGCCGGCCGCGTCGACGATCCACACCTGCGGCGTCCCGCTGCGATTGCTGATGAACGCGATGCGCTTGCCATCGCGCGAATAGACCGGACTGGAGTTGCTCGGGATCTCCGCCATCGCCTTGATGCGCGCTGCGAGATCTGCGTGGACGACCAGAGGGACCAGCGCGAGGCCGGCCGCGAGCAGGTGCTTCACTGCGAATTCTCCCCGGATGACCGCGGGAGAATTCTAGCGTCAACTCGCCTGCGGCGCCTCGATCTCCGACGCCGGACGGCTGCGCACCCATTGAATTCCGGAGATTCCGCTGCGCTCCATCTTGAGCGCCCAGATCGTGCTGCGGCAGATGAATTCCTTGAACCAGGCGCCTCGGCGCTGGGTGAGCACGCGACCGGTCATCGAGCCGTCCCGCGCCGCCATCTGGATGAGTCCGTCCTTGCGACCGAGGCTCACGCAGAAAAATGGTACCGCGTATTGCAAGGATTGCTCAGGCTGTCCGCGCAGGCGCCGCGCGATGTTCTCGGCAGCCCACGCGCCGGCGGGCATCGCGCTCTTGCAGCCCATCGGCATCTGCGGCGTCAGCTCGGGCGCAATCGCGGCGAGATCGCCGACGACGTGCACGCCCGGATGCGAAACCGAGCGCAGCTGCGTATCGACCAGCGCCTGACCCTGTTGATTGACCTTGAGCCCGCTGTTCCAGGCGAGCGAATGAGCGACGAATCCGCCGGCCCAGATGCACAGGTCGAACGGCAGAACGCCGCGATCGGTCTCCAGGTGTTTGCGGTGAACGGCGCGGATGTGCGGGCCCTCCTCCACTCGAACTCCGAGCCGCCGCAGGGATGCGAGCACGTGCTCACGTGCTGCCGCGGACCAGGATTCCGCAAGCGGCGTTTGACTCACGAGCGAGACCTGCAGGTCGGGGAAAACTTCGGCGATCTCTGCAGCCAGCTCGATCCCTGTCAGGCCACCGCCGACGATCGTGACGCGTCCGTGATGTGCCGCGGCTTTCAGCAAGGCCTGATGAATGCCGGAGACGGCGCCGAACTCGACCGCCATCGCGTGCTCGCGGACACCTTTGACGCTGTCGACGTCGACGGACGAGCCGAGCGCGAGCACAGGCGTGCCGAAGTCGATCCGATCGCCCCCGAGCTTGAACACGCGATTGCTCAAATCCATTTGTTCGATGACGCCGACACGCAACTCGACACTGCTGCCGCGCAGGAGTGCTGGCAGGCTCCACTCGCCAACGTTCTGTCCCGTTGCACGCTGGTGCAGGCGGATGCGCTCGACGAAGCGATCCGTGGCACTGATCAGCGTAACCCGCACGTTGGAAGGAACGCGTCGAGCCAGGCGCAGCGCGCAACTGACGCCCGCGTACCCGCCGCCCGCGACTACGATTCGATGCTCGCTCATGGTCTGTTGCCTCTCAACCGCCAGACGACCCTGAGCGCCCAGTTGTGACAGCCCCGTACCGCGGTACCATTGCGGCACGGAGGGCTCATGAAGATCGCACGCTGGATATTCGCAATTGCCGGGGTTTACGGGATTCTGGTGATCGCGCCGCTGTACTTCGCCGAAGGACAGATCGCGCAGAACGACCCGCCCGCGATCACGCATCCTGAGTTCTTCTACGGTTTCGTCGGCATTACGCTCGCCTGGCAGCTCATCTTCCTGATGATTGCCCGCAATCCAGTGCGGTTTCGTCCGCTGATGCTGGTCTCGGTACTGGAAAAGCTCGCGTATGGCGTTCCGGCGATCGTGCTGTTCGCTCAGCAGCGCATCAAGACGATGACGTTGGCGTTTGGCTGCGTCGATCTCGTGCTGGGCACACTGTTCGTGGTCGCGTTCTTCCTCACACCTCGCGCGGAGGCGTCGGCCTGATATGCGCGTCACGGGCATCGATCACGTGCAGCTAGCCATGCCGGCCGGACAGGAAGACATCGCGCGCGAGTTCTATGCGGAGACGCTCGGCATCCCGGAAGTTCCCAAGCCGCCGGAGCTCGCCAAGCGTGGCGGTGCGTGGTTCGAGCTGGGAGCGGTGAAGGTTCACCTCGGCGTCGAGGCTGATTTCCGACCGGCGCGCAAAGCGCATCCCGCGCTGATCGTGCAGGACCTCGCCACGCTCGTCGCGACCTTGCGCAGCAAGGGCCATGAGATCGTCCCGGCCGACGGCGTGCCCGGCTGCTACCGCGTGCACGTCTTCGATCCGTTCGGCAATCGAATCGAGCTGATCGAGCCCTTGGCCTGACGCTCGTCAGGCGCTCAGCACGTCTGGGGCGCATACCTTGGCCAGTCCGTGGCAAACTGCCGCCCCATGCATGCACTCCTCATCGCTCTCGCGAGCACGGTCATCGTCAATGCACAGGTGGCGGACGGCACGGGTGCCCCCTTGCGCAAGGAGAGCGTCCGGATCACCGACGACCGCATCGCTGCGATCGGCACCTTCGAGCCGGCGCGCGGCGATGAAGTGATCGACGCCAAGGGCCTGGTGCTCGCCCCAGGCTTCATCGATATCCACAATCATTCCGAGGAAGGTCTCGACCGCGACCCGCTGGCGACGACGCAGATCGCGCAAGGAATCACCACCCTGCTGCTCGGCGCCGATGGCGGCTCGCCGTGGCCGATCGGTACCTGGCTCGCGACACGCCGGAACAAGCCGGTTTCACTGAACTTCGCCGTCGCGGTCGGACACGCGACGGTTCGCGAGCAGATCCTGCAAGAGGATTTCCGACGCGTCGCCCGGCCCACGGAAATCGTGGCCATGGCGAAGCTCGTCGAGCAAGGGATGAACGAGGGCGCGATCGGTCTGTCGAGCGGGCTCGAGTACGACGTCGCGAGTTACAGCACGACCGAGGAGATGGTCGCGGTAGCCGAAGCCGCCGCGAAACACGGCGGCTTCTACATGACCCACATCCGCGACGAAGCCGATCGCTCGTTCGAAGCGCTGCGCGAGGAGATTGCGATCGGGCAGCGTGCTCGGATTCCGGTGCAGCATTCGCACATCAAGCTCGGCACCGTGAGCGTGTGGGGCAAGGCCGCGGACTACGTGAAGATCATCGAGGACGCGCGCCGCGGCGGTCTCGACTTCCTCGCCGACTGCTATCCCTACGATGCGTGGTACTCGACGATCAAGGTGCTGGTACCGGACAAGCAATACGAATCGCCGCCCAGCGTGAAGGAAGCGCTCGCAGCGGTCGGCGGCGCCGGCAATGTGACGATCGCGAATTTCGCGGCGAACAAGCGCTACGAGCAGCACACGATCGAGCAACTGGCGCAGGACGAGCGCATCGATCCCATCGAAATGTTCATCCGCATCATCCGCGAAGGCAACGCGGCCAACGACGACGCGCTGATCATCGCCAAGTCGATGACTGAAGCGGATATCGAGCTGTTCTACAAGCAACCGTGGGTGATGGTCGCCAGCGATGGCGGCATCGACAGCCAGCATCCCCGCGGCGCGGGCACGTTTCCGCGCGTCCTCGGGCGCTTCGTGCGCGAGAAGCATTGGTTCACGCTGCCCGAAGCGATTCGCAAGATGACGTCGCTGCCGGCGGCGCGCATGGGATTGCGGGATCGCGGCATGGTACGCAAGGGAATGTTCGCGGACCTGGTGTTGTTCGACCCCGAAACGGTCATCGACCGCGCCACGTTCGTGCAGCCGTTGGAGCTGCCGGCGGGAATCAAGACCGTATTCGTCAACGGCGTGAAGGTGTGGAGCGAGGATCGGCCGACCGGTGAGAAACCGGGCCGCGTACTGACGCACTGATCGGAGGATGCGGAGATGGTTACCAGACGTCGGGTCGTTGCGGGTTCGATCGGCGGGCTGCTCCTCTCCAACCTCGCCGGATCGTGGGCGTTCGGCGCGGCGGAGGCGGCCGAGGAGCCGTTGCTCGCGCTGCCTGGCAAGCGTGCGCTCATCAAGCGCACGTTCCGCCCGCCGAACTACGAGACGCCGCTGGCCGATTTACGCTCGCAGATCACAGCCAACGACTCCTTCTTCGTCCGCTATCACCTCGCATCGATTCCGGAAATCGATGCTCGCACGTGGCGCTTGCGAATCGGCGGTGCGAGCGCGAAGCGTACGCTGGAGCTGTCGCTCGATGAGCTGAAGCGCGATTTCGAGCGCGTCCGCTTCGCTGCTATCAATCAATGCTCGGGCAATCGCCGCGGCCTGTTCGCACCGCGCGCAGGCGGCGTGCAATGGACCTATGGCGCGATGGGCAACGCCCTGTGGGGCGGCGTCCGCTTGCGCGACGTGTTGAATCGCGTCGGCGTGAAAGGCGATGCGCTCGAAGTTGTGTTCGACGGTGGCGATGGCGCCGCTTTGCCGGGCACGCCCGACTTCGTCAAGAGCCTGCCTGTCGATCGCGCACTCGACGCACACACCCTCATCGCGTTCGAGATGAACGGCGAGCCGCTGCCGCACTGGAACGGCGCGCCGGCGCGTCTGGTCGTGGCTGGCTGGACCGCGACGTATTGGGTGAAGCACCTCACGTCGATCAATGTGGAACCGAAGGCTTTCGACGGCTTCTGGATGAAGACCGCCTACCGCATTCCGACCGGCGCTTTCCCCGGCGCGCGCTTCGCGAGCCAGGAGAATGCGCAGACCACGCCCATCACCGAAATCCTCGTCAATTCGCTCGTCACGAGCCACGTGGACGGCGCTCGACTGGAGCGCGGGCGACCTGCTGAGCTCGCCGGATGGGCGTGGGATGGCGGCAGCGGCATCAGCACTGTCGAGACCTCTTTGGACGAAGGGCGTTCGTGGCGTGCGGCGACGCTCGGTGCAGCGTCGAGCTCCTACGCGTGGCGCGGATTCCGCATGCCGCTCGACACCGCGAAGCCAGGTCCGCTGCGGATCGCAGTCCGCGCAACCGGCCGCAACGGTGCACGCCAGCCTGAAAAACTGACGCCCAACCCATCGGGCTATCACCACAACATGATCCAGACGCTGGCACTGGAGGTCGCATGAACACGCACGTGCGATACACGGCTGCACTGGCCGTGCTGCTGCTCGCAGGCCTCGCCGTCGCTGCGGGTGAGGAATCCGTTCAACTCCAGGATGCACCCGACCGGGATCTCGTCGTGGCGCGATGCTCCGTGTGTCATAGCGTCGACTATGTGCAGATGAATGCCCCCGTCCTGGATCGCGCCGGCTGGCAGAAGAGCGTGCGCAAGATGATCGATCAGTTCGGCGCGCCGATCGGCGAAGCGGATGCGAATCGCATCGTCGAATACCTCGCAACCCATTACTGAGTGAAGTCATGTTCAGAATGCTGATCGGCTTGCTTGCTTCGTTCGCCGTCGCAGGGATCGTTCGCGCCGAAGGACTGGACGAAGCATCCGCGGCGCGCTTCGCGCAGCTTGCACTCGACTGCGTACACAAGGAGTACCCGAACAAGATCGCGCATTTCATGACGGGCGATGCGGACCTCAAGCCACCGCGGCAGCTGACGCCTGCCTTTTACGGTTGCTACGACTGGCATTCGTCGGTGCACGGGCATTGGCTGCTGGCCCGCGTGATCAAGCTGTTCCCGAAATCGGAAGTTGCGGGCAAGGCCCGCGCAGCCCTGGCATCGAGCCTGACCGGCCCGAACGTTGCTGCCGAGGTCGCCTACATCACAGCGCCGGGTCGCGAATCGTTCGAGCGACCGTATGGAATTGCTTGGCTGCTGCAGCTCGCCGCGGAGCTGCGCACATCCGACGACCGGCAATTCCGCGAATGGTCCGCGACGCTGGCGCCGCTGGAAACTGCGGCCGCACAGAGACTCTCCTCGTGGCTGCCGAAGCTGAGCTATCCGATCCGGATCGGCGAGCATGACCAGACGGCATTCGCGTTCGGGCTGGTTTGGGATTGGGCGCACACCGTTCACGACAGCGCCATGGAGGCGTTGCTGCGCGAGAAGGCGAAGCAGTTCTATCTTTCCGACAAGGCCTGTCCGCTCGGGTACGAACCGTCCGGGCAGGACTTCCTCTCGCCGTGTCTGGCGGAGGCGGATTTCGTGCGCCGTGTGCTCGCGCCGCGGGAGTTCGCGCGTTGGCTTACCGCGTTCCTGCCGCAGGTGCCGATCGATGGCGGGACACCGTGGTTGCCGGTGGCGCGGATCACGGATCGCAGCGATCCGAAGCTCGCGCATCTGGATGGCTTGAATCTCAGCCGCGCGTGGATGCTCGAAGGTATTGCGGATGGATTGCCTGCGGACGACAAGCGACGGAATGCGCTCCGCGCCACTGCGCAGCTGCACAAGGACGCGTCGTTAGGTGCGGTGACGAGCGACCACTACGTGGGAAGTCACTGGCTGGGTACGTTCGCTCTCTACGGCGCGTCCCGCTGATTCCGGGCGAGTCGCAGCTCCAGGTGCCGACGCACATCCGGCCACTCGGTTGCGAGAATGCTGTACATGACGGAGTCGCGGACGGTGCCGTCGCGACGCGGCCAGTGGTGACGGATCACGCCATCCTTCTTCGCACCGAGCGCCTCGATCGCGCGCTGTGACTTGAAATTGAAATTGTCCGTGCGCAGGCCGACTACTTTGCAGCCAAGGGTGTCGAAGGCATGCGCCAGCAGCATCACCTTGCAGGTCGTGTTGACGTGCGTGCGGTGCCGGCTCGCGCTGTACCACGTCCAGCCGATCTCGACGCGATCGGCCACCGCGACGATGTCGTGATAGCGCGTCGACCCGACGACCGTCCCGCTCGCAAGATCGCGCACCACCCACGGCAGCATATGCCCGGCCGTCTGTCCCTTGAGCGCATCCTGGATGTACTTCGCCATGCCGCCCGGGTCCGGCACGCTCGTGAACCAGAGCTTCCACAGCTCGCCGTCCGCCGCTGCGGCTTCCATCGCGGGCGCATGTTCGGGCGACATCGGCTCGAGCCTGACGCCATTGCGTTCGAGCGTGACGGGGGCGGGATGAATCACGGCGGATGCCTGCGAGCTGTCCAGGGGGCGAACACAGTAGCAACCCAGGCGAGCCGTGAACAAGAATCAGTTGCCCAGGCGGATTTGCGGCACACCGCCGACGGCTCGCGCGCGTTCGTAGACCATTTCGGCGGCAGCCAGGTCCTGGATCGCCAGGCCGGTCGAGTCGAACACCCAGCGTTCGTTGCCGCTCGCTCGGCCGGCGACCCGGCCGACGACGAGGTCGGCGAGCTCGCCGCGCACGTCAGTCGCCTGCATATCGCCGGCGGCGATTGCGTGATGCAGATCGCCCATGGTCGATGCCTGCGCCACGGAATCGACGACGACGCAGGCGGCCTTCATGAGATCGGCGCCGAGCTCGTGCTTGGACGGATTGTCGGTACCGACGCCTGCTACGAACGTTCCGGGATCTACATCGCCGAGATCGAGCAGCGGGTGCGTCGATGTCGTGACGGTTACGACGAGATCAGCGCCGCGTGCCGCGGTTTTCGCATCGACGACTCGCCGCGCGCTCAGATCCAGCTCCCGCATGCATACGCCGAAGGTGTCGGCAGCCTCGTCGCGCGGGTCGCAAAACACGACGGTATGGATGGGCACGACATCGCGCAACGCCTCGACATGGCAGAGCGCCTGAGCTCCGCATCCGATCATCGCCAGCGTCCGGGACTGCGGCTTCGCGAGATGCTTCGCGGCGAGCGCAGTCGCAGCCGCGGTCCGGCGAGCCGTGATCTCGATCGAATCCAGCAAGGCCAGAACGCAGCCGCGCTCGGCATCGAGCAGCGCGACGAAGCCCTGGATCGTCGGCAGATCATGTTGCGCGCGGTTGCCCGGAAAATTCCCGTTGACCTTGATGACCGCGAGCGCGGGTGAGCCGGCGCGCTGCGCGGCCTTGATGTGGAACATGCCGCCGACGCCGGGCACGTGCCCGACCGCCGGCACGTCGAAACGGCCCGCGGCGAGATCGGCAAACGCCGTCTGCATCGCCGCGAGATAGTCGCGGGTCGTGGCGAGCTTCGAAATCGCATCGCGTGAAAGCAGCAGGACGGCAGGTGCGCTCATGGCGGCGATGCTAGCGGCTCGCCTGCTGCTGCGTGCCGCGAGTTCCCGAGCTTGACCTTGCCCTTAGGACAAGCGCTAGAGTGCGGCCGTGACTACGCCTTCCGCCCGCATGCTCTCCATCGGCGAGTTCGCAGCCGCGACGCAGCTGTCGCAGAAGGCTTTGCGCATCTACGACGAGCAGCGCCTGCTGCCGCCGGCGCGGATCGACACCGCCACCGGCTATCGCTATTACAGCAGCGAACAGGTGCCGCTCGGTCGACTCGTGCGCACGCTGCGCGAAATGAATTTGTCGCTCACCGACATCGCCAACGTCGTCGCATCGAAGGATGGCGGCGGCGCCGAGACTCTGCTCGCGCAACTCGCGCGGGAAATCGACGAGCGGTACGCCCGCGAGAAGCGCGCGTTTCACGCCGCGCTCGTCCAATTGCGCAAGCCTTCAAGAGCCGAAGTGCCCGAGATCATCGAACGCTCTCGCCCGGATACGACGGTCGCAGTGCGGCCGTTCATGGCGAACCGCTATGACTTCGTCGAGAAGTTTCGCGCGGAAGCCCGGGCCACGAGCGAGCTCCTGGCGCAGGCGGGGCTGGTCGCGAGCGAAGCTTGCTGCGCTCTCGTCGATCCGCTGTCCGACGAAGAGGGTCGCCTCGAAGTCGTCATTCCGGTGGAGACGCCGGCGCGCATTCCCCAAGGCATCACGCTGCGCCAGTTGCCGGCTGCATCCTGCGCGGCGATTACGACGAGTGTCCGTCACGCGCACGCGTCCGAGTTGGCGGGTGCGCTCGATGCGCTGTTCGACTGGTTCGATCGCCGCGGCTGTCGCGCGATCGATTCGCCGCTCGTGTCGATCGGCACGGACGCCGCGGGCCTGCACACAGAAATCACTTGGGCTTTCGAGCAGGCATCGCCTGCGAGGTAGTTATGCCCGCCTCCTTGTCTTCAACTGCCCTGTTCGCGCGACACGGCCTGCCCGACTCGCCGGTCATCTTCGACGTGCGCGAGGACGCCGACTTTGCCGCACGGCCCCGCCTGATCCCCGGCGCCCTGCGCGGGGCTCCGGATCAGGCCAGCGACTGGGGACGAACGTTGCCGCGAACACGCGGCGTCGTCGCCTACTGCAAGCACGGCGGCAAGACCAGCTGCTCCGTCGCCGATGCGCTGAACGCGGCCGGCTACCCTGCTTTCATCCTCGAAGGCGGCATCGAAGCCTGGATCGCGAACGGTCATCCCACGGTGAAAGCTCGCTCCGATCTCAACGCGCCCGGTGCTTCGCGGTGGGTGACCCGCGAGCGCCCGAAGATCGACCGGCTCGCCTGCCCCTGGCTGGTGCGGCGATTCATCGATCCGCGAGCATCGTTCTTCTACACGCCGGCTCATCAAGTGCGCTCGGAGTCGCAGGCGCTGCACGCTGAGCCTTACGACATCGCCGACGTCACATTCTCGCATCGGGGCACGCGCTGCAGTTTCGACGCTTTCCTCGACGAGTTCGACCTTCACGATCCGGTCATAGATCAGGTTGCGAACATCGTCCGCGCGGCAGACACGGGCGAGCTCGGTCAATCACGCGAAGCGCCAGGCTTGCTGGCGATCTCACTCGGCCTGTCCGCCAACGTGCGCGACGATATCGTGCTGCTCGAACAGGCCATGCCGGTTTACGATGCGCTCTACGCCTGGTGCAAGACCGCACGCAACGAAACGCATTCGTGGCCGCAGAAACTCGCGACACCGTGAGCACAGCCTCGCCGATCGCCTTCGGCGAGGCGCTCCGACTCTGGATGAAGATCGGCTGGCTCAGCTTCGGCGGACCGGCCGGCCAGATCGCGCTCATGCATCGCGAGCTGGTCGAGCGCCGGCGCTGGATCAGCGAGACGCGATTCCTGCACGCGCTGAACTACTGCATGCTGCTGCCCGGCCCGGAGGCGCAGCAGCTCGCGACGTACATCGGCTGGCTCCTGCATCGGACGTGGGGCGGCATCGTTGCCGGCGGCCTGTTCGTGTTGCCGGGCGTGCTGGTGATGCTGATGCTGAGCTGGCTCTACGTTCGTTATGCCTCGTTGGGGCCCGTCGCGGCGCTGTTCTTCGGCCTGAAGGCAGCGGTGCTTGCGGTCGTGGTCGAAGCCGTATTGCGCATCGGACGCCGGGCGCTGCGAAACCATTTCATGGTGGCCATCGCAGCCGCGGCGTTTCTGGCGATCTATTTCTTCAAGGTGCCGTTTCCCTGGATCGTCGCGGGCGCGGCAGCTATCGGCGTCATTGCGCGGCAGATTTCGCCGCGGACCTTCGAGCAGGCTTCATCGACGGATCCCGGGGCCGAGCGGCACTTCGTCGTCGATCGCATGTATGAAGCGGGACAGCTCGCCCACGCTCGACCCGACACGCGACGCGCACTGAGACTTACGGTCATCTGCATTGCGCTCTGGATTGCGCCCGTCGCACTCGTAGCAGCGTGGCTCGGTGCCGATCACGTGCTGACGCGGGAAGGTGCGATCTTCGGACAGACTGCGATGGTGACGTTCGGTGGCGCCTACGCGGTGCTCGCGTACGTCGGCCAGCGCGCGGTCGAGGAACTGCAGTGGCTGCGGCCGGGCGAGATGATCGACGGGCTGGCCATGGCCGAAACCACCCCGGGTCCATTGATCATGGTGCTGCAGTTCGTCGGCTTCGTCGCGGCATACCGCTACGCGACGCCGCTCGATCCGTGGCTCTCGGCTGTTCTCGGAGCGTGCCTGACGACCTGGGTAACGTTCGTGCCGAGCTTCGCCTTCATCTTCATCGGCGCGCCGTATGTGGAGTCGTTGCGGCAGCATCGCGGGTTGAACGCCGCGCTGTCCTGCGTGACCGCTGCGGTCGTCGGCGTCATCCTCAATCTTTCGGTATGGTTCGCCACGCACACGCTGTTCGGCCGCATCGATGCTCGAACGTACGGGCTCGTGCATGTCGACGTCCCGGTCTGGTCGACCCTCGAGCCATTCGCGCTGCTGCTTGCTGTCGCTTCGATGATCGCGATGCTGCGATTCAAGGTCGGCATGGCGTGGACGCTGGCCGCGAGCGCCCTGCTCGGCATCGCATACCGGACGTGGAGCGACGCCACCTAACGCACCAGCTCGCGCAATTTCGCCGCAGCCGCCTCCGGTGTCAGGTCACGCTGCGGCATGGCGAGCATCTCGAAGCCGACCTGGAATTTGCGGACCGTCGCTGAGCGCAGCAGCGGCGGGAAGAAGTGCGCGTGCAGGGTCCAGCCTGCGGCGGCGTGGTTGCGGCTCGGGCGGCCGTGCCAGCCCATCGAGTACGGAAACGGCACATCGAACACGCGGTCGTACATGGCGACGATCGACTGCAGAAGTTTCGCGAGACTGTCCTCCTCGCGCGGCTGCAGCTCATCGAACGCAGCCACCGATCTGCGCGGCAGGACCAGCAGCTCGAACGGCCAGATGGCCCAGAACGGGACCAGTGCGACCCAGTGGTCGTTCGCAGACACGACGCGTTCCCCGGCCTGCAACTCCGCCTGCGCGTAGTCGATGAGCAGCGGCCGGCCGTGAGTTGCGTGATAGGCCTGCTGGGTGCGCAGCTCACGCTCCACTTCGTCCGGCACGACGCTCGTCGCCCAGATCTGGCCATGCGGATGCGGATTGCTGGCACCCATCATCTCGCCGCGATTCTCGAAGATCAGTACGTACGAGAGATCGCGACGCGCATCGAGCTCGGCGAACTGTGCGCGCCACGCACGCACGACGCCGACAGCCTCTGGCGGCGGCAAATCGCCCAGCGATAAATCATGCCGCGGCGAGTAGCACAGCACTCGACATTCGCCCGAGACGGGCTGCGACGTGAACAACCCCTCACCGCTCGCAGTCGCGTCGCCGCCTGCATCGAGCGCAGAGAAGTCGTTCGCGAAAACATACGGCTGTGCGTACTGCGGATTCACCGCGCCGTTCGCACGCTGAGTGCCGGGACACAGATAGCAGTGCGGATCGTACGCAGGCCGCTCGATCGTCGACGCTGCTTCGTGCTGCCCTTGCCACGGACGCAGCGTCCGGTGCGGCGACACGAGCACCCACTCTCCGGTCAACGCATTGCGGCGCCGATGCGATCCACTCATCCGACCATGCCCCCTGCGCCCCCGAACTCACATATATATGTAGCGGGCTCCTTGCCGGTGCTTTGTACATAATTCAGGCGCAGCCGGTCGAGCAGATTCTCGACGTGTTCCGCCTCCACCAGCGACAGCGTACAGCCGCCGAAGCCACCGCCGATCATGCGCGCGCCAACGACACCAGGCACGTCGCGCGCTATCTCGACCAGAAGGTCCAACTCGCGACAACTGACTTGGTAGTCATTGCGCAGACTCTCGTGAGACGCGGCAAGCAGTCGCCCCAGCAGCGCTACATTTCCGGACTCGAGCGCTGCATAGGCCTCGTGCACCCGGCGATTCTCGCTGACGACATGCCGTAACCTGCGCGCGAGCGTCGCGGGCAGCTCGCGAATCAACTCATTCATCTCGGCATCTGTGAGCTCGGCGAGCCGACTCCGCTGCGGCATGCAGCGGAGCATGAAATCGACCAGCTCCTCCGACTCCGCGCGACGCACGTTGTACTCGCCGTGCGCAAGCGCGTGCCGAACCATCGTGTTGGCGACGACGAAGAAATGCGTCGTCGGCAGCGGTGCACTCTTCCAGGAATAGTCTGCGCAGTCGAGCAGCAGCGCGCGGCCCGGCTCGCCGTGAGTCGCGGCAAACTGATCCATGATGCCGCAGCGAGCGCCGACGAAGTCGTTCTCGGCACGCTGACACGCACGGGCGATTTCCAGCGGCGAGAGCGAAGCTTCCGCGACCGTGAGCAGCGCATGCGCGACGGAGACTTCGAGCGCGGCGGAGGAGCTCAAGCCCGAACCCATCGGCACGTCGCTCGTTATCAGCAGATCGGCGCCGCGCAGCTTGCAGCCCGCCTGCTGCAAAGCCCAGGCGACGCCGGTTACATAATCGCTCCAACTCTTCTTCGCTGCCCGCGGCGTGACATCCAGCGGCAGCGTTTCGATCTCGGGCTGACCTTCGGAGAACACGCGAATCACCCGGTCGGCGCGAGGCGCCGCGACCGTCCAGGTGCCGAGCGCAAGGCTCGCTGGCAGCACGAACCCGGCCGAGTAATCGGTGTGCTCGCCGACGAGATTGATGCGCCCCGGGGCGAACGCCACGCGGCCGGATCGACCGGAAAAAGCCTGGAAGCGTTGTTGCAGATCGCCGATGCGACTCATTGGCCCGGTAGCATACGCGTTGCATACGGAGGCAGCGAGACGCGTATGGCGCCGACCTTGCGATCGACCGCCGTACTGCCGGTGTTCAGCAGCGACAACAGCGTCATGCCGTCGGACCTCCGTACCCTCTGCAGTAAGACCGGGTCGCCCTCCGAAATGAGCTTCGGCGCGCCCGTATGTGAAGTGCCGATGCGATGTCGCAAGGCCACGCGGCCGAGCTGCGGGAAATCGCAGCGCTGGGGACGCGACTCGCGCGCGAGCTCGGCGAACAGACGGCCGCGCTCGTCGGAGACTTCGTCGAGCCGATCGCTGGTCATCAGCACGCCGCCTGCGTGTCCCGCGAACAACGCGAGCGAGCGCACCTGCTCGTCGGTGAGATGATGGAAGCGGCCACGCAGCAGGATGCAGTCCGGATCCGCTTGCCAGAAGATGCCGTTACCGAAGTTGCGGCTCGTCTGATCGCGCAGCAGGGACTCTGCCGAATAGTGACCTTCCCAGCTCACGCCGATGTCGCGGCCGATGCGCACGGCGTCGAGCAGGCCGATGCCGGCCCAGATCGGCCCGCCGCAACCGAGCCACAGCGCAGTGCCGATCTCCTCGCGAATCAATCGGGCCATCCGCATCCAGATCTCGATGCGCGACAGCCCTGCCACGTGCCAGCGCGCCTGGCGCGGGCCGTACTCGCTGCCGAAATACATGAAGTCGGTTTTGAAGTAACCGCAGCCCCAATCGCGCGCCCAGGTGCGAAAAACCTGGCGCACGTACGCCTCGGCGGCGGGATGCGTGATGTCGAGAACGTAGTATTCCTCGCTGCGCTTGTGCCAGCGAAATTCGCCGTAGAAGGTCATCGGCGCGAGCGGCTTGCCGCTTGGTCGGTCCGTCACGACCCAGTCGGGATGGTCCGCGTACAGGCGACTGCGATTGCCGATCATGAACGGCGCAATCCACAGCCCGGGCGTGAACCCCTGCGCGCGGATGTCGGCGAGCAGCGGCTGCATGCCGCGCGGAAACTGCGGCTTGACGTCCAGCCAGTCACCCATCTCGGGCGTGAAGCCGTCGTCGATCTGAAAGATGTCGAGCGGCACCTGGTAGCGGTCGCGAAACTGCGCTGCCGCCGCGAGGTGCTCGAGAATGATCGGCTCGGTGATGGAGGCGTACAGGCTGTACCAGGAGCACCAGCCGGCAATGCGCTGCTCACGGATGCGAGGAGCAAGCGGCGATGACTGCGCGACCTGGCGCGCCCATTCGCGCAGCGTTTCCTCGACATCGGTACCCGACAGGAGAACCAGCGGCTCTGCTTCGATACGACCGCCGCGCACCGCTCCATCGATGAGCGTCTCGACATCGATCGTCAACGGCCCGGCCGCGAACGCGAACCGCAAGCGGCTCTGGAACCGATCGTGACGGAGGAAGCCGAGCACCGCGACTTCGCCCGCATCCGACACCAGCGCTGTCATCGCATGTCCGATGACCGCAGTCGGATCGGCGTCGATGATGCCGCGCGCGCTGTCGAGCTCGACGAAATAGCTGCCGTCCCAGCTCGTGTAACCGTTGCGCAGATAGCGGACGACATTGGCCGCGCGGCCGATGCGCAGCCCGAGCGAGTCGACCGAATCGCCGGCCACGCCTTCGAGTGCAATTCTCAGTGTCAGTGGATCGCGTTCGATCGCCACTACGAATCGCTGAGTGCTGCCGACCGACCATGTCAAGGTAAAGCGGTCACCGCTCTGTGCAACCTGCGGACCTGTGTACGCGGGAACTGCGCCGTCGATCAGCGGCTCGAAGTCGCTGAATACGACGCCGCCGGCGCTGAGCGATTGCCCGGTCATCGTCGGTCCTCGATTGCGCGTGTTTCGAGGATTGCCCGCAGCGTCGAGCGGCGTGGGGCGACCAGCAATACCGCCGCGGCCAGATACAGGAACGCGAGCGATGTCATTGCCGATGCCATGCCGATCCATCCGCTCACCTGCGCAACGCCAATCGGAGCGAGCCCGGCGCCGCAGAAACCGACGAGCGTCATCAATCCGACAGAAGTCGCGCGAGCCGCGGGCGGTACTACATCGTGCATGGCTGCGTAGATGCAGCCGTCGAACAACCCCTTGCCCGCTCCCGAAGCGAACAGCACGGCGCCGACCGCGACTGCCGAGGTCGCGAACCGCAACGGCAACAGCAGCAATCCCGCCAGCACCAGCCCAATCGCGAGTATGTGAAAGACCGCGAGCGGCGTGCGCGCCGCAAGGCGATGCGCGAGGAAACCGGCGAGCGGCACGCAGATAACCCCCGCGACACTGAGCGTCGCCGAGCCATAGAGCGCGGACGCTGCGAGATCGAGACCGAGCTCGTCATGCAGGAATGTCGGTGCCCAGACGATGATGCCGCAGACCGCACCGTTGGCAAGGAAGAACACCAGACATAGCATCAACGCCGCGGGCCTCTGCAGAACAGTTCGCAGCGGACCACGACCCGACGTTGCAGACACTGCATCGTGCGTCGGCGCGACCGGCGCGTCGCGCAGCCACTTGAAGATCACGCCGCAGAAGACCAGCCCGATGAGGCCGAAGATCAGGAACGGCGAGCGCCAACCGAACGCATCAGCGAGCGCACCCGCCGTGACAGCGCCGACGCCCGCACCAGCGAACACGCCGGTCTGGTGAATCGAGAGCGCACGGCTGCGCGTGCCGCTGCCATGCCAGTCGCTGATCAAAGCTGCGGCAGTGGGATAGTAGGTCGCCTCGCCCGTTGCAACGAGGCTGCGGATGACAATGAGCGTGATCAGTCCAGTCGAGACCGACACCATGCCGGTCGCAACGGCCCAGAACGCGAGCCCGCCGGCAATCAGGCGCGAGCGATGCGTCCCGTCGCCGAGACGACCGAAGATCAGCGAGCCCACTGCATAGATCCAGAATCCGATGGAGTTGATCAGCGCCAACTGCGTCGCGCTCAAGCCGAACTCGGCGCGTATCTGCGGCAGCACCGTGATCAGGATCTGGCGGCCGGCTGAATTCAGGAACGCCGCGGCCCACAGCAGTCCGATCAGCAACCACGGATAGTTCGCGGCGGCCGCGGCGGATGCGGGCGGCACGCCTCGCTCTTCGACCGCGCTCATGGATTGCCGCTCACAGCGAGATTTCGCGGCCTTCCGCGGCCGACTGCCGCGCGGCCAGCACGATGCGCAACGTGCTGGCTCCATCGCTCAGTGGCACTGTCGGCGCCCGCCGGTCGCGAATCGCAGCGGCAACATCCGCCAACTGCGCCACGAACACGTCGGTCTGCGCATCGATCTCCTCGGTGCGCGGTGTGCCTGTCGTGTACGTCAGCGTTGCGGTGTTCCAGCCGGTGAAGCGCCCAGTCATGCGCTCGGCGACGATCTGCCAGAGCTTCGTCCACTGCCCGGGCACCGCGCCGTTGGTCGCGTTGAGCACGCCGACTCGTCCGTCCGCGTAGCCGAGGACGATTGCGCTCACATCGTCGCTGTCGTAACCGGCGACATCGCGATGGAAGAAGTTCGCAGTGCGCGCGTACACCGATTGCGGCTCGCCGAGCTGATGGCGCGCCAGATCGACGATGTGAATGAGTTGCTCGACCATCTGGCCGCCGGACTTCGCGCGTTCGCGCCACCAGTCCGCGTGCAGCGCGTTGCAGTGGAACTGGCCCGTGAACAGGCCGACACGCCCCGCTTCGCCATGCCTCGCGGCGGCGTCCCAACGCTTCACCGCGGCACCGAATCGATACATGAAGCCGCAGGCAGCGACGACGCCGCTTCTGCTCGCAGCGTCGACCATCGATCGGGCTCGTGTCATGTCGAGCGCGATCGGCTTCTCCACGAGCACATGCGTGCCCGCTGCGACGGCCTCTTCGACCTGGCCACTGTGCGCGAACGGCGGCAGCGCAACGATCAGCAGATCAATCTGCGAGTCGAGCATGCGGCGCAGGTCGGTGAACGGCTGCGCTGCGAAGCGGCCAGCGAACTCGCGAACCTTGCTGTCGCTTCGTCCGCAACATGCGACGAGCTGCATTTCGTCCGCGAGGATTCCGACAGCAGTCGCGTGACGCGTGCCGATTCCGCCGCAGCCGAGCAGGCCCACTCGCAGTCGCTGCACGCTCAGACTCCGAATGTCAGGACCGACTGCAGCATACCCGGCTCGCCGGCATCGATGCGCGCAAACAGCGCCGGTGCTTCGGCGAACGCAACGGTGTGCGTGATCAGCGGCAACAGGTTCAAGCGCTGCTCGTACTGGAGACGGACGGCAGTCTGCCACAGCCGCGGCTTGTTCCAACGGTGACTGGCGGCCGGGCTGACGCCGGAAATCTGCGAACAGACCAGCTCGATGCGATTGTGGTGAAACTCTTCGCCCAGTGACAGGCCGCGCGCTTCGCCCTGGAAAAATCCCATCGCGACGACGCGGCTCGAATAGGCGACCGTGCGGATCGCTTCGGCGAGCGCCGGCGCTGCACCGGAAACTTCGATGCAGACATCAGCACCGCGACCGCCGGTCTCGGCCTTGATTCGCTCGGCAACGGAACCGGCCGCAGGATCGAGCACGCGATCCGCTCCCAGCTGCAGCGCTACTTCGCGACGCTGCTCGACCGGATCGACACCGATGACGGTTGCCCCCGAGGCGCGTGCCGCCTGCGCGACGATCTGACCCGGCACTCCCAGACCGAACACCACGACCAGATCGCCCATGCGGATTGCCGCGTCGTGCACGCCATTCAGCGCGACAGCGCCGATGTGCGAGAAGATTCCGATGCGCGGATCGGCATCCTGCGGCAGCAATCGATCGCGCGCATAGTCGCTGCGCGCGACGTGATGCGTGCGATGTCCCCAAGTCCCGAACACGCGCTGGCCGACGCGCACTTCGGTCACTGCGCGGCCGACCTCGATGATCTCGCCCGCCTCTTCGTAACCGAGATTGCGGACTGGATAGCTCCAGCTCGGCGCCGACGACGTCACGAACAGACGGGAGGTCTCGTCCCAACGTCGATTCATGAACGGATTCGTGCCGCGATACTGCGACAGCTCGGTGCCGGCGCTCACGCCCGAGTACAGCGTGCGTATGCGCACTTCGTCGGAGCGCAGCGGCGCGTGCTCGAGCGGCTCGAATGCCAGCTGGCGCGGCGCCTCGAGCATCAATGCGGTCGGCGTCGACGAGCTCATGCGGCAGCGGCCTCCTCCGTTCTGCGCGTCTCCAGGACGACGCGTCGGGTCACACCGCGGATGGCGAGCAGGATGATCACGGCAATGAAATATAGCGCGGCCAGCGAGGTCAGTCCGGCCGCCATGCCCCAGACCCGCGACGCCATCGCGACGAACAGCGGCGTCAGGCCCGCGCCGATGAAGCCGGACATCGTCATCAGCCCGACCGCGCTCGCCCGCGCTTCGCTCGGCACCACGTCGTGCATCGTCGAGTAGATGCAGCCGTCGAAGATTCCCTTGCCGGCACTCGATGCGAGCAGCACCAGTCCGATCGACATCGCCGAGCGGGCACCCATCAGCGGCAGCAGCAGAATGCCTGCCAGCCCCAGGCCGATCGCCAACGTATAGAACCGGCCGATCGGCGTGCGCGACGCCAGCCAATCGGCGAGCAGTCCCCCGAAGGGGACGGCGATGAGCCCGGCGACGCTGATCGTCGCGGCCCCGTACAATGCGGAGTCGGCGAGATCGAGACCCAGCGCATCGTGCACGTACGTTGGCGCCCACACTGAAACGCCGGTCGACGCACCGGTGCCGAGGAAGAACACACTGCACAGGAACAACGCAGGCGGCCGTCGCACGACCACGCGCATTGGCCCGAGAAGCGACTTACGAGCATCACCGGTGTCGCGCACCGCGCGCGAAGGCGCGTCCTGCAACGCTTTGAAGAGAACGCCGCACCACACGACGCCGGCCGCGGCGAAGATGACGAACGGCGCCTGCCAACCGAGGCGATCGGCAATCAACCCGGCGGCATACGCGCCGAAGCCGGTGCCGGCCAGCACGGCCGTCTGATGGATCGACAGTGCGCGGCTGCGCATCGCAGGCCGATGCCAATCGCTGATCAGCGCGGTGCCCGTCGGGTAGTAGGTTGCTTCGCCAAGCGCCACCATGCCGCGCAGCGCGAGCAGCATCGTGAACCCGGTCGCAAGCGAGACCAGACCCGTCGCTACGCTCCAGAACGCCAGGCCGCCGACGATCACCCACGAACGCCGCGTGCTGTCGCCGAGCCGCCCCGACAGGAAGGCCGCGAACGCGTAGATCCAGAAGAACACCGAGTTGATCAACGCGAGCCGCTCGGGCGTGAGACCGAACTCATCGCGCAGCTTCGGCATCACTGCCACCAGGATCGAGCGGTCCGCCGCGTTCAGGAATGCGACCATCCACAACAGGCCGATGAGGATCCACGGGTAGTGCCTGGAGAGAGCACGTCGCGCTGGCACTGCGTAAACCCCGGCAGAGTTCATTGCTCCCCCTTCTTGTATGGATGCAGCACCTGCGCCGCTTCGACGATTCGTTCAGGCACTTTCCCCTGCTCCACCCAGGCCTCGAGCGCGCGACGGATGTCGTGTTCGGGATCGTCGCGCATGCCCGGCGCCACGTACGCCTGACCGAAGGCGTGGGGTGACGCGCCGCCCTGACAGTGCCCCATGCCGGGCACCATGAACAGCCGGAAGAACGCTTGCGTACGCTCCATGCCGCCCATCTGTGCGACGACGCGCTCGTAGTAATCGACGCCCGCCTGCGGCGAGATCAGATCATCGGCCGAGCCGAAATACATCAGCAACTTCCCGCGGCGGCGCTCGAAGCGCGTGAGGTCGGGATCGGTCGCGTCGAGCACCTGGCTCAGTGTCTGGTTGCCGATCCGACGCTGTCGCGCGAGATCGCCATCGCGCTGCCGGTCGAATCGACCGAGGTTCCAGGTGGGATCGTCGTGCACCAGGTAACGGAAGAACTGCTCGGCGAACGTCAGCTGCAAGCGAACGTCCCCGGCAGGCTGCGACGCAAACGTCGTCAGTTGCTGCGTCCAGTCCAGCGCCGGAGCGCCAGCAAGAATGCCGTCCCAATCTTCCGGGAAGCGCTGTGCCGCCATGAGCGCCTGGCGACCGCCATTCGAACAACCGGTGAAGTAGCTGTAACGCGCGGGACGGCCGTAATACGCACGAACCAGCTCGTGCGCCGTGCGCGAGGTTTCCTGCAACGAGCGATAGCCGTAGTCGACGATCTTCTCGGGATGATTCAGGGCCCACGATGCATCGAACGCATTTGCGCGATGGCCCGTGTCCGTGGCCGCGACTGCGTTGCCACGGCGCAGCTCGGCAGCCAACGCCGGATGATGGATGGTTCCGGCGAAGCCGCCGTTGCCGAGTTGGTAGTAGCGGCCGTTCCAACCCGACGCGGGCAACCACAGCTCGAATCCGATCTGCGAATCCGCCGTGGGTTGCGCCTCGCCCTGCACGCGGCAGAACTCCGGAACGTCGGCTTGCGCAGAGACCAGCTGCGCGGCAGCGATCCGAACGTGGGGCAACTCGTGGTGCGCAAGCGCGCTGCAATCGCCGGCGTGACCAGCAAGCGCCGCAAGAATCGACGTGCATGCAACGGCGGCTCGCGCCCACCGCATCATTCAGCCTTACGGTCCCAGGCAAACTCGAAATCGGGACGACGCGGATCGATGCCCGCCAGCATCATGCCTTGACCGCGCGAGGAGTGTTTGTCGTTGAGCGGCACGTCTTCGGGGTCGCGCATCTGCACCAGGATCGTGGTGCGCGGCTCGTTCGAGCGGTTGAGTCCCGAGCCGTGCACCAGCAGGTACGACATGAAGACCGCGTCGCCCGCCTTCGCTGGAACCGGCAATGCCTGGTCGAGCGGAAAGCGCTCCTCCGGCAGGTGATGGTCCTGGCCGACCGCCTCCAGCGGCCCGAGCTTGTGCGAGCCGGGCACCACGCGCAGACAGCCCTTCTCCTCCGGCGCATCGTCGAAGTGGATGATCGCCGCGATCATCGAATGATGCTGATGCGGGAAGTAGGGATAGTCCTGGTGCATCGGGAACGGCGAGCCGTTTTCCGGCGGCTTGATGAACATCTTCGTGTGGTGCAGCTGCACGTTCGGACCGACGATGCCCTGCGCGATGCGCGTGAAGCGCGGATCGACCAGCAGGCTGGTGAAGGCCGCTGAATAGAACTGCACGTCGTGACAATGCATCAGGCGCGTGCGCTTCGCGGGATCGCCGGACTTGACGCTGCTCCAGGTCGCGTCGCGCTCGCCGAGCCGCTCCGATAAGTCGTGCAGCTCCTGCCGATAGAATGCCGCCTCCGCCGCGGTCAACAGGCCGCGCACGTGCAGGTAGCCGTTCTTCCGATAAAAATCGTTCTGTTCCGCGTCGAGCATCTGACTATCCGCTTCTGGCCCAATGCAGCCACATCGCCGCAGTCCACGAAAAATCTCCGCCACCGCTGCCGCGACCGCTCACCGGGCAATACGACTCGTAGAATCCCGCCGACTCCATCAAGGCGCGCGTATCCGAGCGCACGCGTTGCGCGGGGCCAGCGTAGCCGGCTTCGCTCAAACCGGCTCCCACCATGTAGTTGACGACCGCCCACACCGGCCCGCGCCAGTAGCGGATCGAATCGAATCCCGGATCGTCGGGATCGAGGCTCGGCATGACATAGCGCACGCGCTGGGCAATGCGCTCGAAGTGCCGCAGCGTCGAAATGTCACGGGTTTCGTGCTGCAGTCCCGCGTAGAACGACAGGAACGACGCGCTCGTGACCAGCCCGGAGAACTCACTGGTGATCGAATCGCGCGAGCAATAGGCACCGATCCGCTCGTCCCACAGGTAGTCGATGCCGGCCTCTGCGCGAGCGACGTAACTGCGCAGCTCTTCGGCCTCCGACTTGCGGCCGAGATCGTCGGCCAGCGCTGCAAGATCTCGATTCGCTCGCAGCAGCATCATCGTCATGCCGACGTCCGCGACCCGGAACGGATGCTCCCGCGCAATGCGCCGCTGGTCCCAACCCATTTCGCGACCGGCCTGCACCAGCGCCAGGTAGCGGTCGTACTCCGCTTTCGTCGGCCGCATGCTCTGGTCGAGATGGCTGGTGTCGCGCCGCGTGTACTCACCGACTCGCGAGGTGTCGATCGCTTTCGAAGGCGCATCCCACTCCGGCGAATTGTCGCGACCCGTCTCCCACGGATGCACCGCAATCACCACGCCCTTGCCGAGCGGATCGCGAACCTGTGCGAACCAGCGGTGCCACGCGAACAGTTTCGGAAACAGTCGGTCGAGTCGCGGCCGGAAAGCCGCGCTGCGCTCCGCGCGCAGCCACAACGAGCGGATGACGCTGGAAGCGACCGGCGGCTGGGTAATACCCGAGGTCAGGGGGGATGTCCCGGTGCCCCAGACCGCCGGTCCAGGAAAGTAACCGGCGTCGTCCTTCCAGAACACGATGTGCGGCAGGAAGCCGTCAGGCCACTGCGCCTCGAACAGCGTCTCGACTTCGCGCCACGCGCGGTCCTGGTCGAACGTCGCAAAGCCGAGCGCGACGAACGCAGAGTCCCAGTTCCATTGGAACGGATACACGCGCCCGTTGGGGACTGTGTAGCCGCCGCGATCGTTGGCGCGCAGGATTTCCCGCGCGCGCTCGTCGAGCTGCTTCGTCATCTCTAACCGTCGCTCAGAAGTCCACTGTGAAGCGCAGCGTGTAGCGCCGCGGCAGCACCGGCCGGCCGACGAAGAACGCGCCGCTCGCGGCCTGCGCCGTGTCCTGGCGTGGCGAGCCTTCGGTGATGCCGTCGTCGTCGAGCAGGTTGTAGACGTCGATGCCGACGCGTGCGGTCATGTCCGCCAAATCGAACGTATAGCCGGCGCCGAGACGCACGATGTCGTAGGCGTCGAGGCTGATGAGATTCGACTCGGTCGTGAAGTTGTCGCCCGTATGTGTGTTGTACAGCTGAGCGTCGAAGCGCCCATCATCGTAGTACAGGCCGAGATTCCACAGGATGTTCGGCTGGCGCAGCAGCTCGTTGCCGACGATCGCCGGGTTCGTGACACCATTGGTGAAGAACTCCGTGAACTCGTGCTCCTGCCACGTGACGTTGCCTTCGAGACTCAGGTTGTCGAGCAGCCGGTAGGTGAAGTCCGCTTCCATCCCGTATGACTCGGTCGACACCAGATTGACGCGCTCGATGAGGCTTCCGGCCGGCCCGTTCACGAAGCTCACCGCACGGCGGTCGTCCAGCTTGGTGTACAGCGCCGACAGCGTGCCTGAGAGGCGATCGCCGATGAACTTCACACCGACCTCGGCCTGCTTGATGATTTCGGCTTTGTAGTCACTCTGCAGCAGGCCGGTTGTGAGATCGAGCGTCACTGCGCGCATCTCCGGGAAGAAGAAGCCGCGCGCCGCGTTGGCGTAGAGATTCACGGAATCGGTCAACTTGTACAGGGTGCCGAGCGCCACCGCCCACTCGTCGGTGGACACGCTGGCGGTGCGAAACTCGCCGGTGCCCCACACCACGTCGCGCTGCACTGGCGACAGGCTGGGCGTGGTCGAGTCGGTGACGACGCTCGCAGACCGCTCGCGGCTGATGTCGCCGTCGATCGACTCGAAGCGCGCGCCGATGTCGAAGATGAATTTGTCGCTCTCCATCTGATCCGCGAGATAGATCGCCTGGCGCTGCGCCTCGTGCTTGTTGTTGACGTAGCCCACGCCGGGATTCAGCAGGCCGTTGCGCGAGATGATCGTGCCGTCGCTCAGCGTCAGGTTCACGAGCCGCGCCTGGTTGCGAAAATCGGCGAGATACATGGTGGTGACGTTGAAGTCCTTCGCTTCGGCGTCCGCGTAAAATGCGCCCAGCGTGAAGTTGTGCTCGAACATGCCGAGCGTCATGGACTTGGTGACGTTGAGCTCCATGCTCATGTCGTCGGCCGGCCGGTCGCGATCGATGAAGCGATTCGGGAACAGCAGCGCGTCCGTCGGCACGGCTTCGCCCGTGTCCGCGTACGTGAACGTACCGGTCGTGGGCACGCCCGGTACCGCCGCGGGCAGGCCGCGCGTGGTGCGCGTGCCGGCAGCAGCGGGATTCAGGAATGCCGCCTGCGTTTCCGGTACGTTGGCCAGGCCGTCGCCGTCGAGGAAGAAATCGAAGACGTGGTCGTAGCTCGCCCAGCGCGCCTTGCCGTTCACGCCCCAGTCATTGCCGAGATCCTTGTCGAACGCGAGACCGATCGAACCGTCCTTCGTGACGACGCCGTCGCCGATCGACGATCGGAACGTGCCGCCCGGCACGAGGTAGCTCATACCGTCGACCTGATTGGTCTCGACTTGCTCCACCTCGCGACCGTCGGTGCCGCGAACGCGCTCGCGCGAAGAACCGTCGAGCGGGATCGGCAGATAGAACTGCGCCTGGTCGTCGATGTATTGCGCGAACAGCGTGATCGATCCCGAGTCGTCCGCGAATTCCTTCTTCAGGTTGCCGCGCAGCTGGAAGCCCTTGGTATCGTTGCCGGTCTTGATCGGGCCGTCGTCCGTGCGATAGAAGCCGGACAGCGCGTAATAGAGGCCGGCGTCCGAGCTCAGCGGCCCGCTCAGCGCAAAGTCGCCGCGCACGCGGTTCTCGTCCGCGACTTCGAGCTGCACCTTTCTCTCCGGCGTGTCGCTGCCGGTCTTCGAGATGTAGTTGATCAGGCCGGCAACCGAGCCCGGACCGAACAGATTGGACACGCCGCCGCGCACGAACTCGAGCCGCTCGATGCCGAGATCATTGCGGAAATAGACGTCGAACGCCGACGAGTTCAAGCCGAACGAGCTGAACACCGGCATGCCGTCGTACATGAGCGGCGTGAACTGGTACTGGCCGCCCGATGGCAGGCCTTTGATGAATACGTTGGCCGCGACCTCGCCGCCGCCGCCCTCGGCTTTGATCGTCGGCACGGAATTCAGGATGTCCGCCTGGCTGCTGGCCGTCAGCTGCGACAGCCGCTTCTCGTCGAAACTCGTCACGGCCAGCGGCGTATCGACGGAGGCGCGCGCCAGGCTCGTGCCGGTCACGACGATCTCCTCGAGCTGGTTGCCCTCGGTTTCCGGAGTCGCGTCCTGCGCAGTGACCGTCAGAGGTGCGGCGAGCAGCGCGGCGATAGACAGCAGCCGCGTGCGGTGAACGGAAAGATGGCAGGTCGTGCTCAACATCGAAGTCCCCCTCCTGCTTGAATTTTGCGCGGCAGCGCGTGCGCCGCCGCATGCCTTGAGCCAGGTTTCGGCCAAGAGTAGACCTCCAAAAACGTTTTTGTCAACGAAATACCGCGATTGGTACCCCGGTCACTGCATTGCATTAGACTTACGCGCAAGCACCGCTACTGACGGAGCTGTATGTCGATCGTCCTGCTCGCTCGCGATCTCGGGCTGTCCATCTCGACCGTGTCGAGAGCGTTGAACGGCTACGAGGACGTCTCGTCGGCAACCCGCGAGCGCATCTTCAAGCGGGCGCGCGAGCTCGGGTACAAGCCGAACCCCGGCGCGCGCCGGCTTAAATCCGGCCGCAGCTCGATGGTCGGCGTCATCCTGCCTTCGGCGGGCGACGGCGTGCGTTTCGTCGATAGCGTGTATTCGAGTCTGCTCGGCGGCGTCGAAGCGGAGCTCGAGAACGGCGGCTACTCGCTCATCGCGACGATGCAGACGCGCAACGATCCCGTGCGCGAGGCGGCGCTGTACGAGAACTTCATCAAAGGCGGCTGGGTCGACGGGCTGCTGATCGTCCGTACGCGCGTCAACGACACGCGCGTCGCTCTCGCTCGCAAGCATCACATTCCCTTCGTCGCGTACGGCCGTACCGAAACGAGCGAGCCCTATGCCTGGGTCGACACCGACAACGAGAAGGCGTTCTATCTGGCGACCATGCGCCAGATCGAGTTCGGTCACCGCCGCGTCGCGCTGCTGAACGGTCCGCTCGAGTTCTACTTCGCGCGGTTGCGCGAGAAGGGGTACACCAAGGCGCTCGCCAAGCACAAGATCGCGTCCGACCCGCTGCTGATGCTGAACGGCGACTTGAGCGAGGTCAGCGGGTTCGCGATGTGCCGGCAACTGCTTGCGTTGTCCGCACCGCCGACCGCGATCGTCTGCGCGACCGACGCGATGGCTATCGGCGCCCTCGCCGCTTGTCGCGAGCGCGGCATCGAAGTCGGCAAGCACATTTCCATCGTCGGCTACGGCAATTCCAGTCATTCGGCGTTTGCCGATCCGCCCCTCACGACGATCGACCACGCCGTGTTCGAGAACGGCCGGCACATCGGCCAGAGCCTGCTGCGACTGTTGCGCGGCGATGCGAAGCCGGCGGACATCCACTATCTCGAGCCCGTCGTGCTGGTGCCGCGCAAGTCCGACGGCCCGTGCATCAAGTGACAGCAGCTATGTCGGCGCCGGAGCCAATCTACGGGGCGGTCGAAGCAGGCGGAACGAAGTTCATCTGCGCCGTCGGACGCAGCGTGCACGACATGCTCGAAGAGCGGCGCATCGCGACGCGCCAGCCCGCAGAAACTCTCGCCGAAGTGCTGCAGTTCTTCCACGCGATGCAGCTCAAGTACGGACGCATGCGCGGCTTCGGCATCGCTTCGTTTGGCCCGATCCAGCTCGACCGGCGCGCGCGCGATTGGGGACGAATGCTCGCGACCCCGAAGCCCGGCTGGGCCAACGCCAACCTGATCACTGCGCTGCAACCCGTTGCCGATTGCGGGATCGAGCTGGACACCGACGTGAATGCAGCTGCGCTTGCGGAGGCTGAGCTCGGCGCGGGCCAGGGCTGCAGCAGCGTCGCGTATGTCACAGTCGGCACTGGCATCGGCGCCGGCGTCGCGATCAACAATCAGACATTGCGTGGGCGCATGCATCCGGAGATGGGGCACATCCACGTGCGGCGCGATCCGCGCGATGCGTCGTTCGCAGGCGTGTGCCCCTTCCACGGCGATTGTCTCGAAGGCGTCGCGAGCGGTCCGGCGATTCAGCGCCGCTGGCAGTCAGACCTGGCCGCGCTCCCCGCAGACCATGTGGCCTACAGCATCATCGGCGGCTATCTCGGTCAGCTCGCGGCGACGATTGCATTGGTCACATCGGCGGAGCGGATCGTGTTCAGCGGCGGCGTGATGGAGAGCGGCCTGCTGTTGCCGCACATTCGCGATGCGACGCGCGATGCGCTCGCAGGTTACTTGCCGCCGCACGAGCCCGATGGCTGTGTCGAGAACTCCGTATGCGTCTCGGCGCTACACGGGCGAGCCGGTGTGCTCGGCGCAATGCTCCTCGCGCGGCGTGCAGGCGAGCTGCAAGCGGTACCGGCGTGAATCGCGAGGCCGATGCCCTGTCGAGCTGGCTGGTCCAGCACGCCTACCCGTGCTGGTGGTCGCGCGGTGTCGATCACATTCGCGGCGGCTTCCACGAAAGTCTTCGGCTCGATGGCGAGCCGTCGGGTGAAACGCGACGGGCGCGGCTCTATCCGCGACAAATCTACGCGTTCTCGGTTGCGGGCGAGCTCGGCTGGTCGGGACCGGCGGCCGAGGCAGTTCGTCAGGGACTCGCAGCGCTGCTCGCGGACTTTCGCCGAGCGGATGGACTTTATCGTGGCCTGGTTGCTCCGAATGGCGCGCCGCTCGTCGAGCGTGCGGTTCTCTACGATCAAGCGTTCGTGCTGCTCGGGTTTGCGGGCGCATGCAAAGCCCTCGGCGATCCCAGTGCGCGAGATGGCGCCCGCGACTTGCTCGCGCGCATCGGTTCGACGTTGCGAAATCCGCACGGAGGATTCGAAGAGAGTGCGCCGCCGAGCCTGCCGCTGCTGGCGAACTCTCACATGCACCTGCTGGAGGCATGCATGGAGTGGATAGAACAGGATGAAGATCGCACTTGGAGCGAACTGGCCGAGGAGATCGTCGAGCTGGCACTGCGACGATTCCAGGATCCCGCCAGCGGCTTCATTCGCGAGTACTTCACCGATGACTGGACGCTGGTGCCAGGTCAAGACGCGGACGTGGTCGAGCCAGGCCATCAATATGAGTGGGCATGGTTGCTGTTGCGCTGGTCGCAACGAGTCCACAACCCTCGTGCAGCCAAGCTGGCGATGGAGCTCATCGATCGCACTGAGGATCGCGGCGTCGATAACGCACGGGGCGTTGCAGTCAATACGCTGTTCGGCGATGGCAGCGTGCGCGATGCGCGAGCGCGCTTGTGGCCGCAAACCGAGCGCATCAAGGCTGCGTGTCTCGCCGGAGCAATCACAGGCCGAGCGCGTTACGTGGAGGTAGCTGCCGCTGCCACCCGCTCGCTCCTGAAGTATCTGGACACGCCTACGCCGGGGCTCTGGCGCGACACGATGGACGAGCACGGCGCATTCGTGGAGCAGGTCGTGCCGGCGAGCTCGTTCTATCACATCGTCTGCGCCGTCCGTGCTATCGTCCGGACCTAGCTGTCATGCTCCGCAATCTCCTCAACGCCTGCGTCCTGGTCATGCTCATCCTGCAAGGGGTGGCGCAGGCCAGTGTCGACGTGCAGCCTCATTCCGCGAGCATGCACTGCGCTGGCCATGATCTGGCGAAAACCGATTGCCCGTGCTGCGGTGATGGCTGGTTGGGCATGGCCGGAGGCTGCGCAACCTCGTGCGTGACGTCCGTCGGCATGACCCAGCAATCCTTCGACGTGCCGCCCGCTCTTCCGCAATCGCATACGACCACTGCCCTGCACTGGCGGGCCGGCCCCAGTTACCTGCCGCTGACTCCGCCGCCTATCGCCTGATCGGTTGTTTTTGGGTGCTCTCACCCTTTCAAACACCGACAGGAGATTCTTCATGCTCTCGAAATTCCGGCGCGTCGCGCAGGCGACCGCGTCGATAGTGGCTTGTGCGATGGCTGTCGCCGCACAGGCCAAACCCATTGCGTTCGCGCATGGCACGACCGTGATGGGCGAGTACGGCGCCGGCACGATGACGGAGGTCCAGGCGTTCTACGCGCCGACCTTCCGCTATTCGCTCGGCGTCAGTCACCTGACTCTCGATGGCGCCAGCGAACGCAAGACGCGTGACGTCACGTACTTCCGCGCCAACTACTTGCCCAAGCGCTGGAACCTGGAGAATGCACAGGCAAACGTGTTCGTGTGGGGCGGCGCGGGCCGCGCGCGCATCGGCGAGACCAGCGAGGACCAGTTCGCCTGGAACGTCGGCGGTCAGTTCGACTACGAGACTCGACGCATCTACGCATCGCTGCGAACCGACCTGCACGAGGCGAGCGGCTACAGCCATCGCGTCGACACGCTGCAACTTGGCATCGCGCCGTATGAGCACGATTACCAGACGCTCGCAGTCTGGATCGTGCTCCAGGCCCGCCAGTACACGGGCGGGCTGTTCCCCGGCACCGAGTACGCGGCCTTGCTGCGAGTCTTCAAACGCAATGCCTGGCTGGAAGCGGGCGCCACGCAGGATGGCAAGCTCCAGGCCATGCTCATGTTCAACTTTTGAGGAATCCATCATGACTTCGCGACGACTTGTCATTGCGCTGCTCGCCCTCCTCGGCGCGAGCGGCACCCAGGCTGCAACCATCGAGCTCACGGTGAACGGGCTCGTTTGCGGCTTCTGCGCCCAGGGCATCGAGAAAACCTTGCGCCGGAACGCTGCGACCGACGACGTGTTCGTCAGTCTCGAAAATCGTCTGGTCGCGGTTGCGACCAAGCCCGACGCTGACATTGCGGACGACGTGCTGCGCAAAGCGCTGCAGGACGCGGGCTACGACGTCAAGGCGATCGCACGGACGAACCGATCGCTGCAGTCCCTGCGCGAACAGATGAAGGCGAAGAAATGACGTCCGCACACAATCGGAACGTCGGCATTGCCGCGACGGCGCTGCTCACGAGCTCGGCGACATTGGTCTGCTGCGTTTTGCCGGCCGTGCTCGTGTCACTCGGTGCCGGTGCTGCGCTCGTCGGGCTCGTCAGCGCAGTTCCACAGCTGATCTGGCTTAGCGAACACAAGGTGCTGGTGTTCGGTGTAGCAGGGGCGATGATGGCCCTGAGCGCAGTAGTTCTGTGGAATGCGCGTCGTCTGCCCTGCCCGACCGATCCGGAGCAGGCACGCAGTTGCATGCGATTGCGGACGCTCAGCAATCGATTGTGGATGGTTGCGGCGATTGCGTACGCCGTCGGTGCGACCTTCGCGTTTCTGCTGCCGCTGCTGGCCTAGCTACCGCTCGTTGATGCTGAACCGGCCCGGTCCCATGAGTGCGAGCGCGATCGCGGTCACCAGATACATGCCCTGCAACTCGAGCGCCCAACCACCGCTCGCAGCGAGCTTGAACAGGTCAGGACGGTGCGCGATGAGGATCGCGAACACCATGTTGACTGCAATGAGCGCGGCGCCGATGCGTGAATACCAGCCCAGGATCAACAACAGCGGCGCGACGACTTCGCCGATGTACACGCCGTAGGCGACAAAGCCCGGCAAGCCGAGTGCGGTGACGCCCTGAACGATGCCGTCGATGCCGCCTTGCAGCTTCGCAACACCGTGCAACAGGATTGCGCCGCCGAGGATGATTCGCAGCAGCAGTCTGCCGAGGTCCGCATTCGTTCTTGTCATGGCGCGCGAGTATAGCCGACCTCGCTCTTGACCCTGCCCTTGGGACAAGCCGCACAGTCGCGGCATGGAAATCCAAGCGGTTTTATTCAGGCTGCTGCCCGTGCTGAGCGCGCTGGCGGTCGCGAGCCTCATCGAAGTCCTCATACCGCTGCGGCAGCAGTCGCGCCGCTCGAATGGCCGCCTCGCAACCAATCTCTGGCTGCTGGCGATCACGCTCGGCCTCGCAATGCTGCTCAACTTGACGCTGGCGTTGGGCGCCGCCTACGTCGCTCGAAGCGGCATGGGACTGCTTCAAGTGCTGGGGATTGGCGAGATCGCGTCATTCGGAGTCGCGCTGCTCGCGCTCGATGGCGCCACGTATCTGGCGCACAGACTCCTGCATCGGATTCCGCTGCTGTGGCGCGTACATCTGGTGCATCACATCGACGCATCGGTGGATGCGACCACGGGGTTTCGTCAGCACCCGATCGAAGGTGTGTGGCGCTTCGGCTTCATAGCACTGACTGCCTGGACGTTGGGCGCACCGCCGGCGGCAGTCGCGGTCTATCGGCTGCTCGGTGCACTCAACTCAGCACTCGAACACGCGAACATTCGTGTGCCGCGCGTGGTCGATCGTGCGCTGGTGTGGCTCTGGGTCACGCCCGACATGCACAAGGTCCACCACTCGCGCGAGCGCGCCGAGACCGATTCGAACTATGCGAACTTGTTTTCGTTCTTCGACCGTCTGTTCCGTACGTTCACACCCAGCAGCCGCGGCCCGTTCGTGCGCTATGGCATCAAGGGCTATGATGCGCCCGAACACCAATCGATCGGCGCGGTGCTGTGGCTGCCGTTTCAGCGCAGCGTGAACCGTGCAGGAGCAGACCATGATCGACACAGCGAGGCGTGAAACTTTGACATTGCTGGGCACTGCGGCGGCGGGAGCGATGATGACAGGTGCAGCCGGAGCGCAGAATGCATCGAGCGCGAGGCCGGAGGTGCGCAGCTCCATGACTGGCGGCCGCGAACCGAAGCCGCTGCCGTTCGATCCCGCGAAGCTCAATGGATTATCGGAGAAGCTGATCCGCTCCCACTGGGAGAACAACTACATCGGCTCCGTGAAGACGCTGAACATGGTTGCTGGCCGCTTGCTCGCGGCCATGAACGAGCCTGATCTGCCGCCGGTGATTTACGGGGGATTGAAGCGCGAGGAGCTGCATCGGCTCGGATCGGTCGTGCTGCACGAACAGTACTTCGGCAATCTCGGCGGCGACGGCAAACCTGGTGGCGATGTCCTCGCCGCGCTGAAAAAATCGTACGGCAGCTACGAAGCATGGGACGCGGAATTCCGTCGCACGGCGATGTCGCTCGCGGGCGGCTCGGGCTGGTGCGTGTTGACGTACAACGTCTACACCAACGAGCTGCGCAATCAGTGGGCATGGGATCACATGCACGGCGCGATCGCCGCGATGCCGCTGCTCGTGCTCGACATGTACGAGCACTCATATCATATGGACTACGGTTCGGCCGCGGCCAAGTACGTTGACGCATTCATGAGGAATGTGAAGTGGGAAGAAGTCGACAAGCGATTCGGCGCGCGACCGGCGTGAGAGCTCTCGCGCTCAGCGCCGCGATACTCGCAATCGTCTGCAGCATCACGCTTGCGGCCGACAACCCGGCCAGGAGAGTCGTCTTCGTCTGTGAGCACGGCAACGTGAAGAGTCTCATGGCTGCGTCATACTTCAATCAGCTGGCGGCGCAGCGTGGCTTGCCCTTCAATGCCGTCTCGCGCGGAGTCGCGCTGGATTCCACCACTGTGCCGAAGCCGATCGCAGCCGGACTGCGCGCCGACGGCATCGATGTGAGTCACTTCCATCCGTCGAAAGTCGCGAGCGCCGACCTCGTCGATGCCGCGCGAGTCATAGCAATCGGCACGCAGATACCCACGAAAGCGGGGGAGCAGCTGATCGAACGCTGGGACGACGTGCCGCCGGCGAGCACGAGCTACGATGCTGCGCGAAGCGCACTTAAGGCACACGTGGCCGAACTTCTTGATCAGCTCAGCGAAGCACATCCGACGGCGAAGTGATCAACACGCAGGTGCAGCCGGTTTCGCTCCACACGCGCTGATCGACCGAGCCTGACTCTGCCCGGTTGTAGTCGCCCGGATAGAGCTTGCGCTTGTCTATCCACAGCTCGCCATGCAGCAGATGGAGCTCTTCCGTTCCCGCGTGAGTGTGCGGCGGGTACTCGATGCCGGGCGCCAGCCTGACCAGCATGCTCACGCGATCCTGTGCCCAATTGCTCGCGAGCAGTTTGCAGTGAATGCCCAGGGCGACTTCTTCCCATTGGGGTTCCGGTCGCTGCGGCTCGCACTCGGTTGCGGGTTGCTGCTCGCTGGCTCCGATACGCTCGACCAGACGATCCCACAGGGATGGACCTGGACGCAGCACATCGATCGGCCACCCTGCGAACCTGGCGACGACGGGACGCAGCGTCTCCAGGTCGCGTCGACATCGCGAACAACCGGCGACGTGTGCCTCGACGGCCGCGGCTTCCGTGGCGGGCAACGCGCGCAGGGCGTACACCGACACCAGCTGCGCCTGCTCGCACGGATTCATGTCCAACGCCGGCCTCAAGTACTATCTCCTGCGCTCAGCGCGCGCCTGAGCTTGATCAAACCGGAACGAATTCGAATCTTGATCGTTCCGAGCGGCTGGTTGAGCCGTGCCGCTACTTCCGTGTAGCTGGCCTCAAAGAAGAAAGCAGTCTCGATGGCTTGTCGTTCCTCCGGCGACAATAATGCGAGCGCACTTGTCAGCGTGCGACTACGGTCCCTGGCTTCGAGGAGCTTCCCGGAGTCGTCCACAGACATTGCGGACTCCGGCTTCTGGCGCTGCGCGAAGCGCAGCCGATCGATGGCCGTGGAACGGGCCTGATTCAGGATCCAGCCGATCACCGACCCATTTGCAGGGTCGTATTGCGACGCCTGTCGCCAGACGTCGTGAAATACCTCGAGGGTCAGCTCCTCCGCGGTCGCACGGTTGCCGGAGATACGCATCATGAGCGTGAAGACGAGCCGATGTGTGCGGTCGTACAGCGCCCACAACGCCGACTGGTCGCCGGCCGCGACGGCCCGAACGATGCCGATCCACTCGTCCTCGCTGACGCGAGTTCTTGTCTTGTCAGCGTAGAGCAGCTCGCCCAGGGTCGAATGGCTGCCACTACCAGGGGTCTCGCTCTCGCTGATGGGGTCCGACGCGCTCACGGCAGCGAATCGTGCCGTGATCGTCGGCTGCTGGCAATAACTTGCGACACTCGAGCTCCAGGCCACGCAGCGCGTGCTGCTCGATGGCTAGAATAGGAGCAAGTGACCACCAGGCCGCCGTCTCCTCCACCCCGTCTCGCAACCGAGCCCGCGTTCATTCGCTATCTCATGGCTCGCTGCTTCGGCACGCTCGCCGTGCAGATGCAGACCGTCGCAGTCGGCTGGCAGGTCTACGCGGCGACTTCGGACCCGCTCGACCTCGGCCTGATCGGGCTGTCGCAATTCCTGCCGTTCATTCTGCTGATCCTGCCCGCCGGCCATGCCGCGGATCACTACGATCGAGGCAAAATCCTCACGAGCTGCTACTTCCTCAACATGCTGAGCGCCGTCGCGTTGCTCACGTTCTCGATCTTCGACGTGCGCGCAGTCGGTCCGGTGTTCGCGGTGATGACATTGTTCGGCGTGACGCGCGCGTTCGCCATGCCGTCTGCACAGGCATTGGTGCCCAATCTGGTGCGGCCGGAGCTGTTCGCGAAAGCCACCGCGGTCAACTCGACCGTGTTCCAGGTCTGCACGATCGCCGGTCCGACGCTGGGCGGCCTGCTCTACCTCGCGGGTGCCGGCGTCGTGTTCGGGACGGTGGCGACGCTGCTAGCGATTTCCACGTTGCTCATGATGAGAGTGCGCATCGGCGCCAGGAACGTGAGCGCTCAGCCTGGAGTGACACTACGCTCCCTGCTCTCCGGTTTGACGTTCGTTCGCTCGAAGCCGACAGTGCTCGGCGCGATCTCGCTCGATCTGTTTGCCGTGTTGTTCGGCGGAGCCACCGCCCTGCTACCGATCTACGCACGCGACATCCTGCACACGACCTCGGTCGGACTCGGCGTCCTGCGCACCGCGCCAGGCTTCGGTGCCGCGGTGTGCGCGCTCGCCTTGAGCATCACTCCATTGGATCGGCGCGTCGGACCTTGGTTATTTGCTGGCGTCGCCGTGTTCGGTGCTGCGACTGTCGTGTTCGGACTGTCGACCAACATCGTGGTCTCGGTGATCGCGCTGATATTGCTCGGTGCCGGCGACATGGTCAGCGTCTACCTGCGTCATCTGCTGGTGCAGCTCGAAACTCCCGATGAAATCCGCGGCCGCGTCAGCGCAGTGAATGCGGTGTTCATTGGCGCATCGAACGAGCTCGGCGAATTCGAATCGGGCATCACTGCTGCATGGTTCGGCACGGTGCGCGCAGTCGTGCTCGGCGGCGTCGCGACCATGCTCGTGGCCGCAACCTGGGCGTGGTGGTTTCCACAGCTGCGTCGCATGGATCGCCTGCCCGAACGAGTCCACTGAGTGGCCGCATAGTCGGGCGCTAAGTGGATCTAGCCGCGCGTCATGCAGCAGCTAGCATGAGCGCATGAGTCTGACGCGAAGAGCTCTCCTGAGTGCTGCCGCTGCGGCGCCGACGCTCGTCAGTTGGCAAGCGCGCGCCGCGGCATCCGATCTCGACGACGCCGTGCGCGCTTATGATCGAGCGACCGTTCACAACGACGTCGCAGCACTCGCACAGCTGGTCTGTGACGACTACACGCTGGTCAACTCCGACTCGACGCTGCAGGACAAGCAATCGTATCTCGAAGACTTCAAGGTGCCGGGATTCAAGCTCGATCCGTACGTGCTCGAACAGCCAGTGCGAAGGCTCTGGGGCAATACCGCACTGGTCGCAGGCCAGGTGCATCTGAGCTGGACGTTGCAGGGCGAGCATCAGGCTCGCCTGCTGCGCATCGCGCATGTCTGGACGAAGCTGGAAGGTCGCTGGCGCCTCGCCTATACGCAGCTCACGCGCGTACCGGAAAAATAGTCATCCTTCGCGCCACAGCCGCTGCGCTTCCTCGGCAATGACGTCCGGGAACTCTTCCTGGAAAAACAGCTTCGCTTCCGGCACGCGCCGAATGCCGCGCGAGCTCGGGAACGTGCGGTCGAGATAGTCCGCATCCTCTTGCGCGAAGATGTCATCGGCCGCGCCCCATACGATTCGCACAGGAACCGAGCTGCGCTTGAGCGACGCCTCGATGCCCGCGAGCGGGTTCGGCTCCAACGCCACGTGATATGCGTGATACTGCTCCCGGCGCAGCGCCGTGCTCACGAGCGGCGTGACGTAGTACTCGATCGTCTCGTCGGCAAAGCGGCTCGGATCGCGGAATACGGCCGCACCGAACGTCGAACGTGCGAGCGCCTTGTCGGTGAGCCATTTTGCTGTTGCTTCCGCCAGCGTCCCGGCGCGTGCCATCTCGATCACCGGCTTCACTTTGGGCGGCGGGCTGTCAGGCTCGACGTCGCAGTTGCTCAGCAATAGCGTCCGGACGCGTTTGGGATGGTGGGCAACGAAGAGCTGTGCGACCGCACCGCCGCTGTCGCTCGCGACGACGTCGACCTTGCGGATCGCGAGTGCGTCGAGAAATGCAGCGAGCATCGATACCTGCGCGTCGGCTGCCAGCGATTGATGCTCGGGAATCTCGGAATACCCGAGCCCCATGAAATCGGGCGCGATGCAGCGTCGCTGTGGCGAGAGCCGCTCGATGGCGCCGCGCCACTGGAAGCCGTTGAGCGGCGCGCCATGCAGGAACAGCGCAGCCTGGCCGGAGCCGCGTTCGACATAAGCGATCCTGCCGAAGCGCAGGTCGGCGAAGCGCCGCATGGCGCGGAATGCGGCCGCGTCCAATGGCTGCGATGTATCGGCCGCGGCACTCGTGAGGCCGGCCGCAAGCGCGGCGCCGGTAAGCTGCAAAAATTGTCTGCGTCTCATTTGGGCTAGCCTGCCGGCAGGCCAAGGGTAGTCGCGAGCGCGCACGGCTGGCAGTCGAGCACAGGTGGATGATTCTTGCTGCTTGCCCGGATTGCCGCGGACGGCGAGGATATGCCGATGCTGCTAGAGACCCGTACTTCGCCCGTTCCGGTCGGCCTGTTCGATTCGCCGATCAGCGATCGTCACGTGCTTTGCCTGCACCTCGGCGATCCGGTCCCCGTGTCCTATCGCGCCGGCAGCTACGAGCGTCGCACGGTTCGTCTCCATGGCCAGTTCTGCGTCGTGCCCGCGGAGTCGACCACCCGCTGGATCGTGTCGCGGCCCGCGGTCTCGCTCTTACTGAGCCTGTCGCCTTCGCTGTGGCAGGAGACTGCAGAGACGATGGGCGCTGGACGACCCGATCTCGCGCAGGCGATTCACATCCGCGATGCGCAGATCGAGCGCATCGGTTGGATGATGCAAGCCGAACACCATGACGGTCATCCGGGTGGACGACTGTTTGCCGACAGCCTTGGCTCCGCGCTAGCGATCCGCCTGCTCGCTCTGCAATCGCCGGCGAAGCCACCTCCCGCCGATCGCAGCCGCTCTTTGCCCGCGTGGCGGCTGCGCCGAGTGATCGAGTACATCGAAGCGCATCTCGACCAAGACCTGACCCTCGTCGAGTTGGCGACAGTGGCCGGATTCAGCGTGTCGCACTTCAAACCGCTGTTCAAGCAAGCAGTGGGCGTACCCGTGCACCGTTTCGTCCTCGAGCGCCGCGTCGAGCGCGCACGTCTGCGCTTGATGGAAGGCAAGCAGAGCCGCACCGACATCGCGCTGGAAGCAGGGTTCACGCATCCGAGCCACATGGCGCGCTGCATGCGGCGCGTGCTCGGGCTGAGCCCGTCGCAGATCGCGGCGCGCCCGTCTTCAGCATTTCAGTAGTGTGATCAGCTCAATCGACAGGGAGATCGACCATGCGCACCCTGCTGGCCATCGGCGTGATCGCAGCTCTCGGCGTCCCCGCACACGCGACTGAGCCCGCCAAGCCCTCCGCCAAGAAATACGTCGTCCCGCGAACCGAATCGGGCCAACCCGATCTGCGCGGCGTCTGGAACTACGGCTCCGATACGCCGTTCGAGCGTCCGGCGCAGTACAAGGATCGTGAGTTCCTGACGCCCGAGGAAGCGGCCGCGATCAGCAAGCAGATTCGCGACCGCTCTGCGCAACTCGAAGCTGGCGACGCGGGCACGCCGATCGACCCGACCGGCGGCTACAACCAGTTCTGGATGGATTACTTCGGCCAAGGCGCGAACCTGCGCACGTCGCTCGTCATCGATCCGCCGGACGGTCGCATGCCGCCCGTGCAGCCCGGCGTGAAAGTCGAGAACGGCGGCCTCGGCCCGGACACCAACGGCACGCTGCCCGTGCGCTTCCGGGTCGGCGGCATCAACAAGGATGGCCCGGAAAGTCGCGGACTCTCCGAGCGCTGCTTGATGGGTTACAGCTCCGGCCCGCCGTTCGTGCCCAGCCTGTACAACAACATCGTGCAGATCTTCCAGACCGGGACGCACGCCGTGATCATGACCGAGATGATCCACGACGCGCGCATCGTGCCGCTCGACGGCCGGCCGCCGCTCGATCCCGCGCTCACGCAATGGTCGGGCGACTCGCGCGGTCGTTGGGAAGGCGACACGCTCGTCGTCGAGACGCGCAACTTCACCGACAAGACCACGAGTTTCCGCGGCGCCGGCGCCGGCAAGGACCTGCACTTGACCGAGCGCTTCACGCGCGTCGGGCCCAACCGCGTCGATTATCAATTCACGATCGACGATCCGAAGACGTACACGAAACCGTTCACGGCGCTGATCCCGATGGTGCGTGCCGACGGCGATCTCTACGAATACGCCTGCCACGAAGGCAACTACGGCCTGCCGAACATTCTCTCCGGTGCGCGCCAGGACGAGCACGAAGCCACTGCGAAACAAGGCGGCACACCGAAATGAAGCTCGTCGCATGGATTTCCCTAGTCGGGATTTCGTTGGCCGGACTGGCGCTGGCAAACGCCGCTCACGCGGCAGACAAAATTGCACGCACGCCCGACGGCAAGCCGGATCTCAATGGCATCTGGCAGACGATGGGCTCGGCGCACTGGAATCTCGAGCCGCATAACGCCGCCGCCGGACCGGTGACGGCGCTGGGCGCGCTCGGCGCGATCCCGGGCGGCTTGGGCGTCGTCGAAGGCGGCCGCATTCCTTACAAGCCCGAAGCTGCCAAGCAGCGCGCCGACAACAAGGCGAACTGGCTCGAGCGCGATCCGCTCGTGAAGTGCTACTTGCCGGGCGTGCCGCGCGCCACCTACCTGCCGCATCCGTTCCAGATCGTGCAGGAGCCCAACACGATGCTGATCACCTACGAGTTCGCGGGCGCGGATCGCATCGTTTATATGAATCGACCCGGCTCGCGAGCGCAGGTCGATTCATGGATGGGTTACAACCTCGGCCGCTGGGAAGGCGACACGCTGGTGATCGACGTCACCGGGCAGATGCCGGACAGCTGGCTCGACAGCGCCGGCAATTTCCACGGACCCAACCTGCAGGTGCAGGAACGCTATACGCCGGCCGGCGTCAATGTACTTCTGTACCAGGCGACGATCACGGATCCGGATGTCTTCACGCGGCCGTGGAAGATCAGCATGCCGTTGTATCGCCGGCTCGATAAGAACATGCAGCTGCTGGACTTCAAGTGCGTCGAGTTCGTGGAGGAGCTGCTGTACGGCAAGTACCGCAAAGGCGCCGCGCAGTAACGAACGTTTTCCTCGGTCTGGCTTCAGCCTGACCAAATCTCGGGACAATCCCGGAACTCGCCCAGGACCCGTCGACTCGGGTCCTCTAGCGTATGAGCCTCGTCTTGAACCCAGTAGGAGACTTGGCTCATGAAAGATCGATCGACTCTTTACCTGGCGTGCGCCGCGCTCGGCACGCTGGCTCTGGCGGCCGCCCCGGCACCGCAAGCTCACGATGGCGACGCTCACGCGCAGGCATCGACCCAGCAGCTCAACAGCCAGCGTAACCGCAACGATCTGGTCAAGATCGTCAAGCGAGTGACCGCCCAGTACGTCAACCAGCCCGTCTCACGCGCGACGGACGACGGCTATCAGCTGTTGTTCGGCTGCGTCAGCGACGACGATTCCGGCGCGATGGGCCTGCACTACGTGCATCTGGATCGGTACCTGATTGATCCGGAGAAGGGGATATTCGACGACCAGGTCATCCCCGAAGAGCCGGAAATCCTGCTCTACGAGCCGACGCCGTCAGGCCCGAAGATCACCGGCGCCGACTATATCGTCGACGCTGCGACCTGGGACAAGACCCACGCGCAGGCGCCCGAGCTGGACGGCCAGATCTTCCACTATTTCGACTCGCCGAACCGCTTCGGGCTGCCGCCGTTCTACACGCTGCACGTCTGGGCGTGGAAAGAGAGCCCGACCGGCACGTTCGTGAATTGGCACAAGGAAGTGCGCTGCGACGCGCACAACGGACCCAACAAGTGATCTGCAGCTAGGAAGTTAGCGAAGCGGCCGCGCGGCCCAGTGGGCGTGCGTGCCGCTGCTGATCTTGTGCGGTAGTCCAATGCGACACACCGGTCCGTCGGAGAATCGCTTGGCATCGATGACGATGCATTCCGACGTTCCGGTGTTTTCATCCGTCACGAAGCTGACGATGTAGCCGTCGTCCTCGTCGCGCGCGCCAATGCGTGGCGCGAATGGCGCCTCGCTCGCGTAACGGTTCGCACCGAGATCGAGCTCCCACGACTGGCCGGTCTGCAGGTCGTGCTTGACGAAGCCGACGAACAGGAACCAGCCGGGCTTCGACTTCGAGCTGTAGACGTAGCGGTTCGGCACGCCGGTGTACTGCTGGTTGATCATGCCGAACTCGAGGATGCGGTCGTCGAGCGGCTCTTCGCGCGTGCGGCCGGTGCGCAGATCGAAACGCCAGCGATGCAGCCGCGAGCGGAAGCTGTGCTCGTCGAGGTACGACATCATGTGCGCGTAGCTCGATGCTGCATCCTTGCTCGGGCGCGGCGTCGGATTCTCCTGGAAGTAGCCGTCCATCACGATCTCGTCGCCCTGCTCGTACGCGTTGAGGAAATGCAGGACGTAAGTCGGCGCAGCTTCGAACCAGCGCAGTTGCTCGGTGCGGCCATGCCGCGGAATCACGCCGAAGCGTGACGGCAGATCGTGCATGCGCACTGCGTGCACGTTCTGCGCGAGCAGGTCGCGGTCCCAGAAGGCCGGCAGATCGTTCAGGATCGAATGCCGCGCAGTGATCGCCATGTCGTGCGGCAAGCGCGGGCCGGGCAGCGGAATCGGCACGTACGTCGTGCGCCGTCCATTGCGATCGACGACGCCGTAATGCATGTACGGCGCCTGCTTCGAATAGTTGAAGAACATCAGCTCGCCGGTGTTGGGATCCACTTTCACGTGCGCCGACACGCCTTCGAGCGGCCCCCAGCTCGCAACACCGAGCGTGTCGAGCGTCTCGGGATCGAGGCAGTACGCCTCGCCGCACTGATAGAACGTCGACACCGCGACGCCTGCGTGCACCGTGATGTCAGTGCTCGACGAATCCTTCAAGCCGCCGTGCGCGCCGAATCCGGGACGCAGCGAGGTGCCCGGCGGATCCATGAGCCCGCCCCACAGCGAGCCGCCGGCCTCCTGCTCCGCCGCGAGGCAGCGCGTGCGCACGAAACGATTGCGATAGCTGACCTGGCCGCGGCGAAAGTCCAGCTGATGGATCATCGCGTCGCCGTCGAACGGGTGATAGCGGCCGAGCGGCTCGTGAATCTGGTTCTCGGTGTTGCGCAGGTAGACGCCGTCGAGGTCGGCGGGCACGGTGCCTTCCAGCACCGGCAGGTCGTGCGCCGTGACTTCCTCGTGCTGCGGCGTCCAGGCACCCGTCAGGTAAGGGTGCTCGCGATCCCGCAGCGTGGTCACGATACGCGGGAGCTTCTCGATTCGCATGACGGATTGTAGGCGCCCATAGTCTCGTTATGCAAGCTTGTGGGCGGGGATTCGGATAGACTGGCGAGAGAATTTTCTGGGGGAGCTCACACGATGAGACCGCGATTTCTTGCAGCAGCCTGCGCCATTCTGCTCACCGTCGCGGCGCTGCCCGCGGCGGCCGATACGGACGCGCAGAAGCTCGCGACCGTGCGACAAATGATCGAAGCGTGGAACACGCGCAACTGGCAACAGGTGTACGAGCTGTTCGCGGCAGATGGCGTCCTGCAGAGCATGATGCTGTCCGAGCCGACGGTCGGACGCGAGGCGATCAAGCAGCGCATCGGCACCCTGGCGAAGGACATATCGAAGATCGAGCTGCGCATCCGCCACCTCGGCGTCGCCGACGGTGTCGTGTTCATCGAGCGCGTCGACGACTTCGTCTATCGCGGCCATCACGGCGCGGTGCCGGTCGTCGGCGTCGTGGAGGTCGAACAAGGGCGCGTG